>JANMGT010000110.1:0-8099 GCA_031374725.1 Lysobacteraceae bacterium | reverse complement strand
GCGCGATCAGCCCTGAGTGAGATAAGGGATGCGAACTGAGGCATGGAAAGTCGCTGGGGCGCTCGCGCTCTAACGACTTTACATTGTGAACATCCGGTGGCGGTGGTGTGGCGCTTTTCTGGAAGTCCGGCCCGCACTTGCGGGCGTTCGCCAACGCGCGAGGCAGTGCCTCGCAGGCGCGTTGGCTCACCCGGCCCGCACTTGCTGCTGCGCGTCCTGCTTCGCAGCAAGTCCTGGGCATGCATCCATGCATGCCCGCCAGCGCCAGTGGCGCTGGCCCGTGTGCGGGCGTTCGCGAGGACGCGAGGCAATGCCTCGCAATTGTGGTGCCGTCCGTGGCGGTGCTGTGTCGCTTTTCTGGAAGTCCGGCCCGCACTTGCTGCTGCGCGTCCTGCTTCGCAGCAAGTCCTGGGCATGCATCCATGCATGCCCGCCAGCGCCAGTGGCGCTGGCCCATGTGCGGGCGTTCGCCAACGCGCGCGGCAGTGCCTCGCGGTTACGATGCCGTCCGTGGCGGTGCTGTGTCGCTTTCTGGAAGTCCGGCCCGCACATCCGTGTGCGGGCGTTCGCCAACGCGCGCGGCAGTGCCGCGCGGTTACGATGCCGTCCGTGGCGGTGCTGTGTCGCTTTCTGGAAGTCCGGCCCGCACATCCGTGTGCGGGCGTTCGCCAACGCGCGCGGCAGTGCCGCGCAGGCGCGTTGGCTCACCCAATCAACGTTTTGAGCATTTTTGCGCCGCCGGTCCACACGCCGATCGCGGTGCCGAGGCTGGTCAGGAAGAAATTAAGCAAGGTGCGTGCAACGCGGTTGCGCCACCAGCCTTTCACGCTTTGCAGGTCGTCGCGCAGGTTCATGAAGTCCGCATAGGTCGGCTTGCGCACCCAGGCTTCGACGAGTGCGCTCAGCGTTCCAGATGCCAACGCGGGATGCAGCGGTGTGATCGGCGAGGCGACGAATGCGGTGATGATGCTGAGCGGATGGCCGCCCGCGACCAGACAGCCGATCGCACCGAGCGTGCCGGTGACCAGCACCCACTGCAGCACCAGATCGCTGCCAACTTCAAAGCCGCCGCGCCAGAAGCCCCAGACGAAGCCGCCGAGGACAAAGGTCGCCAGCAGCAGGGTGAACCAAGGAAACGAGGATTTTTGTTTGACCGCTTCAAGCGCTGCTTTCGTTGGTCCGGTGTCGGACTCGTCTTCGGCAAGATGCTTCGCCATGCCCTGCAGATGTCCGGCACCGACGACGGCCAGCACCTCGCGCGGCGGCGGGCCAGCATCGGCCGGATGTTCCAATGCGATCTCGCGTAGCCGCGTCGCCATGTAGCGATCGCGCTCGGAAATGATCGTTTCGTAAAGCGCCGGGCTTTCGGTTGCGAATTCGCTGAAGCTCGATTCGAGAATATCGCCGGTTTTGAGGCTTTCGATCTGCTCGTCGGAGACTTCATCGTCGCCCAGCAGCGAGGCCATGATGCCGGCCGATACTTTCGTGCGGCCCCACCAACCCAGGCGCTGCATCGCGCGTTTGAAGGTCAGGCCGACATCGCGATCGATCAGATGCAGCCCGAGCCCGCGTTCGCGCGCGTCGAGCACGGCGGCTTTCAACTCGGCGCCGGGCTCGATGCCCAATTGCTCCGCGAGCCGGCGCTGATAGGCCGCCAAGCCCAAATTTGCGGCGAATAATGCGGCTTTGCCTTCGCGCAGAACCTTGACTAAATCGAGTCGCGCGAGCGCGTCGGGGTCGGTCAGCGCCTGCGCGCGCTGGGCATCCAATTCCACCGCGATGGTGTCGTATGCACCGCTGTCGATCGCCTCGCGCACCGCATCCAGGCTCGCCTTGGAGACATGCGCGGTGCCGAGCAAGGTGTAGCGGACACCGTAGCGCTCGACGATCGTGTGCGGCTGGTCGTGCAACGGGCCGAGTGTTGCTGAAGCGGTGTCGGACTCAGTGGAAGCGATATCGGTGTCGGTCATCGTGACGGTACGCAATCGGAAGAGCGCAGTTTTACAAGCGCAGAGGAGGAGGAGCCGATGCCAGCTGTTCGATCCGTGAAGCGAATCTTCGGGGCGAGCGCGACGGAATGTGGAGGATAGTCGCTCCGTTCCGGCTTGTCTGCCGCATCAGGTTCTGCGCCCAGAGTCCGCTTTCAGCGAAGTCGCTGTACCGCAAGTGCGCAGGCAATGGCGCCAACCTGCGTTTCTGGCTACTTCGGCGGCGTTCGACGGCCCTCGCCGAGAGTCCTTTGCATTTGGACGCTATCGAGCCAACGCCCAGGCGCGTCGCCGACGGTTTTATAGCCGATGCCGCGGAAGGTGCCGATATGAGTGAATCCAAGCGCACGATGCAGCGCGATCGACGCGGCGTTCTCGCCATCGCCGATCACTGCGATCATTTGTCGATAGCCCAAGGCTTCGCAGCGGGCGATGAGCGTTTGCATCAATCGCCGGCCGATGCCGCGACTACCGTAACTTGGGGCGACATAGACGCTGTTTTCGACCGTCCAGCGGTAACCAGCGCGGCTGCGATAGCTGCTGGCATAGGCATAACCGGCGAATGCGCCGTTGATCTCGGCGATCAGATAGGGATAACCGGCATCGATCAAGGCGTCGATGCGACGACATAGTTCGTCGAGATCCGGCGCCACGTATTCGTAGCTAGCGAATCCTGTCTCGACGTTATACGCATACAGCATCTGTATCGCGGGCGCATCGCCGCGCGTCGCATCGCGGATCGCTACTTCGCCTGCGATGGGCATGCTTCAGTCCCGGTACCGCTTCAGCAAATCCTGATACGCATCGATGCGACGATCGCGCAGAAACGGCCAAATGCGGCGAACGTGTTCGCTGCGTGCCATATCGATCTCAGTCATCAGGATCGTAGGTTCGGCGCCGGCTTCGGCGATGAATTCGCCCTGCGCACCGAGAATATGGCTATTGCCCCAGAAATCGATACCGCTCGTGCCCAGCGGGGAGGGCTCATGACCGACGCGATTGCACGACAGCACCGGAACGCCGTTGGCGACGGCGTGGCCGCGATGGCTCAAAATCCACGCGTCGCGTTGGCGGTCTTTTTCGTCTTGCGCGTCGGTGGGGTCCCAACCGATCGCGGTCGGATACAGCAGAATTTCTGCGCCGGCCAGCGCCATCAGACGCGCCGCTTCCGGATACCACTGATCCCAGCACACCAACACGCCGAGGCGACCGACCGAGGTATCGATTGGCGTGAAACCCAAATCGCCCGGCGTGAAATAGAACTTTTCGTAGAAGCCAGGATCGTCCGGAATATGCATCTTTCGGTATTTTCCGGCGGTGCTGCCGTCGGCGTCGAAGACGACGGCGGTGTTGTGATACAAGCCGGCCGCGCGACGCTCGAACAGTGAGCTGACCAACACCACGCAATGCTGCTTCGCGAGTTTGGACAAGCGCTCGGTGCTTGGCCCCGGAATCGGCTCGGCGCGGTCGAATTCGTCCACCGATTCGTGCTGGCAGAAATACGCGCCGTTATGCAACTCCTGCAGCAAGATGAGCTTCGCGCCGCGTCTCGCGGCTTCGCCGACGCGCGCTTCGATCACGGCGAGATTGGCCTCGGCGTCACCGTGGTTTTTTTCTTGGATAAGGGCAACGGGGAGGGTGGTCTTTTTCACATCGCACTCGCTGTGTATCGAATGTATTGAGGATGTATTGAGGATGTATTGAGCAGATCGGAAATCTAACGCTGCCCATCGCATGGGGCGATGTTGAACTAGCACCATGCGCATCGACGATCTCGATAGGGTGCGCCTGCGGCGCACCGGCTTGGTCGATCGCAAGGCAGAATCGCAAAGCGGAATCGCAAAGCGGAATCGCAAAGCAGAATCGCAAAGCAGAACGGTGCGCCACAGGCGCAGATTGTTAACCGTTCGGCAAAATGCCGCTCGGCAGTTGCATGGTAATGCAATGCAAACTGCCGTTTTGCCATATGAGCGGGCGACACGGCACCGGCACGATCTCGCGATCCGGGAACGCCTTCGCCAGCACTGCTTGTGCGCCCGCGTCGGCCTCGGTATCGCCATAGGCCGGCATCAGCACCGCGCCATTCACGATCAGAAAATTGGCGTAGCTCGCGGCGAGACGGCGGCCTTCATTGACGATCGGTGCGGCCCAGGGCAGGGCGAAGAGACGATACGGCCTGCCGTCGCGCGTGCGCAGTGCCGCAAGCTCCGCCGCCATCTCCTGCAACTCCTCGTAGTGCGAGTCGCTGGCGTCGTCGCAGGTTTGATAGACGATTGCGTCTTCGGCGGCGAAGCGGGCGAGGGTATCGATATGCGCATCGGTGTCATCGCCTTCGAGATAGCCGCGATCGAGCCAGAGCACGCGGTCTTGCACGAGCCATTCGGCGAGTTTCGCGCTGAGCTCGTCGCGCGACGCTTCGGGATGGCGCTCATGCAAACAGCGCCACGTCGTCAGCAGAGTGCCGGCGCCGTCGGTTTCGATGCCGCCGCCTTCGAGCGCGAAACGATGCGGCGCACGAGCGCAGTCTTCGATGAAAACGCCCTGCGACATCAGCGCTTCGATCAAGCGGTCGTCGCGGCTCGCTTCGAATTTGCCGCCCCAGCCAGTGAAGCGGAAATCGAGCAGTCGAAACAGCGCCTCGCGCGCGGTGGTCGCGGTCAACGTGGCTTTCAGGGTGATAGGGCCGCTATCGCGTAGCCATGTATCGTCGTATTCGACGGTCGCGAAGCGCACGCGCTCCATGTCCACGCGTGCCGAGCGCAGCCGCGCTTCGGCGTAGGTTTGCAGATCGTCGTCGGCGACGCAGATCACCGCCTCTTGGAAGCGAACGATGGCTGCGACCAGGGCGACATAGGTGTCTTCGACTGCGGACAGCCGCGGGGCCCAGTCGGTGCCCTCGTGCGGCCAAGCGATCAGAACGGCGGACTGGGGCTCCCACTCCGCCGGAAAGCGATACGCAGCAGCCATGTCAGCGGATCGGGGCCTTGGGGCCGACTTCGTTATCGTTGGCGCGGATCGCTACTGCATCGATTACACGATCCTTCTCGAAGTAAACGACGAAGTTCGGATAGGCCCAGCGGTTGATCGTCGGCCGACTGCGGCTTTCGCCACCTCGTGGTTCCAGGCGTTGCGCCGGTGCGCCGAATTTGCGTTCGACATCGGCCATGCGCATGCCGCGCGCGGGCAGTTTCATGCTGGCTTCGGCGCCGACACGTTCAATTAACAGGGTTTCGGCCCGCGCTTGCGGCGCAGCGACAACGAGGGCGGCCAACATCAGCATGGCGGGAAGACGCAGCATGGCGCGATCTCCATCAACGGGGAAGTTCGGATTGTAAGCAGAAAAACCGGATGAGCGTTCGACGAGGGCCGATCGCATCGACCGGTCCGATGCGACGAAGGCCGCGCGAGGCGGCCTTCGTTTAGCGAGACAGTGCAGCGAAAGCTGCCATACATCTTGGCGTTTGCTTCAGCGCTGGCGCGCTTTGGCCGTACCTGCTGCTTCAGCGCTGACGCGCTTTGGGCGTACTTGCTGCTTCAGCGCTGGCGTGCTTTGAAGCGTGGATTCGACTTGCAGATCACGAAGACCTTGCCACGGCGGCGAACGATTTTGCAATCGCGGTGACGGGCCTTCGCCGACTTTAGGGAGGACAGGACCTTCATGGAAACCTCGGCGAAAATGCGGTTGATATTGAATGGGATGGGCGCAGGTCGTTGGCCCGTGGGCCTGTCATACGCAACGTGTTAAGAATCTAGCCGCCGATTATAGCGGTTAATTCGCTGGCGATTCAAGCGCTTGCAGGGCCTGTCTTTGGTGCTGGGGCAGCGCCGCCGGCTACAATGGCGATCCGACCCGCATTCGCCCGAGATCGTCTTATGTCCGAATCCCCAGCCCCGGTCCTCACCATCGATGGCCCCTCCGGCTCCGGCAAGGGCACGATCAGCCGGATCGTCGCCCAGCGGCTGGGCTGGCATTACCTGGACTCCGGCGCGCTTTATCGCGGGATAGGGGTGGCAGCTGGCTGGGCTGGGCTTGATCTGGCCGACCCGGCGGCGCTGGTCCGCTGTGCCTTCGACACCAGTATCGACTTCATCGAGCACCCCGTCGTCGGAGGGGCTTTGGGGGAGCTGCGGGTCATCGTGAACAATTTGGATGCGACCGACGAGTTGCGGACCGAGACCGCCGGGGCTGCTGCTTCCGCCATCGCGGCGGTGCCTGAGGTGCGGTCTGCGCTCCGCGAGCGCCAGCGCGTTTTCCGTCGTCTGCCGGGATTGGTCGCCGACGGACGGGATATGGGAACCGTGATCTTCCCCGACGCGCCCTACAAGGTATTCCTCACCGCCAGCCCTGATGAGCGGGCGGAGAGGCGCTATAAGCAGTTGAAAGAAAAGGGGGTTTCAGTTACGCTTGACAACCTGTTACGCGAAATACTCGCTCGTGATGCGCGCGATGCCAACCGTGCAGTGGCGCCATTGCGGCCGGCTGATGATGCCGTTGCAATCGACACCACCGGCCTCGGTATCGATGTGGTCGTCGAACGTGTTTTGGCTATTTTGCCCGAACGTTTTTGACGTCCTCTGAGGTCGCAATGTTGCCCTAACGGCTAACGCTGCGGTTCCTTCCGCATTCGAAGCGAATCGGTTCTTCCGTAACAGGCCAGCCCCCGATCGACGGATTCCGCAAGGCATCCGGCGTTGGGTTTTTTCATTTCACTCTCACGGCCAACGGCAATCCCGCCAGGCCCCTACGGGTGGATCGATGCCCACGACAAGTTGTCGCGCCCCATCGATCTGTATCAGCAACCGAGTACTCATATCCCATGACCGAATCATTTGCAGAATTGTTCGAGCAGAGCGCGGCAGCCAATCTGTCCAAGCTCAAGCCCGGCTCGATCGTTAGCGGCGTCGTCGTCGATGTACGCACCGACGTGGTGGTTATCAACGCTGGCCTCAAGTCCGAGGGTATCGTCCCGATCGAACAGTTCCGTAACGACGCTGGCGAAATCGACGTTGCAGTCGGCGACGTCGTCAAAGTGGCGCTCGACTCTCTCGAAAACGGCTTCGGCGAAACCGTCCTCTCCCGCGACAAAGCCAAGCGCGCGATGGTGTGGGACGAGTTGGAAGAAGCCTTGGAAAAGAACGAAACCATCACCGGCCGCATCAGCGGCAAGGTCAAAGGCGGTTTCACCGTCGATATCAAAGATGTCCGCGCGTTCCTGCCGGGCTCGTTGGTCGATGTCCGTCCGGTGCGCGACCCGGTGTATCTGGAAGGTAAAGAGCTGGAATTCAAGCTCATCAAGCTGGATCGCAAGCGCAACAATGTGGTGGTCTCCCGCCGTGCGGTGGTCGAGAGCGAGCATTCGGAAGAGC
The DNA here is from genome assembly GCA_031374725.1 of Lysobacteraceae bacterium. Taxonomy (GTDB): domain Bacteria; phylum Pseudomonadota; class Gammaproteobacteria; order Xanthomonadales; family Xanthomonadaceae; genus Lysobacter_I. The sequence goes on along the minus strand of JANMGT010000110.1, from coordinate 744 downwards.
GCGAAGTCCTGCTTGAGAAGTTGGTCGAAGGCGCCAAGCTCAAGGGCGTGGTTAAGAACCTCACCGACTACGGCGCGTTCGTGGACCTCGGCGGTATCGATGGCCTGCTGCACATTACCGATATGGCGTGGAAGCGCGTGCGTCATCCGTCCGAAGTGGTCGAAGTCGGTCAGGAACTCGACGTTCGCGTGCTCAAGTACGACCGTGAGCGCAACCGCGTCAGCCTCGGCCTGAAGCAACTGGGCGAGGATCCGTGGGACAACATCGCGCGTCGTTATCCGGCCAACACGCGCATGTTCGGTAAGGTGTCCAACGTCACCGATTACGGCGCGTTCGTCGAGATCGAGCCGGGCGTTGAAGGCCTGGTCCACGTCTCCGAAATGGATTGGACCAATAAGAACGTCAATCCGTCCAAGGTCGTGCAGGTCGGCGATGAAGTCGAAGTCATGATCCTCGACGTGGATGAAGAGCGCCGCCGCATCTCGCTGGGCATGAAGCAGTGCACCCAGAACCCGTGGGAAGTGTTCGCTGCGATCCACAAGAAGAACGACAAGGTGTCCGGTCAGATCAAATCGATCACCGACTTCGGCATCTTCATCGGTTTGGACGGCGGTATCGACGGCCTGATCCACCTCTCGGATCTGAGCTGGAACACCACCGGCGAAGACGTGGTCCGCAACTTCAAGAAGGGCGATAACCTCGAAGCCGTCGTGCTCGCGGTCGATCCGGAGCGCGAGCGCATCA
>JANMGT010000035.1:0-74901 GCA_031374725.1 Lysobacteraceae bacterium | reverse complement strand
ACCATAGACGATGCGATCACCGGCAAGCGCCACCAATGAAACGGTTCTCGCCTGCCCCGGTTCGAACCGCACTGCGGTGCCGGCTGCGATATTGAGGCGCATGCCATAAGCGCGCTGTCGATCGAATTCGAGAAACGGATTGACTTCGAAAAAATGGAAATGCGACCCGACCTGGATCGGCCGGTCGCCGGTATTGGCGACACTGACACTCACGGTCTCTCGGCCGACATTCAATTCGACGTCGCCTGGCGCTACGAACAGTTCACCTGGAATCATGGTTCACCTGGGATCATGGTTCACCTGGGATCATGGTTTTTCCGTCGACGACAGCATCAGGGAATGGGGTCATGCACGGTGACCAATTTGGTGCCGTCAGGAAACGTCGCCTCGACCTGAATGTCCGCAATCATTTCGGCGATTCCATCCATGACATCGGCACGCGACAGTATTTTCGTTCCTTCGGACATCAGTTCCGCGACCGTCTTGCCATCGCGCGCGCCTTCCATGATCGCCGCAGAAATCAGCGCGACGGCTTCAGGATAATTGAGTTTCAAACCGCGCGCTTTGCGTCGCTCTGCGAGCAATCCGGCAGTAAAAATCAGCAATTTGTCTTTTTCTCTTGGTGTCAGTTCCATCGGGCCCTCGTCATCGCTCCTCCAACTAGAACGCTGCAATACACCGGTCTGGAATACATCGGCCTGGAATACATCGGCACTGGGTGGAGCATCGGCTCGAATTCAGAATGGTGTGCTACACGAAACCTGATCATCATCGATCTCATCAGAGCCCCTCTCATCATCATCGATCTCATCAGAGCCGATCTCATCATGGCCGCGCTAATCAGAGCCGCTATCATTTGCATTGCACACATCAATGTCTTCACTATCACGTATTCCAAATCCTCAGTTCCACTGCGCCTCGCCCCATCACTTCGATGCGAAGGTGGCGCCACGCCAACAACATCAACGCTCGCGCAGTCTCACTGCGATTGCCCAGGTAGCGTGCCACCACCAGCCCATGCAACTGGCTGACACCGAAGCTGCCTGTGCCGTTCAGCACCATGTCCGCTTCAGCACGCAAGGCGCTGATCACAGCGCTCGGGACCGTTCCACCTGCCGCAATCAACGTAGCGCTGACGCTGTTTCCGCCCAGACCGAAAGCACTGTGCATTGCCGCGTTGCCGCCCGCAAGCGTGCCTTGCTCGAACCAGATCAACTTGCCCTCCCGGCGTATGACCGTCTGCTGCGTGATCTTGCCGGTGGCGAATGTCTCACCTGAAGCGATGCGGCCAAAACACAGGATTTCACTGGAGATATAGCGCGCACCTTTCGCCAATGAAATGGATTGCAGCAACCGGACATCGGCCGCATCGAAGAAGATAGTCTCCTGTGGCAGCCACTCCATACCAGCATCGGCATCGACCTGTATTTGTATCGTCTGGGTCGAAACCTTGCCGTTCGCCTTGTACCACTTGGCCGCGCCTGGCGTGGTCACAAGCGCATGCGCCGCCCTTTGCACATGCGCTTCGACAGTCAGTTCATCACCACCGACAACGCCACCAGGTGGATGCACGATAATCGCATGACAGACGTCCGCTCCTTCCGGATACAGCGGCTTCTGCACGCGCAAAGGTCCGACATGCAAGCGCTCAGTGAGCCTAGTGACGCCGTCGTCGTCGGAGAACCTCAAGAACAACCGCGCCTGCCAATGCGCGGAGGCCGGCGATACATGTTTCGGTGCAAGCGTTTCGGCAACGTCCATATGCATTTCGGGGGAGAATTGAAATCCAATCACGGCAATTCACGAAGGCACGCGAAGGGGATCGAGGCGTATTCCCCTTTCGTACGGCTGCAAGTCGCAGCAAGAGCACTGCATTTGCGACGATGCGGACACTATACCGGGAGGTGCGCGGATGCGTCAGCTCGAAAGACGGAAAGAGCTGGAATCACTTGCGGAAAGGCCGGGATGAAGCGGACGGTGGCGAAATGAACCTGATCCCTTAGCCCTTTGGCGGCCCCTCATCCGTCGCTGCGCGCCACCTTCGTCCGGCCCTCGCGCGTTGCGCTCAGGCGCTCATCAGCGCGCGAGGCGATGCCTCGCAAGCGCGCCTCTTCGCCCCCGCGTGGCGGGGAGAAGGAAAAAAGCAGCGCTCTCGCAACTGTCGCTGTCCTTGCTGCGGTAGCGCGGCCCGCAGTCGCAGCTCTTGCTCTCCTTCTCCCCGCATGCGGGGAGAAGGTGGCGCGAAGCGCCGGATGAGGGGCGGGATTTTCCTACATCACACCGCAGACAATCCCGATAGCACCGCACACCCCGCATCGCGAAGATGCTCTGCATACATCAGGAGCACTCCAATGCGCGGCCCGCAACCCCACACCCGCGAACGCGGCCTGCGTCGTCAGCAGACCGAGGCAGAACGCAAGCTCTGGCAGCATCTTCGCGACCGCCGCCTGCTCGGCTACAAATTCCGCCGCCAGCACTGCATCGAGCGTTTCTACGTAGATGTTGTCTGCTTGCAGTCCCGATTGGTGGTGGAACTAGACGGCAGCCAGCATCTCGATCAACAGACATATGACGATGCACGTACTCACCGTCTGCAGCAGTTGGGTTATCGCGTACTTCGACTTTGGAACGATGATGTGTTGCTTCGGATCGATGATGCGCTGGCTGCGATCGCGGCTGCGTTGGCAGCCCCTCATCCGTCGCTGCACGCCACCTTCTCCCGGCGTGGCGGGGAGAAGGAATAAAGCGGTGCGCTTACTGCAGTCGCGGCGTTTGCTGCAGTCGCGGCTGAGTTAGTCGCCCCTCATCCGTCGCTGCGCGCCACCTTCTCCCGGCGTGGCGGGGAGAAGGAATAACGCGGTGAGCTTGCTGCAGTCGCGGCGTTTGTTGCAGTCGCTGCTGAGTTAGTCGCCCCTCATCCGTCGCTGCGCGCCACCTTCTGCTCGCAGAGACTGCCCCGTGCTTGATACGGGGCCCGATGAGGAACGAGCTGGGTCAGTTCGCAAACAGATCCCTCGCCTGCGACTCGGGCTGGCAGTGCGTCGCGCTACCGCGCGAACAGCGCTTCGCGCGGATATCGCTTTGCGGCGTCCGGGAGTTGATCGAAATCACATCGTTGACTTCGCACACGCTCGCTGAGCGCAGCGGGGCGATTCGCTGAAGCGGGAGGTCGGCGGCGGGTCGGGCTGCTAAATCGGGCCGTCAGATCAACCCATTAGATCGCGCCGAATAAGTGGAACAACTCACACCACGCGCCGCACCGAGCCGCCGCGGCCGCGGCCGGTTTCCAGCTTGCCTTCTTCGATGAGGGCATTGCGGGCTTCGAAATAGTCTTTTTCGTTGACTTTGGCGTCGAGGTATTCGGCGATGTGCTCGCGCAGGCTCTTGTTGCCGATCGCGGTGCCGTCCTTCGACAGCGCTTTCAGGATGACTTTGCGAATCTCGGGGATAGTGGCCTTGGCCATGCGGTGTTCCTCTTAATGAATTGCGCTAATGTTACTAGAGCGAGACGTTCAGGGCGAATCGGGCTGTTCGGTCAGACTGGTTCATTTTCCTTATCACCCGCTTGGCGGGGGCGAAAAAGTGCGCTTGTGGGCCGTAGCCTGGCATGCGGATGAGCGCCCTCACCGGCCCCATATCAAGTACAGAGCCGGCTCTACGGCGACCTTCGTTCGGCCTTCGCGCAGATAGCAGGCTGCTGAAATACCTGCAGTTGCAGGTGTTCAGTGGCCCGGTCATGCAGGCATGGCATGCAGGCCATGGCATGCAGCCATGGATGGCTGCGCCGGCGAAACAAGCGTGTAAGTGAACCTGAACCTACCCCCGCGGGCGGGGAGAAGGACACTGGGGTGATTTGCGGGCGTAGTCATGGGTAACGCTGCCTTTCCCTTCTCCCGTGCGGTGCGCGGCTGGAGCGAAAGCGGGCAGATGGCGATGGTGTGGCGACGGCGAGGCTATCGCTGTTGGGAGCGAAATCACATTTTCCTCACGCGGACTCCGTTAAAAGAGTGCGTCAGCCGTCCCACTCCCCCGAGGGCTCCTCCATGCGCCAGTCTCTAGTCACTCCTCTCCACTCTGCCGCGCTTTGCGCCGCCCTCTTGTCGGTCTCGCTGACCGCCTGCAGCGGCACCGTGGGCGAAGACGGCGTGCGTCTATCCAGCGAAAAGCGCGGCACCGACGCCCAGCGTAGCGATCCGGCCATCGTCAGCGTCCGCCAGCGGCGCGAGGACGCCGCGACGCCGGCCAGCACGCCAGCCCCGGTCGCGCGCCCGCAGGCCGGTGCCGCGCCTAGTGGCGCCAAACCGCCGCCGGTCAGAAGCCGTCCGAATCCATCGCGGCGCATTCCCAACCCGCCGTTCGTCTCCACGCCCAAAGCGACCTTCAACGAGCCGTGGGCGATGACCTTCCTACCCGACGGCCTGCTATTAGTCAGCGAAAAGCGCGGCAATCTGAAGCTCTACAACCCCACGACCAATGCCATCGGCACCGTCACCGGCACGCCCACCGTGGCCTACGGCGGTCAGGGCGGTTTCGGCGATGTGATCCTGCATCCGCAGTTCGCGAGCAATCGCTACGTCTACTACAGTTACATCGAAGCCGGCGCGAACAGCACGCGCGGCGCGGTGATCGCGCGCGCGCCGCTGACGTTGGACAACAGCGGCGGCGGCAGTCTCGGCACCGCGCAGGTGATCTGGCGGCAGTCGCCGAAAGTCACCGGCGAGGGCCATTACAGCCACCGCATGATGTTCGACGGCAGCGGCAAACTTTGGGTCACATCGGGCGATCGCCAGAAATTCGACCCGGCGCAAGACATGACCGGCAATCTCGGCAAAGTGCTGCGTCTGAACGATGACGGCAGCACCCCCGCCGATAACCCGTTCGCGAACCAGGGCGGCATCGCCGCGCAAGTGTGGTCGCTCGGTCATCGCAATCCGCTGGGCATCGCCCGCGACGCTGCGGGCCGGGTCTGGACGCACGAGATGGGACCGGCGAACGGCGACGAACTGAATCTGATCGAACGTGGCACCAATTACGGCTGGCCGCTTGTCTCCAACGGCAATCATTACGACGGCGCGAACATTCCCGATCACGCGCCGGACGATGGCTATAACGCGCCGGAAGCGTGGTGGAATACAACCATCGCACCGGCCGGTTTCATCATCTACTCCGGCGATCTATTCCCGTATTTCAAAGGCCACGGCTTCATCGGCGGCCTCGCCTCGCAGGCGATCATCCGCATTCAGTTCGACGGCGTGACCGCGCGCGAGGCGGAGCGCTACAGCATGGGCAAGCGCATTCGCGAAATCGAACAAGGCCCGGACGGCGCGATCTGGGTGCTGGAAGACGGTAGCAGCGGGCGCTTGTTGAAGTTGACGCCGGTGGCGTTCTAAGCGCCTGTTCACGATCTCCGCATGCTTCGCGCTATTGCGCGATGTCGTTTGCAAGCGCGCCGAGATTCTAGAACCTATCTCATCATTGGAACCGATACATTGTCCGGCCATCATCCCAGCGAAGACCGGGATAACGATCGAAAATGCCTGAATTCCGATTTCGAGATCGGCTCTAAACGCCATCGCAACAGATGTGTGTCGTCACGTGTTCGATGCCGCGCATGACCACGGCCTGCAGCCGCATCCGGATGCCTGTTATGGGAGGGCCGGAAGGCCCGAAAAGCGACGGCGCGATCGCGGCATCTATCGATCAAACTCAATTTCGATACGGCCGACCAATCTTCGTTGCTCGGTGAAGTCTATTTGAACAATCCGCTTTGGTTCCGTGGGCCAACGCGCTTTTACAAGCTGAGTAATTGAGCCGTTGATGGTCAACGGACGCGTTTGAGGCGATCGCGATAAAAAGATCGCCGAACGCTAAGCGAATCACGACACGCCCCGCGCGAGCGGAGCGTGTCGTGATGTGAACCATTGAAGGCGCTTCGTTTCTGTTCGTGCAGCTCAACTTCTCGTCATCGACGACGATTGTCTTTCCATGACTCGCGAAACCGAATCCCGCATGAAGAATGTTTTTTGTGTCCGGCGTTATGAAACCATCAAGCGTCATGACTAAAATTGGCAAGTAGGTCTAGCGTAAGCGCCTGTTTAGAATCTCTCCATGCTCCGCGTTGCGTCGCAGCGACACAACCCGAAGGGCTGAGCATGGAAAGAGTCTAAACAGGCTCTAAGCGCCATTCGAACCCAACCCCATCACCCAGACCGCGCGGACCCCAGCCGATGCCGCAACCGACGCTGTACCGCAACACCGTCTCTGCCTTCATCTGGGCGTTCGTCGGTCTATGGGTCTGCGGCGTACTTTCGATGACGTATCTGCTTTGGCGCGACGGCATGCCCAATGGCGATTCGCCGTGGTTCGTTGGCGCTGTGGTCGCGACGTTCTGGCTGTTCGCGATCTTCTTCATCTGCTTCGCCGCCTCGCGCCCGTGCACATGGGTGCGGATCGACGCGAACGGCCGGATTCAGATCGTGCAGCGCTACCCGCATCGCGCGATCCGGGGCGAGTTCTCGCCAACCGAGATCGGCGACGCGACGCTGGTGGAAACGACCGACAGCGATGGCGATCCGTATTTCATCTGCCAACTGGCGGTCGGCTATCCATTTCCAGAACCGGTGCGGATCGCCGAAGGCGGGCGCGAGCACTGCGAGCGGATTGGCACCGAGTTCGATGCCAAGGTCGCTGCCTTCACCGCGCGATAAGCCCGACGATGAATTGCGCTTATCACGCCGCGATCGTAAGCTCGTGCGCATCGGCCCAGTCGCGCAGCGCCGCCACGACGGCCTGATCTTCAAAGGCGTACCAATCGTCGAGTTTTCCGGCCTGCTGCAGCATCTCCTTGAACCGCGAATACGCCCCGCGCTGCGAGAAGATGTCGTAGATGTCGTAGACGCGCTCGGGCATCGCTTGCTGCGCGAAACGCACCGCAAGCCGCCTGCCCAAGCGCAGGTCGTGACGCGAAGGCACGACCGGGTACTTGGCTTCATCGGCGATGTCCGCAGGCAGATCGGGATCTTCATGCTCCGTGGAGACCACATAGATGCGGCCGGTGCTGCGGCAAACGTAGGCCATCGCATCGGTGCCAGACGTATCGCTGGCCCAGTCCAAAGCGAGCTGCAGGTCTTCGATCGAGATCGGCGCGGAACGTGGAATAGTGGTCATAACATCGGTATCGAGTAAGTGGATTTTTTGAACCGGATTTTTTGAACCGGATTTTTTGAACCGGATTTGTCGAACCGGATTTGTTCAACCAGATTTGTGCAACCAGCGTTACTCTCCGATCGAAACAGAATAGGTTCCCGGCAAACGGAGGGCTGCGTTCAGATCGTTGGCAAAGTATATGGGATCTGTGTTGTCTCGTTGCCCGCACTGTCCATCTGCAGCGTGTTGGCGCGCAGATCGCCTGCCCCGATCGCGCGCAGCGCAGCAATGATGTCATCGGCAAGCGCGGCCTCGAACGCTGCATAGCGCCAGCGCATGAAGAATTTCAGCCACGGCCGCTGCGCGCGCCTGTGCAGTATCAGCATCCACTCGCCGGCATGCGACACGCTACCGTCTTGATTGGCCGTACCAGGTGGGTAGGCATACACGCAGACCTGATGGTCCACCGGCGCATCGCCAGCGGCATTGCGACTTGACGTGAGCATCCAGCCCCAGTCTTCATCGAAATAATCCAAGTTCCACTGCGGCAGCGTTTCGCACAACCAGCGGCACATGTCCTCGCCATAAAAGCAGTTACCCGCATTGCTGTCCTCGGGCAGCGGCCCGGTCATATCGAAACGATCGCTGGTGAATTCGATGCGCAGGGCGATATGGTCGGTCATCTTCGCAGCCTTGGTTGAATGGCAATGTGAACGCTGCAAACGCAGCGCGCATAAAAAAACGAGCGGCGATCCGCATCGCCGCTCGTTGGTAGTGCACTGAATATCGCTTCGCGCAAACGCATTCGCGCGAAGCAATCAACGCAGATCGGTCACACCGACATCAGAAACGATAATCCGCATTGACGTACCAGTAACCGCCCGGCAAATCGTAGGTGCTGGCGTCGTAACCGTTCAGCGAACAGGTCACGCACACCGGCGCTTCTTTGCCGAAGATGTTGTTGCCGCCGAACGTCAGCTTCAGGCCTTCGAGAGTGAAGGCGTTCTTCCATGCGAACTGTGCGTCGTGATACGCGACCGAACCGAGCGTGTTGACTTGGCGCGTATTCAAGCAACCCGGGACGTTGTTGACGTTGCCGGAATTGCAGTCTTCTTCGACCGCATCGATGTAGCGCAAGCCGTAGGTCGCCGAGAAGTTGCCCTTGTTCCAACCCAACTGCAGATTGCTCTGCCATTCCGGGATGGCGCCGTCGTTGGTCTCGATGCCGACCGCGCGCGCGGACACGATGCCATCCTTATCGACGGCCTCGTAGTCGTTAACGAACGTGGTCTGCAGCGATGCGCTCAGCGTGCCGAAGCCCCATTCCGGGCTCAGCCAGTTGGCCTTCAGATCGACGCCATCGGTGGTGATCTCGCCGAAGTTCTGCAGGAAGTTGTTCGGCGGGTTGAGATTGCCGTTGGTCTGACGCGTGAACGGTGCGCACAGCGTGGCATTGGTGCCGCCGGTTGTGTAGCAGGCGTTGATCAGTTCCTGCAGGTCGCGCGACTGGATGGCGCCTTTGATCTTATGGCTGTAGTAACCGAATTCGAAATCGAGCCGCTGCGACCACGCTTTTTCTTCGCCCCAACTCGGGCTATAGACCGCGCCGAGCGTGAAGCTGTCGGAGGTTTCCGGATCGAGATTCGGATTGCCGCCGGTGAAGGTGGTGATCTGGGTATTGGCCTGTTCGAAGTTATCCGGCACGCCCTGCGCGACGCAGGCCGCTTCCAAGCCGGGGGACACGCCGTTGCCACGGTTGACCACCGGCGAGCCGGTTGGGCCGCAGGGATCGGTCAAGGTCGCACCGAACTGGGTGAGGCCGTACAACTCGCCGAGATTCGGCGCACGGAAGCCGCGCGAGTAGGTGCCGCGGAGCACCAAGTCTTCGATCGGCTGGTAACGGAAACCGACCTTGCCGGTGGTTTCGCCGCCGAAGGTCGAGTAGTCCGAATAACGCGCTGCCGCACTCAGCTCGAGTGTGGCCAGTACCGGAAATTTGAACTCGCTGTAAATTTCGCGAACGGTGTAGCTGGCCGACACCGGCGCGGCGAAGGAATCCTGCGATTCGCCGGTCTGACGCAGCGGATCGGGATTGAATTCGCCCTTGTAGCGACGCACTTCCGCGCCGGCGGCAAAACCGGCGGCACGATCGCCGATGTCGAACAGCTCACCGGTCACGTTGGCCGAATACACATCCAGCGTCTGTTTGCTGGAATCGCGCTGGTTGGTGCGGATGTAGTCGATCATCTGACGCGTCATCGGACGGCCTTGACCACCGAACAGATCCAGCGGCGTACAGCCCGGCGTCGCTGCGCACACCGCCGGATCGCCGAGTGCGGTGCGGATGCGGGCGATGTTGTAGCCATTGGTGAAGCGCTGCGTGGCGTCGTTGACGGTGTGCACGTAGTTGGCATCCCAGTCGATGATACGGTCGCCGAGATTGAATTCGCCGTCGACACCGACGTTGAAGTACCAGGTGTCCACATTTTGAGCGAAACCGCGCGGACCGACTTCGAGCGGACGACGGCCGATGAAGACGAAATTATTGTTCGCGTCGAGCGCGAAACCGAACGGATTGAACGGATGGTTCGCCGGGATGGTGATCGTATCGGCGATGCCGCCGGTGCCCGCGCCGGGGCCGACGAAGATCGGTTCAGGGGCCGCTTGGTTCGCGGATCTGCGGTTGTTGAACAGCGCCTTCGCATGCAAGCGAGTGTTCTCGCCCAGGTCGATATTGACGCTGGCGAACACCGATCTACGCTCGCTCGGGGTCAGCAACAAATTGAACGGCGCGAAGTTGAAGCGATCGGAGCCGTCGAACTGGTTGTAGGTGCCGCCGTTGGGATTGCTCGGCACGAACACCGGCGTGGTGGTGCCCGGGTTCAGAGTGATGTTGTAGAACGTGGTGTTGGTCGGATTGAAAAAAACGAAGCGACCCTGCGGGGTGCCCGAGCTGCAGGCGCGAAGCCCAGCGCCCGGTACGCATTCGCTGGACTGATCCCAACTGCCCGAGCTGATGCTTTCCTGGTCGTAGTAGCTCACGCCGAACACGCCGTTCCAGCCGTCGCCGCCGCCACCGAGGGTGAGCGAGAGGTCTTTGCTGTCGCCGCCGCGGCTGTATTCGCCGTAGGAGGTGTGGATATCGACGCCCGTGAAGTTCTTGCGGGTGATGATGTTGACCACGCCGCCGATGGCGTCGGAGCCGTAAATCGCGGAAGCGCCGTCTTCCAGCACTTCGATGCGATCGACGATGGCCAGCGGGATGGTGTTGAGGTCGGCGCTGCCGCTGACGCCGGAGGCCGAGGATTCGTTGACCCAGCGGATGCCATCGACGAGAACGAGCACGCGCTGCGAGCCGAGGTTGCGCAGATCGACCTGAGCCGAACCGGCACCGATGCCGCCGCCGTCCGGCGGATAGCCGAAGTTGCCGGAGGAGTTGAACTTGGCGTTGAGCGCTTTGCCGCTGGCGGTCAACTGCTGCAGGATTTCGCCGACGCTTTGCACGCCGGATGCTTCGATTTTGGCGCGGTCCAGCACCAGCACCGGCTGAGCCGAGACCTTATCGGTCTGCTTGATGCGCGAGCCGGTGACGTTGATGGTATCGAGGGTTTGATCGCTGTCCTGGGCCGTCGCGACGACGGGCAGGGCGAGCAAAATGCTTAGGTGGACAGCGGCCGCCAGGCGATTACGGCGGGGATGACTCATGGTGTTCTCCCTATTTCAGTTATTGGTATGTGTAACGACTTCAGCTATTGGAACGACAACAAAACCACCTGAGGACCCCCTTCCTTTCGATGGATCAAAGGCGTGTCAGCGCGTCTCCGGCCGCCGCAAAGCGGCCGGAGACGCGCCAAGCCCGGGGGCAGTTGTAAACAAAACGTGAATATCCCGCAAGGTGCCGCAGGTTGGGATGACCGCCGACAGGCTGCCAAAACCCCGCCTGGTCAGTCCTTTAGCTGAAAATCCGGCGTGATTTGGCTGCGGATCGAGCGCGAATTTGCTGTGTTCGCGGCGGCTTAGCGCCTGTTCACGATCTCCGCATGCTCCGCGTTGCGCCGCAGCGGCCCGCCAAGGCCCGTGGGCTGCGCAGCGCCAGACTGGTGGTCTGGTCATGCGGTCTGGTCATGCGGTCTGGTCATGCCGTCGTACCGCATCCAGCACGCGTGCCTTGGCGGGCCGCTGCGACGCCACCCGAAGGGCTGAGCCACAGAACGCGCGGCACGGCGTCCTCGCTCGGTCATGTGGCGCCATTCCCTCGCTGCTCCTTGTTCCGCGCGTGCTGTGGCTCAGCGCGAACCATGCGGAGATCGTGAACAGGCTCTTAGCGCCCTGAATCGAGCATGCGCGCGCCAGCGCGAGCCGAGCGCCGAGTCTTGATCCAACCTTTATAGTGTTGCGATGCAAAACCCCACGACTCTCTCCAGTACGCGTCTGCCCCGAACCCTGGCCCTTCCCGCCGTCCTGGCGTTATGCCTGTGCACCCAAGCCTGCGCCCAGTCATCGCCCGCCCAGTCAGGGGCCAGCGACGGCAGCGCGACACGGCAACCGCGCGTCCCCGATGCCCCGCAGATTCCACCGCTGCCGGCCCTGCGCGACGCACTGGCGGCGGTCGAACAGGGCCGCGAACCCGCAGCGCCGCTGCCGGTGGGGCAACCGCTCGCCGGCTGGTTCGAATTCGCCGCGCTTCGCCGCGGCGCAGATGGCGGCGGGCTCGACAGCCTGTCTAGCGAGAAGGGCCTGGCCTTCTTGAACCGCTATCGCGGCCAAGCCGTCGCCGAGAGCTTCCGCGAAGCTTGGCTGACGGCACTGACCAAGCGCGAGGACTGGCCCAGCTTCCGCGCGGCATGGTCGTCGTCGATCAAGTCCACTGCGCTGCGCTGCGCCGAATTGAACGCACGGCAAGCGCTTGGCGCAGCCGATGCGAAGTGGGTCGCCGATGCGCAGGCGATCTGGCGCAACGCCGGGAAAGCTCTGCCGAATGAGTGCGATGCGCCGATGGCCATTTTGGCCACTAAAGGCGGGCTTGAGCCCGCCCTACGTTGGCAGCGGATCGAGAAGGCCGCCGCCGAATGGCAGCCGGGGGTGATGCGCGCCGCGGCTCGCGGCCTGCCCGCCGAGGAGTTCGCGCTGGCGAACGATTACGCCGCATTCTTCGAATCCGCCCACGACCGCGCACTCGCGTGGCCGAAAACGCCGCGTAGCCGGCTGATCGCCTCGCATGGGCTGGCGCGGCTGGCGAAATCGCTGCCGCTATCGGCCGACACCGTGCTGCCGAAATTCGCGAATGCGCTCGGTTTCAACGATGAAGAACGCGGCCGTGCGCTGTATCAAGCCGCGCTGTGGACCGTAGCCTCCTACGAACCCGACTCCGCGCGTCGCCTCGCCGCCGTGCCGGATAGCGCTTACGACGACAAACTGCACGAATGGCGGGTGCGCGAAGCGATGGCGCGTTCGGATTGGTCCGCCGCACTGGCGGCGATCCGCAAAATGGGCGCGACCCAGCGCAGCGATTCGCGCTGGCAGTATTTCGAGGGCCGCTTGCTGGAGATGACCGGCCAGCGCGATGCGGCGACCGCGCTGTTTCGCGAAGCGGCGAAGAAACCCGAATTCCACGGCTTCATGGCCGCCGACCGGATCGACGCGCCCTACGCGCTGTGCCCGATCGAGCTCAAACCGAACTACGTGGCCAAAACCACCGTCGCGCGCGACCCGGCGATGGTGCGCGCGATGGTGCTGTACCAGCTCGATCGCGAAGCCTGGGCGGTGCAGGAATGGAACGCGGCGCTATCGCGTTTCGATCCAGCGCAGCGACAGCTCGCGGTGGAAGTGGCGCAGGACAACGGTTGGTTCGATCGCGGCGTGTTCGGCCTCGTTAACGTCGGCGGCCAGCGCTATCCCGACGAATTGCGCCTGTACGAACTGCGCTTCCCGCTGCATCACGACAGCACGATCCGGCGCGAAGCGGCGAAACACGGCATCGATCCGACCTGGGTCGCCGCCGAAATTCGCGCCGAGAGCGTATTCAATCCCAACGCCCGTTCGCATGCCGATGCGCGCGGCTTGATGCAGGTGCTGCCCAGCACCGGCGCCGGCATCGCGAAGCGACTGGGCCTGCCCTGGGGCGGCGGCAACGACCTGTACGACCCCGACTTCAATATCGCGCTCGGCACCGCGTATTTGCGCGAGTTGGAAGACAAATACGGCCAGACCTACACCGCGATCGCCGCTTACAACGCCGGCCCCGCGCCGGTCGCACGCTGGCGCGCGCAGCGCCCGAACATGCCCGCGGATTTTTGGATCGAAACCATCAGCTACAAAGAAACCCGCGATTACGTCGCGCGCATTCTCGCCTTCAGCGTGATCTACGACTGGCGCTTGAATCGCAGCGCGATGCCGATCACCGAGCGACTGGCCGGGCGTATGGTCGAAACGCGCAAAAAATTTGTATGCCCGGCGCCCGATGTGCAGTTCGATGCACTGCCCGCACCGCCGATCGCGAAACCGACGACGACACCGACCGCAGCGCCCGTAAAACCAACGACGCCTCCCGAATCTAAACCCACACGGACACCGCAGCGATGAAACGTACGATCGTGATCCTCGGCGGCACCGGTTTCGTCGGCCGCACCCTGGTTGCGCGCTGGCTCGCGCAGGGCGATCGCGTGCGCGTGCTCTCGCGCAGCGCCGACACTCGCGCGCGTCTGCTTGCGCAAGCGGAACACCGCGTCGGCGATGTCTACGATCCCACCTTCCTGCGCAGTGCCTTCGAGGGCGCCGATGCGGTGGTCAATCTGGTCGGCATCCTCAATGAACGCGGCGACGACGGCAGCGGTTTTCGCAAGGTGTACGTCGAACTCGCGCAGACCACACTCGATGCGATGCGCGCGAGCGGCGTGCGGCGCTTGCTGCAGATGAGCGCACTGCACGCCGGCGACGGCGAGAGCCATTATTTGAAGGCGCGCGGCGAAGCGGAAACGCTGCTGCGCGCGTCGGACATCGCCTGGACACTGCTGCGCCCGTCGGTGATCGCTGGCCCCGGCGATGGCTTGTTTTGTCGCTTCGCACAGTTGCTGCGCTTCGCACCGGGGCTGCCGCTGGGCGGCGCCGATGCGCGCTTCCAGCCGGTGTGGGTCGGCGATGTCGCCGATGCGTTCGTGCGCGCGCTCGACGACGACGCCACGATCGGCCGCAGCTACGACTTGGTTGGGCCGGAGGTGATGACGCTCGGCGAGATCGTCCGTCTCACCTTGAAGACCAAAGGCTGGACGCGGATCGTGCTGCCGCTGCCCAAGGCGCTGGGCCGGGTGCAAGCCGAAGTCGGCGAACATCTGCCGGGTAAACCGATCAGCCGCGACAACTGGCGTTCGCTGCAGCGCGACTCCACCAGCGACGATAACGGCCTGCCGAAACTCGGCATCGCGCCGACCGATGTGCGCACAAAACTTCCGGACATTCTTGGCGTCGCCACCGCTGGAGCCCGCGCATGAACGTGCAGTTGCTCCCGCATCCGCTGCTGATCGATACGCACCCCGCGTACCTCGACGGCTGGCGCTGGCTGATCGGCAACGACGCGGTCTTGGTTGCGGCCTCGGTGTCGGGCGATCTATTTTTTCGCGATCGCGACGGCCGCGTGCATTGGATCGACACCGGCGCTGGCAGCATCGAAACCGTCGCCGACGATGCGGCGAGCTTCGCACGCAAGGTGCGCACGGCGGAATTCTGTGGCAATTACCTGTTGGAAAGCCTGGTCGCCGAGTGTTTGCAGATGCACGGGCCGCTGACCGCCGACCGCTGTCTGGGCTATCGCACGCTGCCGGTGTTCGGCGGCGCTTACGCCGGCGACAACCGCGTGCCGATGCGCGCGCTGGAGCACTTCGCCTTCACCGGGGACGTGCATCAGCAGATCGAAGGCTTGCCCGATGGCGCCACGGTCGAACTCGCCCCGCGTTGACAGCGCGCTTCCGCGCGCAGCGACGTGCGCGCGTGTTGCTCGCTTGTTTCACTCGCTTGTTTCACTCGCTTGTTTTACGGTAGCGCTCACATTCGACGATTTCGGAGAGACCCATGGGACTGCTCGACGCACTGCTCGGTCATGCCGGCGAAAAACCGGTCGAGAAGATCGAAGAGGAATTCGCGCCGCTGCTCGCGCCGGGCGAAGCGATACAGCGCGCGTTCTCGACGATTCGCGATCTCATCGTATTCACCGACCGCCGGATCATGCTGGTCAACAAGCAGGGTGTGACCGCGAAGAAAACCGAGTACCGCAGCATTCCGTATCGCGCGATCACGATGTTCTCGCTCGAAACCGCCGGGCATTTCGACCTCGAAGCCGAGCTGCGGATTTGGCTATCCGGCCAGCCAGCGCCGATCGAATTGCATTTAGGCCGCGGCTCTGGGGCGCAGCATATCGTCGCCCTGCTTGCTCAGCATTCGTCGAAATAAGCGCAATTCGATCCGGCATCTCATCGCGTAGAGCGGCTCTCCGAGCCTCTGCATGATCGCGGCTATCTTGATCGGGCCTGCCGGTCCTCCCACAAAAGCTAAAGCCCGGCCCTCCCACAAACAAGCGATGTGCGGTAGAGCGGGTCTCCGACCCGCTGCTCTTCGCCTTTGCCCTTCTCGATAGCGCGCGCAATCGTCAAACGAGCGGCTCAAACAGCCGCTCTACCAATATTCCACGCGCGGTAGAGCGGGTCTCCGACCCGCTGCTCTTCGCCTTTGCCTTTCTCGATAGCACGCGCGATCTGCGAACGAGCGGCTCAAAGAGCCGCTCTACCGAGATCTCAGCCAACGCACGGCTCCAAGACCCGCCGCACCTTGGTTTTTGGGCATCTTCCATCTGCCATCGCCCCCGAATGCCCGCATGGTTAGACTCTGCGCATGAACACATATCTCGTCGGCGGCGCCGTCCGCGACAAACTGCTGGGCTTACCTTGCGGCGATCGCGACTACGTCGTGGTCGGCGAAACCCCGGAATCGATGCTCGCGGCGGGCTACCAAACCGTGGGCAAGGATTTCCCGGTGTTTCTGCATCCGCGGACCGGCGAGGAATACGCCTTGGCGCGCACCGAGCGTAAATCCGCGCGCGGACATCGCGGCTTCGTCGTCCACGCCTCGCCGGACGTGACGCTGGAGGACGATCTGATCCGCCGCGATTTCACCATCAACGCGATCGCCGAGGCCGCGGACGGCACCCTGGTCGATCCCTACGGCGGCGCACGCGATCTGCAGGCACGCGTGCTGCGCCACGTCGGCACGGCTTTCGTCGAAGACCCGCTGCGGGTGCTGCGCGCAGCGCGATTCATGGCTCGCTTCGCAGAACACGGCTTCACCGTGGCGCCGGAGACGATGGCGCTGATGCGCACGATGGTCGCCGATGGCGAGCTCTCCGATCTCACCCCCGAACGCGTGTGGCAGGAACTCGCGCGCGCACTGCGCTCGGCGCAGCCGTCGGCGTTCCTGCGCACGCTGCACGACTGCGGCGCGCTTGCAGTGGTGCTGCCTGAGGTGGACGCGCTGTACGGCGTGCCGCAGCGCGCGGAATACCACCCGGAAGTCGATACCGGCGTGCATACCGAAATGGTCTGCGATATGGCCGCGCGGATCGCGCCCGGCGACGATGTCGTTGGCTTCGCTGCGCTGACGCACGATTTAGGCAAGGCACTCACGCCCGCGGATGTGTTGCCTAAACATATTCATCATGAAGAACGCGGCATCGAGCCGGTGAACGCATTGTGCGCACGGCTGAAGGTGCCAAGCGCGCATCGCGACCTCGCGCTGAGCGCCTGTCGGGAGCATCTGAACGTGCATCGGCTGTTCGAGCTGCGCAGCGCGACGATTCACGACCTGATCGCGCGCTGCGATGGCTTCAGACAGGCCGAGCGAATCGCGCTGCTTGTCACCGTTTGCGAAGCGGACAAGCGCGGTCGCGGCGGCATGGCCGAGAGCGCATACCCGCAAGGCCCCGAGCTACTGCGCTTACACGCCGCAGCGATGGCCGTGCGCGGCGCGGATGTGGCGAGGGAAGGCCTGCAGGGCCCCGCGTTCGGCGAAGCGCTGCGTCGGGCACGGATTACGGCGATATCGGCGGTGCGGGCGCCGCAACAGCAATAAGCGGTAGAGCGGGTCTTCGATCCGCTGACATCAGATCGTGCTTCGTCAGCGGGTCGAAGACCCGCTCTACCAACCCAAGTCGAAGACCCGCTCTACCAACCCAAGCAAACGCTGGGTTCGTTCATGCCGCAGGCCCGGACGTCCGGCGATCTAGCCGCAGCAGTACATCGCGCCACGGCGTGAGTTGCGTCGCGAGACCGGCGATCACGCCCAAGGTATTGGCCAAGGCATCGGCGCTATCCATCATCCGATCGGTGGTCAATGCGCCCTGCGCGTATTCAAGACCAATACCCATCAACACCAGGGCGATGCCGACGCTGAGCAGCGAACGCCAGCGCGGATACAACTGCACGGCGCCACCGGCGAGCGCGGCGTACGCCAAGAAATGTTCGACTTTATCCATGCCCGACGGCAGATCGCCCAAATCCGGCGCCGGCCCCAACGACAGCGCGACCACAGCGGCGACGCCGCCGCACCACAGCGCAGACCACAACAGCGGATATCGAAATGGTTTGAGCGAGCGGCCGAAGCGGCGCGGACGATGCGGCGGCGGCAGCGAGGGCCCGGGCGGCATGCTCGTAGGCGGCATGCTCATAGGCGAACACTCAAATCACCGACCAGGAATGCATGGGCGAGGCTGGTGTCGCGCTCGAAACCGATGACCTGAAAACGTTCGCCCATCTCGCCGGGCAAGGTCAATTTTTTCGCCTGCTGCCGCAGGGCATAGCGCGCGGCTTCGTCTGCGGCGCGGGCTTCATGCTCCGCCAGTCGATGCTCCAACCCGTTGCCGATCAAGAAGCTGGCCTGGGTGCAGTAGCCTGCGAATTCGAAGCCCGCGGTCGTGCCGGCCTCGGCCATTGCGGTGAAATCGACCGAGACCGTCACGTCCTGCAAACCGACGCGCGCGAACACATCGTTGGTCAGCCGATGGCGATGAAACGCGCGCAGCGTGCCGTCGGCACGCCGCGGGTCGTAGTACTCGCTGCGGGGGTAGCCGTAATCGACGAACAACAGCGCGCCCGCATCCAAGCCACCGATCACCGCCTGCAACCAATAGGGCAATTGCGGCAGCACTTCAGAGCGATAGCCATCGGCGAACCGGCCGCCGCATCGCCGCTCCAGATGCCGCACGGCCGAAGACAGCAGCGCATCGGCAGGACGATCGATGCGTTTGAATCCCGCAGCATCGAGCGCCACGTGTTCTTCGTAGATCTGGCCTTCGATCACCGCGAAGCGCGAGGTCGGCAGCGCGTCGATCACTTCGTTGGCGAAGACGACGCCGTTCCAGCGCTCGCTGAACGGCGTTTGCGGCCACGCAATGCGGGCGAACAGATCCGTTGGCAGCCGTTCGTACAGACGCTGGCGCTGGCGCTCGCGCAGATCGGCGCTGGGTTCGAGAATCGCATAGCGCGCCGGCATCGCGCGGGTCGCCTGCAGCCGTTCGATCGCCGCCTCAGCGAAGGCGCCGCTGCCGCCGCCGATTTCGAGAAACGTCGCATCTTCGCCCAGTGGCACGAACACCGGCGCAAGCGCATCGGCGACGCATTCGGCGAACAGCGGCCCCAATTCCGGCGCGGTCACGAAATCGCCGTCGCGGCCCAGCTTGGTCGCGCCTGCGCTGTAGTACCCCAAGCCCGGCGCATACAGCGCCAACTCCATGAACCGCCAGAATGGCAAAGCCCCGCCGTTGCTGGCGATCTGATCCCGAATCAATGCCGCCAATCGACCGCTGTGGGCCTGGCTGTCGGCGTCGAGATCGTCCAGTGGTGGCATGCGGTAGCTCCTTCGCGAATCGGGCACAGGATAAACGAATCCTGCGCACGACTGCCGACCTCACCGCACACCTGCTACGTCAGTCGCAGCAGGCATGTGTACGGTCCGCAAAGACCTCACGAAAAAAGCCCGACGCCGAAGCGCCGGGCTTTCGCATCGACAACCTCGCGATCGGTCAGTGCTTGGGCGCGAACGCGCTTTCCAGCGCCATGCCGCGAAATGCGTCCGGCGTCTCATGCGCCATCGCATAGCGATACAGCGCCGCCGAATAAATGCCGCTCAGCGCGGATTGGACCACGCCCAGCAACACCGCCGCGAGTACGAACGCCACACCAAGCGCGATCGCCAGCGCCACCGACGCTTGCGCCGCAAAGAAACACGTCACGCCGCCGACAATCACCACCGCAACCATGATCACGCCGAATACCGCACCGATACCGACGTTGCCAATCGCGTTTTCGCCCCAGGTGCGCCGAAGCAGCGCCAGACTTTCTTTCAGCGCATCAATCGGACCGATGTTGCGATTCACCAGCACCGGAACGACCAGGAAGGTCGCGAGCGTCCATGCGACGCCAAGACCGCTGCCGATCAAGCGCACGATGATGTTGTTGTCGCGGCCCTTTAGCGATTGCAACATCAAACCGACGGTCGCTGCGATCGCCGCGTAGCCCAGGATCGCGGGCAACCGCGCCTTCGCCGCACGGATGCCGTCGGCGAAGGTCGGATCGCCGCCTTCCAAGCGGATCGTCGCCGCCGCCACCAGCGCACTATTGAAGAACACGATGACGCTGTATTGGCAGAAATAGAACAAGAAACCGAGCACAGCGCCCAATGCGTTGAAGCCGTTATCGAACAATTTCAGCGTGAAGACCGGCACCGCGAACGTCGCCATCACCAACAAGGCAGCGATCGACGACAGGATCGGGTAGAACATCAGCTCCTTGTCGGCGCGCAGCACCGACGCACTTGCCTTGATCAACGCCCAACTCCGCGAAAATTTCTCGAACATTGCCTGCGTCCTCCTGGGACGGTGGTAAGAATCGCTATCGTGCTGCAGCATGCCGCAGCGCACAAGCGCAGGAAGTCATCCGCTGGACGTTATGCACTGACAGTCATGCACTGACAGTCATCCGCTGACAGCCATCCACTGACAGTCATCCGCGCCGTATGCCTCAAAAAGGTCGGACGTTGGCACCGGCAGCAGGCGCGCTGCGCGCATCGGCATCGTGAATGCGCCCAAGGATTATGTTCAAATGGCGCAGGAATCGATTGTCGGAACACCGCCCATGCCGCATCCCCGCCCTGTCGTATTGATCACCGGTGCCGCGCGCCGCCTCGGCGCCGCCATCGCGCGCCGCTTGCACGCCGCTGGCTACGATCTCGCGCTGCACTACCGGCAGTCCGCTGCGGACATGCAGGCCTTAGCCGCCGAATTGGAGGCGGTACGCACTGGCAGCGTCATCAGCTTTCAGGCCGATCTCGCCAACTTCGATCGCCTACCCGATCTTGTCGCACAAACGATGAGCCGCTATGGCCGACTCGATGCACTCGTGAACAATGCGTCGAGCTACTACCCGACCCCGATCGGCAAGGCGACGGCGGCGCACTGGGACGACCTGTTCGCGAGCAATGCGCGCGCGCCGTTTTTTCTGTCTCAAGCCGCGGCGCCGCACCTTAAAGCTGCGCGCGGCGCGATCGTCAATCTCGCGGACATCTATGCCGATCGTCCGCTACAAAGTCATACGGTCTACTGCATGGCGAAGGCGGCGCTGGTGATGATGACCAAATCGCTGGCGGTCGAACTTGGACCGGATGTGCGCGTCAATGCGATCGCCCCGGGCAATGTGCTGTGGTCCGACGATCAGCCGGATGCGGAAACGAAGGACATCGTGGAATCGCGCACCACCTTGCACCGCCAGGGCACGCCAGAGGACATCGCGCAGGCGGTCGAGAACTGCTTGGCCAGCCCATACCTCACCGGCCAAATCATCGCTATCGATGGTGGCCGTTCGCTGTTTATTTGACGCGGCAGAACCGCGAGCGTCTTCGCCTCCGCCCTTCTCCCGCTGGCAGAATGCGCTATGAATATCCGAATGAATGCGGGTTGAGATTCGCGACAGGAGTTGGCGACGGCATGCCGCTTCGCTTCGCTGCGCTTTGAACAACTCAAATCGCGCTTGCGATATCCACCGCTCGCAGCAGCGGCAGCATGTAATCGCGCCGCAAATCGTCCGGCTTATACACCTCGATCAGCGCCGATCCGCGGCATTTTGCGGCCAAGTCGATATCCAATGCGCAGACCTTGCCGCCGCGCACGCGTCCGGCCTGCGCTTCGATCGCGCGGAATTCTTGCCGCAGGTTCTCGAAGCTCCATTCGACACCAACGCCGATCCGCAGCGCGGCATTGAGATAGTGCGGGCCATCGCCATCGCGCGTGCGCCGCGCACCGCTGCAGGCCAGCACGTCGAACCGTTCGGACAACCGCAGCATCGCAAAGCGCAGACCGATCGCGCGGCGATGATTGGAGCCGAGCAACAGCAGATATTCGTTTCGTAGCGGCGCCATGAATGCTGCAGTCTGTTTTATTCGCTTCGTTTGATGCGCGTCGTTTTAAGCGCGTCGTTTTAAGCGCGTCGCGCGATTATCGCAGTATCGACGCGGCGAGCGCGGTCATTCGCGCGTTCGGCGGATGCGGATGCCCAGTGAGGCAGTGCCCAGCGCGCGCGCCGCCACCGGTTTGCGCACGGAGAGCTGGAACGCATGCGCCGCCGGAAACCGCGACAGCAAGTGCGCCGCAAGCCGTTCGACCAGCGTCTCCAATAACTCATAATCGCTGGCCTCGACCTGCTGCCGGATCTCGGCGCACACCTCCGAGTAGTCCACGGTCAAGCCAATCGCATCGTTTTGGGCGGGGATACGGTTATCGAATTCGATCTCGATATCGAACGACAATGGCTGGCGGATCTTACGTTCCCACTCGTACACGCCGATCAGCGCTTCTAGTTCGAGCGCTTCGATAAATACTGTGTCCATCATCCCTCGTTCAAGGCATCGCTGCCGTAAGTAGTAGTGAACACGATATCCGGCCATGTATCGCGCCAGGCATCGCATTTGTCCAGAACGCATTTGTCCAGAACATGTGCGTGATCGAAACGCTTGCCGAGCGCTCGAATTTCGGCCAACGCCGCTTGTGCAAATGCGATCAAGGCGTCGGGAAAGGCGTCATCCGCTTCGATCGCGATCTCGCGCAATTGTATCGGCGACTCGGCATAGGCTTCGGTATCGCGGGGATATCCGTACGCCCTCATCGTGGAATTCCTGTCTCGACCGGCGACAAGGTTGCCATATCCCAGCGCGGCATGACACGCACGGCGGCATCGCTATGTTGCCCGGCGAGCAGTCTGAGCGCGCCGGCGAAGGCGATCATCGCGCCGTTGTCGGTACACAGCTCGGGCCGCGGGAAACAGACCCGGCCGCCGCGTTTGGTCGCCATCGCCTGCAGTTTGGCGCGCAGTTGGCGGTTCGCGCCGACCCCGCCGGAGACGATCAGCGTCTCGCAGCCGCTGGCATCCAGGGCGCGACCGCATTTGATCGCAAGGGTATCGACCACCGCGTCCTCAAAGGCGCGGGCGACCTGGGCCATCGTCTCCGGGGTCTGGTCGCTGCCGCGCCACGCCAGCAACACCTGGGTTTTGAGCCCGCTGAAACTGAAATCCAGCCCCGGCCGATCGGTCATCGGGCGGGCGAATTTGAAGCGCCCCGGCCCGGGCGCCTGCGCCGCAAGCGCCGCCAATTGCGGCCCACCCGGATAGGGCAGACCCATCAGCTTCGCGGTCTTATCGAAGGCCTCGCCTGCGGCGTCGTCCAGGGTTTCGCCGAGCAGGCGATAGCAGCCGATCGCATCGACCGCCACCAGCTGCGTGTGACCGCCCGACACCAGCAGGGCCACGAACGGGGGCTTGGGCGGCGGACCATCGCTCGCATCGTCTTCCATCAGCGGTGCCAGCAGATGGCCTTCCATGTGGTGAATCCCGATCGCCGGCAGATCCAGCGCCCAGGCCAAAGCCCGCGCCACCCCGGCCCCCACCAGCAGGGCGCCGACCAACCCGGGGCCGGCGGTGTAGGCCACGCCGTCGATCTCATCAAGCCGCAGCCCGCCTTCATCCAAGGTCTGACGGATCATCGGCAGCAGCTTGCGCACGTGGTCGCGGCTGGCCAGCTCCGGCACCACCCCGCCGTACTCGGCGTGCAGCGCGATTTGGCTGTAGACCGCATGCGCCCGCAGCGCAGCCGCGCCCGACAGTGCCGTGTCGTAAACGGCCACGCCGGTTTCGTCGCAGGAAGTTTCGATGCCGAGGACTTTCACAGGATGGGAAGTTGAATTGGGTGAGAGGAGCTTGGGTGAGAGGAGCAGAGGCGTAAGACCTGGACAGCGCTGGGCCACAGGGGAGCATGCATCGATACTCGATGCCGGACTGATCATTCCGGGCACGTCGCAGTTGCATAGGCCGCAGCAGTTGCATAGGCCGCGAATGGGCCGCTATCATACGCGGCTCGCCCGGCCCGTAGGCCTGCCTAGAGATGCGAGTCCCTTCGCAAGCGCCCGTCCGTCCATGGCCGGACTTTCCAAATTCCGAGATTCTTATGCCCAGCGTCAAAGTCCGCGAAAACGAGCCCTTCGAGTTTGCCCTCCGTCGCTTCAAGCGCACCTGCGAGAAAGCCGGCGTCCTCGCCGAAGTCCGCAAGCGCGAGTTCTACGAAAAGCCGACCCAAGAGCGTAAGCGTAAGGCCGCTGCTGCGGTGAAGCGTCAGGTCCGCCGCACCTCGCGCGACGCGACCAAGCGTCAGCGTCTGTACTGATCGAGCGCGTTTGATCCGCACCGGCTCGCGACTTCGGTCGCGACCTCGGTGAACTTGAAGCCGGCCGCGCTCAGCGCTGCCGGCTTTTTGTGTTTCTACGATGTCCTGGGCGCTCTCCAATTCACCGCACGCACATCGCACGCACACGACCATCAACAGCGCGATATGTCGCGCATCGCACCACGGAGCAATAGCATGAGCCTCAAACAACGCATCACCGACGACATGAAAATCGCGATGAAAGCCGGCGAGAAAGAGCGCCTAGGCACCATCCGCCTGATCAACGCCGCCATCAAGCAAAAAGAAGTGGATGAGCGCATCGACGTCGACGACGCGCAGGTGCTCGCAATCCTCGAAAAGATGGTCAAGCAGCGCAAAGACTCGGTCACGCAGTTTGAAGCCGCCGGCCGCGAGGAGTTGGCGGCGATCGAGCGCGCCGAAATTCTGGTCATCGAACTCTACCTGCCTGCCAAGCTGGGCGAAGCGGAGATTCTTGCCGCAATCGAGGCCGCTATCAGCGAAACCGGCGCCAGCACCCCCGCCGACATGGGCAAGCTCATGGCTGTGCTGAAGCCGCGCTTCGCCGGTCAAGCCGACATGGGCCTGGTCTCGAAACTGATCAAAACGCGCCTCGCGGGCTGAATCGCATGAGCGCCGGGGCAACGACTGAAGGCGACACCGCCGATCTCCGCATCCGCGCGGCGCGGCCGACGGATGCGGGCCTGATCCTCGCCTTCATCCGCGAGCTGGCCGAATACGAACAGCTCGCGCATGACCTGGTCGCCGACGAAGCCGGACTGGCGATGCAATTGTTCGGCCCGACACCGCGCGCCGAGGTGCTGATCGCCGAAGCCGGCGGCGAACCCGCCGGCTTCGCCCTGTTCTTCCATAATTTCTCGACCTTCATCGGTAAGCCAGGGCTGTATCTCGAAGACCTGTTCGTGCGTCCGGCCTTCCGCGGCCGTGGCCTCGGCAAGCGGCTGATGGTGCGGCTGGCGCAGATCGCGGTCGAACGCGACTGCGGCCGCTTCGAATGGTCGGTACTGGACTGGAACACGCCCGCGATCGATTTCTACCGCAGCCTTGGCGCCGTGGGCATGGACGAATGGACCGTGCAGCGCGTCAGCGGCGAAGCGCTACGCGCATTGGCCGCGCAAAGCCCGGAATAAAGCCCGGAATAAAGCCCGGAATAAATCCCGGTATAAATCCGGCCATTTCGCACCACTGCTATACTCGGACCGAATTCAGTCCGCCCGCGAGGCCGTCATGACCGACCCCATCATCAGTCTCAGCGATTTCAAATCCGACGCCAGCCAATGGCTCAAGCGCTTGCAGGGGAAATCGGACGCTGTGGTGCTGACCCAAAACGGGCGCGCCAGCGCCGTCGTACAGAGTTATGAGAGCTTCCAGCGACAGCAGCAGGCACTGTTGATGCTGAAGCTGTTGGCGCAAGGCGAAGCGAATATCGCCGCAGGGCAGCTGATTCCGCAGGACGACGTCTTCGCCAAGCTGCGCGAACGTTTTGCGCCCGATGCATGACCCGATGCATGAGCAGTGACGAGGTTCACTACGACTGCGCGGTCTATTGGACACCCACTGCGCTTGAGGATCTGGTGTCGATCCTGAGCCATATCGCCGCCGAAAACCCTGCGGTGGCTGCGGCAACGACGATTCGCCTGCAACAGCGCGCCCAGTCGTTGCGCACGCTCACTCCGCGTGGACGCACGGCAGCGGGGCTGCGCGAGATTGGCGTGAGCCGATATCGCGAATTGATCGAACGGCCGTGGCGGCTCGTTTACGCGGTCGAAGCCGAGCGCGTCGTCGTGGTGGCGGTACTCGACTCGGGTCGCGACCTACAAACGCTGCTGCTCGAACGACTCATCCGCTCCTGACATGGCCCGCATCCCCGACGCCTTCATCGACGACCTGCTCGCACGCACCGATTTGGTGGAGGTGATCGGCTCGCGCGTGCCGTTAAAGCGTCAGGGCCGCGAATACTCCGCGCGCTGTCCGTTCCACGACGAGCGCTCGCCGTCGTTCACGGTGTCGCCGATCAAGCAGTTCTATCACTGCTTCGGCTGCGGCGCGCACGGCACCGCGATCAGTTTCTTGATGAATTACGACCGCCTCGAATTCCTCGATGCGGTGGATGAATTGGCCAAGCGCGTCGGGATGGAAGTGCCGCGCGATACGCAGCAGCGCAACCTCAACCCCGATAGCGTCGATCAGTACGCGGCCTTGGACGCGGCCAGTAAATTCTTTCAACGCCAACTGGCGACGAGCGACAAAGCGTTGGCGTATTTCGACGGCCGCGGCGTCGATGCCGAAACCCGCACGCGCTTCGGCTTGGGCTACGCGCCGGA
Source organism: Lysobacteraceae bacterium (assembly GCA_031374725.1). Taxonomy (GTDB): domain Bacteria; phylum Pseudomonadota; class Gammaproteobacteria; order Xanthomonadales; family Xanthomonadaceae; genus Lysobacter_I. The sequence continues at coordinate 48,646 of JANMGT010000035.1, read as the reverse complement.
TGGATTTTCCGCATTGCGCGATGCGCTGGGCACCGACGAACGTCGGATGAAGCTGCTGGAACAGGTCGGCATGTTCTCGCGCAACGACAAGGGCCACGTCTACGACAAGTTTCGCGACCGCGTGATGTTCCCGATCCACGACCGTCGCGGCCGCACAATCGCGTTCGGTGGCCGCGTCTTGGATAAGGACGACGGCCCGAAATATCTGAACTCGCCGGAGACGCCGCTGTTCCATAAGGGTCGCGAACTCTACGGCATGTGGCAGGTGCGACAAGCGAACACGAAGATCGAACGCTTGATCGTGGTCGAAGGTTATATGGATGTGATCGCGCTGTTTCAGCACGGCATCCAACAAGCGGTAGCGACGCTCGGCACCGCGACCACGCCCGATCACGCGGAGCTGCTGTTCCGCAACGCGCCCGATGTGTATTTCTGCTTCGATGGCGACGCCGCAGGGCGGCGCGCTGCGGGTAAAGCGATGGAGTCGGTGCTTCCACGGATGAAAGATGGCCGCCAAGCGTTTTTCTTGTTCCTGCCCGATGGCGAAGACCCGGACAGTTTGGTGCGGCACGAGGGTGCGAGCGGCTTCGATCTGCGGCTACAGCAGGCCACGCCGCTATCGCAATTCTTCTACGACGATTTGAGCAAAGACGTGAACCTGGCTACGCTGGACGGCAAAGCACGGCTGGCCGAACGCGCGAAGCCATTGCTCGCGCAAATTCCAGACGGCGCGTTCGGCGATTTGATGCGCCAGCGCTTGACCGAGATCACCGGCGTCGGCGCGCGCAACGATGCGCCTGCGCAAACGCAGTCCTCGCGCACGCGCACGATGCCCGCGAACACGCAAAAACGCAGCCTCGTGCGCAGCGCGATCGCGCTGCTGCTGCAACAGCCCGCACTGGCGCTATCGCTGGAATCGCACGATGGCTTCAGCGCGCTGCGACAGCCCGGCGTCGCGCTGCTGGCGGAATTGATCGCCTTGGTGCGCGACCGCCCCGACATCACGACAGGGGTGTTGTTGGAGCATTTCGCCGAACGCGAAGAATCCGCCGCATTGCAAAAATTAGCGTCGCAGGTCATGCCCGGCGAAGAAGCGCTGTGGCGCGACGAATTCCTCGATGCGATGGCGCAGCTGGAAAAACAAACGCTGCATCAACGCATCGACGAACTGCAGGCCAAACAGCGCGAGGTCGGACTCGACGACGCCGATAAAGTCGAACTGCGTGCGCTGTTGTTGAGCAAGCTGCAGCCCGCACGCTGACCACACATATGAGATTCGCGCCGTTGGATGCGAGCGAAGCTCGACATTGCGGAGCCCGCAAATCGCTACGGCTTATGCCATCGGCGCGAATCGCGGCCGCGTAACGCCATCGCTCTCGACATCCTCGAAGAACATCGCATACGGCCGCACCCATAGCCCGATGTCGCTAGACAGCGGACGGTAGAGCACCAGCGGTTCCAGCGTTTCGCTATGGCGCGCGACGCCGATGACTTCGTATTCGCCGCCTTTGTAATGCCGGTAGCGGCCGAGTTTCGGGTCTGGGAGTGGTGCGAGGTTGTGCATCTGCAGGCTAGCGTCTTCGATTGGAGATTCGAGTGTTCGATAGTGTATCGCTCGATCTTGCGAAGTTGAAAAATATTGCCTTCCGGATCGCAACCGTTGCGCATCCGAACACCGCGCCACGGCAATGCGTCCTCGAATAACCGGCCGCCGGCACGGGCAGCGTGCTCCGCGCAGCGATCGAGACTCTCGACCGTCCACACCAGTTTGATCGGCGCGTCCTCGCGCGGCGCCTGCGACGAAGCGATCGCAATACCGGCTGCGTACTGCGCGGGAATCGCATGGATGACGAGTTCGAAGTCGTCGTCTACCAGCACTGCATAATCGGCTTCGGCGTAAAGACGCGCCATCGCCAGTAGCGTTTCATAGAACATCGCCGAACGCTCGACATCGACGACATAGATCACGGCGCCGACGCGCTGTGGATTAGATTCAGTTCGATCGGACATGGCATCTCCTGTCAATGCCGCCCGCGCTTTCGATAGGCATCGCGATGGCGTCGGCATGCGGCACCGGCGACTCAATGACTGCCAGCACCGCCTGCGGCCGCGATGAAAGCAGCGTATCCGACTAGCGCCGGCAGCGACACCAACAGGCGTGCAGACGCTCGCCACCATGACTTTCGGCCACCGTGGCCGTGGACGGCAGCGGCTATGCTGATGCCTGCTCACTGTGAGACGACCGCCATGCTGCAACGCCACATCGCCGCCGCCCTGCTCGGCGCCGTCTGCACCCTCCCCGCATTCGCGCAGACCACCGCGCCCGCCGCCCAAACCGGCGATGTGGTGCGCCAAGAACAGGGCACCCGCATCAGCGAACACATTCCGACGATCCCGCCAGAGCTGATCGAACGTCTGAGCCGCTACCAAAATACGCGCGGCGCGGGCGTGGCCGGTTGGACCCGCGACGGCTGCCTACTGATCTCCACGCGCTTCGCCGAAACCGCACAAGCGCACCGTGTTTGCCAGCCGATGGGCATGCGCGAACAGCTCACGTTCTATCCTGAGCCGGTGGCGTCGCTCACGCCCGCGCCAGCAAAGGCCACGCAGGACGGTTTCGTCTTCTCCAAAGACAAAGGCGGCGACGAGTTCTCGCAGTTGTATTGGTTCGACAATCGCAGCCGCGAGATCGCCCTACTGACCGACGGCAAGCGCACGCAAAACAACGGACCGCAGTTCTCGCACGACGGGCGGCTGATGGCCTACCACAGCACCGCGCGCAACGGCACCGATACCGATGTCTGGGTGCGCGATGTCGTCACAGGCCAAGCACGCGCGGTCGTCACTGCGGGCGGCAGTTGGAACGCGCTGGATTTCTCGCCGGACGGCAAGGCCTTGTTGGTGATGAAGCGCGTGTCGGTCGCCGAGTCGTATCCGGGCGAAGTGGATCTGGACAGCGGAACGCTGACGCTGTTCCCGGTCGACGGCGGCAAAGCGGCGTTCGGCGGCTTCGCTTACGCCGCCGACGGCAAATCGGTGTATTTCGTGTCCGACGAACCGCTGAAGGGCGTCGCCCAGGAATTCAGAACGCTGCGGCATCACGACCCCGAGACAGGAACACTTACTGTGCTCAGCGGCAGCATCCCGTGGGATGTGGAAGGTTTCAGCCTGTCGGACGATGGCAAACGTCTTGCCTACGTGACCAATGAAGACGGCATCAGCAAGCTGCGCGTGTTGAGCCTGCCCGACCATCGCGAAATTGCCTTGCCGATGCTGCCGGTCGGCGTCTTCGGTTCCGGCGCGTTCTCGCCGGACGGCAAGCGGATCGCACTGACGATCAATAGTGCGACCTCACCGAGCGATGTGCATGTGATCGACCTCGACGCGAACACATTGACGGCGTGGACGCGCAGCGAAGTCGGCGGTTTGGACGCATCCAAGTTCGTCGCGCCAAGCCTGATTCGTTATCCCACCTTCGATAGCGTCGGTGGCAAGCGTCGCACCATTCCGGCGTTCTATTACCGTCCAGCGAGTGTGCCGGCTGGCCGCAAGCTGCCGGTGGTGATCAATATCCACGGCGGGCCGGAAGCGCAGTCGCAGCCGACGTTCAACCCGACCGCGCAATTCATGGCGAACGAACTTGGCGTTGCGATGCTGGTGCCGAACGTGCGCGGCTCGTCCGGTTACGGCAAGACGTATCTCTCGTTGGACAATGCGGAAAAACGCGAAGATTCGGTGAAGGACATCGGCGCGCTATTGGATTGGATCGCGCAACAGCCGGAACTTGACGCCTCGCGCGTCGGCGTCATCGGCGGCAGCTACGGCGGTTATATGGTGCTGGCCTCGCTGGTGCATTACAGCGATCGCATCCGCGCTGGCGTGGACGTGGTCGGCATCTCGCATTTCGGCACGTTCCTGAAAAATACCGAAAGCTATCGTCGCGACCTGCGCCGGGTGGAGTACGGCGACGAGCGCGATCCGAAGATGGCCGCAGTCTTCGAGAAAATTTCGCCGCTGAGGAATGCCGACAAGATCAAGTCGAAGCTGTTCGTCGCGCAGGGCAAGAACGATCCGCGGGTGCCGTGGACCGAAGCCGAGCAGATCGCCAAGGCGGTGCGCGCCAACGGCCAGCCGGTGTGGTTCCTGATGTACACCGACGAGGGACACGGCTTCCGCAAAAAGAGCAATAACGACTACTTCAACGCGGCGACGGTCTTGTTCTGGGAACAGAATCTGCTGAACTGATCGACCTACCGACGCCCGTCGCGCGATGGTATCCGCGACGGGCTATCGACTGCAGCACCTGCGCCTCGCGGTTAGCGCGAGGCGTACAACGCTCACCGGAAGCGATTGAACTGACCGAAGTCCGCCGACGAGGTTCCGATCAACATGCAGCGAGGTTGCCTGCTGGTTCCTAATCCTTGGCGCTCGCGGCACTCAGCGACGGTGCGCGACCGTCGCCTTATCGGAGAGCGCTTCAACAAGCTTGCGCAAGGCTTGGCGATTCGGTTTGGCCGGAGCATCGAATTGCGCCTCCATGCGTGCGAGCGTGTCTTCGGAAATCGCCCATTGCAGCGGAAAGTTCGCGTCTTTGTCCTTCTGTATTGCGAACTCGACGAACGCACCCGAGTCTTCGCGCATCAGCGCGTTCGCATCCATCGGGAGTTCATTCTCGCGACTCGTCGGTTTTCCGCAGACCCGGCGCTTCATCGCGAGTTTCGCTTGATCGGCACGCGCGGTACGTCCCGCAAACAGCGCGATCGCCGGATCGAGCGCCTCTCGCAGTGCGACATCCGGCCCTTTTGGAGGGCCCACTGTCGCGGCGATGTGGTCAGCGCAATCGATGCGGTATTCGCCGGTTTCTATCGGCTCATTGCGGATCTGCACGAGGATCGTACGCAACTGCCCAGTGTATTTTTTGCGGCTCGCCCATTCTTGGATCGCCCAGACGATATCGTCGGCGGTCGCGGTGCCGGAGTTCTCGAAATAGCCGCCGTCCACCACGCGCACGCCCTCGCATGAGGTCTCGCCGCCGTAGCGACCAGCAGGGCTGACCCACGTGAAGCGTGCGCTGTTGTGCACCATCGCCGACAGCGGCATACCCAATCTGGCGAACTGGGTGTCGGCGTCCTTGCTCGGCAACAGACAATCGTTCGCATCGAACGTGCCGACGAAGCTGCTCCCAGCGCGAGCGATGTCCTGTTGCATGAGCGTTTCCGATGCTTTGGCCTGACCGGTCTGGGCTGCAACCCCGGCCTGTTGGGCAGGTTGCCGCAAGAGCACCGATGATTGCAGCATGCGCTCACCGCTGGCCACGATGGTGCCGTTGGCGACCAGCAGCGGCAAGCGTGCGCCTTGCCCGCGCCACATCGCATCGAATGGCCGCGCGAATAAGTTCGAGTCGCCGGATGCGTCGCTGGCGACCGCTTGCGCCCAGGCATACTCGATCGTCTTCTCGAAGGTGGCGCCGCGATCGGGCACGATGCGATTGCTGATCGCTATCGGCAAGAAATGCATCGGCGTGTCCACGAACAGCAGGCTCGACAGCGTTGGCGTGAGCAAGTCAGTCTTGAAGAATTTGCGCGTCGTCGTCCAAGACACGCCCTGCCCTTGCGCGCGCGAGGCGATGTAAAGCGCTCCGCCCAGCGAACCGCCAGATACGCCGCTGATCGCGACTAAACGCTCGGAAAATGCGATTTGAGGAAATGCGCTTTGACCGCGCTTGGCATCCATCATCTCCTCGTCGATCTTAGACAGCACCAGCGCTGTCCACGCCGCCGCGCGCACGCCACCGCCTTCGGCAGCGACGACGACGAAGGGTATGCGCGTAGCGCAGGCTTCGTGCGGTTTTTTGGCACACGCCTGTTTGCGCATCTCGATCGCCGGCGCCAGCTTCGCATCGAGATAATCGTCGAAGCGCTTATCAATAGGCGCCGACAGCGCCTCGCGATCCGCATCGGTCAAGCGCGCATCGTCGCGACTCGCGATCGTCGTCACCTGATGATTGTCGTTCCAAAACGAAAACACGATCGCGGCGAGAAACAGCCCCGACAAGATCGGCAATTTACTTTCGTCCGAAATGTGCGAAATCAGGCTGCCGCTGACGATCGCGAGGCCGGTCGCAAGCATCACCACGATGCCGGAACTCATTTTTAGATAGATCGGCAGAAGCGGAATGAATGCGAATGCAGCGATCGCCATCAGATTGAAGACGAGCATCACCGCGAAGAACAGGCCAGCGGGACGGCCCAACTCGCGGTAACTCATGCCGGTGCGATCTGTCGCGAACCCCTCGCGCAGTAAGCGCTTCTGGCGCCGCAACAATGCCAAGACGCAGACGCCGCAAAGCCCAAATAAAATCAGCGAGAACCAGCGCGGATCGACCGGTAGACACGTCATCCCGATGTCGCGCTCGCTCAATCCCATCAACCGGCACTGCGGTATGCGTTTGCGCACGCTCCAGATGCCCATCGCCGGAATCAACAGCACCGACATGCCCAAGAGGCCAGGCAGCCATTTACGCAACCATCTCGACCAGCGCTCTGCTCGTTCGCTGCGCGGGGGTGTTGCAGCCTCGTTCCAGGTGTACAGCAGCAGCCGTGAGGTGTACCAAACGCTGAGCGCGGCCAGTGCGCAAAAGCATACGAATATGAAGCCCTGCGCCACACCGTTGAAACTGTTGACGATCACTTCCTGACCCTGCTCGGTGCGCAGCGCGAAAATCGCCGCCATCGCAAACAGCAGCGAGAAGCGCATGCGTTTGATCACGAAGAAGATGGCAGGCAACCAGTCGATGCGCTGGCTGATGCGCTTGAGCCGCGTCATCAGGCCATCGAGTGCACGCCAGAGCCAAAGCACCGACTGCGTGTCTGCGTTGGCGCTCGGGAGCGCTTGGCGTGGTTCACTTGCGTTCGCTGCCGTAGGCTGTGGACGTTCGTTCTCTGTACTCATGGCAGTCTCTCCTAGCAGGTTACTGAGACCTCCATCCAGGAGGTCTCAGTTCGCACGTCCGGCACATGTCCGGACGTGCTCACGGCACATCAATCGCTGACGCGCTTGTTTCGCCGGCGCAGCCATCCATGGCTGCGGTAGCAACTCGAATCGATTCAACCGTAGCCTGCGTAGAACGCATCCCAAACTTGCAGAAGAGACGTATCGATCCGGATGTCGTCATTCCGCCGAAAGCCGGTAACGCTTCTCGACAGCCGACGGCTGATCATCCAGATTTTGCCTATATTTCTGCAGGCTGGACCCCGGCTTTCGCCGGGGCGACTGCCGAAAAAATGACGTCAATTGACGTTGAGATAGTTTCTAAGCAGCGACTGCGGGCAAGCGCAGATCGAGTGCAGATCGGGCGCACATCAACGCCGCCCCGGTCGCTTGCTGGTTGCGACATTCATTCTGCAACGGAGGTGTCGCAAGCGCAGAGAATCGCCGCAGGTCAGGGCGAGGATTTCACCATGTCGCCACCCTTCATCACGAAGCTCACGCGCTCAAGCAGGGCCACGTTCTGGGTAGGATCGCCCGACACCGCGATAATGTCGGCATAGCGTCCGACTTCGATCGCACCGCGATCCTGACGGCCGAGCGCGTCGGCAGCGTTGATCGTCGCCGATTGGATTGCCTGCATCGGCGTCATCCCGTAGCGGACCATCGTCGCGAATTGTTTGGCGTTGTCGCCGTGCGGATAGATACCGGCATCGGTGCCGTAGACCATCTTCACGCCGGCTTGGTGCGCGCGACGGAAGTTCTGCCGCTGTAGGTCGGCGATGTCGCGATCTTTACGCAGATTGTCTTCGAGCACGCCGTTGTTCTTGCCCTCGGCCTGGGTGTAATCGGTGTTGTAAATGTCCATCGACAGATAGGCGCCGTATTGCTTGGCGAGACGGATGCCTTCGTCGTCGATCAAACTGGCGTGCTCGATGGTATCGACGCCTGCCCGGATCGCTTCGCGGATGCCGCTGGTGCCGTGCGCATGCGCGGCCACGTTCAAGCCCCACATATGCGCTTCATCGACGACGGCCTTCATCTCTTCATAAGTCATCTGCTGCTGGCCGGGCTCGGTGTTGCGCGAGAACACGCCGCCGGTCGCGCAAATCTTGATGACCTGCGCACCGTACTTGCGGATCGCGCGCACGGATTTTCGCGCTTCGTCCGGATTATCGGCGTTGAATTGGTTTTTCTGGTCCATCGACGGCGGGAAATAGGTCGAATCGCAGTGTCCGCCGGTGGCGCCGAATGCATATCCGGCAGGTACGATGCGCGGCCCCATCACTTTGCCCGCGTCGATCGCCTGCTGTAGGCCGACATCGTTCCAAGCATCGGAGCCGACGTTACGAATCGTGGTGAAACCCGCCGCAAGCGTCTTGCTCGCGTTCGCAACCGCAAGCACCGACCAGAATCGATCGTTGAATTGGAGATAGTGATAGCCGCTGTATTCCGGGTCGCTGTCGATATGCACATGCATGTCGATCAAACCCGGCAGCAGGGTGACGTCGCCCAAGTCGTAGCGCCGCGCGCCGGGCGCAGCGATGGCAGCGTCATCGCCATGGATCACTTGTTTGATCCGGTCGCCTTCCACCAGCACCTGCACGTTCTGCAGCATGCGCCCGCTGCGCACGTCGAGCATGCGCGCGGCGGAGGCGACAGCGACGCTATCGCGCGCGATCGGGCCGGCATCCTGGCTCTGAGCGGACTGGCTCTGAGCGGACGCTGCGAGCGCGAGGCCGGCGCACAGCACACCCATTTGCCGGCCCATTTGCCGGCCCATTTGCAGGCCAATTAGCCGGCCGAGTTGCCGACTGATTAGCCGGCCGAACGAGACTGAAAAGCGCGAACTGGGCATGATCGATCTCGCTGCGAAGGAGACCGCAAGCCTACCCCTCGAATGCGGCGAGGTCGAGCATCAGCCCGGCGCACACCAAGCGAATTGCGATCTGAGCGACGCGAAGCGGTTGCATGGCACGCCGCCGGACAGCGCTCAACGGACCGGCGCGAATTCGATCGCCGCCGCCGGCGCCAACCACGGCAGCAGCCAGTGATCGACCAGCAGAAACGCGAACAGCGCCATCAGGTACACGATCGAATAATTGAAGGTGCGCATAGCGAAGAACTCGTCCGGCGGATCCTGCAGTTTCCAGGCGTACCACAGGAACACCGCGCCCAGCACCAGCGCGCCGCCGAGATAAAACAAGCCGCTCATGCCGACCGCCCAGGGCATGACGGTGATCGCGACCAGCAGCACGGTGTAAAGCAGGATTTGCCAGCGCGTGTATTCGACGCCGTGCGTCACCGGCAGCATCGGCACGAGTGCGCGCGCGTAGTCGTCGCGGCGGAAGATCGCCAAGGCCCAGAAGTGCGGCGGCGTCCATACGAAGATGATGAGCACCAGCAGCAGCGCGTGCGCCCAATCCCACTCGTTCTGCATGCCCGTCACTGCGGCCCAGCCCAACAGCGGCGGCGCGGCGCCAGCAATACCGCCGATCACAATGTTCTGCGGCGTCGCGCGCTTGAGCCATGCGGTGTAAACGATGGCGTAACCGATCAACGACGCGAACGTCAGCGCCGCGGTGATGACATTGACCATCGAGATCAGCATCGTCATCGACAGCGCCCCGAGGAACACCGCGAACGCCAAGACCTGCGCCGGTTTCAGCGTGCCGGTCGCCAATGGCCGATTGGCAGTGCGCGCCATGACCCGGTCGATGCGTTGATCGATCAGATGATTGATCGCCGCGGCGCTGGCGGCCGCCAGCCAAATGCCGATAAAGCCGAACACGCTCTGGCGCAGCGGCGGCAGCCCCGGCACGGCCAGAAACATGCCGACGAATGCGGTGAACACGATCAACGCCACCACACGCGGCTTCGTCAACGACCAATACTCGCGCCAAAGCGCGAACATGCCGATCGGTTTATCTGCGGCTCGGTTCATCGGATCACAGCGGCGGGCGCAGACGCGCCAGTAAGCCGACCAAGGTAAACAGCAGCAGCGCCGCGCCCGCGTTGTGCAGCACCGCCACCCACAGCGGCAGCCCCAGCACGACGTTGCCGATACCTAGCGCGACCTGCGCTACGGTCAGCAGCGCCAGCACGGTGCCAGTGAAGATGAGGCCCGGCGTGCGGATCAACTTCACCGCCAGCCAAATCAAATATGCGCAGACGACGACGGCCATCATCCGGTGCGCAAGCTGGATCGCGATACGCGATGCGCCATCGAGCACACCGCCCTCGTAATCCGCGCCGATACCGCGCCACAGCACGAAGCCTTCGCTGAAATTATGCGGCGGCCACCACTGGCCAACGCATTTCGGAAAATCGTTGCCGCAGGCGAGCGCTGCGTAGTTAGCGCTGACCCAGCCGCCGAGCGCGATCTGGATGCCCAGCAATATCACCGCGACGATCAACAGGCCGCGCATCAACGCGGCGCCGGCGATGCGCACCGGACTGTTGGTCGCGCGCCACGCCATCCACGTTAGCAGGCTGAACGTGGTCAAGCCGCCGAGCAGATGCGCCATCACCACGACCGGCTTCAGTAACCACGTGACCGTCCATTTGCCCAGTAAGGCCTGAAACACGATCACCATCAAGGTAAAGGCCGCCGCGCGCGCCAGATCGGAATTGTCCCAACGCAAGGCGGCAATCAGCAGAAGCAGTTCGCCCGATAAGGCCAGACCGAGAGCAATCTCGTGCTGTCCCTGCATATATAACGGGATGCTCGATGCGACCAGCGCTGCCGCGATCAGAATCTGTGCGATGCCGCGCGGGCGCCTACGCGCTGCGAGCAGTGCCAGCGTCAGCACCAGTAAGCCAAGAATCGCCGCTGCATGGCGGTGGATTTGCTCGCGCCACGCCTTATGCACTTCAAGCGGACGGACATCAAGCGCGGTGGGATGATTCACTTCTGCAGTCGTTGTCGGCCACGTGGCGCGGCCATAGCATGTGGGCCAGTCCGGACAACTGAGCCCAGCGTTCGACAAGCGCACGAAACCGCCGAACACAATGACGCAGAAGGTCAGCACCACCGCTAGCCAGGCGATACGATGGAAATGTTTGTACAGCGGCGTCGGACGGCGTGCTGCCGTCGACTCAGCCGCAGAAGATGTGGTGTCGGAAGAGAAATCGCTCATTTGAGTTTCAACAGTCTGGCCAGATCGGTGCGCAACTGGCCCGGATCGAAGCCGGGAGCGTAGCGCAGAATCACGAAGCCGTTGGGGTCGATGACATACACCGGAATGCCTTTGGGATCGTCCAGACGCGGCAACCCGGCGCGCAGCGCGGGATTGTCGCTAATTTCGCGCAAAGCGCCGCTGCGACGACCGCCTGCGGGAAAGTCGCCCACCCACAGGATGTGCACATGATCGGCGCGCTGCGCGAACAGCTCGCGCACCAGTTCCAGATCTTGCGAGAGTTTGACGCAGACTGCAGCGCAATCCTTAGGCACGACCAGCGCGATGCGCCACATGCGTTCGCCTGGGTTCCAGCGGTACTCGCCGCCATCGAGTAACAGCGGCACCACTTGGCGCAAATCGCCCGGGGGATCGAGCAGCTCACCGTAATTTTTCATGCCGTCCGGGCGCCAGCCCGAGAAACGAAGCATGCCGGCGATCATGAAGCCGCCGATGAATAACGCGAAAATCGCGAGCATCGCGACGCGATTACGGTTGCGGGTGCGTTGCGAATGAGAAGAAACGTCTGCGTTCATGATTTCGTCGAGTTGATAGTGCGCTGATACAGGTACAGCCGCCGTCGTCGCTGCGGTCGACGGCAAGAACAGATGGGCAGGTAGCTAGCGGTTATCGCACTGCCTCGCGGACGAGACGTCGGCGGCGCTGCCAGCTCAGCAACACCGCTGTGACCAATACGGCGCACGCCAGTCCGAACCACTGCACGGCGTAGCCAACGTGACGCTGCGGCGGCAAGGTGTTCGGAAGGATGTCGAAGTCGCGCTCGAAACCGAAACCGGCTTCGGGCTGCGGCCGCAACACCCGCGGCGCGAGTGTCGGCACCTGCAACGCTTGCCGCAGCGCCGGCATATCCATCGCCGTCGCCAGCAAAGCCCCGCCGGGTTGCGATACTGGCGGGCCGACATCCAGGCCGCGTCCCGGCGGCGGCAACAGCAAGCCTGCAAGCGCAGTGCGATCCGCGTCGCGCGGCACGTCAGGCATCGTCCGATCTCCGGACAAGCCTGTCCATCCCAGCTCCACCAACACTGGCGCACCCCCCTCGGGCAGGAACACGCGATACGCACGCACGCCGACTTTGCCTGCACGCTGCTGATTGTCTAACAGCACCGCTGGCGCATCGGCAAAACGCCCGCGGACTTCGATCCAGTCGTACTCACCGGCACGCGCGGCGCTCGCGATGAATGCCAACGGCTGCGGCCGGCGGTCGTTCAAGGCGAGCTCCGCTTTGGACAACATCGCGCGCTTCTCGTCGGCGCGCGCAAGCTGCCAAAAACCGAGCCGCGCGAACACTGCGATCGCGCATATCGCAAAGGCCCAGAGCAACAAGGGATGGCGACGGATGCTCACCCGATGCCAGTCTTCTGCTGCGATAATGCGATCACGATTTGCAACTCCGGGTACCGCCATGAGCGATTCGCTGAAAACACTGCTTATTATCGGTTTTTTGGCCGTGATTTTGTGGAATTTAGGTGCGGGCCTGTATTACATGCTGGTCGATAAGGGCAAGACCCAACGCACCGTGAACGCACTGAGTTGGCGCATCGGTCTTTCGGTCGCCCTGATCCTGATCATCATCCTGTCGATCTACATGGGCTGGATCGAACCGCACGGGATCGGACGCAAGCCGGACTGAACGGTGCAGCGGGTCGGAGACCCGCTCCACCGGCATGGGCAGGCGGATCGGAGGCCCGCCCTTCGAAGGCCTGCCCTTCGGAGGCCCCCACTACCGAGGCAACAAGGCCGGCTTTCGCCGGCCTTGTTTGTTTGAATCGTGCAATACGATGAGCTGCAGCACCAGGAATGATGCTAGCGGGTGCCGCGCCCCGTCAGACCACATACACGAACAGGAACAGGCCTAGCCACACCACGTCCACGAAGTGCCAATACCAGGCCACCGCCTCGAATGCGAAGTGTTGATCCTTGGTGAAATGGCCCTTAGCGCAGCGCAGCCACATGATCGCAAGCATCAGCGTGCCTAGGGTGACGTGCGCGCCGTGGAAGCCGGTGAGCATGAAGAAGGTCGAACCGTAAATACCCGAACCCAGGGTCAGGTTCAGTTCTTTGTAAGCGTGGACGTATTCCACGCCCTGATAGAACAGGAACACGCAGCCCAGGGCAACAGTGGCGCCCAGCCACACCAGCAGCGCTTTACGGTGGCCGGCTCTTAGTGCGTGGTGGGCGATGGTGATGGTCACGCCCGAGGTCAGCAAAATCAACGTGTTGAGCAACGGCAAACCCCAGGCCGGAATGGTCTGGAAGCTACCGCCGACGTTAGCCGGGCCGGCGCTCGGCCACGCCGCGCTGAATTCCGGCCACAGCGCCGCGTTGGTCATCGCGCCGTCGCCTTCGCCGCCGAGCCACGGCAACGCGAACTGACGGGCGTAGAACAAGGCGCCGAAGAAGGCCGCGAAGAACATCACTTCGGAGAAGATGAACCACACCATCCCCATTCGGAACGAGGTGTCGACCTGACTGTTGTAGTGGCCGGCCAGCGATTCGATGATCACATCGGCGAACCACTTGAACAAGATACCAAGCAGGCCGGCGAGACCAAGGAAAAACACCGGCTTACCCACGCCGACGCCATTCAACCAAAAGGCGACGCCCAGCATCGTGGCGAACAAGAACACCGAAGCGTAGACCGGCCACTTGCTGCTGTGAGGCACGAAGTAGACGTTGGCATCGTGGTGGTCGGCGTGCGCTTGGGCCATGGCGGTGGTCTCGCGAAAAAAGTTTGGGCTAAAAAACGAAGGATTAAGGCGCGGACTGCGGCGTCTTCGACGACACCTTGGGCGCGCCGAGCTCAGCGGTCAACACGTCGTTCTTGAAGAATGCATACGACAGCGTGACGGTACGGACATCGTCTGGCAAATCCGGATCGACGATGAACCGCACCGGCAGGTCGCGCGTCTCGCCCGCAGCGAGGGTCTGCGCGGTGAAGCAAAAGCATTCGGTCTTGTTGAAGTACTGCGACGCCCGGGCAGGCGCGACCGAGGGCGTGGCGCTGCCGACGATGTCGCGGTCGCTCTTGTTGTGAGCGTAATAAGTGGTTTCGTACAGCTCGCCCGGGCGCACTTTCATCGATAGCTGATGCGGCGCGAAGTCCCAGGGCAGCTTGGAGTTCACACCGCCATCGAAGATCACGGTGACGATGCGTTCGTCGCGCTTGCCGGCAACAACAGTGGCCTCGCCGGTGGGTCCGCGTTCGAGGCGAATGCCGAAGACCTTTTCGCAAGCGATGCGATACAGCGGCACCAATGCGAAGCTGAAACCGAAGGCCAGTAACGACACCGCAACCATGCCACCGATGCCGATCTTATGGCGCGGAGCCGCTGCTCCGGACGCAGCGACAGCAGCAGGCTCAGTCGTCGCGCCTGCAGCGGGGACTTCGCGATGGTCTGGCTGCGGATTGAGGTCAGTCATTTCGACATCACCGTCATCAGAATGAAGCCAACATAGACCGCAAGCGCCAAACCGCCGAAGATCAAGGCCGTACGCCGCGCGGAAGCGCGGCGGGTGACAGTGTCGTCATTCGCGATGGGTGGCTGTGTGGGCATAACGTGTCGAATGCTCTCGGCGCAATTAGTGGGTGATATCGCCATGCGCCAGATCGCCGTCGCGGATCAGCGGAGGCGTGGTGAAACTGTGATGCGGCGGCGGCGACGACAGCGTCCATTCCAAGCCGCGCGCGCCTTCCCAGGAACGCGCTTCGGCCTTTGCGCCGTGCTTGAGCGAATGGCGCAGCACGTAGAACATGATGAACGGCGTGGCGAACATACCGAAAGCGCCGATCGAGCTGACCATGTTCCAGTCCGCGAACACGACGTTGTAGTCGGGAATGCGGCGCGGCATGCCGGCCAAGCCTAAGAAGTGCTGGGGGAAGAACAGCACGTTCACGAAGACCACGCTCCACCAGAAATGGAACTTGCCCATCTTCTCGCTGTACATGCGGCCGGTCCACTTCGGCCACCAGTAGTAAACAGCGGCGATGATCGCGAACAGCGCGCCGGTGACCAGCACATAATGGAAATGTGCGACCACGAAATAGGTATCGTGGTACTGGAAGTCCGCCGGCACGATCGCAAGCATCAAACCCGAGAAGCCGCCAATGGTGAACAGGATGACGAAGGCGATCGCCCACAGCATCGGCGTCTCGAACGAGATTGAGCCGCGCCACATGGTGGTGACCCAATTGAACACCTTCACGCCGGTGGGGATCGCGATCAGCATGGTCGCGAACATGAAGTAGATCTCGCTGCCCATCGGCATGCCGACGGTGAACATGTGGTGCGCCCACACGATGAACGAGAGGAAGGCGATCGACGCGGTGGCGTAGACCATCGCCTGATAACCGAACAGCGGCTTGCGGCTGAAGGTCGGGATGATTTCCGACACGATGCCGAACGCCGGCAGAATCATGATGTAGACCTCCGGGTGCCCGAAGAACCAGAAGATGTGCTGGAACATCACCGGGTCGCCGCCGCCCTTCGCGCTGAAGAAGCTGGTGAGGAAGTACTTATCCGTTAGCAGCATCGTCACCGCACCGGCGAGCACTGGCATCACCGCGATCAGCAGGAAGGCGGTGATCAGCCAGGTCCAGCAGAAAATCGGCATCTTCAGCAGATCGACGCCTGGGGCGCGCATGTTGAGGATGGTGGCGATGATGTTGATCGCGCCCATGATCGAGCTGATGCCCATCATGTGGATGGCGAACACCGCGAACGAGAGGTTATAGCCGCCCTGCAGCGACAGCGGCGGGTACAGCGTCCAGCCGCCGGCAGGCGCGCCGCCCGGCAGGAACAGGGTCAACAGCAGCAGCGCGAACGCGAACGGCATGATCCAGAACGACCAGTTGTTCATGCGCGGCAGCGCCATGTCCGGCGCGCCGATCTGCAGCGGCACCATCCAGTTAGCGAGTCCGACGAAGGCCGGCATCACCCCACCGAAAATCATGACCAGCGCATGCATCGTGGTCATCTGATTGAAGAACTCAGGCTTGACGTGCTGCAGACCCGGGGTCATCAGCTCGGCGCGGATCACGATCGACATCGCTGCGCCGACGATGAACATAATAAAGCTGAACACCAAATACAGCGTGCCAATGTCTTTGTGATTGGTCGAGAACAACCAGCGCTCTACGAAGCCCTGCTTGTATGCGTCGTGATGGTCGTCGGCGTGTGTGGTGGCCATGTGCGGTCTACCTCAAAAAGATGCGATCAGCCGGCCGTCTTGGCGGCGGCGGGGGCGTTCTGGGTGGTGGCGGTTGCCGGCGCGGCGGCTTCCACCGCAGGCGCGGCTTCACTCGGCGCAGCTTCGGCAGGGGCGGCCTCAACGGCGGCGGCCGGCGCTGGCGGAGCGTTCTTCGCGCGCTCGGCGGCGATCCAGCGGTCGTACTCGGCCTTCGGCACGGCTTTGACCACGATCGGCATGAAGCCGTGATCCTTGCCGCAGAGTTCTGCGCACTGGCCGCGGTAGACACCCGGCGTTTTGATCTCGGTCCAGGCCTCGTTAATGATCCCCGGAATCGCATCCTGCTTCCAACCCAAAGCCGGCACCCACCACGCGTGAATCACGTCGTCGGCGGTGATGATGAAGCGGATCTTGGTGTTGGTCGGCAACACGAGGACATTGTCCACTTCCAGCAGATAGTTCGGATGATTCGCGTCACGCGCATCGATTTTGCTCTGGCGGATCTCATCGCTTTTGCGAGCGAGGCGGCTAGTGAAGCTCACCGCTTCGCCCGGCTTGTCGCTCATGTACTCGTACTTCCACAACCACTGGTAGCCGGTGACTTTGATGGTCATCGCAGCGTCGCGGGTGTCGTACATCTTCATTAGCTTGCTGGTGGCCGGGAACGCCATTCCAACCAAGAGCGCCACCGGCACGACGGTCCAGATGATTTCCAGTTTGGTGCTGTGGGTGAAATCCACATCTGGCTTAGCGCCGGCGGATTTGCGGAACTTGAACATGGCGTAGAACATCGCGCCGAACACGATCACGCCGATCGCGACACAGACCCACAGCGCCATCATGTGCGCGTCGTAGGCATTTTGAGACGACGCGGTCACGCCCTTGCCCATGTTCAACTGCCAGCGCTCCGGGTCGGCGGATTGCGCCATGGCCGTTTGCGCAAAGATCATCGACGGCAACAGCAAAGCGGTGGCGACTGCCCCACCCCACTTCTTCCAACCCGAACGTGCTCGCAGCATGGTCTGAAACCCCAAAATGATCGATCTCGGCCTACTACGGCCGGCTTGACTGGATGAGCGCCTCTGGCCACAAACCGGCCAGGGGAAACCCGACAATGGTAGCCGTTCGACCCTGGCAGCGGCAAGCCAAGCACCCGCCCAAGCAGCATTAGCGAATGAGGCGCGGGGCACGGTTTTGTGGACTGCTCCAAGTACGGGCGAGGGCGGCGAGCGGATGCAGCCGCCGATGCAATCGCATGATCGGCCGCATGATCGGCGTGAAGATCACAGCGGTTTGGCCGTACAAGCTCAATCCATCCGGGCGACGCGCTTGGCGAACGCGCTCCGAGGCAGCGTCGAGCGCCACGTCAATATCAGCCACGTCAACATCAGCCAAGTCAACATCCGCCAGATCAACATCCGCCAGATCGGCATCGACACCTCAGCGGCCAGCATCACGAATGCTGGGATCGGGAATGCCGGAGCCGCGACTGTCGGTATCCCGACTGTTAGAATCGCTCGCCTCGCCGCAGGCAGCCGACCCGCGGCATTTGCTTTCGACGGATTGCCGTGAACGGGAATGTGATGAATCAGACGCAGCGCGCCGCCATGCTGAGCCCCGAATTACCAGCCGCGCCGGATGCCTTGCGCGGCGCGATCACCTCAGCTTGGGCTATTGACGAAGCCGAACACGTGCGCGAACTGCTCGCCGCCGCGCGCCAGCCGCATCCCGATTGGAGCGACAGCGACCGCGCCGCGATTCAAGCCACCGCTGCGGACCTCGTCCGCCGGGTCCGCGCCCGCGCGCAGGACCAGGGCGTGATCGAGGCCTTCATGCGCCAGTACGACCTCGGCAGCGAAGAAGGCGTGCTGCTGATGTGCGTGGCCGAGGCTCTGCTGCGCATTCCGGACCAAGACACCGCCGATAAGTTGATTCGCGACAAACTCGGCGACGCCGACTGGAAGCGGCATATGGGTCTGTCTGATTCGGTGCTGGTCAACGCCTCGACCTGGGGCCTGATGCTGACCGGCACCTTGGTCAATCTGGCCGATGACACTAAGCGCGATGTCCACAACGCTTTCAAGCGCCTCGTCGGCCGCGTCGGCGAACCGGTGATCCGGCTCGCGGTGCGCCAGGCGATGCGGATCATGGGCCATCAATTCGTGATGGGCCGCACCATCGACGAAGCGCTCAGCCGCAGCCGCAAGGGCGATAGCGCGAATTATCGCTACTCGTTCGACATGCTAGGCGAAGGTGCGCTGACCACCGCCGACGGCCTGCGCTATCTGGAGGCCTATCGCAAGGCGATCCACGCGATTGGCAGAAGCGGTGATTTCAAACAAGCAGACGTATTCGCCGTGCCAAGCATCTCGGTCAAGCTCTCCGCACTGCATCCGCGCTACGAACACGCCAAGCGCGCGCGCGTGCTGGCCGAACTCGGCCCGCGCCTGCTTGAACTGTCGCAACTCGCGAAACAGTACGGCATCGGCCTGACCATCGACGCCGAAGAAACCGACCGCCTGGAACTCTCGCTAGACCTGATTTTCCAGGTGCTGGCCGATGCATCGCTGCGCGGCTGGAACGGTTTCGGCATCGTTGTCCAGGCGTATCAGAAGCGCGCGCCGTTCGCGATCGATTACATCGCCGACATGGCGCGCCGCCTCGGCCGCATCATCCCGGTGCGCTTGGTCAAAGGCGCGTACTGGGACAGCGAAGTCAAGCGCGCCCAGGTCGATGGCCAAGCCGGCTATCCGGTGTTCACGCGCAAACCGAATACCGACGTGTCGTATCAGGCCTGCGCGTGTCGCTTATTGAAGATGACCGACGCGATCTACCCGATGTTCGCGACCCATAACGCGCAAACGATCGCCGCGATCCATCGCATGGCGTCGGTTCTACTCCCCTCTTCCGTCGGGAGAGGGGCGGGGGGTGAAGGTTCGGCTGCCCGCGAAGCCACCACGCTCAAAGGCTACGAATTCCAAAAACTCCACGGCATGGGCGACGACTTGTACGCGGAAGTCATTCCCGCCGATCGCCTGAACGTGCCCTGCCGCGTGTATGCGCCGGTAGGTTCGCACGAAGACCTGCTGCCGTATCTGGTGCGTCGCTTGCTCGAAAACGGCGCCAATTCCAGCTTCGTCAACCGCATCACCGACGAAGCGGTGTCGATCGACGATTTGATCCGCGACCCGATCGAAGTCGTCTCCGCATTCGACACCATCCCGCATCCGCGCATCCCGCAACCGGTGCAGCTATTCCGCAGCTTCATCGCGCTCGACCCGAGCAACGACCGAGACAACTCCATGGGCCTCAACCTCGCCAACGACGCGCAATTGCGCGCCCTCGCCGACCAGATCAACACCGCCGGCGCCGGCACCTGGTCCGCCGCACCGCTGGTGCCCGGCGCAAGCACAGCAAGCGAACGCATCGCCGTCGCCAATCCCGCCGACCGCCGTGAGACGGTCGGCCATTGGCAGCCCGCCGACAGCGCCACCGTCGAGAAAGCCCTGCAAAACGCAGTCGCCGCGCAGCCGGCCTGGGACGCGATGCCCGCCGCTAGCCGCGCGACGATTCTCGAACACGCCGCGAAGTTGCTCGAAGAGCGCATGCCGCACTACATCGCGCTGTGTACGAAAGAAGCCGGCAAAACCATCCCCGACGGCATCGCCGAAGTGCGCGAAGCGGTGGATTTCCTGCGCTATTACGCCGGCCAAGCGCGCAAGATCTTCGCGGCCGAAGCCCTCCCCGGCCCGACCGGCGAATCCAACACACTGCAACTCGCCGGTCGCGGCGTGTTCGTCTGCATCTCGCCGTGGAATTTCCCGCTGGCCATTTTTATGGGCCAAGTCGCCGCGGCGCTGGCCGCTGGCAATAGCGTGATCGCGAAGCCGGCCGAGCAGACCAATCTCATCGGTTATGCCGCAGTGAAACTGATGCACGAAGCCGGTGTGCCTGAGGCCGTGCTGCAGTTCCTGCCCGGCGACGGCGCCACCGTCGGCGCGGCATTGACCCGCGATGCGCGCGTGGCCGGCGTTGCGTTCACCGGCTCCAACGACACCGCCCGCGCGATCAACCGCGCCATGGCCGCGCGCGACGCCGCGATCGGCGTGCTGATCGCAGAAACCGGCGGCCAAAACGCGCTGATCGGCGATTCCTCCTCGCTGCCCGAACAATTGGTGAAAGACGCGATCTCGTCCGCCTTCACCTCCGCCGGCCAGCGCTGCTCGGCCGCGCGCGTGCTGTTCGTGCAGGAGGACATCGCCGACAAAGTCGTGCACATGCTGGCCGGCGCGATGGCCGAATTGAAAGTCGGCGACCCCGGCCTGCTCTCGACCGACGTCGGCCCGGTGATTGACGCCGATGCGCTGAAGCTGCTGGAAGACCACGCTGCGAAAATGACGGCAGGCGCGAAGCTCATCGCTACAGCAGCCATCAACAACAATGCCGCCGACGACAGCGTCGCCCATGGCACCTACTTCGCCCCGCGCGCCTGGGAACTGCAGTCGCTGTCGCAACTCACCCGCGAAAACTTCGGCCCCGCGCTGCACGTGATCCGCTGGAAAGCCGATCAACTCGATCAGGTGATCGACACCATCAACGCCAGCGGCTTCGGCCTCACCCTCGGCATCCACTCGCGCATCGATGAAACCATCGACCGCATCACCTCACGCGCGAAAGTCGGCAACATCTACGTCAACCGCAACCAAATCGGCGCCGTCGTCGGCGTACAACCCTTCGGCGGCCAAAACCTCTCCGGCACCGGCCCCAAAGCCGGCGGCCCGCATTATTTGCCGCGCTTCACCACCGAGAAGACGGTGACGGTGAATACGACGGCAGCGGGCGGGAATGCGTCGTTGTTGACGTTGGGGGATTGAATACCAACCAACCGTCAGGGCAAGCGAACTTTAAAGTTGAAAGCCGTTTAGAGAGGAAATAATAGCCCTGACTGAAGAAAAAACTTGAGTATCAAAATACGACTCATGTCCTGTGCAGATCTACGTTTTCTATCCATCAGCATCAGGCATGACTGTTGCGGCCTCAATTCTTTTTCTCGCAATTTAAATCTCATCATAAAGTGACTCTTACTGCAGCCTGATGACGCATGCCATGTACTCAATTGAGTGATTGGCGATTTTGTCGAGATCTCATCAAGCACTTGCTGCAAAACTCATTCACGAAGGCCCATACACGAAGGCCCATAAACGAGAATGCCCCAGATCGCTCCGGGGCATTCTTGTCGTAACCGCTTTCAGATCACCGCAAACGCGGCATGTGACCACGACACGGCCTAGGTCCGCTTACGGCCCCAGCAACAGCGTCAGACTGTATCGTGAGAGGATCGGATTGACCGGCTGATGCCATGTGATCGGGGTGCCGCCCGTGGAACAGTTTTCGGTCGTACCCACAAAAAAACTACCGCCCGAAGCAACGCCCTGCGCTTGACCGCCCGGTGTGATGTAAGAGCCACCGGAATCGCCCTGACCATTGCAGGCCGAGGTTTCAGTCAGACCGTTCACCGGGCCATTTCCGTAGTTGACGCTGACGTTGAGCGCGCGCACGAAGCCACAGCGATAACCGGTACGGTGGCCAGAGCGACAAATGCTGGCGCCGACCAGGGCCGGCGTGGAACCGCCAACCAAAATGCTGCCGCCCGAATAGTTAACCACCCGGCCACGCTGCACAATCGCACTGTTGGTGATCCGCATCACGGCCATGTCACTGCCTGGAAACACCGAACCATCGATCACACCGAGCGAAGCACCCGAGGCAATCCTCGTTGTAGTGCCGACGGGTCCACAGTGGCCAGCAGTGAGGACATAACGGGTACCTGCGCCATTACGAGCATTGAAACCGATGGAGCAGGAACCCTGCCTGCCATCAGGCAGAGTCAGACCGTAAAACTGGCCGCCGAACAGATCAGACGCTGTTTGCGGACGGGCCTTTGAAGTCTCGAAGCGCACCATCGACGGGTCGATGCCGCTGGCGGCAACGAAGTCGATACCGGTTTCGAGCGCACCTTCGTCGACCGTGACAACCACTTTGTTGGTCTTGATATCCGCGTACCAAGATTGGATCTGCGGCAGCTTGGCCATCATCGGCAGCTTCATCTGCGCGCCCAGATGGGCAACCGCAGCATCAAGCTTGGCAAGGCTGTAACGCGCCTGACGCACCTCGGCACTGCCAATGCGTGCGGCCTTAGCATTTCCGGCGCTAGCCACCACCAACCTGGTGCTGCCATCGGGAGCGCGTTCCAGCCACGCACCGGCAAAGTCGGCACCAAGCTGCATGCGAGCCTGATCTGCTTGCGCATTCGCACGGCTTTCGGCCTCGATCAACTGCGGTAACTGCCCAGGCGAAACACCGAGGTCACGCTGCATCACGGCACGCAGTTCAGGCGTGATGTCGACCGCTGCGGCAGTGCCAGCGGTCATCACAAGGGCAGCCGCGGTCGCAATCGACAGCAGCATCGGCTTCATGGGGGAGAGCTTTGAATCTAGCAACATGAGTAACACTCCTTGATGTGTATTGATCGTACTTCGGATAAGCCACACGATCGCGATCCTTCGCGAACCGGTGGCGGCAAGCCCTATCCAAGGGTCTTGCATCAGCCGGAAACAACACCGGCTTTCACGGTACATCCTGCGCCGCGATTTTCGTGCGTCAGACTTCGCGCAACGCTGCTCTGATCAAAGCATGACGATCACATCGTTGCCACGATGATGGCTCTTGCTACTCGGATCGATTCTCTAGTGTGGTGTCTCAAAAATACGCAGGCTGATTCTTAATCAAAAACAGCGCAAATAAAGCCGTTCTTTCACGAAAATGCATCACTGTGCTTTTGAGACACCACACTAGCAGGTTGTTGAAAAACGTTCATCCTGAGCGCTTTGACTCGCCGCATCCCTGCGGCTCACCGCTTCGCGGCACGCTTGCGCAGTTCGCGCCGGATCGTGCCGGCGCAGTTAAATCGCGAGTCAGGCACATGTCCTGACTCGCTCCCGACGACAACCCGCTTGCGGTCTGAACAGCGAAGCTGGCCTTGAGCACAGCGAAGGGTGAGCGCGCAGCGCGAATCATCAATCGCTTACGCGCTTGCTCCGTCGTCGCAACCATCCTTGGCTGCCCTAGCAGGCTGTTTTACAACAGCAAGCTAGCCGTGCAGCTGCATCAGCAGCTTCATCATCAGGCCTGCAATCTATGCGTTCAAACAGTACGTATTGAATACGTATCGATATGCATCACTGCAATGCGTATTGTCTCGAAGCAGATGCATATTTCTGCCGCATGCGGGCGCCGATATCAATGAGCCCACCGCCCTCATTGGCTTCGTATTTATCATAAGAGCTTGCAGCGAAGAACCCTGCCATATCGTCGAGCACGACGACGATGCAATTGATGTTGGCTACAGGCTTCGTTCGCATCATGTGTGTTGTCTCGACCGCAGGCAGCACTAGAATCCATGCAATGCTAAGTCATCGAAAACATTCCTTGTTTTAAAGATATTGATTAAACCTAACGATCACAATATTCATTGCAGAAGCCATCTTCTGCAATAGAAACTGCGCGCTACCGGCGACTACATTCTCTTGCGCCGAGTGGAGGACACTGTACTGCAACCGCGACAGATCTTGCAGCGCTTCAAATGTGACGAACGTCAGCAGATCAGAACCTCGAACGACTTCTATTTATCAACTCTTCACTGTTGAACCGACGCGACTCACGCACAGATGTGATCAAAGCGAGCGTCGTTAAAAGACCATAAATCAATACGCACTATGACGCCCGCATTATCGGGCTCGCTTTGAAAATCGAGTCTAGATAGATGACAGAAAAAAGACGCCGGGAAAGAATCGCATACGAAACAATGGCATCCTCATTTCATAGCCCGCGCACGGGGAAACCAGTACTCGTAGGTATCGGGGAGACACCAGCGATGCCAGG
Source organism: Lysobacteraceae bacterium (assembly GCA_031374725.1). Lineage (GTDB taxonomy): Bacteria > Pseudomonadota > Gammaproteobacteria > Xanthomonadales > Xanthomonadaceae > Lysobacter_I. Next base: position 24,332 of record JANMGT010000035.1, on the reverse strand, counting down.
CGTCGAGAAGACCATCGCGAAGACTGTAAAAGAGAAGGCCCGACACAACCACAATAGCGGTAAGAACCGTCGCCATCGCCAATGTGAAGACGACGACTGAGTCGCTAACCTCTGATCAGACGACGATGATGTCCCGAAGCAGCCCGCCGACTTCGGGCTGTTTTTGGTACCGTCTCTTCCCCGCCAACAACATCAACGTCAACCAGATCGATGCGGTGGTCGGCGTACAACCCTTCGGCGGCCAAAACCTCTCCGGCACCGGCCCCAAAGCCGGCGGCCCGCACTACCTGCCGCGCTTCACCACCGAGAAGACGGTGACGGCGAATACGACGCCGGCGGGGGGGGGAATGCTTCGTTGTTGACGTTGGGGGATTGAGACTTGTCTGATCGCGCGAACAAACCGCGAAGATGAAACGACGAAACGAACGGGCTGCGTATGCGGCCCGTTCTTTTTTGCGATTTGCACGCAGGCTATTCCTGTCATCCCGAGCGCAGTGAGGGAACTGTTTCAGCTAGCAGTTATTACCGAATCGACAGCCGGTGGTCGCCGCTAAAACAGGCCCCTCGCTGCGCTCTGGATGACAGAATCGAACGCATCGAATGTCTCCGCACAGGCGGCGAAGCACATCCCGTGCATAGACACCAGCCTGTACGCACACGATGCATCAAGGGACAATCGCCACTTGCCCCCCGCCTCACGAACTCCCAATGCCCAACACCGCAGCACCCTCTTCCGACACGCCCACCAGCCTCCCCGCCCCCACCCGCTCAGCCGCCAGCATCGCGGCCGTCATCGCGCAGACCATCGCTGAGGAAAACGCGGCGAAGCCGGCGCAGGTGCGCGCGGCGGTGGAGTTGCTCGACGGCGGTGCGACGGTGCCGTTCATCGCGCGCTATCGCAAGGAAGTCACCGAGGGCTTGGACGACACGCAGTTGCGCGATTTGGAATCGCGATTGAGTTATTTGCGCGAGATGGAAGAACGCCGCGATGCGATCCTCGCGTCGATCGCCGAGCAGGGCAAGCTGACCAAGCCGCTGTTGGACGATCTGCTCGCTGCCGACAGCAAATCGCGGTTGGAAGATTTGTATTTGCCCTACAAACCCAAGCGCCGCACGAAAGCGCAGATCGCGCGCGAGGCGGGGCTGGAGCCGTTAGCCGATGCGATTCTCGCCGATCCTTCCGTCGCGCCGGACGTGCGGGCACAAGCGTTCATCGATGCCGACAAGGGCGTGGCCGATGCCGCTGCCGCGCTGGACGGCGCGCGCGCGATCTTGATCGAACGTTTCGGCGAGAACGCGGCGTTGGTCGGCAAACTGCGCGAGTGGCTGCAAAGCAAAGGCGTGCTGCGCGCGAAAGTCGCCGCCGGCAAAGAAAACGAGGGCGCGAAGTACCGCGATTATTTCGATCACAGCGAAAGCCTTGTCGGCATTCCCTCGCACCGCATGCTCGCGCTGCTGCGCGGACGGCGCGAGGAGATGCTGTCGGTCGATCTGGAACCCACCGCCGATGCCGAGCAAGGCAATGCCTATGCCGAAGCCCGCGTTGCTCTGGCCGTGGGCATTGCGATGCAGGGCCGCCCAGCGGACAAATGGCTGAGCGATACCTGCCGACTTGCGTGGCGTGCGCGCTTGCAGCTGAACTTGTCGATGGAACTGATCACAGCCGCACGCGAAAAAGCCGAAGCCGAGGCGATCGCGGTGTTCGGCGATAACTTGAAAGATTTGTTGCTGGCCGCGCCTGCCGGCCCGCGCAGCGTGCTCGGGCTCGACCCCGGCCTGCGTACCGGCGTGAAGGTAGCCGTGGTGGACGCCACCGGCAAACTCGTCGCCACCGATACGATTTATCCGCATGAACCCAGAAAACAATGGGACGCATCGCTCGCGACGCTGAAGCGCCTGTGCGCGGAACACAAGGTCGAACTGATCGCGATCGGCAACGGCACCGCCTCGCGCGAAACCGACAAACTCGCGGGCGAGGTGATCGCCAAGCATCCCGAACTCAAACTCACAAAAGTTGTCGTCAGCGAAGCCGGCGCCTCGGTGTATTCGGCATCGGAATTGGCCGCGCGCGAATTCCCGAATCTCGATGTCAGCATTCGCGGTGCGGTGTCGATCGCGCGCCGGTTGCAAGATCCACTGGCGGAATTGGTAAAGATCGAACCCAAAGCGATCGGCGTCGGCCAATATCAGCACGATGTGAATCCGTATGCACTGGCGCGTTCGCTCGACGCGAAGGTCGAAGACTGCGTCAACGCGGTCGGCGTACACGTCAACACCGCATCGGCGCCGCTGCTGGCGCGTGTTTCCGGTTTGTCGAGCACAGTGGCGGACAATATCGTGGCGTATCGCGATCAACATGGCGCGTTCAAATCGCGCCGCGAATTGCTCAAGGTGCCGCGCCTGGGCGATAAAACTTTCGAGCAGTGCGCCGGCTTTTTGCGCATCGCCGATGGCGATCAACCGCTGGATGCATCATCGGTGCACCCGGAAGCGTATCCGCTGGTCGAACGGATCGTAAAAGCCTGCGGAAAACCGATCGCGGCATTGATCGGCGACGGCGCGACCCTGCGTTCGCTCGAACTCGTGCAGTTCACCGATGAACGCTTCGGTTTACCGACGGTGCGCGATATCGTCAAAGAACTGGAAAAACCCGGCCGCGACCCGCGCCCCGAATTCAAGGCCGCGCGTTTCGCCGACGGCATCGAGAAAATGTCGGATCTTCAGCCGGGCATGGTGCTGGAAGGCGTGGTCACCAACGTCGCCGCGTTCGGCGCCTTCGTCGATATCGGCGTGCATCAGGACGGCTTGGTCCATATCTCCGCACTGGCCGAAAAATTCGTCAAAGACCCGCGCAGCGTGGTGAAAGTCGGCGACGTGGTGAAAGTGAAAGTGATGGAAGTCGATGTGCCGCGCAAGCGCATCGCGCTGACCTGCCGCTTGGACGATGTTCCGGGCGAAACCCGCGGCGGCAAGCGCGAAGAACGCAGCGGCACTGGCACTCGCCCCAACGCCAGCAACGATCAGCGCAATGATTCACGCAACAATGCGAGTAATGATCCGCGCAATGCGCGCGGCGCGGCGCCGAAACCACGGCCCGGCAATTCCGCGCCGCCAGCGAATACCGCGATGGCGGACGCGCTACGCGGGTTGAAGCGCTAGACATCCGCACGCCGCTCTCGTAGGAGCGGCTTCAGCCGCGACCCGCGACAGTTACAAAAACTAAGGTTGCAGCTAGAACATCTTCGATTCAAGTAAAGACAACCTCGTTTACTTGCGTAACGCGCAAGTTCTCCTCTCCCGCCTGCGGAGAGGGTGAGAGCGCCATGCGCAGCAGACCGCGCCCATGTGTATGCTTGGGTGCGGGGGGATTCGGGATGTCCTGTGCGTGCAGCCGCAGACCTGCTGCCGTCAGTGCCGACCCGGAACCGCCGCCCGATCCGCTGGCTGTTCAAAGGAAGGAAAGCATGTCTGCGCGCTTCGATCTCATCATCACCACAGATACTGCGAGCCTCGTCGCTGAATTCCAACTCCGGGACGCAGACGGCGTCCAGCTCGCTTTCCATCAGGCGGATTTCAGCGCGCTAGCCAAGAGTCGACAGGATGCGCTAGTCGACCTGCGCAACTACCTGCGCGTGTGCGTCGATGAAGGTCAGGAAGCCGCCGCCGTCGCCGATATAGGTGTATGCATCGCAGAGGACGTGTTGGGTCCAGCTGTTTTCGAAGCCCTCTGGCGTTCGAAATCGCAGCGTACGCTTTGCATTCAACTGCCTGGCGCCACGCAACAGCACAATTCACTCGCCGCCGAACTTGCCAGAGTGCCGTGGGAAATCGCCCGCCCCAGCGCCAAACAACAGACGCTCGGCGAGCGCAACCTGCTGGTCCGCATCGTCCATGACGCACAGGCGCCAGCCACGCAGCCGCTCGAGCTGAAACCCGACGAAGCCCTGCGCGTGCTGTTCGTGTTCGCCGAAGCGCGCGGCTCGCGTCCGCTCGGCGCGCGGCAGGAGCGGCGGGCTTTGCTCGGGATGTTGCAGAAAGAGGTCTATCCGCAGCGCCGGGTGGTCGCGCACTTCCTCACCCACGGCGTCACTCGCGAGCGGCTGCAGGCCCAGATCGTCGAAAACGGCGGCTATCACGTCGTCCACTGGAGCGGACACGGCCATCTGAATCTGCTGGAGTTGAGCAAGCCCGGCGGCGGCAAGGACCATCTCTCCGGCGACGAGTTGCTTGATCTCTTCACCGACGCGGGCGGCTTCCTGCCGAGGCTGTTTTTCCTCAGCGCCTGCCATTCCGGCGACATCCTGCGGGTGCGGGACTGGAACGATTTCATAGCGATCGCGCAGGGCAAGGAGCCCGGCACGAAGGCTGCAGATGTCGAAACAAGAGAACTCGATCTGCGGGAACAGCCCGGCTTCACCGGTACCGCCCACGCTTTGCTGCAAGGCGGTGTCCCCTCGGTCATCGCGATGCGCTATGCCGTGGGCGACGACTACGCGCGCGAACTGGCCGTGGAGTTTTATCGGGCCTTTCTGGCGCATGCTGCACCGAAACATGCAGCCGCCGCGCTCAATCTGGCGCGACAGGCCATGCGGGATAGCAGAAAACACAACGCCGCCCAATTCGCCGTCTGCGATCACGCCACCCCGGTGCTCTACGGCGAGGACGATCCCCGCCTCACCCTAGCGAACGGCCGCAGCCCGGAGTTCAACCCACGTAGTCCGCGCCTGCACCAGATCACCGAGCTGACCACGGCGGGCCATCAACACTTTGTCGGCCGCACCTGGGAACTGGCCGGATTGGGCGCGGACTTCATCGGCGCCAGCACTGGGACCGAAGTGAAGCCTGTGGCCGTGATCACTGGCTTGGGCGGCATGGGCAAAACCGCCTTGGTCGCCGAGGCGCTGGCACTGTGGGAAACGCGCTTCGAGTGGGTGTTGTTGTATCAGGCGAAGCCCAATGCGCTTGGTTTTGATCGCGATTTCCTGCAGAACATCCACTTGCGTCTCACTGACAAGTCCGACGCGTACAGGTTGCGGATCGGGGTGAACAGCCGGGATGCCATTTGGCTGCGGCCGGAGGGCGACTTCATCGGGCAGCGCAGATGGGACGTCATGTTGGACAATCTGATCGCCGTCTTGCGCAGCGAGCCGATGCTGTTAGTGCTCGACAACTTCGAAACCAATCTCAAACCGCAGCGCAAGGGCGAAACCGCGAGCGCCTGCCAGGACCCGGCCTGGGACCACTGCCTCGCTGCGCTCGCCCGCGAACTCGTCGGCACGCCGTCGCGCGTGCTGATCACATGCCGCCGGCCGCTGGCGGCCTTGGCCGATGGCGCGGCCTATCCGGTCCCGCTCGGCCCGCTGCCGTCGTCGGAAGCCGCGCTGTATCTGCGCGCGCATCCCGCGTTAAGCCGAATGGTTTTCGGCAGTAATAGCGACGAGCAAGCGCTGGCGATGCGGCTACTGAATGCCAGCCGCTTCCACCCGCTGCTGATGCACCGCTTAGCGCGGCTGGCAGCCGATCTGGCCTTGCGCCCGCAGCTGCTGCAGGCGTTGGAAACCTTGGAAAAGACCAAGGACTTCGCGCAACTCCCGGCGCTGTTCTCCACCCGCGCCGGGGACGACACCGAACTGGCCTATCTCAACGACGCACTCGCCGCCTCGCTCGATCAACTGATTCGCGATGCCGGCCCGGACGCCCGCCGCTTGCTGTGGATGATTGCGCTGGCGAATGATCCGGTGCCGTTGGGATTGCTCGCAGCCGTTTGGAGCGGCGAAAGCCACGAACAGCAGCAGCTCCGGGAAATCAAGCAGATGCTCGACGTGCTGCCGTCTCTGCCGGCAGTGGCTCAGGAAAAACTCAAAGCGATGTCGCCTGAGTATCGGGCCATGCTGGATGCGCTGCCGCCCGAACCACCACCTCAACCGGACATCGCGCCCTTGCTTCGCCAACTGGTCAACGTCGGGCTGGTCACCGAAGAACGCAGCGGGCCTGACGATGCCAACCCCGAGCTGAGCTGCCATGAACTGGTCCGTGAACGCATCCGCGCCTGGATGACGCATCAATCACAGAACCACGGCGATCTAACCGAGAACACCATCCGCCTCGCCTACGCCGAGCGGCTGCAGGCAGCCTTCAAAAAACTCCAGCATCAAAGCATGAGCCTCGCCCTGCAGGCCGGCAGCCGCGCCCTGGTCTATTGTGTGCAGGCGGAAGCCTGGGACCGGCTGGGCGGCTTCGCCGATCGTCTCGTCGCCGCCACGAACGATACACGTCTGCTGGAGGCGCTGATCCCGCATCTGCAGACCGCCGCCGAAGCCGCGCCCGAGGGCAAAACGCAGTGGTCGTGCCTGTGCTACCGAGCGGATGCGATCAGGAATAGTGGTCAAGCCGATGTCAGCCTGCCGATCTACGCCCAGGCCGCTACGCTGGCCCGCGCAGCCGCCGAAACGGGAGGCGACGGCGCCCAGAAGGCTTGGTCGGATCTCGCATGGATCATCGGCAACTGGGCGTATGCGCTCGTCGAGACCGGCAAGCTCGACGCAGCACGGCAGTGCCTGCTTGAGTCGGCGGATGCCGCTAAGATCGCGGCCCACCCCGCAATCGAAGTGATTGCCCGCGAGTTGGAGGCCCTACGCATCGACATCAAGCAGGGCAAGGTGGATACCACCTTGCCAGAGATCGAGCGGCGACTGGCGCAGGTGCAAACGTGGTGGAAGCAGCACCGCGCCGGCCAAGCCGTATCCGAAGCACCGAATGCCGAAGTCCTCGCCCGCGCATTCATCAGCGCGCTCGATGTCGCTCAAGACGCCGACTTTGCACGCAAGGACTGGGAGTCCGCACTGCGGCGGGTAGACGCCATTCTGAACGTGGAGCGCGGTTTGCAACGTACAGCGGAGGATATCGGCGCGACGCGTATGAACCGGGCCAATGTGCTAATGCAACTTGACCGCCTAGGCGAAGCTAAAGCCGAGCTGGAAGCCTGCTTGGCCTTGTTCCAGAACAAACCCGATGGGAGCGCCAAGGTGCTCAGCTCCCTCGCCATGCTGTTCGAAAAACAAGGCGATATCGCCCAAGCCATCACCCAGGAACGTCGCGCGCTCGCCCTGCTCGATCAGTTGCCCTACCCCACCGACCGGGCCATTTCGCACGAGAAGCTCGCTAACAACCTCGAACAACACGACTCTCCCGATGACCTCACCGAATCCAGCCGCCACCAGCTTGCCGCTTTACTGTACCGCCTCGTTATGGCGCATTGGCAACACTTGCAGGGGTCATTAAGCAACTACGCCATGCGCTTCCGCCACGCCCACGCCACCGGCACCGAATTCACCGCGCCCAGCGTGGCCGACCTACTCGCCGTGCCCGCCTTCGCCAAGCTCGAACTGTGGCTCCGCCATGAGCAGACCGACCTGGATGAACTCCAGGCCGCCGTCGATGAGTGTCTCGACCTAGCCCGCCAAGCCGCCCTCTCCGCCGAGGATTCACCATGACCACCCTCATCGATCTCCTCGCCCAGCTCGAAGCCGCCGTGCAGGCCGGCGACCGCGAACGCGCGCTGGAACTTCTTCGGCAGGTGCAACAGCAACTGGTGCAACAGCGCTACGACCTTGATGGCGTCGAACGACGCGTTCGGGCGATGGCGGCAGAATTGGATCGCCCCACCGCCTCGGCTGAGGTCAAGCTCGCCGACATCTTCAAGACCGAGCGCATCATCGCTGGCACCGCGACGGACACGGGCACGGTCTTTCCGGTCTGGTTCGGCACCAACCGCAAGCCGGACGGGCTCGGCGGCTTCGGCACCGCGCGTCACGACCGCACCACGCGCGGGCGGGCCGAAGTCTTCGTGCCGGAAGGCCATCGCTTGGGCGAGATCGGTACGCCATTTTGGAAAAAAATGCTGCGCTTCGATTTACGCGATGACACCCTGCGGCTGCAGCAGTTGAGCACGCTGTCGCACGACGCGTGGCTGGCCGAACTGCAGCAGACCATGCGCGATGCCGAAGCCGCCGGTGAGCCGTCGCATGCGCTGGTGTTCCTGCACGGGTTCTACGTCACGTTTGAAGAAGCCGCGATCCGCGCCGCGCAGATCGGCATGGACTTGGCGGTGCCGGGCGCGACCGCGTTCTTCAGCTGGCCCTCGCGCGGCAAACTGTTGTGTTACCAAGCGGACGAAGCCAGCATCGAAGCCAGCGAACAGGCGATCACCGATTTTCTGGTGGACTTCAGCGCGCACTGCGGCGCGCAGAGGGTGCACATCGTCGCGCACAGCATGGGCAACCGCGGCCTGCTGCGCGCGCTGCAGCGCATCGCCGCCAACGCGCAGACGCGCGGCAAAGTGAAATTCGGCCAGATCTTCCTGGCCGCCCCGGACGTGGACCGCGACCTGTTCCTGAATCTGGCCGCGCTTTACGCCGAACACAGCGAACGCACCACGCTGTATTCCTCCGACGGCGACTTGCCGGTGCATGTGTCGTCGAAACTCCACGACGCGGCCCGCGCCGGCTACTTCACGCCGTACACGGTGGCACCGGACATCGACACCGTCGCCGTGCCGGATTTCGACCTCGATCTGCTGGGGCATTCGTACTTCGCCCAAGCCAAGGCGCTGCTCAATCACATGCGCGATCTGATGTTGAACGGCAAGGCCACCACCACCACTGAGGTGCTGTCATCCGTGACGGAGAATGACATGCGTTTTTGGAGGCTGGAGCGCTAACGAGAATTAGCTAGAGCGGAGCGCAGCTCCGCTTCCCCCACAGCGCCACCACGAGCCATTCGACGAGCCGCCTGTTGTTGACGCGCTGGGCAACAGGTCCCTCGCCCGCTGCGCAGGTTCGGGATGACAAGATCGATTGGACGTAGAACAACAGCGAGAATGCATCCACGGGATTCGCGGCTTGCGCCGCTCCTACGCGCGCTATCGCCTTCGCCATCGACATGGCCTCAGACGAACACACCCTCGCGCAACCACTTCGTCGCGACCCATTTCTCGCCGGCGATTACCGGCGCACCGCCGTGCAGGGTTTTCGTCGACGGATGCGGGCGGTCGTAGCTAAAAAATAGCGCACAGCCGCGCTTGGCGGCGAAGCGCAGGCCGAGATCGGGGAAGCTGGTTTCGCCACCGCGTTCGGGTTCGCGTAGGTACATTAGTAATGTGGCGATGCGCTGGCCACCGCGCGCGAGTAAAGCGGGTGCGCCTTCGCCTGCGGGATCGAAATAATCGTAATGCGGCTCATAGCGATCGCCGGGGCGGTAATGCAGCACCTGCAGATGTTCGCCGTGATCGACCGGCCACGCGAACACGCGCGCGATGCGCGCTTCGATCGTGCGCACCAGCGGGTTTTCGTCGCGCTGGAAAAACATGCCGCGACTGGTGCGCACGGTGTCCACTTTATCGACGCCGGTGTGTCGATCAGTGGTGAGCGAGCGCTGCATTCGCGGGCGCGCGGCGTCCACTAAGCGATCGCATTCGTGCTTGCTGAGAAAATCGCCGAACAGCACGATCTGCGGCTGCGGCAGGTGCATCAGCACCGAGATTTTGCGATCGCCGGCATCGAGATAGAGCGACGCATCATCGAGTGCGGGCGCGGGCATCGCGCGCGTGCTTGCGCTGGAAGATTGGCCGGCGCGTTGTTCAGTTGCGGGTTGCCCGACGACTGATTGCGTGGCGGCTGTTTGAGCGACTGGTGTTTGAGCGACTGGCGTTTGAGCAGCCTGGCCGGCGAGTTGTCCGGCAAATGGCGACGACGCTTGCCCAAGCGGCGCGAGCGTCAGCGCAATCGGATCCGGCGATACACCAAGCGTGCTTGCGCCGACGCGATCGCCCATCGCCTGTGCGATCAATCCCATCGCAACATCGCGGCCCCAGCCGCGTTCGCGCATCGACTGCAGCAGCGTATGCGCGGAGTGGCCGGCGCGGATCTGCGCCACCAGCCATTGCGTGATGTTTCGATATTCAGCATCGCCCATCTGCCCGCTCTCGTGCCCGTCGCGTTTTTTCGTCCGATGTGGATGCTGCGGCAAGCACGTCCCTGCCGTCCAGCCTGCGCCGCGTGCCCAGGATGAATCCGCACATCACCTATCTGACCTAAAATAGCCAAATGCCCGCCGAAACGCCCGTTCCCGCCGAACGCATCCGCCTGTCCGTCGCCCCGATGATGGACTGGACCGATACGCACTGCCGCAACTTCCATCGGCTGCTGGCGCCGCATGCGCGGCTTTACACCGAGATGGTGCATGCGAACGCGGTGATTCACGGCAGCAAGACCGAGAAAGGCCGCTCGAAACTGCTGGCGAAAGACGATTCGCAGCACCCGGTGGCGCTGCAGCTTGGCGGCAGCGAGCCCGCGCTGCTGGCGCAAGCGGCGAAGATCGGCGCCGAACATGGCTTCGACGAGATCAATCTCAACTGCGGCTGCCCGTCCGACCGCGTGCAGGCCGGACGTTTCGGCGCCTGCCTGATGCGCGAACCGGCATTGGTCGCCGATGGCGTGGCGGCGATGATCGCCGCAGCGCCGGCAACGCCGGTCACGGTGAAATGCCGCCTGGGTGTGGACGACGATCACGAGTGGGAGCGCTTCATCGGGTTCATCGACACCATCGCCGCCGCAGGCTGCGGCATGTTCATCGTGCATGCGCGCAACGCGTGGCTGAAGGGGTTGTCGCCGAAAGAGAATCGCGAAGTGCCGCCGCTCCGCTACGACTGGGCCTACCGCTTGAAGCGCGAGCGCCCCGCGCTGCAGGTGATCGTCAACGGCGGCATCGCCGATGTCGCGGAAGCGGCCGCGCATCTGAATCACACCGATGGCGCGATGCTCGGCCGCGCCGCGTATCACGAGCCGTATCTGCTGCATCAGCTCGACGTCGCGTGGTTCGGCGGCGATGCCGAACGCACACCGCGCAGCCGCGGTGAACTGCTGCGCGCGTGGCGGCCCTACGTCGAAGCCCAGCTCGAACGCGGCGCGGCGCTCAAACACATGACGCGACATATCCTCGGCCTGTTTCACGGCGAGCGCGGCGGCCGCGCATTCCGACAGATACTTAGCGAAGGCGCGCATCGCCCAGGCGCGGATTGGGCGCTGATCGAACAGGCGCTGGCCGTGACCGAACCCCGCAGCGACATCGCTGCCTAAGCCGATGCCGAAACGACCATGCTGACCCGCGATACCAACGCGTTTCTCGCCTTCGCCCACGGCTGCGCGCCTGATTTCGGGCCTGCCACCGCAAAAGCGGCATTTCTGGTCGCGCCTGACGGCTTTGGCTTGGCGGTGGAATCGGCGAGCGATAACGTCTACATGGCCGCTGCCGACGCCTTCGACGCGGCGCGCGCCTCGGCGCAGCATCGCGAGTTGCAGCGCGCGCTGTCGCAGTGCCTGCCGACAATTTGCTTTTCCGGCGATCCGGCGACGCCCGACGCGCTGTTTCCGAACAATGTGTTCGCGACTTCGCGCGGGGATGCCCGCAGTGGTGCGCAGGCCAACGCGCGGCTGATCGTCGGCCGTATGCGGCATCCGGTGCGCCAGCGCGAAGCGCAGCGGCCGGACATCCGCGGCTTCTTCCGCGACGCTTTGGGCTACGCGGAGATCGACCTGTCGGCACAGCCGCATCCCTGCGAACTGACTGGCGCCCTGGTGGTCGATCGTGCCCGCGGGCTCGGCTTCTGCGGCCTGTCCGAACGCTGCGACGCGGCCGGCGCCGCGCTGATGCACGACGCGTTCGGTCTGCGCGCGACCCTGATGTTCGATTTGGCGCCCGGTGAGTACCACACCAATGTGGTGCTGGCCGTGCTGGCTGGCCGCGCCGCGCTGCTCTGCGCCGACGGCTTCGCCGATGCCGAGGCCGTCGATGCGATCGCCGCCTGCTACGCGCCGCATGCGATCCGATTGTCGGCCGCCGAGCGCGCAACCTTCGCCGGCAACGCCATCGCGCTCAGCGACGACACCGTCTGGATGAGCGCGACCGCCGATGCTGCGCTATCGTCATCCGCACGCGAGGCGTTGGCGAGCGCAGGATTCGAAGTTCGCTCGGTCGCACTTGATGCCATCGAAGCTGCGGGCGGCTCGCTGCGCTGCTGCGTCGGCGAGATTTTTTGAGCCCCATCGACAGCGATGAGGTATTGCGCACCCAGGTTCTGGCTGAATTTGGACAATTCGTAAAAAAAAGTTAAGGAGGAGTTCACTGCATTCTCTCGACAATCCGCGTCTGGGTCATACGGATGCGCTCCCAGACACCTCCTTCGCTATGCATTGCATGCCCGCGAGCCGCTCCACGCAACACTGCCGATATCGAGCCCATGCTTCGCCACTCCCTCTCCCGACCGACGCTCCTGATCGCACTGCTCGCTTCGCTGGGCATCTCGACGGGCGCCTATGCTGCGGATGACCAGAAAGCGCGCCCGAACCCGCAGGTCCGCCAAGGCGATACTCCGCCGCAGCACGATCACCAGCGCGATCTGTCCGATGCCGTGCGCCGGATCGAACGCGAGCGCGGTGGGCAGGTCCTCAGCGCCGAGCCAATGGAATACGAGGGCCGGCAAGTGAATCGGATCAAGATGGTCGACGACCGCGGCCGGGTCCGAGTGATCATGGACGACCCGCATAAACCGAAAGCGGACGACCCGTCGAAAGACGATTGAGCGGAATAACCGCAGCTCAGAGCCTAAATGCCCACATCCTGCGCATTCTTTGGCGGCCAGCGCTACCTCGAGTGCTACCTCGACGAGCCAAAAGATCGCGAAAAATCGGCGTCTAAACAGCCAGTGCGTTACTGGCGCCCCGCTGCGGCAGCGCTGACGAGCCGGTGTTGAAGGCCGCTTTCTAAGGCGCGCTCAGCATCGGCTATCGATGCGACAGTGTTCTTTTCTGCGACCGGGGCCCATGCTGTTCAGGTTCAGCTCTGCCTTCGCAATGGACACTACCCCCTTCGCCGCCAGCCTAGCCCCCGGAGTGACTGATGCGCATCCTGCTTGTCGAAGATGAAGCCCCCTTGCGGGAAACCCTGGCCGCACGCCTAAAACGCGAAGGCTATGCTGTGGATATGGCCCAAGACGGCGAGGAAGGCCTCTACATGGGCCGAGAAGTGCCGTTCGATGTCGGCATCATCGACCTGGGCCTGCCGAAGATGTCGGGTATGGAGCTGATCAAAGCCCTGCGCGACGAAGGCAAGCAGTTCCCGGTGCTGATTCTGACCGCGCGTTCGAGCTGGCAAGACAAAGTCGAAGGCCTGAAACAAGGCGCCGACGACTATCTGGTCAAACCCTTCCACGTCGAAGAACTGCTCGCACGCATCAACGCCTTGGTGCGGCGCGCCGCCGGCTGGAGCAAGCCGTCGCTGGAATGCGGCCCGGTCACGCTCGATCTCGCCGCGCAAACCGTCACTGTCAGCGGCCAAAACGTCGATCTGACCAGCTACGAATATAAGGTGCTGGAGTATCTGATGATGCATGCGGGCGAATTGGTCTCGAAGGCCGATCTGACCGAGCACATTTATCAACAGGACTTCGACCGCGATTCGAACGTCCTCGAAGTGTTCATCGGTCGCCTGCGCAAGAAGCTCGACCCCGATGGCGCACTCAAGCCGATCGAAACCGTACGCGGTCGCGGTTATCGTTTCGCGATCGCGCGCACTGGCGAAGCCTGAACGGTGGCGCGCACCGTCGGAACCTGATGCGTTGACCACTCCACCGACGATGCGACCCGAGCCACGCGGGGCTGGTGATGCCCGACACTAATCGTCCCCGCTCGCTGCAGACGCGTCAGTTGATTGCGGCGGGTATGGGTTTGTACGCATTCCTCGCGCTGGCCGGTTACGCGCTTGACCGCGCCTTCCTGAGCACCGCCGAAAACGAACTGCGCGAACAATTACGTGACTTCGCCCTGTATTACGCCGATGAAACCGAATTCGGCCGCGGCGGCGGGCTGGTGCCTCCGTTCGAGGACCGTATCCCAGACCCGCGTTTGAAGCGTCCCGGCAGCGGCCTGTACGTCCAGATCGTGCTGCCGCATGCGCAATGGGAGTCCGATTCGGCGCACGGCCCGGAATTGCCCGAACCGGAGAAGCTGCTGGGCGCGAACGAAGCGCGCTTCGAGGGGCCTTTGCCGATGGTTCGCGCCAACGGCCAACCGAGTCAGGTGTATCGCTACAGCTATGGTTTGGTGTGGCCGGGCGACGATTTGTCCGCAGAAATCCCGTACACCATCCATATCCTCGAAGACACGCAGAACCTGCGCAACCAGCTCATCACCTTCCGGCGCGCGCTGTGGGGCTATCTCGGCGGCGTGGCGATGGTGCTGATGTTGCTGTTGGTGGTGATCCTGCGTTGGCTGCTCGACCCGGTGCGCAAAATGGCCGCCGAACTCAAGCAAGTGCAGCGAGGCAGTGCGAGCCGAATGAATGAGCTGTATCCGCGCGAACTTGCTCCGCTGGCCGACAGCATCAATGCCTTCATCGAAAGCGAGCGCGAGAATCTCGAACGCCAGCGCAATATCCTCGCCGATCTGGCCCATAGCCTGAAAACACCGCTCGCGGTGCTGCACACGCGATTGGAAAGCGCCGCCGCGAATAACGAACTGCGCGGCGATCTCGACGAGCAGCTCAAACGGATGAACGACATCGTCGGCTATCAGCTCAGCCGTGCGGCATCCGCAGGCCATAAGCTATTCGCCGCGCCGCTGCCGATCGAACCCGACGCCGAAGACATCGTGCGCGGATTGGAAAAGGTCTATGCGGCGAAGGGCGTCTTCTGCGAATTCGAGATCGCGCCCGAGGCGCGGTTCTATGGCGAACGCGGCGACTTGCAAGAATTACTGGGCAATCTGCTGGAAAATGCGTTCAAGTGGGCGCGCTCGCGCGTACTGCTGACCATTCGCGTCGGCGACACGGCGCCTAGTCGGCGACCGGGTTTGATTTTCATGGTCGAGGACGACGGCCCGGGCATTCCACACGATCGGATCGGATTGGTCTTGCAGCGCGGCGTGCGCGGCGACGAACGCGTGCAGGGCCATGGCATCGGACTGGCGATCGTGCAGGACATCGTGCGCAGCTACCGCGGCGAACTGGAGGTCGGAGTCTCCGAAGAGCTCGGCGGCGCGAAGTTCAAGGTCGTACTGCCGCCAGGGTTGTAAATCGGTCGTTGATGAACGCTAAAACCTGTCATCCCGAGCCGCAGGCGAGGGACCTGTTTTGCCTTCAAGCGAATCAAAAGCAAAAAAAAGAGCTCGGCGGCGCGAAGTTCAAGGCCGTATTGCCGCCAGGGTTGTAAATCGGTCGTTGATGAACGCTAAAACCTGTCATCCCGAGCCGCAGGCGAGGGACCTGTTTTGCGTTCAAGCGAATCAAAAGCAAAAACAGGTCCCTCGCCTGCGGCTCGGGATGACAGGTTTTTTATCGCCTATCGCCTATCGCCGATCATCTATCACGCAACGCCAACACCGGTGGCTCTCCGTAAAACCGTCGCAAATGCGCGGCGACTGCTGGAAGCGCATTACGCAAAACATGTGGCGTGCCGAAATGGTGCTCGCTGCACACTGCGAAGAATTCTTCGGGCGATTCCGCAGCGTAGGGGTCGATCTCGGTCTTGCCGTCGCCTTCGACCAGCGCAACAAAACCTGCGAATTCGCGCTGAAAATCGCTCGCCCATTCGCGCTGCCATGCGCGCGGTAGCGGCGGCGTGCCGTCCATTTGGCCGTCGAGCGCATCGAGCTTATGCGCCATCTCGTGCACCGCCAGGCACAGGCCAGCATCGGGCTCGTCGATATCGGCCAGCACATCGGCCCACGACAGAATCAGCGGCCCATCTTCCCAGGCTTCACCGATCAAATCGTCTTCCCATTCGTGCTGTATCTGGTCATCGTCGACCATCTCGCGATGAACGCGGAACGCTTCGGGATAGACGATCAGTTCCGACCAACCGTGCAGGCCTTCGCGGCCGAATTCGAGTAGCGGCAGGCAACACAAGATCGCGAGCCGTAAGCGGGCAGCATCGTCGAGTACGAGGCCACCGACTGGCGTGATCGCTTTCTCGCGCAAAAAGGCTTCGCTGAGTTCGCGTAGGCGTACGCGGCGAATGCCCGCGATGGGTGCGACCCAAGGCAGGCCTGCGCAGGCATCGTGCCAAAGTGCATCGTCGAATAGAGGACGTCGACCAACGCCGAACGACCTAGCGTGTAGCCAGCGCACGTCGCAGAAATTACCGGCAAGCTCGGGGCCGAGCCCTCAGCGGATCATGCCCGGAATGAAACGATGCCAGCGCGGCGCGGTTTTGCTGGTCTGCGGGTCGCGATACTGCGTCTGCAGCTTGCCTTTTGCGGGCGCGTTCGGCCCGGCGTGTTTGTCGGCCGGTTTACGCGGAGGGGCCGTCTCCGCATCGCCACCGACGCTCTCGGTTGCCGGGGCGACGTCGTCGGTACCGGCGATCGATGCGGTCTTGGCCAATAGTTGCGAGCTGGCGAACGTCAGCGACAGCAATAGGGCGGCGGCAAGCGTGCGGCGGTTCATGGCGATCCCGAGACGGACCAAGGTTGGCCCTCATCAGGTGCTGAATATACCGCAGGATGACGGTCGTCTGCAGGGTGAGGCTTGCTGCGCCGCAACATCCACGATGCGCGAGTTGCGGCAGACTCGCGGGGTGAACACCAACAACGCCCGTACAACGCCGATGCAGACCGCCTCCGTGCCAACGCTCACCGCGCCCGCCTTGCGTCGGGCACTCATCGCCGGGGCGCACCGGGTCATTGCGGCCCGCGATAGCCTCAACAAAATCAACGTGTTCCCAGTGGCAGATGGCGATACCGGCAATAATCTCGCCTTCACCCTGGGCAGCGTACTCAACGGCGCACTCAGCCGCCGGAGCCGGCATATCGGCGACTTGCTCCGGCGCATCGGCGACGATGCGATCGACGGTGCGCGCGGCAATTCCGGGGCGATCCTGGCCCAATTTCTGCACGGCGTCGCCGAACATGCGCGAAGCCAGCCGGTATTGGATGCCACCACCCTTGCCGCAGCGGTGCGCCACGGCGCAGACAGCGCGCGCGCCGCCTTGGCCCAGCCGGTGGAAGGTACGATCCTCAGCGTCATCGACAGCTTCGCCGATGCGATGCAGGATGCCGCCGCACAGCTCGACGATGCACTGCTTAGCGATGCACGGCCCGGCGCTGCGTCCGCGAGTCCGCCAAATGCTTTGCGCGGCAGCTTCAGCCGCGGGCGTGCGCAAGCCCGCTCGGCGCTGGCGCGCACGCCGCAGCAGATGGCATTGCTGCAGCGCGCGGGCGTGGTGGATGCGGGCGCCCAGGGCTTCGTCGATCTGCTCGAAGGCATCGCCGAATTCGTCGATGGCGGCCCGCGTGCGATGCGCCTACGCGCGACGCTGATTCCAGCGAACGATGGCGCGGACGAACACGACGATCACGCCCATCCGGCGCACGATACGGTGGATCCGCTGCGGCGTTGGTGCACCGAATGCCTGCTGATCGCCGATGCCGATAAAGGCCAGCGCATCGAGCGCGACGCGCTGCGCACAGCGCTGCTCGCGATCGATGCCGATTCGATGGTATTGGCCGGCGGCGCGGGCCGGATGCGCGTGCATGCGCACGTCGGCGCGCCGCAGGCGCTGTTCGATGTCTGCGCGGGATTCGCGGCGGTCGAGGGCATGAAAGCCGACGATATGCTGCTGCAGTCGCACAGTTTGGAACAGACGCGGCAGGTCGCGGTCGTCACCGACAGCGCCGCCGATCTGCCGCTGGCGATCGCCGAACGCTACGGGCTGCACGTGGTACCGGTGCGGGTGAATCTGGACGGCCGCGATTATCTCGACAAGATCGGGCTAGCGACCGGCGAGTTTTATCGGCGCATGGCGCTTTCGCAGCAGTTGCCGCGCACCAGCCAGCCGCCGCCGGGCGATTTCCGCCGCGTGTTCGATTTTCTGGGCTCGCATCGGCCAGCCACGGTGTATGTCGGTTTATCGCGGACAATCTCGGGCACGCTGCAATCGGCCGAACATGCGGCCGCGCGCTTGGAGCGCGGCGATGTGCGGGTGTTCGACAGCGTCAACGCGGCCGGCGGCCAAGCCTTGCTGGCGTGGCGTGCGGCGGAGCTGGCCGACGCCGGCGCCGATGCGGACGCGATCCTGCGCGAACTCGAACGCCTGCGCCCGCTCACGCTCACCTGGGCGATGGCGCGCAACATCTCGCACGCGGTGCGCGGTGGACGCATCCCCGCCTGGGCCGAACCTGCCGTGCGCTTCACCGGGCTGACACCCGTTGCGAAAGTGAAGCCCGACGGCAAGCTGGGGATCAGCGGCGGTCTCATCGCGAAAGCAAAAGCGCCGGAGGCCTTCGCGTCCTATGTCGCAAAACGCGCGGTGAGAACGCTGCGGCAGAACATCGCCACGAGCGACGGCACGCTGCGGCTGCGCGCGATCGTCGGCCATTGCGATGCCTACGCAGACGGCGAGCGCCTGCTCGACGCGCTGCGCGCACGCCTTCAGCAGCGCCATGCGCATCTGGAAGAAGCGTATTTGGTCGAAACCGGCCCTGCGATCGGCGCGCATGCGGGTCATAAAACGCTGGTGGTGTCGCTGCAGCCATGGGTCGCCAACCCCAAACGCATCGCCCCCTGACGCCACCGACGGCATTTCACTTCACGGGTATTCGCATGCGCTTTTTCCCGATTCCGCACGCTTGGTCCGCTTTCGCGCTGTTAGCGCTGTTCGCACTGGCTGCAACGCCGCTCGCCGCTCACCCGCACGAATCGAATTCGCACGAATCGAACTCGCAAGAACCGAACCAGCACGAATCGAACCCGCCCGCCGCAGACACCCAAGCGGCCGCAGCAACGACGCGCGTCGCAGTCGAACTGACCTTTATCCTCGCCAAACCGGGCGAACGCGAGCGGGTGGTCGAGTACATCGAACGCAATTGGTTCGCGATGGATGCGATCGCAAAAACCCAGGGGCTGATGGACGACTATCGGGTCATGGACACCGGCAGCGACGAGGGGCCGTGGAACGTGCTGGTCGAAGTGACCTATCGCGATGCGCGCGGTTACGAAGGCGTGCGCGAGGCCTTCGAGAACATCCGCGCCGCGCATCGCGAAATCCTGATCGACGGCAAGCGACTGCGCGACCTCGGCAAGATCGTCGAAAGCAAGAAAACGTTCACCTCGCAGTAGACCGACCGCGCTCGCATGGCGTCGAAACGAGTCTGCGGGTTAGCGCCTGCTTAAGAGCTTGTTCAAAGCGGCCGCGTCGCCGCAGTCGGGCCGATCCGAGCCGGTGGCGCAGATCGATACGGATAGACTGCGGATAGACTGTCGTCGCTCGCTATCGCCGTTCGCTGCGGCCGCTCGATTTCAACCACCCATGCCTGATGCGGGATACGCCGCAACCGACACGATGACGCTCACCGATGCGCTGCTGATTCTCACCGCTTACCTGATCGGCTCGCTCTCCGGCAGCTTGCTGTTGGGCAAGCTGCGCGGTGTCGATATCCGCACCCAAGGCAGCGGCAATGCCGGCGGCACCAATGCGCTGCGGACCCAGGGCGCAAAATTCGCGCTGGGCGTGGTGGTCATCGATATCGGCAAGGGCGTGCTCGCGCCGTGGCTCGCGGCGTACTTCGGCGCGCCCGCTTCGGCGCTTTGGCTGCCCTATGCGGCGGCGTTCGCGGCGGTGCTCGGTCATATCTGGCCGGTGTGGCACGGGTTCCGCGGCGGCAAAGGCGCCGCGACTGCGTTCGGCGGAATGGCGATGCTGTGGCCGGCCGCGATGCCGGGTCTGTTCGCGCTGTGGCTGCTGTGCGTCATCTTCACCGGTTATGTCGGGCTGAGCACGATGCTCGCGGCCCTCGGATTCGCACTGGCCTCGCTGATCATGGGCGGCGACGCTGCGCGCAGCGTGTTCGCGATCGCGGTGGCGGCGCTGATCGTGTTCAGCCATCGTGCGAACGTGGCGCGGCTGCGCGCAGGCACCGAATCGCGCTTCGAGAAGGCGATGCTGCTAAGGCGCTGGACGCAACGCCGTGGTCGGTAAGCCAACGCCGTTGTTGGCCGGCGTTGACACGACTACCGGCCCAGGCATCGACACCGATGCGCTGGACGCAACGCGCATCTTGCAAACGCTCTCGCCGGCCGCGCGCGCGGCGCTGGCGACGCTTGAGGTGGTCGCATCGATCGATTCGACCAACAGCGAACTGCTGCGCCGCGACACCGCGCACAGCGGCGCAAGCGTGCTGTTCGCCGAACAGCAAACCGGCGGGCGCGGCCGGCAGGGCCGCATCTGGGTATCGCCACCGGCCTGCAATCTGTATGTCTCGGTCGCGCGCCATTTCGCCGGCGGCATCGCGCGGCTCGGCGGATTAAGCGTGGTCGTCGGCGTGGCAGTCGCCGAGGCGCTGCAGTCGCTCGGGCTCGATACCATCGCCCTGAAATGGCCGAATGATCTGGTGGTCGCGGATGGCGCGCAGTTGCGCAAACTCGGTGGCGTACTGATCGAAAGCGGCAGCGCCGGCAATGGTTCCGTGCCGATCAAAAGCGGCACCGCTGGCGACAGTACCGTTCGCGCGGTGATCGGTCTGGGTTTGAATGTGCGCATGGCACAGAGCGGCACGGGGGCGGCGGCCTCTGCGGCAATCGATCAGCCTTGGACCGATATCCGCAGCCAACTCGGCGCGCGCACGCCATCGCGCAATGCGATCGCCGCAGCGGCGCTGGAGGCCCTATTCCCTGCATTGGCCGCCTTCGAGCGCGACGGCCTAGCGCCAACGCTCAGCCGGTATCCGCAGTTCGATGCGCTGCGTGGACAAACGATCGAAGCCCGCGGCGGCGCGGAGCCACTGTGCGGCATTGCCGATGGACTCGCCGATGACGGCGCGCTGCGTCTGCGCACCGCGAGCGGCGAGGTGGTGTTGCGGGCCGGCGAAGTCAGCGTGCGACCTGCGTGATCGGCGCGTTACGATCCTTGCCGTTACGATCCTTGCCATGCACACCTCGCCCATGCACACCTCGCCGATGCACACCGCGCCCACGACGCCGACGCAGTATCTGTTCGATCTTGGCAACAGCCGCCTGAAATACGCGGTGCTGGGCGCGGACGGTCGCATCGGCGAGGTCGTCGCCATCGCCCATGACGGCGCATCGTTGCCGATGGGCTGGGACGCGGCGCTACCGCCGCGTTTCGAAGCGGCCTTCGTCGCCAGCGTCGCCGCTACAGCCGTGCGCGTGGCGTTACTCGATGGCCTGACCTCGCATTGCCCGCGAATCTCGCTGGCGCGCACCCAGGCTGCGCTCGCGGGCCTGCGCGTGGCCTATGCCGAGCCCGGGGCGCTCGGCGTCGATCGGTTCTTGGCCATGCTCGGCGCACGTGCGCGCAACCCGACACGTCCAACATTAGTCGTCGGCGTCGGCACCGCGATCACGCTTGATCTGATCGACGCTGATGGCCTGCACCGCGGCGGCAGGATCGCACCGTCGCCATCGCTGATGCGCGAAGCCCTGCATGCCCGCGCCGAGCAGCTCCCCGAGCACGGCGGCGCACTGCGCGCCTTCGCCGACACCACGCTGGATGCGCTGCGCTCCGGCTGCGACGGCGCGGCGCTGGGGCTGATCACACAGGCGTGGGCGGATGCCCGCCGACTGCTTGGCATAGCGCCGCAGGGGCTGTTCCACGGCGGCGGCGCAGCGGCATTGCTTGATGCGAGCGAAGAGGCCAGCGCTGCCGACCCGATCTACGACGGGCGCGCGGCGCTCGGTATCGCCGCATCGCTCGCGCCAGCGCTGGTGCTGGAAGGGCTCGCGGCCTACGCCCGTGCGACCGGCGAAGCCGCAGATACAATGCCGCTATGCTGACCCGCGCCCTGATTGTGATGCTCGTCGTGTTGAATGTGGGCGTGGCCGCATGGTGGATGTGGCGGCCAGCGCTGCTGCCCAGCGCGGACGACAGCGCGGCGCCTTCCAGCATCGCGCGGCTGCAGTTGCTGCGCGAACGCAAGGGTGCCGCTGCGATTAGGCCCAGGCCTGCGCCCACGGTGGCGGCGCCGCTTCCCAGCGGCACACCGGCGACGCCGCTCGCCAGCGGCACACCGGCAACACGCCCTGCCGCTGCGCTCGGCACCGCATCAGCGCAGGCCGCCTCCGAACCCACCCCGACCGAGCGCTGCTACCGCTTCGGCCCGTTCGCCGACGCCGCCGCCCTCGCTGCGGCCCGCACCGCGCTGCAGCCGCGTGTCCTGCGCTTGCGCGAGCAAACCGCCGCGCCGGAGCGCAGCCGCGGTTGGCGCGTGATCGTACCGCCAGTGGCCGATCGCGCCGCCGCCAACGCATTAGCCGAACGCATCAAGCAGGCGGGTTTCCAGGACTTCTTTGTGATCGGCGAAGGCGCCGATGCCAACGCCATCGCCTTGGGCCGCTTCAGCGGCGAGGACCGCGCCCAACAGCACGCGGCAAGGCTGCGCACGGCGGGTTTCGCTGCGGTGGCGCAGCCAATCGGCGGCGTGAATACATCCAACGCGGTGCCGGCGGCGCGCTGGCTTCTGGTCGCCGCCGTCGAGGGGTTCGATTCCGCCGGCGCGCGTCGCGCCAGCGGCGCCGCTCAGGCGCTGAACGCCGATTGCGCCGCGCTGCGCTGACCATCGCGTCGCGTGCATGGCGTGCAAGCAACCCCGCCACGGCTGGTAGAATGCGCCGCTCGCGGGGCCATCACCTCGTCAGCCAGTCATGCCGGCATAGCTCAGTTGGTAGAGCAACCGCCTTGTAAGCGGTAGGTCGTCCGTTCAAATCGGACTGTCGGCACCATTTCAGGAATCTCTAAAGACATCAGCGGTTCTTCGCGCCGAAGATGGCGCGCCCGCGCATCGAGCAGGCAAATGCTCAATGCGGCGGCAACGAACTCGGGCCTTGCCTGCGTTCGCAATCGGCGAACGATTCCCCAGGGAATCGTTCGCGCCCTCTCTCCAAACCGGACTCACCCATGCAGCGCAGCTTCCCGCCCGTTTCCCTGATCGGCGTTCCCACCGACATCGGCGCAGGCCATCGTGGCGCACGCATGGGGCCGGACGCCCTCCGCATCGCCGGCCTGGGCGAAGCCCTCAGCGCACGCGGCGTCGAAGTCATCGATCGCGGCGACCTGCATGGCCCGGCCAATCCCTGGTTGCCACCGACAGACGGCTACCGCCATCTCAATGAAGTGGTCGCTTGGAACAAAGCGCTAATGGACGCGGTGGGCGCCGAACTGGCGCAGGGCCGCATGCCGATCGTGCTCGGCGGCGACCACTGCCTCGGCGTCGGCTCGATCACCGCTGTCGCCCGCTACTGCCGCGACACCGGCAAAAAGCTGCGGGTCATCTGGCTGGACGCACACGCCGACTTCAACACCAGCGATGTCACGCCTTCGGGCAACACCCACGGCATGCCGGTGGCCTGCCTGTGCGGCATCGGCCCCGAGGCGCTGGTGCGCCTGGGCGGCAGCGCCCCGGCGATGCACCCCGAAGAAATCCGTCAAATCGGCATCCGCTCGGTCGATGCCGGCGAAAAACGCCTAGTGAAAGAACACGGCCTCGACATCTACGACATGCGCTACATCGACGAAGTCGGCATGAAGCGCGCGATGGAAGAAGCGCTGGACGACCTCGACGACAACACCCACCTGCACGTCAGTTTCGACGTGGATTTCCTCGACCCCAGCATCGCCCCCGGCGTCGGCACCACTGTCCCCGGCGGCCCAAACTACCGCGAAGCGCAATTGGTGATGGAAATGATCGCCGACACCGGCCTCATGGCCTCACTGGATATCGTCGAACTCAACCCCGCGCTGGACAACCACAACGGCACCGCCGAACTTGTGGTAGATCTGGTCGAAAGCCTGTTCGGCAAGTCGACGTTGATGCGGGATTGAATGACCATCGAGTTAAATTGTCTCCTGCTTCAGTCAACAGCAAAAAACCCCGCCGAAGCGGGGTTTTTCGTGAACATCTGGTCGAAACCGGCGGGGATCAGAACTTGAACTGACCCGAGACGCCAAACAGATTTACGCTGCTCTCGTACTCGCCGAAAATCGTGTGGCGCGACGAGTCGTTGATGCCGATCTTCGGTGTGTCCGGGTCGATAAAAGTATAAGCGCCGGTGACTTCCAGCGAATCGCTCGCTTTCCAGGTCACGCCGAACGAATACCAACGACGGTCTTCGTCGGGCAAGCGCGGGGTGCGCGTCCTGAACGTGGTCGGAGTTTCGTCGTAGGCGAAGCCGCCGCGCACAGTGAGCGTGTCGGACAGCTTATATTCGGCGCCGATCGACATGAACGTGGTATCGGTCCAACTGAAATCTTCGACCGAGTCGGGGTCCGG
>JANMGT010000101.1:0-2736 GCA_031374725.1 Lysobacteraceae bacterium | reverse complement strand
CTACGGCCTGTTTTCATGTACGCCACCGTGTCCGAACGTCGGAACAGCATGCGCGATACCGCTCATGCCGGGAAAGGGCTTGTTTCCAAAGCCTGATGCGGCTCATCGGCGTTGAAAGTACCCACACGATTCCGCGATGAGGCAACCAAATAGCGAGGCTGTAGAAAAAGCCATTTTCAGCCGAAAACGCTGCCATTTTTTGCAATGGACGGCATCTGCATTCTGCGGTGATCGTCCACCGACACCGTTGTGGGGCGCGTGCGTTGTGTTCCAGCTGCATCTGTCGCGCGCACAGAGCCGCTGACGCGCTTCTTCGCTTGCCTTCTCATGCCGCTTTCCTGCAATTCGCCCACTTCTCGATGTTGTGGACCAACGCGAACAGCTTCCATTGACCATCGACTTTGCGCTGGCCCCGCAGCGTGAATCGTCGCAGACCTTTCAGGTATGTGGACCAGGGCCACAAGAAAGGCAGCGTGGTCGTCATGGTTGATGCTTAGCGGGAATGGGGTTTCGCTGCGATCCGCGGTGTTCATCCCTGTTCGCGAATGACATCCAGGACGTCCGCGCCATAGCGCTCGAGCTTGGCGCCGCCGATACCGCCGACCTGCCCGAGTTCGCCCATCGACTCGGGCCGCTTCTCGGCGATATTGCGCAGGGTGCTGTCGTGGAAGATCACGTAGGCCGGCACGTTCTGCTCGCGCGCGAGGCGCGCGCGCAGGTCGCGCAGCGCGCGGAACAGATGCAGATCCTGCGATTGCACGGGCACGCCCGTGCGCGGGCCGCCATCGCGTTCGCGCTTCTTGCTGGGCAATTCCTTGCGCAGGGTGACCGTCTGCGCGCCGGTGAGCACCGCGCGACTGGCGTCGGTCAGACGCAGGCCGCCGAAGCCTTCGGAATCAACTTCCAGCAGCCCCGCCGCGACTAGTTGGCGGAACACGCCACGCCATGCTTTGACATCGATGTCGGTGCCAATGCCGTAGGTGCTGAGCTTGTCGTGCCCGAACTGACGGATGCGCTCGCTCTCGCCTCCGCGCAGCACTTCGATCAGATGCACAACGCCGAACCGCTGGCCTGTGCGATAGACGCAGCTGAGCGCTTTGCGCGCGGCCTGGGTGGCATCCCAACTGTCGGCCGGTTGCAGGCAGTTGTCGCAATTGCCGCAGGCATGCGGGTAGGTTTCGCCGAAGCCTGCCAGCAATACCTGGCGCCGGCACTGCATCGATTCGCAGTAGCCCAGCAGCTGATCAAGCTTGCGTCGCTCCAGTTGTTTGCGTTCTTCCCCGGCCTCGGACTGTTCGATCATCTGCTTCAGCAGCACCATGTCGCCCAGGCCATAGCAGAGCCAAGCTTCGGCGGGCTCGCCATCGCGGCCGGCACGACCGGTTTCCTGGTAATAGCCTTCCAGCGATTTGGGCAGATCCATGTGCGCGACGAAACGCACGTCGGGTTTGTCGATGCCCATGCCGAAGGCGATGGTGGCGACCATCACCACGCCGTCCTCGCGCAGGAATCGGCGCTGATTGGCTGCGCGCACCTCGGCATCCAGACCCGCGTGATAGGGCAGCGCCTTGAAACCGAGGCCGGCGAGCGTTTCCGCGGTCTGGTCGACCTTGCGCCGCGACAGGCAGTAGACGATGCCGGCCTCGTCGCGATGCGCACGCAGGAAATCCAGCAACTGGCGTTTGCCGTTGTCCTTCTGCACGACGTTGTAACGGATGTTGGGGCGATCGAAGGAACTGACGAACCAGCGTGCTTCGTCCAACTGCAGGCGTTCGGCGATTTCGCGCTGGGTCGGCGGATCGGCGGTCGCGGTCAGCGCGATGCGCGGCACACCGGGCCAGCGTTCGTGAAGCACGGTGAGTTCGCGGTATTCGCGGCGGAAATCGTGGCCCCACTGCGAGACGCAGTGCGCTTCGTCGATGGCGAACAGCGCGATGCGGGCGCGATCGAGCAGCGACAGGAAGCGCGAGGTCAGCAGACGTTCCGGGGCTACGTACAGCAGGTCCAGTTCGCCGGCCAGCATCGCGCGCTCGATGCGCGAAGCGGTTTCGGCGTTGAGAGTGGAATTGAGGAATTCGGCGCGTACGCCGACCTGGCGCAGCGCTTCCACCTGGTCCTGCATCAGCGCGATCAGCGGCGAAACCACCACGCCGACGCCATCGCGCAGCAGCGCAGGTACCTGATAGCACAGCGACTTGCCGCCGCCGG
Source organism: Lysobacteraceae bacterium (assembly GCA_031374725.1). Lineage (GTDB taxonomy): Bacteria > Pseudomonadota > Gammaproteobacteria > Xanthomonadales > Xanthomonadaceae > Lysobacter_I. The sequence continues at coordinate 528 of JANMGT010000101.1, read as the reverse complement.
TGGGCATGACCACCAATCCGTCGCGGCCGGAGACGATTTCCGAAATCACCTCTTCCTGGCCGTCGAGGAAGCCCGAGAAACCAAAATACTGCTTGAGCGCCTGATGGGGCGTCATGAGCAAGGGCTTCGTCAGGGCTGGAGAACCGGGCATGGCGTGCGCAAACGAACAAGGAAGCGGAATTGCAGTCAACCCGGAGATTGGATTTCCATGGGCTCTTGCAGGGAATTTTGCAGTTCGCTTAAGGCCATTTCGATATTCGGATTCAGAAGAAATATGGATTAGCTAATTGAAATCGGGCTGTAATTCTCCCGGCTTCTTGTTTCAACGACTTCATCCCGAATGATCCAAGCGAACGCAGTGATTTCCATAAATGCCAGAGAACCAATGCTTCATGGAAAACCGGCGAGGTGGAGCGAAGTTTGAAATAAGGGCAAATGCAGTAATGGAGAAGACCTGAAGATTTCGGTTTCCTGATATCACACCCATTCGAATTCAATAAGCGTTGAGGGGATCGGGCGAGTGGTCAT
>JANMGT010000100.1:0-29366 GCA_031374725.1 Lysobacteraceae bacterium | reverse complement strand
CGTCATCCCGGCGAAAGCCGGGATCCAGCATTTGAAATATTTGGGAAACATTGGATTCCGGCGTTCGCCGGAATGACTACATGACGATCCGCTCCCGCGGAATCGATTTTGAGATAGGTTCTAGTGAAGATTCTTGTGCTTGCAGTTACTAAGAGCGGCGCATGCTCAACGGCCAAGCGCTTCGATCACCAAACGTGCGGTCTCGGCGCCGGAAAAATTCTGCTGGCCGGTGATCAGATTGCCGTCGCGCACCGCGAAGCTGCGCCATACGCCGGCTTGCACATAATTCGCGCCGATCTGTGTTAGCGCGTCTTCGATCCGCCACGGCATCAGATGCTTATCGCGCGGCAGCAGGTTGTAACTCCACACGGCGTTATCGGCGAAATCCTCTTCGACATTGGCGAAACCCGTGACGGTCTTGCCCTTCACCAGATACTCGCCGTTCGGCAGTTTCGCGAACTTCAGGATTGCGGTGCCGTGGCACAGCGCAGCGGCGACTTTGCCGGCGGTGTAAAACGCGACGAACTTGGCGTGCAGATCGGTGGCGGTTTCGAAATTGAACATCGGCGCTTGGCCGCCAGCGACGACGATCGCGTCGAAGGCATCCACATCGATATCGGCGACCTTGCCGGTGCTCTCGGTCAGCGCCTTGAGTTCGGGCGTATGGATGAAGCCTTGGCTGATCAGGTCACTGCGGCTGTAACCGCTCGGGTCGTTGGGGTCGCTCATCGCGTCGCCCTCGATCTTGCCGCCGTCAGCGCTGAACAATGCGACCTCGTAACCGGCTTCGACGAAGGCGTGATACGGGTGAGTGAGTTCGCTCCACCAGAAGCCGACCGGCCAACCGGTGGTGGTGGACACGGCCGGGTTGGCCAGGACGATGGCGACGCGCTTGCGGCGATCGGCATTCAGGACGTTCGGATCTTGCAGGCTCATTGGGAGTCTCGGGGTGAGTGAAGGTGCGAGCAGTCTGCTCGTCATCGAGAACCAGATAAATCCCGCAATAGAAGACGTATAGTTGCCGAATACAGTAACAATCGATCGAAACCACCCCGATGGATTTCAACCAATACCGCGCCTTCGTCACCGTCGTTCAGAGCGGCAGCTTCACCCGCGCCGCCGAACTGCTGCGCAGCCAAAAAGCCAGGATCAGCAAACACATCAGTGATTTGGAAGCTGAGCTCGGGGTACGGCTGCTCGAACGCACCACCCGCAGCCTGCGTTTGACCGAGGTCGGCCGCGAGATCTACGAACGCAGCGTCGGCATCCTGGCCGCAGTCGAGGACACCCAGCGCGTTGCCCAGGCCGTACACGGCGAGCCGCACGGGCAACTGCGGATGACCATGCCTTTGGAGTTCGGCATGCTCATCGGCTTTGAATGGGTGCGCGCGGTGCTCGATGCCTACCCGCAGTTGGCGATCGAAGTCGAAAGCAGCTCGCGCATTGTCGATCTGGTGCACGAGGGCTTCGATCTGGCGATTCGCGTCGGCCCGCTCGCCGATTCGCGGCTAGCCGCGCGCAAATTGGGCGATCTGCACTACGGCCTGTATGCGGCCCCGGCCTACCTGCAGCGGCGCGGGATGCCGATGCGTATCGCCGAACTGGCCCAACACGAGTTGATTCTGTTCGCCCCGGGCGGCAAGCCGGCTGCGCTGCGCATTCGCCACGGCGAGGACGCGATCGATCTCGGCGCTGTGCCGCCGCGGCTGCGCGTGGACAGCCGCTACGCCCAGCATCGCGCCGCACTGTCGGGACTGGGCATCGTCGAGAACCTGTGCCTGATCGCCGCACCGGACCTCGCTGCCGGCCGCCTTGTCCACGTGTTGCCGGAGGTGCGCCCGCCGACGGTCCCGGTGCATGCGGTCTTCCCGAGCCATCGTTTCCTCACGCCCAAGGTGCGGGCTTTTGTCGAATACGCCAAAGCGCATTTCCCGGAGACGCGGACTTCGTAAGGCAGGACTTCGTAAGGCAGGAGCGTGTGAGGCAGGGACCTTGTGAGGCACGGACCTTGTGAGACACGGACCTCATCAATCATGGACCTCATAAATCACGGACCTCGTGAAACGCGAACGTCGTAAACTGCCCCTCCACACCACACATAAAGGAATTCGATCATGGGGTTCAAACGCATCGCAACGGCTTACTGGGAAGGCGAACTGATGGCCGGCAAGGGCGCAATGAGCACGCCGCAGAGCGGCTTGTTCGACAACCAGAACTTTTCGTTCAAGACCCGCTTCGGCGACGAAAAAGGCACCAATCCCGAAGAATTGCTCGCCGCTGCGCATGCCGGCTGCTTCAGCATGGCGCTATCGGCGGTGCTCGGCCGCGCCGGCTTCACCCCGACCCGCATCGACACCCGCGCCGAAGCGATGATGGAACCGGGCATGGACCCTGGCCCGACGGTCACCGGCGTGCATTTGATCGTCAGCGCATCGGTGCCGGATATCACCGCCGAGCAATTCGCCGAGATCGCCAATGCCGCCAAAGCCGGCTGCGTCATCTCGCGCGCGCTGGCGGTGCCAGTGACGATCGAAGCGACGCTGGTATAGTCTAAACAGGCTCTAACGTCGGTCTGCGCCGCTGCCCACCTCTCGACGCCTACCGGCCAATATTTTTGCGGGATGGTGTTGGGCGCGACCATCGACAGCGCCCTTCTCATCGAGAAAGGGGCATCTGTATGAAATCGAAAACGCGCGTGTTCAACACGAGTCGTCTCGTTACCCTGTTGGTACTGGCGACATTCCAATGCGCGGCAGCGAGGCCTGCCGCAGAAGCCAGGCCCCAGCCTGCACCTGCTGCAGAATCGACGGTCGGCATGTCGAAGCCAATTAAAGTCCGCAATCTGCCATCGAGCGTGCTCGACCCGGTCAACGATCAAAAGATCCATGTCTCCAGCACCAACTCCAGCGGCGATTGCCCTGGCGGTGCGACCAAGATAGAACGCTGCTCAGGCGTGTATGCGAACGGTAATTCTTGGGAAATCGCTCCGTGCTGCAGAACAGTCACCGACTGAGGCATGGCGTGAAACTGCGGTGCTGCCACGTTCGTCCAGTGGCAGCACTGCAGCTCGCAATCGCTCGACGGCAGCGAGCGTCGGCAGTGCGCTTGTCTACCGCAGCGTTCACTAACGCATCCCGCCAACGCATCTCGCCAACGAGGCGCGCCGAATGCGCCGCTTTTGGGCGAATCGTGCTGACGTAATCCAACCGCTAGGCATGAGACAACGCCGCTGCCACCAGCGTTCAGCGGCTGAGGGCCAGCTAAATGTCGCCAGACGCTTCGGCACGAAAGCCGCTGGGTTCAGCAGGCCGTTACCCATCAAGCTCTACGGTTCGCATCGCGCCGCTTCGGCGCTTGGGAGAGCACCATGAACCGCTTCGCCGCTTCGATTCTCGCGCTGGGCCTCGTCACCGCTATGACCGCCGGCACCGCCACGGCGCAGTCTCCGAGCAACGCATCCGCGTATAGCAACGACCGTACCGTGCGCAGCGACGCGCCTTATTACGATTACGCACGCGTGATTCGCGTCGATCCGGTGCTGCAATCGGGCTATCGCACCACGCCGACATCCGCACAGCGCTGCTGGACCGAAGACGGTTACTACAGCAGCGACGATCGCGATCAATATCGCGATCAAGACCGCGACTACGCCCGCAGCGATAGTTACAGCCGCGATCGCTACGATGACCGCTACAACGATCGCTATAACGATCGTTACGACGACCGTTACAGAAATCCGCAGGGCACCGAAACCGGGCGCAACGTCGCCACCGTGATCGGCGGCATCGTCGGCGCCGCACTCGGCAGCAAAGTTGGCGGCGGTTCGGCGCGCTACGCGACGGCGGCGGTGGGTTCGATGGTCGGCGGTATGGCCGGTCGCGGCATCTACGAAACCTCGCAGCGCAACAACCAGCAGAAAATGGCGAAAGTCACGGTCTGCGACCCGATCCGCGAAGGCGACGATCGCAGCTATCGCACCGAAAACATCGTCAGTTCGTACGATGTGACCTACGAATACGCTGGCCGCGAGCACATGACCCGCATGAACGCTCACCCCGGCGACCGCATCCGCATCCGCGTGGATATTCAGCCGGAATAAACCAGCCGGAATTCGTCGCGGCTCAAATCGCATCGCGGTACACGCAAGGGGCCTTTTGGCCCCTTCGTTTTAACTACGCTTTACGATCTTATCGATCTTGTCGATCTTCGGTGCTGTCCATCGCCGATGGTAGAGCGGTTCTTTGAGCCGCTGCAATCATCGCTTCCGACCAGCGGGTCGGAGACCTGCTCTACCGACGGCTCAGCGGGTCGGAGACCCGCTCTACCGGCAATTCATGTGCATCACGCGCGCGCCGACGGGTGCGCGCTGGGATACGGCGACAGCAGCGCTGCTTCCTGGCGCGCTAATTCTTCGCGCAATTCGCCGGCCTTCGCCGCAACCGTCGCCGCGTCTAAATACGCAGGCAGCGACGACGCCGGAATCACGGTCGGAAACGCGCCGTTGTAGATCAGCAAATTGATGTTCTCGATCGGATCGTGCGCCAAGTTGTACAGCTCCCACTCGTCCGCCACCGGCCGCTCGCTCCACGGGTCGCAGTAGCGCACCAGTTTCCATTCGCCCGAACGCAGCGCGCGCACGTGCGCGGGCTGCTGCACCGCACCCGGCCCAAGTTCCGGCACATACGGATGCGGCGGCGCGCCGTCCGCAGGCGGTGTGCGCAGTAATTCGACCGTGGCCGAAAACACCGCGTATTGCTGCCACGATGCGATGTTGTGCGGGTCGTCGTCGCGCGGCAGCGGCTCGGTAATCAAATCGTCGGTCGCGAATAGCACGCCGGTGCGCTCGCGGCCATCGGGGCCGATCACCGGGCCGCCACCATCGCGCAGTAACGGCAGTAGATTCGCGCCCGGCAACGGCGCGGCTAGATGTGTTTTGGACAGCGTGCGGCGTGCGCGTTCGATCTGCTCATCGGTTGCGTGCGCCAGCTTCAACAGCGTCGGCAACACATCAATATGACTGGTTTGCGCGGCGATGGGACGCTGCACGTCGCGGCTTTCGGCATACCGCGGACTGCTGATCAACAGCGGCACATGCACCGCTTCTTGATAAGCGCCATGCCATTTTTCGATCTGCATGCCGTGCGCGGCGCCGTATTCGCCATGGTCGGAGGTGAACACGACGATGGTGTTGTCGCGCAAACCGCTTTCTTCCAAGGCTTGCAGCACGCGCAGGATGTGTCGGTCCACCATCGAAATCATGTAGGCGTAATACTGCAGAAAACCGGTGGCGGCGCCGTTCGGGTCGTTCTGCAATTGAAATGGAATCGCGATGCCCAACGTCGCCTTCACCGCGTTCTGCAGCACGGTGTCGGCATCGCCGCCGACGCCCTGCGCGATCGCCAAACCCGTCGCCGAGGCCAGCCCCAATCCGACTTTGTACGACGCCTCGAATTGCGCGCGCGGCTTGTTATTGGTCAGCAGATTCTCGTCCTGCGTCGGCGACGCAGTGGCGCAATCTTGCGGCAAACCGGTGGGATTCAGCGGCACGTGGAACGTGCCTTCGGTCGGCGTGACGCTCACCGAGCCCTGCGGCGGCACCGGCACCGAACCGCCGGGGCCGAACATCGGAATGCTCACGCTGCTGTCGTTCGGCATGCTCGGCTGCAGCCCGCGCGGCAGCGTGGGATAGGTCGCGATGTCGTGCGGATTGGTGAACGAACACACCGCGAAAAACGGCGGCGTCTGCGGCGTGCGCGAATCCAACGGGCGGTCCATGCCCTGCTGCGACAGCGCGCGGTTGTAGGGCACGCCCAGCCCACGATTGCGCAGGAAGTTACACGCCACATCGGCGAACTGATAATCGCGAAACGTGCCGAGATTATTGATCGACGCACCGTGCGGCTCCGGCCACGACAATTCCCAATCGCTGAAGCCATAACCCTGCAGCGTGTGCTCCGGCGGCTCGCTCACATGCCATTTGCCGAAGTAATGCGCGGTGTAGCCAATCTCGCGAAAATAATCGCCCGCGGTCGGCGCGCCATCGTGACGCAGCCATGGGAAATTCGACGCATCGCCGCTCTTGAACAAGCCATCGGTCTGGGTCACGCCCGTGCGCGGCCCGTACTGCCCGGTCATGATGCTGGCACGGCTGGGGATGCAGGCCGATTCGGCGATGGTGTGATCGGTAAACACCGTCGCGTACTCGCGCAGTTTGCAGAAGCCGGGGTAGTGCTTCGCGTATTCGTTGCCTTCGAGACTGCCGACGAACGAGAGAATTTTCTTGATGTCGTTGGCGAAGCCTGCGTCGCCGTAGCCCGGATTCGGGTAATACAACTGATCGACTAGGAGCAGCAGGATGTTGGGGCGGGCGTCGTGGGCAGATTGGAGTTGTTGGAGAGCGTCGCGGGCGTCGCCATTGTGTGCATCATCGCTGGCGATAACGCCTTGGCCGGTGCTGGTCGTGGTCTGCATATATCCTCCCTGTGGTGATTGAGTGTCCATGGCCGGCGTTGCGCCGGTGGATGCGAATGATGCACATATGCGCGAGCGATTTGTCTACCTGCCGCTGGTGACAGATCGGTGTTGGCATTGTTTCGAGGTCCAGCGCGATCGCCGACCGATCCGATACATCCGCTGTTCGTAGGACGGCCATCAGGCCAGACCGGACGCACGATGAAACAACCTGCCACACACGAGTTTCTTGTTCGAGAAGATCACGCCTAATGTTTTGTTTGGCGTCACATCGACGAAAAAGCGTCGGGCCTGAAGGCCCTCCTACGAGGTTGCGGGGGTGTCGTGATCGTCGGGGCCGAAGATCTTCGCGATCCAGCCGCGAATGCCGGCGGCTTCGGGCAGACGCAGGCGCTCAGCCTCGGCCAGGGCCTGCTGCAACAGGGTACGAATTTCGGGGCGGTCTTCAGGATGGCCGCGCTGATTCAAAGTGGTTGCCAGCTTCCATCTACAGATCAGCAGCTCACGCACATCGCCCAGTCGCTCGTAGACCGGCATCTGTTCCTCACGCCGGATGCGCAAGGCCTCCTCCAGTTCGCCTCGAGACTGCAGGATGTCCGCAATCTTGCCCTGCGTGACGGCTCGCCCTTTGATATCGCCCAAGCGATCCACGACCGGGAGTATCTCGTCGCGGTGGATGCGCAAGGCCTCCTCCAGATCGCCACGCGACTGCAGGATGCGCGCAATCTTGCCCTGCGTGACGGCTCGCCCTTTGATATCACCCAAGCGATCCACGACCGGGAGTATCTCGTCGCGGTGGATGCGCAAGACCTCCTCCAGATCGCCACGCGCCTGCAGGATGTCCGCAATCCGGCCCTGCGTGATCGCTCGCGAACGCACATCGCCCAGGCGCTCGTACACCGGAAGCTCGTCCTCGCGCCGGATACGCAAGGCCTCCTCCAGCTCGCCTCGCGACTGCAAGATGTCCGCAATCCGGCCCTGCGTGATCGCACGCGAACGCACATCGCCCAGGCGCTCATACACCGGAAGCTCTTCCTCTCGCCGGATACGCAATGCCTCCTCCAGCTCGCCTCGCGACTGCAGGATGTCCGCAATCTCGCCCTGCGTGATCGCGCGCGAACGCACATCGCCCAGACGCTCGTACACCGGAAGCTCGTCCTCGCGCCGGATGCGCAAGGCCTCTTCCAGCTCGCCACGCGACTGCAGGATGTCCGCAATCTTGCCCTGCGTGATCGCACGCTCACGCACATCGCCCAGACGCTCGAACACCGGAAGCTCCTCCTCGCGCCGGATGCGCAGGGCCTCCTCCAGCTCGCCTCGCGACTGCAGGATGTCCGCAATCTGGCCCTGCGTGATCGCGATCTGACGCGCATCACCCAGGCGGCGGTGCAAGGGCAGTTCAACCTCACGCAAATGCACCAGTGCTGCGTCGTAGTCGCCAACGGTTTCATACAACTCCCCCAGTTCATCCAAGGGCGCGACCAACAGCGCATCGCTGGCCTGCGGGTGGGTCGCGACCCAGGTTTCGATTTCAGCGATCCGGCGATGGCGTTCGGCCAAGCTGCGGGTGTCGGCACGGTAGCCTTCGATAGCAGGGGTGCGCGCGATCTGCGACAAGCCGACGTCTGCTGCCGACACTTGCGATTCCGGGGCGAAGGTATACACGCCCGAACGCCACGCCCACAGGTCGGGCGCGCCACGCGAGGCGCTGGCAATCGCTTCGTGGTTCAGCCAGAACACCAGCTTCGCCCGCGCCTTGGCGGCGATACGCTCGCGACGAACATTGAAGGCATCCCAGCGTTTAGCATCGAACCAGTTCGCAGGCACGACGACGTGAACCACCGCGTCTGTCGCCGCATGCTTGACCAATCGCGCTTCCAAGGCATCGACATCGGCGATGCTGCGGCCGATGGGCAGGTGGCTTACGCGAAGCTTGGCCGCGGACAACACCGTGTCTAGTGCTGCCATCACCGTTTTGCGATAGCGTTCGTTAGGCGCATCGATCAGCAGCCATTGAAACGGCGGGCCGTAAATCAATGTTTTCGACAAACGCTGAAAGTCGTCGAAACACCCAGCCGGCAGCGTGCGCGCCGTTTCCAGGCGCAGCCGTTCGAGCGCAAAATCGGGGTCGGTCATGGCCTGCTGCTGTCAGCCGGCCGCAGCGGTCGTGGCCAAGGCGGCTTTTGCTGACTTGTAGCCTTCGAGAGTGCGGACCACCGGGTGGCTATACCGCCACGTACCATCGTTGTACTGCATCAATGCCAAGCGATGCAGTAGCTCTTGATCGGCCGCCTCGTTACCATCCTGCGTGGGCGAAGCATCGACTTCCGCCAGACGCTTGTAATCCTGAGCTTTGAGAAAATAGCGATAGTCGGAAGCGAGCTGTGCGATTGCCTTGCGTACGACCTCTGCGTCTATGCGCTGATCCGCATACTCGCAGCAGAACTTGAGCAGTCGCAGCAACTCGCGTGGATGTCCGCCGCAATGTTCTACCAGCGATCGGATGTCCGCGTCGCTTGCGAATAGCCCATGATCGGCCCGGCGCAACAATAACTCAGTCAAAGACTCCCATCCGGCTTCGCAGCGACTACCGTCTCGTTCATAGAGTTTCATCATCGGCAGCACCGTATTCGCATCCAGCTTCCCACCAAGCCGGCCATCGAATTTCAAATGCAGCGGGGCGGTATAAATCGCCAACACTTCAATCGCCAGCAATTGTTCGGCGTCGTAGACGAAGAATTTCTGGGTGTCTTCCCCACGCATTTTGTCGGTGCCGTCGATCATGAACAGAATCCGATCCGCACGACCCGCCTGCTTGAGATGGATTTCAGCCGTTCGCACCAAACCGTTGAAAGCGCTAGACAGATCGGTGAAACGGTTCCGTATTTCTTCGCGCCACTCCTGCTTCTGGCTGCCACCGGTCTTGATCGAAGAGGTCAAACTCGAAAACAGCTTGACCAGCCCAGGAATGCCGCCACCTGCCTCAACGCCTGCTTTGATTTCGATGTTCAAATCACGCGAGCGAGTACTCGTCCGGGTTACCGCAGCGAACCAGTCTCGAATCGGTTTCAGCGCACTCTCTTCAAGGTCGTACCCGCCAGCGATCATCGCTTCCAGAAGCGATTCGGCCATCGCCAGCAATACCTCGGTGTATTGCAGATTATTGCGGTCGAGCTTGTCCAGCACGTCCACCTCGACGACGAAAAACCGTTTGGAATCGTCGAATTTCTTGGCGTAACGGCGCAGTTCGGTGGTCTTTCCGCTACCGATATGGCCGAAGAAAAGCACATGCTTGTCGCTTGGCGCAAAGAAATCACCAGTCGCTGGATCCCAGCCAAACTTCTTCGCCAGTCGCGAAAATGTCTGCCGGCTGCCACGCGCGGCCTCGGTGTCCACATAGCGAGGATCGCCTGCCTTCAGTGCATCCTCGTATTCTATTTTCTGCAAGACTTCGAGGATGTGGGCCGGCGGATGGTACTCGGCGGGCAAGGGGACGTTCATAGCGGGCAACCTTGAGTTGAGTCATCAGCCATGCGCGGATCGGCAGGGCGTATCGAGACGAACAGCATGGGCGCCAGTCTATGGCAGATCAAGGGCTTGGAGAATGACGCTGCGGCATCGTGAGGGTTGAACGCCGAGGGTTGATCGCAGCCGTGTAGCTGGGCTTCTTCAGGCCCGCTGTGGGCACGCAGTGATGGTGATCGGGCCTGAAGAGCGCCCCTCACCCACCCTTCGGGCACCCTCTCCCGCGATGCGGGGAGAGGGAAAACGTAGCGCGGCTTTCCTTCTTCCTGCATGCGGGGGCAGGTTCAAACGTAGCACTGCTGCTCACCTTCTCCCCGCATGCGGGGAGAAGGTGGCCAACGGCCGGATGAGGGGCGGGGGTGCCGACTCCCGTTCATCCCTGCGATAATCGCGCACTTGGCCCCGTAGCTCAGCTGGATAGAGCGGTCCCCTCCTAAGGGACAGGTCGCACGTTCGAATCGTGTCGGGGCCACCAGTTTCCAAGCTGCACATTTCCAATTTCTGGCCGGCCCGGTGCGTCCGTGGCCCGGCCTGTCCCCCGCTCAGGAGTTCTGCATGACCCACCCCGTTCTTTCCGCGCTCGGCCTCGGCGCCAGCGAATCCGGCACCTATCTCGGCCATGGCGAGTGGTCCACCACCGCCGATGCTGGCGTGATCGAGCCGATCAATCCGACCACGGGCGAGGTGTTGGGCCGGGTGATGGCGTCGTCGCAGGCGGATTACGACCTGATCGTCGAGCGCGCCCAGGCCGCCTTCAAGGTCTGGCGCACCACCCCGGCGCCGCGTCGCGGTGAAGCGATTCGCCTGTGCGCGGAGGCGCTGCGTGCGCACAAGGACGCGCTGGGTTCGCTGGTGGCGCTGGAAATGGGCAAGTCCAAGCCCGAGGGCGACGGCGAAGTGCAGGAGATGATCGACATCGGCGAGTTCTCGGTCGGTCTGTCGCGTCAGCTCTACGGCCTGACCATGCACAGCGAGCGCCCGGGCCATCGCATGTACGAACAATGGCATCCGATTGGCTTGGTCGGGATCATCTCGGCGTTCAACTTCCCGGTCGCGGTGTGGGCCTGGAATGCGTTTGTCGCGGCGGTGTGCGGCGATATTTCGATCTGGAAGCCGTCGCCGAAGACGCCGCTGTCGGCCATTGCGTCGATGAACATCTGCAACGAGGCGCTGCGCAAGGCGGGTTTCCCCGACATCTTCTTTTTGTTCAACGACGCCGGCAGCGAGATCGCGCAGCAGTTCGTGGACGATAAGCGCATCGGTTTGGTCAGCTTCACCGGTTCGACCAAGGTCGGGCGCATGGTCGGCGAGCGCGTCGCGCGGCGCATGGGCCGTTCGCTGCTGGAACTGGGCGGCAATAACGCGATCATCGTCGACGCCAGCGCCGACCTGAAACTCGCGATTCCGGCAATCGTCTTTGGCGCGGTCGGCACCGCCGGCCAGCGCTGCACCACCACCCGCCGTTTGTTCGTGCATGAATCGGTCTATGACGATGTGCTGGCGAAGCTCGTCACTGCGTACAAGCAAGTGGAAACCAAGATCGGCGACCCGACCGATCCGAAAAATTTGATGGGCCCGCTCAACAGCCGCGATGCGGTGGATGCGTATCTCGATGCGATCGCGCAGGCGAAAGCGGCCGGCGGCACGGTGGCAACCGGCGGCGCAGCGATCGAAGGTAAAGGCAATTTCGTGCTGCCGGCGATCGTCACCGGCTTGACCAACGACGCGGCGATCGTGCAACACGAAACCTTCGCGCCGATTCTGTACGTGATGACGTTCAAGACGCTGGACGAAGCGATCGATCTGCAAAACGCAGTCCCGCAGGGCCTGTCGTCGTCGATCTTCACCGCCAACCTGCGCGCGGCGGAAGCCTTCCTCGCGGCGTCCGGTAGCGACTGCGGCATCGCCAACGTCAATATCGGCACCAGCGGCGCGGAAATCGGCGGCGCGTTCGGCGGCGAGAAAGAAACCGGCGGTGGCCGCGAATCGGGCTCGGATGCGTGGAAGGCGTACATGCGCCGGCAAACGAATACGATCAATTATTCTGATTCGCTGCCGCTGGCACAGGGCATCACGTTCGATCTCTAAGGAGCATCCACGATGAACACGACGATGAAACGCACCAGCACCAAGGCGATCGTGAGCGCGATCGCTGGCGTGCTCGGCTGGACCCTGCTGCCGTTCTTGGGCAGCGTGACCGCAATCGTCGCCGGCCACATGGCGCGCGCCGAGATTCGGCGCAACCCCGACACCATCGACGGCGACGCCTGGGCGCTCGCGGGCTTGGTGCTGGGCTGGCTGTCGGTGGTCGTCACCGTGCTCGGCATCGTGCTGCTACTGGTGTTCTTCGGCGGTCTCGCCGCCGCCCTGGTCGGTTTGGGCATCGCGGCACACTAGGGCCGTTCAGCGCGATGGAAGTAGCACGCGTTGGGTCTCAATGGCGGCCATGAGGCGGCGCATCCTTGGGCCGCGTCCCAACGTACATTCGCTGATTCTTCCTTGCAGCGTACGTCCAGTGGATGGCGCGATCTGCTGCGGCGCGTTCGGCGGCGAGAAAGAAACCGGCGGTGGCAGCGAATCGGGCTCGGATGCGTGGAAGGCGTACATGCGCCGGCAGACCAACACCATCAACTACTCGGACACGCTGCCGCTGGCGCAGGGCATCAAGTTCGATCTATAGACCGACGCCGAGCCGAGCGTCCGTCATCATCAGGAAGGAGCGAGCGATATGCGTCAGCTACAAAGGGGGTTGTTGCGGTACGTGTTGTGTGCGGCGGTCGGGTCGGTCTTCGTTTCGGTCGCGCTGGCGGCACCGCCGGAGACCTATGCCGGCAAACCGGTGCGCGCGGAGCAGTGGACCATTTCGGGGGGCGCCACCGAGACGTTTTACGCGACCGAAGACGGCTTCATTCCGATGTCGACGGATCGGGTGAAAATCACCAGCGCGGGGCCGGACTTCCAAGTGCCTAAAGACGGTGGAGCGCCATCGTTCGCATGGGCCGTGACCTTGCGCTTCGCCGAGGAGGCGATGCCGCAGCGCGTGAAGGTGGAAAACGTCACCGGGCCGGAAGCGGAAACGCTGGTCGACGAAGACGGCGTCAGGCCGACGATCGTGATGGATGTGAACGCCGACGGCGTCGGTTCGATCCGAGGCAAGGATTGGACCGCGCGTTCGCCGAGCTCCTGCAAAATCGCCCGCGATAATCCGTGCAGCGCGTGGATCTTCCACGATGCCGCCTACTATCTGCGCCTGCGCTTCACGATCGAATACCGCGACGGCAGCCGCGAGACGATTTATCAGGGGGCGAAATTCGACTCGCCCGCCATCGCCGCCCAACTCGGTTTGGGCGAATGAACAACACCGACATGGAGAGCAGCGCCGACGACAGCGCACGCGCGCCCGAACCCGCGGCTTTGCCGGACCGCGGCAAGGCGAGCCTTTTCGCGGGTTTGAGCTTCGTGTGCGGGATCTTGGGGTGCGGCGCGCTGCCGATCCTCGGCACGATCGGAGCGATTGTTTTCGGCCGCAAGGCGCGGGCGCTGAACCGCGCTCCGAACGATTCCGCCACCGTCACCTTCTTCGCGGGCGCCGGCCTCATCTTGGGCGGCTTACAGGTGTTCGTCGCGATTGCGGGCATCTGCTTGGTTCTGTTCTTCTGGGCGTTCTACGGCTTGAGCGCGCTGACCTCGTGAACGAAATCAGAGGAAGGCGCATGATCCATCGATCGCTGTCGATAGCATCGCTGTCGGTCTCATTGTTCGCGCTATTGGCGACGGTCGGTTGCACGGATTCGGAGACGAACGCCGTATCCGTGCAACCGACCAATCGCGGGTACGACGTGATGTCGATGGAAACGGACATCGCGGGAGGCAAACTCGCGACGTTCTACTTCACCGAAGCGGGCTTTCTTCCCGCATCGACGAAACGCGTCGAAATTCTCAGCGCGGGTCCGGGCTTTGAATGGTCCGACGACGGCGGGCCGTTAACCTACCGCTGGGAGTTCAAGCTTAAATTCGCGCACGGCGCCAAACCCGCGTCGATCGCGGTCGAGAACGTCACGGATCGAAAGACCGTCGAGGTGCTTCTGCCGAAACAGGCCATCCAGCGCACCGCCAAGATCGTACACGGCGGCAAAATCTACGGTGTGGCTAACCCAGAGTGGGAAACGCGTTCCGAGCGCGAATGCCGCGTCGCGCGCGATGAACCCTGCAGCGCGTGGCTGTACGATGTTGGGTCGTGGTCCTTGGGGTCGTCGCCCTTCTGGGACGAGGGCGCGGTGTTCGTCGCCTTGCGCTTCAAGATCGCATACGCGGACGGCAGCACGGAGACGTTATATCAAGGGTTGAGCTTCCATCCGGAGAAAGTATTGAAGCGGATCGAAGCGCAGATGGCCGGCGGGAAGGACTGACTCGATGTACGGCCTCGCCCGCCCTTTTCTGTTCCACATGGACGCCGAGCGCGCGCATACGCTTGGGCTATCGATGTTGGAAACGGCATACCGCACCGGCTTAAGCCCGCTGTTGGCGCGCAAGCCAAAACCCTTCCCGGTGAAAACGCTGGGCCTGACCTTTCCCAATCCGGTGGGGTTAGCGGCCGGGCTGGATAAGAACGGCGCGCATATCGACGCGCTGTTCGCGCTGGGCTTCGGTTTCGTCGAAATCGGCACGGTCACGCCGCAGCCGCAAGAAGGCAATCCCAAGCCGCGGATGTTTCGTCTGCCGGAGCACAACGCGGTCATCAATCGTCTCGGCTTCAACAACGACGGCGTCGATGCGCTGGTGCGCAACGTGCAGAACGCGAAGCGCAAAGGCGACGGCATTCTCGGCATCAATATCGGCAAAAATAAAGACACGCCGAATGAATCGGCAGCGCTGGATTATTTGATCTGCTTGGAAAAAGTCTACCCGCTGGCCGACTACATCACGATTAATATCTCATCGCCGAACACCGCCGGCCTGCGCGAACTGCAGGAAGAACAGCAACTGCGCAAATTGATCGGCGTGCTGCGCGAAGCGCAGGAGCGTCTGCACGGCATCCATCGTCGCCGCGTACCGATGCTGGTGAAAGTGGCGCCAGATCTGGCCGACGAGGACATCGACGTCACCGCACGGGTGCTTGGCGAAATGGGCGTGGACGGCGTGGTCGCCACCAACACCACGGTGTCGCGCATCGCGGTGCATCAGCACGCGCTGGCGAAAGAAGCCGGCGGCCTGTCGGGCGAACCGCTGATGGCGAAATCGACCTCGGTGCTGCGCATGCTGCGCACGCGCCTGCCGGAGCATATTCCGATCGTCGGCGTAGGCGGTATTCTCTCCGGCGCCGATGCGGTGAAGAAAATGGCGGCAGGCGCGAGCTTGGTGCAGTTTTACACCGGCCTGATCTATCGCGGCCCGGTGCTGGTGGACGAATGTCTGAATGCGATTCGCCGCCGCAAGGAAGCGCCGAGTCGCGGCCACTTGCCGCCCGGCCGAGGATGAGGCGCCGCGCATGAGCGACTACAGCGAATGGGCAGCAACGGATGATGGGTTAATGATGAGTAGAACCTATCTGAACATCGAAGCAGATGGATCGAACGACGGCTTCGTCATTGACGGCTTCGTCATTGACAACTTCGTCATTGACAGCTTCGTCATTCCGGCGAAGGCCGGAATCGCTTCGCAGCAGCCGAAGGCTGGTTATGCAGCGCGTTATCCAGTTGCTTATCCAGTTGTTTATCCAACTGCTTATCCAGCGTGTTTTGCCGAAAATTTCCAAATGCTGGATCCCGGCGTTCGCCGGGATGACGCGCGGATGTCGCTCGATCTCGATGTTGAGATAGGCGCGAATCGCCGATGACCATCCGCCGCACGCCGCACGCGCCGCTGCGCGCGCGCAACACCTTCGGCATCGATGCGCGGGCAGGGTTGCTGATCGAAACCGACGACAGCAACGACCTGCCCGCGCTGTTCGCGAACGAACTCGCGAACGCAGCGCCGCTGGTGCTCGGCGGCGGCAGCAATCTGCTGATCGTCGAAGGCCCAGAGATGGCGCTGGCGCTGGATACGCAGAACATCCGCACCCTCGACACCCGCGACGATATCGCCATCGTCCGCGTCGATGCCGGCGTGCCGTGGCATCGCTTGGTGATGTGGTCGCTCGATCAAGGCCTCGCGGGCTTTGAGAATCTCGCGCTGATTCCCGGCACCGTCGGCGCCGCGCCGATCCAAAACATCGGCGCTTACGGGGTGGAAGTGGGCGAATGCATCCACGCGGTCGAAGCCTTCGCGCCTGCGACCGGCGCGTTCCATCGTTTCGACGCAGCGCAATGCGCGTTCGCGTACCGCGACAGCATGTTCAAGCGCGCGCCGGATCGCTATCTGATCACCGCCGTCGAATTCGCGCTGCCGACCGCGCGCAGCGTTGGCATGGCGGGGTTGAAAGTCGGTTACGCCGGCATTCTGGACGACATCATGCTTCAGAAGCCGGGCATCGCTGCCGACACCCGCAGCGGCTACACCGCGCGCGATGTCGCCGCTGCGGTGATCCGTTTGCGGCAGCGCAAATTGCCGGACCCGGCGGTCATCGGCAACGCCGGCAGCTTCTTCAAGAATCCGATCGTGCCGCGCGCGCAGGCCGACGCGCTGAACGCCGAACACGCCGCGCTGCCGATGTTTCCAGGCAGCGACGCCGCGACGCGCAAACTCTCGGCGGCGTGGCTGATCGACGCCTGCGGTTGGAAAGGCCATCGCGGCGGCGCCAGCGGCGATGCCGGGGTGTCGGACAAACACGCGCTGGTGCTGGTCAATCACGGCCGTGCAACCGGCGCGGAACTACTGAATTTAGCGCGCGAAGTCGCTGCTAGCGTGTACACGCGCTTCGGCGTGGCGATCGAACCGGAGCCGCGCGTCATCGGCGCGGCGTGGTGAAGGTGCATCCAATGACAGCGACCATCGCACTCGTGCGGCGCCCCGCGCGCAGCTTGGCCGAACGCTGCGAATTGACTTTTCTTGAGCGCATGCCGATGGCGTTCGACGCGCTCGACCGCCAGCATCAGGCCTACTGCGACGCACTGCAGGCCGCAGGAGCCAAGGTGTTGGTTCTGGATGCCATCGAGGCGCTGCCCGATAGCGTGTTCGTCGAGGATGCCGCAGTGGTGCTGGACGATGTTGCGATCCTCACCCTGCCCGGCGCCGCAGCTCGGCAGCCGGAGCCCGCGCGCATCGCATCGCAACTGGCGAGCTATCGTGAGCAGCGCGAATGCATCCTCGCTCCTGGCATGTTAGAAGGCGGCGATGTCTTGCGCATCGGCAACACATTGTTCTTCGGCCTGAGCACACGCACTAACCGCGCGGGCATCGCACAACTCGCCGCCATTGTGCGTCGCTACGGCTACGATGTGGTGCCAGTCGAGGTACACGGCAGCCTGCACCTGAAAACAGCGTGCACCGCGCTCGATGCGAACACCGTCGTGCTCAATCCCGCGTGGATCGACACCGCTGCATTCGCTGGGTTCGACAGGATCGCCGTGGTCGAAGACGAACCCTTTGCTGCGAATGTTCTTGCGATCGGCAGCACGCTGTCCAGTAGCACGCCGTTCAATAGCACGCCGTTCAACAGCACGCTGATCGCCAACGCGGCCTTTCCGCGCACGCTCGAACGCGTGCAGGCGCATGCACGCATCAGCGGGCAGCGCATCATTCCCGTGGACATCTCCGAATTCGGCAAGGCCGAAGCGGGGCTCACGTGCATGAGTCTGCTGTTCTCGAGCCTCGGCGCCAGCGACGCGTGAGCATGGCCGCGCAGCGCTCCCAGCATCTGCGCGCCGCGCTGCTGATGTTGGGCAGCACGGTGTTCTTCGGTCTGATGACGATCGCGATCAAACTTGCCTCGGCAACGCTGCACACCTTCGAGATCGCATTCTTCCGCAATTTCTTCGGGCTGATCGCGGCGCTGCCGCTACTCATGCTGCACGGCCCCGGGTTGCTACGCACCACCCAACTGCCGCGCTATGTCGTCCGCTGCGCGATCGGCATCGTGTCGATGATGGCCGGGTTCTGGGCGATCGGCCATCTGCCGTTGGCGCAGGCGGTGGCGCTGTCGTATTCGACCCCGATCTTCGTCACCATTGCCGCAGCGATGTTCCTGCATGAGCAGGTGCGCGCGCGACGCTGGGCTGCGGTGGCACTCGGCTTCGTCGGCGTGGTGATCATCGTTCGCCCCGGCAGCGATAGTTTTAGCGTCGGCACCCTGGTGGCGCTGGCGGCGGCGGTGCTCAGCGGCATCGTCTCGGTCCAGATCAAGCAACTGTCGCGCACCGAACCGGCCGACCGCATCGTGCTGTTCACCGCGATGCTGTGGGTGCCGATGTCGCTGCTGCCCGCGCTGACGGTGTGGGAGTGGCCGCAGGGCATCGTCTGGCTATGGGTCATCGCGGCCGGCGTGTTCGGCACCTCCGGGCACATGCTGTGGACGCGCGCGCTGAAGCTGGGCGATGTGTCGGCGCTGACACCGATCAGCTTCATGCAATTGCCCTTGGTCGCGATTGCCGGCTGGCTGCTGTTTCAGGAACCACTGGACCGCTGGACCGCCCTGGGCGCTGGCGTGATCTTTATCGCCAACGCCTACATCGCGCACCGCGAGGCGCAGTTGGCACGGCGCGCAGCAACCCATGCGCCGGTGGAAGCGGCCAAGCCGGGCGAATAGGACCGGTAGGCCAACATCCCGGCCAACATCACAGCGCCGCCAGTGCATGCCTTGTTGCGCTGCAATATGCGGGCGGTCCACTGCTTGCGTTATTCTGACCCTGGTCACGATTCGGCCCCGCCGGTCGCAAAACGCCTGCAAGAACAGCACTCTATGATCGTGCTGTCTTTGACGCTTGCGCCCGGCGCTTCACTAACGAATCGGACCACGCATCCCTGGCACGGGAATCGCGTCCATCGCCCCAATCAGCCCCTATCAAGGAGTCACTGCATGGCTGTCACCCTCCGTACCCCGGTCGTCCTCGCGACCGCAATCGCCACCGTCCTGATCGCCGCGCCCGCGCGCGCCGAACAAGGCGATTACACCTTCTGGCAAACCCTGGCGAACCTGGTGTCGCCGCCGAAAGCCGACAATAAAGTCACTGCGGCGCAGCGCACAGGCAGCTATCCGCTACTGGCCAATCCGTCCGGCTTCGCTGATGGCTTCCGCCCCGGCGCCTACAACGAATGGCAGACCGTCCAGCTCGCGGCGCAAACCGGCGCGGTCTGCGGCAACGGCTCGCCCTATAAGTTCTTCGTCAATCGCGTAGCGAACACCCGCAACACCATCATTTACATGGAAGGCGGCGGCGCCTGTTGGGACTACGCAAGCTGCACCGGCCAAACCGGCGTGCGTGGCGCGCGCAATCCGAACGGCATTCCCGACGATTACATGAGCCTGCTCAATCCAGGCGCCAGTCTGGTCAGCCCCTTCATCACCCGCATCAGCCCCTTCGATTCGGTAAAGACCCAGCAGTGGAACATCATTTATGTGCCCTACTGCACCGGTGACATCTACAGCGGCGATAAAGTGGCGGTCTACAACGACCCCACCGGCGTGAAGCCGCCGCTGATCTGGCATCACAACGGCACCCGCAATGTGCGCGCGGTGGTCGGCTGGCTGAAAGACAACCTGCCGCGGCCCACGCAGATGCTGTCCACCGGCTGCAGTGCCGGCGGCGCGGGCAGCTTGACCAATTACGGCCCGCTGCGTCGCGACATGGCGCCGACCCGCGGTTTCCTGATCAACGATTCCGGCCCGATTTTCGACAACCCCATCGGCGCCAATCCGTCTGAATATCCGTCTGCGCCGCTGCAAACGCTGATCCGTCAAGCGTGGGGCCTGGATCGCGCCGGCGGCCCGCTGTCATATCTATCCAGCGACCTGCCGCAGTTCAACCCGAACCAGATCGGCACGCTCTACAACGGTCTATCGGCACGGTTCCCATCCGACCGCCTGGGTCACACCCACTTCTGGAAGGATCTGAACTTTTCCTCGTATTCCTACGAGCGGTTCTACCCTGAAATCCAAAACGCGCCGAACCAAGCCGCAAAGGAAGCCCAGATCCACGCGCGCTGGAACATCGACACTCAGCGGCTATCGACCAAACTCAACGGTCTGGGCAATTTCGGCGGGTATTTCCCGCAGTACCGCGCGCTCAACGAAAGCCACTGCACCACCGTAGTCGATTTCAAGAACGGCGATATCCAGACCATGAGCCTGCAGCTGAAGAACTTCATCGACAGCGTGCTCGACGGCAGCGGCAATGTGTTGGATGCCTCCGAAAGCAGCGACGCGGCCGACCGCGCAAAACCATTTAATCTGCTGTATTGGACCGTCGACCAACTGCTGTAAGCTGGGGATATCCTCACCCTGTGAGGCCCGGACACGGGCCTCACGTTTCAAGAGCGCTCATGAAAGCCAAGTTTTCGTTGATCGGATTCGGTATCTCAGCCATCTGCTTAGTCGGTATTTTGATTTATTCGACACAGCAGACCAAAGAAACCGACAGGCTGCGCGCCGCGGCTCAGAAGTTCGCCCTCAGTAAGGGCGTCACCAACGGTACGCAGGCGATCACGCCGGAACAGCAATTCCGTCAGTACATGCAGTTCGATCGCGATTTGCGCCGTTTCTTGCTCAATCAAGCCGCGATGACGCCGACCGAACGCAGCCGCCAAGCGCTTGGACTGATGCAGCGCGTCGATGAGCGCGCGAAAAGCAAACAACTCAGCGCCGGCGAAGCCCTGAAACTGAAAATGGCTCTGATCCGTGCCAGCGAGCCCGACGAACAGAAACAGGCGCTGCAGATCGCCGACCTGATCGTCCGCTATCAATCCGACGCCGAGCGGCGGCAGTCAGAATTCGTTGCGTCGCAAAAGCGCGACCCGCGCTTCCAGTCCTACAAGACCCGCGAAGCGCAAATCGTCGCCGAAGTGCAGGCGATGCAAAGCTTCCCCGCCGGAATGTCGCGCGATGAATACCTGCGCCAGCGCCTGTTCGAAGCCCGCGCTGCGATTTACAACACGGCGCAGCCTAGCGAACAATCACCCGCATCTGCGCAGCCACCTAGTCCATAAACCTGTTTCGTCGCGCACGCCGAGTGAGCATTGCGTCTACGCATCGGGAAGCGATGCAATCGGGGCGAACGCGCATCACCGCATGACCTACCGAGCCGTTGCGCTATCACCAGCGCGATACGCGCAACGGCATAACAGCGTAGATGTAATCTGCGCATGCTCCGAACTGAGCCCAAGAGCCTGTTCAACATCTCCGAATGCACCGTCTTGCGTCGAATGCTGTTTGCTTTGTAGCAGGGCGCAGCCCCGATCATGGTGAAGATCGCCTTCGATACCATCGGATCGGGCCTGAAGGCCCTCCTACAACGCCAGCGCGATTGCGACATTCGGAGATGTTGAACAGGCTCTTAAGCGCCAGCGTCTGAGGATCCAGTACGACAGACCGCGCTGCGAATAGATCGTGCTGCGAATAGATCATGCTGAGCATATGCCGCGCTGCTTACTTGACTCAGACGATCCGTCTTGACGATCGATCGATTAGGCAAAGAGACCTTTGAACAGGAGCGCCGTTCGTAGGAGGGCCTTCAGGCCCGATCTGCCGCCAGGAGACGGCGACGCCACGACGCATAACGGATCGGGAATCCCGGCGTTTAACGGTCGGAAGATGAGGCTCCATCCAGCCCTCTCCGAACCAATCCTCCCAAAAAAGAAGGGCCCGGAAACCGGGCCCTTCGATACAACATGTTGCGATGACTCGATTCGTTATTCCGAATCCGATCGCGCTTACGGCGTGATCGTCAGCGACACCGGCAGACTAATGCGCGGTGTGACCGGGTCGTTAGACTGCACGCAGACGATGCCGCTGTAGTTGCCTGGGGTCAGACCGGTGCCGTAGAGCACGGTCAGTGCGGAACGGCTGGTGCCGCGCGCCAGCGAACCCGAAGCCGCATAGGTGCCGCCGATCCACGGAGCGCCGCAGGGCACATCGATATTCACCCGCATCGCCAAGCCGGCAAACGTGGTCGCTGTCTGAGTCGTCCACGCACCCGTATTCGTCTGCGAGACGGTGATCGCTGCTGCACCAGGCAAGCCACTGCCAACGGTCGATTGGAACCAGACCCAACGATTGGCGAAGGTGCTGTTGGCGTTGACCACCAGCCAGTAACGGCCCGGCGGGAGACTGACGTTCTGGCCTGCAGCAGTCAGGTTCAGCAAGATGTTGTCGCCAATGGCATCCGACGTGGTGGTCACGCCTGCCGATGTCGATCCTGCTGTGTAGGTCCACACCGCTGCGCCCGGGGCCGAGCTCGGATTACCCGCCGGCAAGCCGCCAGCGTCCGGATAGATGCTCCAGGTCAGCGTCGGCGATACCGTCGATAGCGGCGGAACCACCAAGGTGAAGCCTTCCACGAACAACGACCTGATCTGCGTGGTTTGCGTCACCACGAAATCATCCGCCGAGTACTGGGCGTTATTGAGCGCAACCGTTGGATCCAAGTACCTCGTCGAACGGAAGCCTGAACCCGTGGTCGTGCCCGTCGTATTGATGAGCGTGCCTTCGGCGGTGCCGGTATTCAGGAAGCTGTAGGTCAAGGTGGAGCCACCGGTGTTGCCGATGTTGAAGTACACCGAATTCACGCCATTGGTCGGCATCGACATCGATATGCCAGCCGGCAGCGAGATCACCGGCGGCTGCACCGCAATGGCGATCGGCATGCGCAGCACTTGCGGCGCCGAGCCGTCGGTCGGTACCGAAGTCAGCACGACATTGCCGAAGTTGAAGTTGCCGTTGTTCGGATAGATCGAACCGTAGATGGTGAATCTGGCGCTGATGGTCGCGCCCGGGGCCACCGTCAGGAACGACGGGAACGCGCCGCGGATGCCTTCCAACTGCACGCGCCAAGTTTCGGTAGTGGCACGGGTGCTGCGGAAGCTGCGATTGAACGCGCAGGTCGGGAAGCAACTGCGGTTGATCAGGTTGGGCTGGTTCAACGTGGTCGGATCGCCTGCGGGCGTCGCTGCCGGATTGGCGGCGAAGTAGTTCGCGGCGGTTTCGTCCATCACCAGACCGGCGTTGATCGCGCGATCCACTTGGAGACGGCCGCTACCGCGAGCGAACGGGTTGGCGAGCGTGACCGAGTCTTCGGTGTAGACCGTCTGGTTCGCGGTCAAGGACAACGCCGACTTGATTTCCGGCACGGTCCAGTTGGGACGGGCCTGACGGATCAGCATCGCCGAACCGGCGTTATGCGGCGAGGCCATCGAGGTGCCGCTCAACAAACCAACAAGCGGTTCAGAACCGGTGACGGAGGTCGTACCGGACAACACTGCCAACACGTTCACGCCCGGAGCGGTGACATCTGGCTTGAGCAGATTGAAGGTGCCCGCCGGGCCGCGCGAACTGAACGCCGCCAAGACATCCGGAGCATTCGGAATGCCGACCGCCGGATAGGTGATCTGTGCGGTCGTGTTGGTCGGATTGGCTTGACCGAAGTTACGCAGCGAATCGCCTTCGGCCTGGGTCACGCTGAACACCGGAATGGTGGTGCCGGGGACCGATGGCAGAATAACGCCCGTCGTATTGTTCGCAATGATGACCGCGATGGCGCCAGCGACGGTGGCATTGTTCGTCTTTTCGGAGAAACCACAGGTGCCGCGGCGAATCACAACGATCGAACCAGTGAACGCACCAGCGGGATAGGGCACCCCGGCAGTACAACCGTCGTTTGTTGTGCTGATGTTGGGGCTAATGCGCAACGGCGTGCTGCCCGGAAGCGTGGCGGCCAACGACACGCCGCCAGTGCCTTCGTTGATGATCAACGGCGCCAGATTCGCCGGCACCGGCGTGGGGCCAGTCACCGACATCGCGACGCCGAACGCGCCGCGACCGTGCTGCGCAGCCGCCGATGAGGCCACCCACGGCTCGTTGTGGCTGAGGGTGTTCGCGGCCGGGCCGCTATTGCCTGCAGACGCCGCGACAAAAATGCCGGCATCGACCGCGTTGAGGAAGGCTAACGAAACCGCTTCGCTCCACGGCGAGGCGCCGCCGCCGATCGAGTAGTTGATCGCATCGACGACGCCGTCGAAGATCGCCTGATCGACCGCAGCCAACGAGGACACGTTCGGGCAGAGCCCCTGGCCGGTGCTGGTGTTGGTGTAGCAAACGTCGTACGCGATGATGTTCGCGCGCGGAGCGACGCCGGAAATCCGACGCGGGCCGCCTGCGAAGACCGCGTCGCGCGTATTGCCGGCGACCGTCGAAGCCGTATGGCTACCGTGACCGTTGGTATCGCCGAAACCGGGTTCTTCACGGATATTGGGCGCGCCGCACAAGTTAGCAGGCGCGCCGCAGACGAAGTCGTAGCCGCCGATCAACTTGTCGTTACAACGACCGGCGTCCACTTCGCCCGCAGCGCAGGTGCCGACATACGTACCGGCGCCGAACGGATTGATGTGGGTGTAGCCATCGATCGGACCGGCCGCCGCGAAGGACGGGCTGCCGAAGTTGATGCCGGAGTCGATCACGCCGAGGACGGTGCCTTCGCCGCGATACTGCTGGCCACCGGAACCGGGGTTGGTCCCCGTCCACACCGGCGGCGCGCCGATCAGCGCTGGGCCGGTATCGGTTTCGAGTTCATATTCGCGATATGCCTCGACGAAACGCACTTCCGGCATACCCTGCACGGCTTTCGCTTCGCTCGGCGACAGATCGACAACCATCGCGTTGATCGCATGCTGCATGGTCATGCGCGGATTGACGTCGCGGCCCATCATCGTGGACATGCGCGTTTCGATCTGCGATTGACGAAGTTCGAGATACTCGACGTATTGCTGCGACTCGGTGCCTTCGACATTGATGCGGTTCTTACCGCGAATATCGAATGTACGTTCCGGCGACGAAATGCCCGGCACCGTGCCTTTGTACGTCGCCAGCGGCGCTTCCTTGAAGACGAGGATGAACGTGCCGCGGCCGCCGCGCGGATCGCTGGGCGAGGCTGCGGCTGCAGCGTTACCGCTGCCGCCGTTATCGTCGGTGGCGCCCGCAGGCGGGGGCGAGGAGGTTGCGGCGGCAATCGTCTCGGCGCTTCCGCCGGAGACTGGGCCTGCCGCTTCGCTCGTCGCGTATTGGTACGTGGCGGCAGCCGCAGCAGCGACCAACGCGGTGGCGCCGATGGCGACGCCCCAATGCTTGATGCGTGACATGTGTTTGGATTCCCCTAGAGCGAAATGAGCGCGTGAGACGCCAGATCCATGTGGCGGGCTGGTCGGGCGCGCACCCGACGAGCCGCGGCAGGGCAAGCTCCGCATTAGGCCCAGAAACAGCCCCGGCTAGCGCCGGTGCTTACTTGCCGGAGTTTAGCCTGTGTTCGCGACCGATTTCACAACTTTTCTAGTTCCACTTATCGGAAATAGAGCGAATTCACCAATGCTGCGCCGCACAAGCAGGGTTGAGTTATCTGTCAACCGCCTACTCCGACACGCTTCTGCCCACATCGCGCGCTGTGGATCATGCGCACCATACGTGATTTAACAGATCTTTTACAAAATCAGCGATTAGCGAGGAGGCATGCCGTGCGAACAACGTATGCGGACAGGGCTTCGTCACTGCTCAAGCGACACCATCGTGAAAGCGAATGGGGCATCGAGGCCAGCCGGAACATGTGCCGGAGCGGCCACCGCCACCACAGAGCAACTGCTACCACAGAGCGTCTGCATGACGGCAATGGCGGAGATGCGATCAATCGACGAGCTCGAACTCCCACGAATTATCGGTCGGGACGCTCCCGATCGCGGTCGCGATATGTGCAGAGAACGTCGTGAATTGGGTCTTGCCGTCCAACACGTGAAGATCGACCTTGCCGGACCCGCCCTGCTTGTGGATCGCATACAGATCAGGCGTTCCATCGCGGTCGTAATCGCCGAATTTGAACTCCCAAAGATAGTTGCCGCCGGTCTGCTGCAATGCGGTGGCGCGATGCAGTAGGAAGTCCTGATAGTTGCTGGCACCGTTCAAGATATGCACTTCGGTGGAACTGCTGCCCTGTTTGTAGATCACCGCAAGATCGGGCCGCGCATCGTTATCCCATCGCAGCGGCTCGAAGGTCCAATTCGGATCGGTGCCGCTGGCCGTCAGGGCCGTGGCAATGTGCGCGAGGAAGGTGGTGTAGCCGGTCGCGCCATCGAGCACATGCACTTCGGTCTTGCCCGAGCCCCCCGCGCGCAAGATCAGCATGATGTCTTGGAAGCCGTCGTTGTTGTAATCGACCGCACGGAACTGCCATGAGTCATCGGCGCCGCTGGGGCCGAGCGCTGTGGCGCGATGCAATAGAAAACTTTGGAAGCCGTCGGCACCGTTCATCACATGCACTTCGGTGGTGCCGGACGATCCGTTACGCAAGATTGTGTAAAGGTCTTTCACGCCGTCGCGGTTGTAGTCGGCGGTGAACAAGTCCCAGCCGAAGCCGCTGCCGATCGCCTGCAGCGCGGTCGCGATGTGTTGCGAAAAGACTTGATAGCCCGAATCGCGGGTCAGCGTATGCACTTCGGTTCTGCCCGAGGCGCCAGAACGGGCGAGCGTCATCAAATTGACGCCAGCGGACGTGCTGCCGATGACCGCGATCGGCATCCGCAGCGGCGTATTCGCGCTGCCGACCGGGGTGAGCGTCAGGCTGGCGAACGACCACGTGCCTAAAGCGGCGGCGGCCGGTCTCAGCGCGATCGTGACCGCAACGGTGCCGCCTGCGGGCACGGTGATCGAAGCCGGCACCGTGCCATTGATGCCGCTCAGCTGCAGGTTCCAGGTGCTGGCGGTGGCCTGCGGATTGCGGAATCGACGGATAAAACTGCAGTTGGCGCCGCACTGGCCATTCACCAGATTCGGCTGATTGAGCGTCGCCGGGTTGCCGCCCGTTTCGGGGTTCGCCGCACGATAGTTGGCAGCGGTCTCGTGCATCACCAAACCGGCATTGATCGCGCGATCGACCCGAATGCGTCCACTGCCCGTATCGAACGGCGTTGCTGGTGAGGTTTCGTTCGTCGCCAGCACCTGATCGTATGCGGTCAGCGCGAAGGCGGACTTCACTTCGGGCACGCTCCAGCTCGGCCGCGCCTGACGCAGCAGCGCGACCGCTCCGACGTGGTGCGGCGACGCCATCGAGGTGCCGCTCTTGAGCCCAACCAGGGTCTCGAACCCGGTGATCGTGCTGCCAGCATCGGCGGCGAGAATGCTCACGCCCGGCGCCGAGATGTCGGGCTTGAGCACATTCAGCGTGCTGGCCGGCCCGCGCGAACTGAAGGACGCGACGACATCCGGCGTGTTCGCCAGCGGCGATGCCGGAAAACCGATGCCGGCGGTGGTGTTCGGGCGCGTGGCCGCGAAATCGCGCAGTGCATCGCCGTCGGCCTGAGTCACCGCGAATGCGGGCACACTCGTGCCCGGCACCGATGGCGCCAAGGTGCCCGCGACATTATTGGCGATCACCACCGCGATCGCGCCGGCCGAGGAAGCGCTTGCGACTTTGGTCGAAAAACTGCACGTGCCGCGGCGAACGACTGCGATCGTGCCACTGAATGTGCCGGGCGCATAACCGGCGCAGCCGTCGTCCACGGTGTTGATGCCAGCACTGATTTTCAGCGGCGTGGTGCCCGCGATCGGCCCGTTGTGCGGGGTGCCTCCCGAGCCTTCGACCGCACTGATCGACGTCAGCGTAGACGGCACAGGCGCCGGCCCGGTGACGCTCAATTGAATTGCGTAACCGCCGCGACCGTGCTGCACCGCGCCGATACTCGCGACCCAGGGCTGCAGATGGCTAACGGTATCCGCACCGGGACCCGAATTGCCGGCAGAAGCGGAGATGTAGACGCCCGCCTCGACCGCGTTGAGGAAGGCCAATGAGACTGCGGCCGTCCACGGTTCGGTGCCACCGCCGATCGAGTAGTTCACGACATCCACCACGCCGGACGCCACGATGTGATCGATCGCTGCGACCGCTGAGGAGCTCGGGCAGCGTCCGGTGCCTGCTGCGACATCGTGATAGCAAATGTCGTAGGCGACGATATTCGCGTGCGGCGCAACGCCGGAAATGCGGCGCGGCGCGCCGCTGAAGTCGGCATCGCGCGCATTGCCGGCGGCGGTCGATGCCACGTGCGTGCCGTGGCCGTTGTTATCGCCGAATCCGGGCTCCTCGCGGACATCGGTCTGGCCGCACTGGTTTGCCGGCGCAGCGCAGACAAAATCAAAACCGCCGATTAATTTCGCGTTGCAACGCCCAATGTCTACGCCGCCGCTGGCGCAGGTGCCCAAATACGTGCCGGCACCGAGCGGATTGGTGTGGGTGAAGCCATCCACCGGGCCGGTTGCCGCGAATGAAGGGCTGCCGAAATTGATGCCAGTATCGAGCACCGCGACCACCATGCCTTCCCCGCGATACTGCTGACCGCCAGCGCCGGCATTGGTGCCGTTCCACACCGGCTCCGCGCCGATCAGCTGCGGGCCGCGATCGGTCGTCACCTCGTATTCTTCGTATTCCTCGACGATACCCACGCCCGCGAGACCGCGAATCGCCTCGGCTTCTTCACGAGAGAGATCGACCACCATCGCGTTGAGCGCGTGCTGCATCGTCATCCGCGCCCGCAACGTGCGCCCGGCCATCGACGACATCCGCACAGTCAGCTCGGCCTGACGTTTCTGCAGATAAGCGACGTAAGCGCGCGCGGACACGCTGGACGGGTCGAGCCGCATCCGGCCGCCTTTGCTCAGACGGTCGCGGCTCGGTGCAGGAATGCCGGCGACACCGCCCTGATAACTGGCGAGCGGGGCTTCATCGAACATGACGATGAAGGTGCCGCGCCCGTCACGCGACGCTGCTTTTGCGGACATGACCCCGCCGCCATCCGTGCCTTTGACCGGCCCAGCGGGCGCCATGGCGGTCATCGCCTCGCGTCCAACGAGCGTCGAGCCCGCATCGGCGCGGCGGCCGTATTGAACCAGAGCGGCAGCGGACGCGGCGACCGCGATAGCAACAACGGCAGCGATGCCCAAAACGTTAATGCGCGACATGGAACCCCTCAAATCGATAAAGAAAGCGCCCCTCGGGCAGGCTTTCGGCCGGTACGGATCATCCATGGCTACGTTGCGGGTCGTCCTTTGGATTCACCGCGCCCCACTCGACGAGTGTAATGGGAACAGTGCAGTCTTCAGCGCCCTCTGTTTGGATCAATCAAGACGCCAAAGGGTCGCAGACCCGTGGCGCTGAACCGTTCAGGTCATGATGTTGAATGCCGCTGACTTCGCGATTTACGTCACTCTGGCGACATCGATATGTGTTTCCTTCTCTCCGCACAGCGGGGGC
>JANMGT010000088.1:0-55665 GCA_031374725.1 Lysobacteraceae bacterium | reverse complement strand
CTTCGCGATTCCTCCATCGTCGAAGATGGAGTCGTTTCGAACCCACAACACAACGCTAACCACAGCAATCATGATTGCTGTGGTCGCCAATATCATGCCGCGCTTGCCTGATCCGTGCATCGTGCCGCGTCCTTTGCTATCCATAGGAAGCATCCGCTTCCGACCATTCCATTGTCGCCGCTTCATCGTGCTGACAAAGCCTTGAAGCCGTTACAGTGTTCGAGCCGGTGTGCGAGCCGGCAGGAAATTCTTCATAAAAACTGCAGGTGCTCGTCCAAGTATCGCACCAATGCGAGCCATTAACGATGCGAGCCCGCGTATCACATATCAGCAGGGAGATATCGCATGAATCGATGTTGCTAAAACGCGCATCAAAATTTTTTTTGACGTATCGCTCGCGATCCTAGGCGCGAGGCTTGAACGAGTCAAGCCGCATCGAACGCATCGAACAAGATAAATTTGAATACGTGACCAGACAATACTCAGTTCCGTGACGGCATCCGCTAAAGCGATCACTACAACATGCCGTCCAACGCGGCAACGATTGTCAAGCATGTTTTGCAGACGCCGCCGATTATCTTCGCTACCGGCAGGAACTGGGCGAAGCTGCGCTTCGATAGGACTGCGCTTTGTACGCCTATGTAGTGATGGCCAATCATGTGCATCTGCTGACGACCCCGCGCGAACCGGGCGGTCTCTCGCGGATCATGCAGCCATGATGATGCAGGCCATGATGATGCAGGCCATTACGCGCCGGTATGTCGGCAGCGTCAACGCCCGCTATAGGCGTACCGGCACGATGTGGGAGGGACGATTCAAGTCGGCCCTGGTGGATAGCGAACACTACGCCCTTGCCTGTTATCGATCCATCGAACGCAATCCCATTCGCGCGGGTATCGTCACGTCCCCTCGGGAGTACCGATGGTCCAGCCATGCCCGCAACGCGCACGGCACGCATGAGCCCCTCATTACTCCGCACGCGGCCTACCTCTCGCTGGCAGCGGATGACGTCACGCGCGTTGCGCGGCCACCTGTTCGCCAGCATGGACGCGCACCACATCGAAGCGTTGCGCCTGCATACGCAGCAGCAGAAACCCTGGGGCAGCGAGCGGTTCCGTCAACACATCGAAGCGCTCGCTCAGCGCTCCGTGGAAGTCAGACCACGCGGCCGGCCCAGATCCAACGCGGGGAAATGAACCTGACACTGAGGTTTCCCCGCGTTTTTCGCTGTTAATCAGCGTTTTAGCAATGATCTGACTGGAATTGAGTGCGCGCATGGCGCAGTCTTCAAGGTGACTAAGCCAACGAAGGACTGACCGCCATGCGCGCCAGTCAAGTATTGCAGAAGTGTCTTCCCGATTCATTGATGCGGATGCATGCATTGCGCAAGCGCGCCTTGCTGCAAGCGGTGGAAGCGCTGGTCCATGGGCGCAGGCTGACGCTGATGGACGTGGCGCGCGCCTGACCTGATGCCGAGCGTGTCCGGCCGCCGCTCAAGGCCTTTTGAACCGGATGCTGAGCAACCGGCACATGCAGGCCGAACGTGAGCCGATCCATCACGACATGGCACGTTGGTTGTTACGTGGCTCACAGCCAGTGATCGTGATCGACTGGACGGACTTAAAGCCTGACACGTCATGGTGCTTGTTGCGGATCGAATTGTCGTTCCGCGGCCTCAAGTCGCACCGTTATGGGCAAGGCTTTGAAGACAGTCTGACGCGCAGCGGTGCGCGACTGCAGATCTTGCTGCTGGTCGGCACATTGGCGGCGTTCGCGAGTTGGTTGGTCGGCCTGGGATGCGAAGCGACGGGCATCGCCCAATGGCTGTGGCCGATCCATAGCAAGCGCAAGCTGTACTCGACGCTGCGCGTGGGTCGCGAGGCATTGGTCAGAGGTTGGCCGATGGAGTCTGTGTCGCAGTGGCTGAGTCGTCTGCGATCGCTGCCGCCTGCAACACTGGATCAGATGGTATTGCAGGGGTGAAAACGTGGGGAAACCTCAGATCCTGACATCGTTTCGGGCCGATGTCGTCTTCCGGAGGGGCGCGGGCGGGGCGGAGCAGGCGCAGGGCGCACTCAGGTTCGCAGGCGCCATGCGTCGCCCCGGGCGATTCCCATGTTCGCCTTTCATGGCCGCATGTAAGCGCTTGCCTCGTTGCAAAAGGAGCCGGGCGCAACGATTGCACCCGGCCATCATGAACAAGCAGATGCCGCCACACGTTCGTGTTCAGCCAAGTTCAACGAGAACATCCATGGCGAATACCCCTAGCGCCGAGCCTCCCTCTTGCGCGTGATTGACCGTCCCTTTGCCCCCTAAAAGGAGGAAGACCATGTTCACCCTGCTTCGTACGTTACCCGCAAGACAACTGGCAATCGAACAATTGCCTGCAATGGCAGGTGCTTGGCTCATCGCCGAGTTCTTCTACAAGTTCCATAGTTTTTCACTGGAGTGCGCGGGCTTCCTGCTCACCTGGTTCGTTCTGGATGGCTTGCTGCAATTCGTCAAGCGTGCAGCCGGATACGACAAGCGGCGCTTGGCGACCCATCGATAAGCGCTCGTTGCAGCCGTCGCGCTGACACGGCCGCAACAGGTTGAAGCTGCCAGTTCAGTCCCGCCCGATCCACGCGCGAAATGTGCCGAATCGTCCGCGGATAACCGACTCATGGAGACCCAACGTTATGGCCAACACCACTGAAAACCTCACCCATCTCGATTCAGCCAATCGCAACGATCATGTTGATTACGCCTATCGCAAGCGCAACCAAGAATGGCGACAGCAATGGTTTTTCCAGATCCGCTCGCGTGACGACAGCGAACTGCTGGAGACCTGGCAGCGCGGATTGCGCCTGAAGCGCGCATTGATCGAGAAGCAACGCGGCATTGCCGACCACCTCGCCGCTTATGCACCGGCCGGTGCCGGATCGCCATGGTTCACGATCGGTCCGCGCAACGTCAATGGGCGCGTCAAGGCACTCGCCGTCCATCCCACTAATCCCGACATCGTTTACGCGGGCGCCGCCAGCGGCGGCGTCTGGAAGAGCCTCGACGGTGCACAGTCCTGGCGCCCGTTGTGGGATGAGCAGGACACCATGGCCAGCACCGCGCTGGTGATCGCGCCGAGCGCGCCGGACACAATCTATGTGGGCACCGGCGAATGGACGCCGGGATGGGGCCCGGGCTTCCCCGGCACCGGCGTATTCGTCAGCACCGATGGCGGCGCCACCTGGACGCAGCGCACGGGGTGCCTGTCGCGTCGGGTCGCGCAGATCTTGGTTTCGCCCACGGATGCGAACCACGTCTACCTGGCCGGCGAAAGCGGGTTCGAACATTCCACCGATGCCGGCGTGACCTGGTCCACCCTGCGTGCGGGGCAGATCTCCGACGCCGTGATTGATCCCAACACGCCCGATACGCTGTACATCAACGTACGATCCGATGGGATCTACAAGACGATCGATGGCGGAACCATCTGGACCAAGCTCGTCGGTGGAGCACCTTCCGGCATCAATGCCGACTGGATTCGCTTGGCCATCGGTACCAGCGGCGCTTCGGGCAGCAACCTGGTGCTGGCCAAGCGCAGCGGCACGATCTACCGCACCACCAATGGCGGTACCAATTGGACCACGCTGGCTGGCAGCCACGGCGATTCAACCTTCCATGAGTGGTGCAATCTTCTGAGCGTATCGCCGAACGACGACAACAACATCATCGTCGGTGGTGTAGGTGCGCAGCGAACCGCCAACGGCGGCACCACTTGGAATAACTTGGCCGGTTTGCACTCCGACCATCACCGGGCAGTGTTCGCACCGTCGAATCCCGCCATCGCCTACACCTGCAACGACGGCGGTGTGTATCGCTCCGAAGACAGCGGTGCGACCTGGATCAAGGTCAGCCATGGCCTGATCGTCACCCAGTTCTACGATGCCGGTGCATGGAATTCGATTGGAACCGTCGCTGGCGGAGGCACGCAGGACAACGGTACGGTCATGACCACCGGCGGCCTCACCTGGCGCAGCATTTTCGGTTGGGACGGCGGCTATTTCGTCATGCATCCCACCGATCCGCGCACGATGTACGCCGAGCACCAGTACACCGACATCCACAAGAGCATCGATGGCGGCAACACATGGGTGCAGAGGACTACGGGATTGTCTGGCGGTACGCCTTGGACCGGCGTACTCACCATGGATCCCAGCGCGCCCAACACGCTGTTCGTCGGCACCTCGCGGGTGTTCCGCACCACCGACGGTTGCGCCACGGCATGGGTCACTTCCAGCCAGGTGCTGTCGGGCAACGTCACCGGCATCGTCGTGGCCGAATCGAACTCCAACCGCGTCTATACCTGCACCACCACTGGCCGGGTGTATCGCAGCGACGACAACGGCGCCACCAGCCCATGGACGGAGGTGAGCGCCGGATTGCCCTCGGTGACGGCGACCGACGTCGTTGTGGCCCACACCGACCAAGACCGCGTGGCCGTGACTTACGGCAACACCGGCACGGGGCACGTGTTCCTGAGCACCAATGGCGGCACTGCCTGGGCCAACATCACTGGAAACCTGCCCGACGTCGCTACTTCCGCCTTCGCGTTCGACCCGAACAACGCCAACACCTTCTATGTCGGCACCGACGTGGGCGTGTTCCGGACCACGGACGGCGGCGCGAACTGGCAAGCGTTCGACAACGGCATGCCCAATGTCCCCACCACAGACCTGCATGTCGATCGGCCCGCAAATCTGCTCATCGCCAGCACCTTCGGACGCGGCATGTACAAGGTGTCGATCAGTGGCGTGGCCGAAACGGCAGTGGATCTCTACTTGCGCGATTCGCTCCTGGACACCGGCGAGCGCTTCCCATCGCCATCCAACATGCCCAACCCCAACGACCTGGCGGATCAGGTGTACTGGTGGGAGAGCCCGGATATCAAGGTCGACACGACGCCTTACTACTCGCCCGATGCACTGTTCGACGGCGTGGAGTTCGACGAACTGGAGGACAATCCACCCAAGCGCAACGAAGCCAACCGCTTCTACCTGCAATTGCACAACCGCGGTTGGCAGAACGCTACCAACGTACGGGTCCGCGCGTTCTTGGCCGATGCCTCAGCGGGTTTGCCGGCGTTGCCCAATGCCTTGGCAGCGCCGGACTTCAACCTGTCCAGCACGGTGAACTGGATGCCGATCGGTCTGGCCCAGACCGTTGCCGTGCTCGAGCCCAATCGTCCGGTGATCGTGTCGTGGGACTACAGCGTCCCGAACAGCGCCGCCACGCACTCGTGCATGTTGGCCGTGATCTCGTCCTCGGAAGATCCGATGACGAACACCGAAACCAGCGTGAATGCACTGATCAACAGCGAAAAGCACGTGTGCCTGCGGAACTTGCACGTGATCAATGGTTCCGCTCCGCAACAGAACATGGCGACCATCAAGTTCCACAATACGCTCGACAAGGACGATCTGATGGACATCGTCATCGCGCCCGTCGAGTTCAGTGAAGGCACCATCGCCCTGTTGCTGCCGCACGTGACGTTCGCCGATCCGGCACTCGCACTGGATGGGGTGAAGATCTATCCGTTGCGCGATGGCGAAGACATCGGCCGATTCTACGAGCTGGGCAAGAGCGACGTGGATTGGGAGCAGGTGCTCCGGCAGGTCGATCGCACGCTGCTGTACGAGTTTGACGCCATCAAGGTGTCGGCGCTGCGCGGCATCAAGATCGCTCGCGGCGAGGCGCTGCAGGGTGTGCTGACGCTCAAGGGGTCAAAACGGGTGCCGCATGGGCAGACGCAACAGTTCAGCGTGCTCCAGTACCAGGGCGGCGACGTGGTCGGCGGCAGCTCTTATCGCCTACAGTTGCAGCGGGCACGCAAGCTGCTGCCGGTCTCGCGCATCCGCATCGTCCTGGAGAAGGTGCGCATCCTCGACGACCACGAACCGTGGTTCAAGGGACGCGGCGACTTCCAGTTCAACGCGGCCGTCGTGTTCAATAACGAGCGCTGCCGCCGTCATGTTCGCCGGATACCGGAAGAGGGCGTCCTCAAGGTGGCCGATGCGATGGGCCGCAACGAGCTGGTCCTGAACACATGCATCTTCGACGGACTGGTGGCGGACACGGACCAGATGGAGCTGGCGATCCTGCCAGTGGAAAAGGACTGGCTGGATCCGGATGACCACCTCGTTCGTTACGTGCGCAGCTTCAATGGCGCACCCGAGTCTTGGGTCGGCCAATATGCCCCGGACATCGGAGGAGCGGGTGATATTGAGCAATTGAAGGACTGGATGGTTTGGTATCGGATCGAATCGGTTCACTTGTAGGCATGCGCGGCGCTCGCCCCATCCTACGATGAGCAATCGGAGCAGGATGGGGCGGGGGACGGCGGGGCAAAGTCGGAAGCGTGCCAGATATGAGCCCCACCATGGGATACGCGCCCTGTTGATCAACCCGCCGGTGCTGTGGGAAGAGCAACGGGCGGTCCTTGGCGCGAGCGCCCCAACCTCACGGGCGGAGGAGGGCAGGCCGTGAGTTGCGACGGGGCAGGCGTCTGGCTGGGCGCGGCTGAAGGGGCACGGGAGTTAGGGGAATACGCTACGCTGCGATCCCGGATGAGAGCGCGTTTGGATACCGGTTGCCTAGGCACGACCAATTCGAGCATTCTTTTTCGATCGCAGCGCGGCGCAATTGCCTCGTCGCCGACGAGAACCTGAATGCGAACACCGAAGCCCGGCGCAGTCCGGGCTTCTTTGTTGGACACTGCGCGGGCTCTCCCCCAGAACTCCCCCATCAGGTGTGTATGTTTTCAAAACCTTGGCTGTTCTTCCTGCTTGCGATGAGCGTTTGCGCCGTCGCATTCGCTCAAACTCCAGCGGCTCAACGCACCGCGGCGGCGAAACCCGCGACGCAATCGCCTGCGCCGCCCGCAGCACACGTCGCGGCGCCGCAAACGCCAGCAGACGATTCCGATTTTGGCGAAACTCCAATTTCGGCGGACGCGGTCGATCTCGGCACGATCGTGGTCGGCGGCCGCCAGCCTGGCCCGGGTCTGTGGAAAGTCCGCAAGGGCGATCACGTGCTGTGGATTCTCGGCACGCAGAGTCCGCTGCCCAAGCGTATGCAATGGGATTCGGCCAACGTCCAGCGCCGCATCGTCGAATCGCAGCAGGTGCTGTTGTCGCCGTCGCTGTCGGTCAAGAGCGATATGGGTTTTCTACGCAGACTCACGCTGATTCCGAGCGCGTTGAGAGCGCGCAAGAATCCCGACGAGAAGACCCTGCAGGATAGCGTTTCGCCCGTGCAGTACGCGCGTTGGCTGGTGCTGAAAAAGCGCTACATCGGCAGCGATCGCGGCGTTGAGGAATGGCGGCCGGTGTTCGCGGCGTTGGAACTGTATTCGAAGGCGATCGCGAAATCTGGGATGACGCTCGACGCGCTGGCCGACGATATGGTGCGCAAGACCGCGAAAAAGCACGATATTCCGATGTTATCGCCCAAGGTCGAAATTAAAATCGAAGACCCGAGGGCGGCGCTGAAGGCGTTCGCGCGTCAGCCGCTGGAAGATATGGATTGCTTCACCCGCACCCTCGATCGGATCGAAAGCGATCTCGGCACGATGGCCGCGCGCGCGAATGCTTGGGCGGAAGGCGATACCGAAAGCCTGCGCGATCTGCCGTTCCGCAACCAGTTCGTCGCGTGCAGTAACGCGATTACCGGAAACGAGATCGCGCGTAAGCTAGGCATCGCCGATGTTCAACAGCGGATCGAGACCGCATGGATGACCGCCGCAGAGGGCGCGCTGGCGAAGAACGCCTCCAGTTTCGCGATTCTTCCGGTTGGTCAATTGCTGCGGGACGACGGCTTTCTGGCGAAACTGGCGGCGAAGGGCTACGTGATCGAGGAGCCGTGAGCCCTAAAGAAATGATGCGTCGGGCCGCGCTCAGCCCGCCGCGCGCGCCGCTGCTTGCGCATTAGACGCTTGCGCATTAGACGGCGCGTCGAGCGCCGGCCACCGCTTCAACACCGCATTGCGAATGCCATCGGCATCCAGGCCAGCTTCGGCCAGCAATTGTTCGCGGCTGGCATGGTGTTGGAAAGCATCGGGCAGGCCCAGATGCAGCATCGGCATCGTCACGCCCGCATCGGCCAGCAGTTCGGCCACGCCTGAGCCCGCCCCGCCGGCGACGACGTTGTCTTCCAGCGTGACGAAGCCTTCGTGGCTCTTCGCTAATTCGAGAATCAACGCGCGATCGAGCGGCTTCACGAAACGCATGTTGACGACAGTGAAGCCAAGCGCTTCGCCGACCATCGAAGCGGCCGGCACGATCGCGCCGAACGCCAGCAGCGCGATGCGCGCACCGCTATGGCGCACATCGGCCTTGCCGATCGGCAGCGTATCGAGCGAGGGTTGGATCGTCGTCCCCGGGCCGGTGCCGCGCGGGTAGCGCACAGCGGCAGGGCCGGCGTAGTGGTGGCCGGTGCTGAGCATCTGTCGACATTCGTTCTCGTCGGCCGGCGCCATCACCACCATGTTCGGCACGCAGCGCAGGAAACTCAGATCGAGATTGCCCGCGTGCGTGGCGCCGTCGGGGCCGACGACGCCGCCGCGATCGATCGCGAACAGTACGTCGAGATTCTGAACCGCCACATCGTGCACGAGTTGGTCGTAACCGCGCTGCAGAAACGTGGAGTAGATCGCGACCACGGGTTTTGCGCCCTCGCAGGCCATGCCCGCAGCCAGCGTCACCGCATGTTGCTCGGCGATGGCGACATCGAAATAACGATCGGGGTATTCCTTGCTGAAACGCACCAACCCCGAGCCTTCGCGCATCGCGGGCGTGATCGCCAGCAGCTTGTCATCGGCAGCGGCCAT
Organism: Lysobacteraceae bacterium; assembly: GCA_031374725.1. Lineage (GTDB taxonomy): Bacteria > Pseudomonadota > Gammaproteobacteria > Xanthomonadales > Xanthomonadaceae > Lysobacter_I. The sequence goes on along the minus strand of JANMGT010000088.1, from coordinate 46,802 downwards.
GTCGCACAGCCAATCGCTGAAGATATCGGTATAGGTCGGTTTCTTTGCGCCGCTCTTGCTGATAAGGCCTTTTTCGGGGTCGAACGGTGAGACCGCGTGATAGCCGATCTGATCGCCTTCGGCCAGTTCGTAGCCTTTGCCCTTGGTGGTGATGATGTGCAGCAACTGCGGACCCTTCAGTGTTTTAAGGGTCTTCAGCGCGGACACCAGATCGCCGATATTGTGGCCGTCGAGCGGGCCGGTGTAGTGGAAGCCCATTTCCTCGAACAGCGTGGAAGGTACGAACATTCCTTTCCAATGCTCTTCCCAGCGGCGCACAAAGCGCGCGGATTTGCTTTTGCGTTTGTCGCCGAGCAGTTTCTTGCCGCTCTCGCGGATCGCGTTGAGCGTGCGGCTGCCGGTCATGCGCCCGAGCATTTTGGTGAGGCCGCCGACGTTCTCGCTGATCGACATTTGATTGTCGTTGAGAATGACCAGCAGGTTCGTTTCGCTGTCCATTCCGCCGGCGTGATTGAGCGCTTCATAGGCCATGCCGGCGGTCATCGCGCCGTCGCCGATCACCGCCACCGCCCTGCGTTCGCTGCCCGCGCGCACGGAGGCGATCGCCATGCCCAGCGCGGCGGAGATCGACGTGGATGAATGACCGACGCCGAAGGTGTCGTATTCGCTTTCCTCGCGCTTGGGAAACGGTGCGACGCCGTCCTGCTGCTTCACCGTATGAATGGTGTCGCGGCGACCGGTGAGGATCTTGTGCGGATAGGTCTGATGGCCGACATCCCAGACGAGGCGATCGTTCGGCGTGTCGTAGAGATAGTGCAGGGCGACGGTGAGTTCGATCACACCGAGCCCGGCGCCGAAATGTCCGCCGCTCTTGCCCACCGATTCGATCAAATAGGCGCGGAGTTCGTCGGCGATCGCGCGTAGCTCGCTTTCGTCGAATCGGCGCAGATCTGCGGGGGTCTCGATACGGCTGAGACGGGGATAGCGTTCACTATCGATCTGCAGTGCATTGTGAGTATCGATCATGCCCCTATTGTCCCCCGCAGTGGGCTGCAGGGGCAAGGAAACCTACCTGGACAAATTGCCAGACCTTCCGTCCCGCAGCCCCGGCACTACGCGATTCCAGCGTGTGGCCGCAACGGTTTCTTGGCGGCTTTCGCGCGGCCTGAACGAATGTTCTGCCCGCGTCAGCGCCCGCGCAGCATTCCCAGCAAACTGCCCTTCGCGGCATCGCCCCCGGCGGGTTCGGCGAAACCGGTGGTGAGGCTGGCGTTGATGAAATCGACCACATCGGTCGCCGGCACGCCGCTGGCAGTGGCGATCTCGGCGATGGTCATAGGCCCCTTCATCATCGCGGTAGCGATGCGAAAATGCCGCGGGTATTCGCGTTCGGTCTGCGGCCATTTGTTCAGCACAAACTTGCCGTCAGCGCTGAACCCGGGCAGCAGCCGGCCTTCACCCGCGAGCAAAGCGCCGAACCACTGCAGCCGCGCTAACGACTGCGCTTCGCCGCCAGCAGCGGCGAGCGCTGCCTGCCAGCTCGGCTCATCGAGCTGCTCGAAATCGCGCAGCCCAACGCTGGCGATGAAATATTCCGCGAGCGGTTTGAGCGTGGCAGGCCCGAAGTATTGGCGTTGCACGAAATCGATCAGCACGGACGGCCCTTTTCCGCTCTGGTAGCGCGCGCGACCCGTCAGCGCACCTGGGCGCAGCCATTCGACGAGATTCGTGCCGCGCACGGCGGGTGCTTCCTCTACGTTCCCAGACACAGCGGCGGCGGACGCAGAAACAGTAGGCGTAGGCACAGCAGCGGCTGTTGGCGCGGCTGTTGGCGCAGCGGTAGCGAAGTTCTGAGAGGGCGCTGGCGAGCTCACCCGAGCCATACTGGGGGCAGGGTCGCTTGGCGCGCCCTGCACCGATAGTGGGCTGGTCGCTGGCGGCACCAACGATGTCGGCGCCGATGTTGGCGCCGGTACAGGCGTTGGCGCAGGCGTTGCTGCGGAGTTCTGTTGGGGCGGTGCCATGGACGCAGGAGTTTGCTGCAATGCGACGTACGCTTGCGCAGGTGCCGCCGCAGCCGCAGGAGCCGCTGCAGGAGGTGCTGTTGCCAACCGCTGCTCAGGGGCTGGCGCGGTGTCTGCGCCCTGTTCCTGGGCGATGTACAGCAACAATTCGCTCAGCGTGGCCGAAGAGAATGGGCGAGCTAGGCGGTAATCGGCTTGCGTACGAGGGGCCGTGGTGAGGCCGACCACGCGCTTGCCAGCGGCATGCAGACGCAGCCAGCTCATCGGGCCGTACATGCTGTCCATATCGACGATCACGAAATCTGCGTCGGCTTCGGTCTGCAGTATCCAGAGTCCGAGCCGTTCATTGGCATCCGAAAACGACGATTTCAGCGCCGCTTCAGTGGCTTGATCCATGCCGGTCAGGCCTAGCGTCAGTAACATGTTCGGAATTCTCTACCGGGAACCGAGCAGTGTCGCCAAGCCTGTTTTACCCGTCAACTCGCGCGTTGTGACGCTTTAGTGCCTTTTGCGTCAGTTTTACCGCGCAATGGCGGCCGAATGCATAAAAATGCGAAATGCGGCACGTTCTCGATGTGCATCCATACGGTTATGGTTGCGCGCTATCGTGCTTCGGCAACGCATATATCCGTGGATATCAGCCGATCACCCTGGCCAAAGCGCTTGAGCGGCCCCACTGGTGTTGCCTATGCGTCAACTGACGATCAAGGTGCCGCGCGGATTCTTCGGCAACTGATGCTTCAAGAACGCCATCTGGTCGGCGAGGATATTCCGGTTCGACATAATTAGGTGCTCCACCCAGCTCGGTCGATAAGGCACGGCCAGTAGCGGCATCGACGCCTGCTGTGGGGTGCGCCCGCCCTTGCGCGAATTGCAGTGAAAACACGCGGACACTACGTTTTCCCAGAGATCTCGGCCGCCGCGGGAAAGCGGCATCACGTGGTCGCGGGTGAGTAATTGACGGCTGAAACGCTTGCCGCAGTAGAGGCACAAGTGTTGATCGCGCGCGAACAGCGCGGGGTTGGTGAGGGTCGGCGTCGGATCGAGCGCATGCGAACGGGCGTGGCCGCGGGCGGCGATGATCGGGTGCAGTTCCAGCGTGCTGCGGCTGCCGGTCGCGCGACAGATGCCGCCGTGAACGATGAGGCAGGGCTCGCCAAGGGTCCATGCGACCGCGCCGCGTGCGTAGAGGCAGCTTGCGTCTTGCCAACTGATCCAATCCAACACGCGGCCATGGGCGTCAAGCGACAGCAGACGCACCGCATCGAGTCGCATCGGCGAGACGTTGCCTTGATCGGACTCTGGGAGTTCAGAACCTTCAGCCGACGCGAGCGTGGAGTCGGTAAAGGAAGCCGGGGCACCTGCCGCGACTTGCGGAACTGATCCCCCGACGGGGTTCGAACCGCGAGGGCATGATCCCACAGGGCGAGAATCCTCAGGGCGAGAGCCCTCAGGCACTAAACGCAACTGTGGTGTGTCGGCCTCCATATGGAAGCTGAGCATATACCCTTTTTGTGACGGTGTCGCTGTACTAAGGGACGCGCGAAACGAGCGCCGCCGCATGTGCGCGGCGGCGCATTGTCGTCGTTCGGCTAGTCGCCGAAACCTTCAGCCGTGATGCTCATCAGCGTGCCCGCGCCGCTGGCGATCGCAGCAGCATGCGTGCGGGTGCGCGGTAGCAGGCGTGCGAAGTAGAAGCGGGCGGTTTCGCGTTTTGCATCTTTAAATGCCTGCGGATGCGACGAAACGTCCGCGGCGGCCACGCTACGCGCCCACCAATAGGCGAGTGCGGCATAGCCCGAGTAGAACAAGTAATCCCACGCGGCAGCGCCTATTTCATCGGCATTGCTCGCTGCGTTCTGACCGACACGCATCGTCAACTGCTGCCATTCCTGCGCCACTTCGCGCAGCGGCGCAATGAATTCCGCCATTGCGGCATTGTCGGTTTGCGTTTTGCAAAAATCGTCGATCATGCCGAGGAACACTTTCAGCCCGGCGCCTTTAAGCTGGATCACTTTGCGGCCCATCAGATCCAGCGCTTGAATGCCGGTGGTGCCTTCGTACATTGTGGTGATGCGCGCATCGCGGGCGAGCTGTTCCATGCCCCATTCTTGAACATAACCATGGCCGCCGAAGCACTGCTGCGCGTGATACGTGCATTCGATCGCCCATTCGGTGATGCAGGCTTTCACGATCGGCGTCAGAAAACCGAGCAGCGCATCGGCCTGCGTGCGTTCCGCATCATCTTTGCTGTATTCGAGCGTATCCAGCGCCAGCGTGGCGTGGTAACTGAGCAAACGCGAGCCTTCGATCAGCGCTTTTTGGGTCAATAGCATCCGGCGCACATCGGGGTGAACGATGATCGGATCGGCCGGTTTTTCCGGGAATTTCGCGCCGGACAGCGCGCGCATCTGCAGCCGGTCGCGCGCGTAGCGCAATGCGTTCTGATAGGCGCGCTCGGACAGCCCCAGACCTTGGATGCCTACTCCCAGGCGCGCGCCATTCATCATGGTAAACATCGCCATCAGCCCTTTGTGCGGCTCGCCGATCAGCCAGCCCTCGGCATCGTCGAAGTTCATCACGCAGGTCGCGGACCCGTGGATGCCCATCTTGTGTTCGATCGAGCCGCAGCGCACGGCGTTGGCCTCGCCGATGCTGCCATCGCGCGCCACTTTGACCTTCGGCACGATGAACATCGAAATGCCTTTGCTGCCCGCAGGCGCATCGGGCAAGCGCGCGAGCACCAGATGCACGATGTTATCGGTCATGTCGTGTTCGCCGGCGGTGATGAAGATCTTGGTGCCGCTGATCGCATAGCTGCCGTTGTCGTTGGGCGCTGCGCGGGTTTTGATCATGCCCAGATCGCTGCCGCAGTGCGGCTCGGTCAAACACATGGTGCCTGTCCACCGGCCGGCGACCATCGGCGGCAGGAAGGCGTCTTTCTGCCACTGTTGGCCGTGATGCAGCAGGGCATCCGTCGCACCGTGCGAGAGCAGCGGAAAATTGCCCCAGGCGAGATTGCCGGCGTTGACCATTTCTTTCATCGCCGAGCCGAGCGTATGCGGCATGCCTTGACCGCCATAGTCGGTCGGCGATTCCAATCCGGTCCAGCCGCCTTCGGCGAATTGAGCGAAGGCTTCTTTGAAACCGGGCGGTGTCGTGACCATGCCGGTGGCTTTGTCGTAGACCGCGCCGTGTTCGTCGCCGATGCGGTTGAGCGGCGCGAGCACGGTCTCGGAGAAACGCGCGGATTCTTCCAGCACCGCGTCGATCAGTTCGCGGTTGGCGTCATCGAAACCAAGGCCAGAGAAAAGATCATCGCTTTTGAGCACGTCGAACAGTGCAAAGCGGATATCAGAGAGCGGGGCTTTGTAGGTATTCATGCGGATTCGGTGGTTGAGTGATGTGGGATTGGGAATGAGAAGTAAAAAAACGCGCATCGGAAAGCGTTTAGCCGGCGGTTGAACAACAACCTACCAGCGCGAAACCCTGCTGCAACTGCAGCCTCGCATATGCCAAACGCACCAAAGTCGCCACAACCGTTCGCAATCGCGTTTCCGCGCATCCATCGCGTCTTCGGCATACGCTGGCCGCCCGCCGAGAGATCAGCGCAGCACGCCAGGACGACCGGGTACCGGGCTTAGCGCGCTGTTGCGTTTGATCTTGTAATCGCGGGGACGGCCGTCTTTGGCTGCAGCGATGACCGTGCCTTCCAAGCTGTATTTCAACGTGCGGCGCTCGGCCAATGCATCGGCGACGACGATCTTCGCGCCCGAGGACGGCGTGAAGCTCAGCGTTGCGATATCCGCAGACTCAGGGCCGACCGTTAACGCCGGCGCGCCGCGCAGCGAGCCTGCATCCTGATCGCCCACTTTGATATCGATCGCGACATCGTCGAAACGCATCGGCACGCTGCTGAAGTTCTGCAGTCTCAATTCGACCGACCAACTGCCGTCGGCCTTCACTTCGAGCTGCTGGATGCTGGCGGTGGGTTCGGAGACGCGTTTGACCGGGCCGAAGCTGCAGGCGCTCAACGCCGCCGCGCATACGACACCGACCACTATCAAGCACCACTGCCGCATTTTCAAACCTCATCAGTCGTTCGGAACTTTAAGCGTCAATAGTAACGTGCTCGGGACGCGCTGTGCCGTTCGCCCGCGTGAGCGCTGCCGCCGACGCCGTGGGGTCACGGAGATATAGGCCTCAGCGGATCGGCGCGCTGACGATCAACTCGTCCAGGTCGTAGCCCATCGCGACGACCTGCGCCTTGATCTGATCGAACTGGGTGCGGCCAAGTTCTGGCGTGCGCGACAGAATCCAGAGGTAGTCGCGCCCGGGTTCGCCGACCACGGCCCATTGGTACTGGGGATCGAGAGCGATCACCCAGTAATCCGCCCAGGTAAAGGGCAGCCACGACAGCCAGTCCGGAGCGAACCGTACTTGTAAGCGGCCGGGGTATCCCTCGGTGCGTCGCGCGACGCCCTCGACGTCCTCCAGCTCGCCGTCGTCGTTGCGGCAATGGTTGCGCACACCGATCAGGCCGTCGTCGTTCAAGGTGTACTGCGCAGTGATTTCACCCACGCACTTCCGCTGGAAAAACATCGGCAGGCGCGCAATCTCATGCCATTCGCCGGCATAGCGGCTGATGTCGAGATCGGCGACCGATGTCACCTCGGCCGCATGTGCGGGCAGGGCGGGGGCGAGCAAGCACAGATTCAGTAAACAGATGGCGAAGCGATTCATGAGGATCCCTGAAGACGGCACGCGTACGGCACGCAAGACGGCCCGCGAATAGTCGTTCCAGGCATCATAGCGATGCGCAGTTAGAAAATCGTTTGCCGAAAATATGCAAGTAAAATCAATCATATATAGAAGAAGAGCCGGGCGAACCCGGCTTCGTGGGCCCGCGCATACCGGACAGTGAAGCCGTGCGGTGTCTGGTGCTCGCTGCGCCACGTCTCGCGCGCCGCCATGACGATCGGCTCGTGCACGCGACGGATCGACGGGTCTGTCGCCGTCGTTGAACTCGGCGACGCTCGAGGGCATGCGGTCGAAGAGCACTCCGCATGAACACCACGTTGTTGTTAGTGTGCTGTGAATTGCGAACCGCTGTGCAGCATCCCCATGGCGGGCGGGCTGCAAGGAAGCGTCTTGAGACGTTGGGCAACAAAAAAAGCATTTCTGCGGGTTTTTCTGAGTTATTTCGGACCGGGGAGTTCATCGAATAGAGCGTCTAAGCTATTGATTTACAAACCCAGTGCGCGAACAACTTTCGACAGATGCCCCCAAAAATGCCCCCAGACGATGCCCGCTTGAATCAAAACGCCAAGTTATGCAGCGGGTTCGATTAGGTCCGCGCCCTCACTGCGCGCGCTGTTGGCCCGTGACAACACCGGGAAGTGCGCGAGCGGCGCCGTTATAACCGTCGCAGGCATCCTAGTTACATTCGCCAGCGTCCATTGATTCAGCCCGCTAGGCATGCCCCCGGGAGGAATGCCGACATGCGGTCGTGTGCGTCGCGCGGGTTGTGCACGACCCAGCGACATCGGCTATGACTTGGCGCATTCTATCCGTACCTCGGAAGCATGGTCTATGCCCCCGCAAGGGAGCCGCCTTGCTCCGAATCAGGCCGCAACTTTAGGCAAGTTGTGAAGCTGTGCCAGAGTACATCCGCTACGCTAGCACGCGTCCGCCACCCCGTTACGGGGCGGCTTAACTCAGGCGTTAGCCCCAAGGAGAGGACCCAATGGTTGAAAAAATTAGAGTTTCACTGTGGGATATATTTTCATTTTTTTTGACAGGACTTCTGTTAGCGCTTGTTATGACTTTCTTTTTAATGGCTCATGACGTTCTCTCAGCAAGTGCCCTCTTAGATGGCCTCTCAAAATTTCCGACTGCCATCACCATTGTTATTGCACCACTCACATTCACACTCTTCGGTATGATCATAGAACCATTTCCAAACTATTTTGATAAATACATCTTGAAACACACTCACCGCTGGACTTCAAAGCCAAAAGAAAAGCACACTCACGAAGAAGAAATTCTGAAAGACGAGATTCGAGAAAACTACATGGGCTCACTTAATGGAAAAATTACAAATCCATATGCAATCTGCAAGGAATATGTAGAAACAAAACAGCTAAGCACCACTTTCATGGTGTACCTGTCTAGATACGGCTTCTATCGCAATTGTGCATTTATTTCTGTAGCGTCAGGAATTTCAGCACAGTTTCTGCCCATCACGTGGTGGGACGGAATTCTGGTACTAATCTGTAGTCTGATTGCTGCCAGCGTATTCAAACGCCGAGCAGAAGATTTTTATGGTTATATGGCGCCAACTGTATATCGCGCATTTCTAATAGACAAAATTTCATGGGTTCCCCGTGAAGGGGGCTAACAATTTGTTCAAGCCGAGCCCATGCCGTGGCGCCGGCCACGCACTTGCGCCACGTTAGCACGCGTCCGCCGCCCCGCCATGGGCCGGTTTAACTAAGGCGTTCGGGAAAAGGAACATGCACACTGAAAGATTCCAACGGCTGCGAAAGAAGACTCTCAATCTCGTCTTCGACAAAGGGATCGCTACCAAGATCTGGCGATCTACCGTGCGCAACCAATTGCGTAGCTTGGAGATAAAAGATCTCTACGACCACTATGACTTCAATTTCAATATTGAAGACCGAATTCAGGCGATTAAAGCCTCCATCCTTGACGGTTCCTACTCTGTAGGAACCCCTCTGATATATAAGACAGAAAAGAAATATGGCATCTGCCGACACATGGTCATTCCTCAGCCAGAGGACGCATTGATACTGCAATGCCTTGTTGAACAAGTATCAGGGTCGGTTTTAAAAAAGCAGCCATCACCAAATGCTTTCTATTCTAGAGATAAGCACAACTTAAAGAAGCCTCACGAAGCTATTGAGTACGGGTTGAGTTTCAGGGAGCAGTGGAAGAATCTACAGAAAAAGATTTATAACTTCACTGACACCTTTAAGTATCTGGTTGTCACCGACCTCACAAATTACTTTGACTCGATAGACCTTAGAGAGCTAAGGCGAGTATTTGTTTCCCACGTGGAGGCTGATGAAGTAATTGTAGATCTCATTTTTAGGATTGTGGAAGGCCTCTCATGGAAGCCTGATTACCTGCCATATTCTCACCGCGGATTACCAACAGCCAACATTGAGCCTATTCGCCTTCTAGCTCACAGTTTCTTGTTTTAAATTGATCAAATTCTGAAAGAACGAACAGCAGAGAATTTTGCCCGCTGGATGGACGACATAACAGCCGGAGTCAATGATAAGCGCGAGGGAGTTGCACTGCTCAGCGACATATCAGATGTGCTGAAAAGCAGAGGGCTTGCTCTTAACCTTTCAAAAACCCATATTTTGTCAGCAGAAGAAGCATATTTCCATTTTCAAATAAAAGAGAACATGGAGATAGACAAGTATGAAACCATCAAGCCTGGAACAAAGAAATCAGTCAAATCCGAGCGCGAATTATGGTTTAAATACAAGTCGCACTTCAAGGATAGATCACCAAAATCTTGGGATAAAATAGCAAAACGATACATCACTACATTTGGCAAGCTACAGAGCGATAAATTGCTAAGCGATTTGTCGAGCAGGTACATAGCGAACCCGGTGCTTCGATCCAACTATCTAATTTATCTGGCTGTCCGCGGCTATAGCCATAAAGCCGCCATGCGGGTTTTAGAAATTCTTGAATTAATTGACCCATTTGACGACCTTTCACTTTTTCAAATTTCAAACTTGATAACACAATGGAGCGTTCCGACAAACAAACGTGGACGAGACTTCATTTCTGAAGCAAAGCGACTGTTGACATTTCACTCCATCGGGAAGAAAGATGCGCAGTCATTTTTTGCGCTTCTCTGGTTTTTGAGCAAGTATGAATCAGAAAAAAATCTTTATGGATTTCTCGTGCGATATAGGAATATTTGGCAAGGCAATTCCTTTTTGCGCCGTCAGGCAACCGCATCAATGGCCAGATTTGGCAGCAATAGGACGAAATTGCGTCTTGAGATCATTAATCATCAAGCAATGTCTGGCATACCAACCACTGTTTCCGTTGCGAATCAGATATCCCAATTCGCTGAGTACAGTTCCATGCCCTTTGGACTGAACGCATACTTATTTCCAAAGACTAAACCCACAACCTATCCGCACTCAAAGTTCATAGTCCTTTGTTCAGTGCTAGCCTCTAACTCGCTTCGAACTGATATTAATGTGCAAGAAAAGGTCGATTCTTATATTCGTGATCCTTGGCATCGGGCATTGCTTAGGGATGAGTTTAAGTTGCTTTTGCCATAAAAATTTGTTCAAGCCGACCCTGCATCGTGACAGCGCACAGGGCTAAGCCTCGGGCATGTCTGGAAGTAGCTAACGTTGCGACTGAATGTTCCGTCCCCTTTTCTCATCGTGTGGACAGCTAGGTTTCGTGGTTTCGTTTCTGACGCAGATTCACCATTGAACGCGCTCGCCCTTGCTCGGTCTTTGGTCCTCTAGAAGCCCCACCGTGCCACTTGCAGCGCCGCTTGCCGGGAACGCTCAGGCCTTGGCAGGGCAGGCCGTCACGGCGTCGCCTAGCGCCACAAACCACGCGCGCCTGATTCGCCATGGTGGGCAGGCTGCCGGACTTGTTCGCGTGCGCGCCTGCGTGCTTGGCGTGACATAACTCGGACTCACTCGCGCGCGTGAAAGCGTCAATAAATTCCGATGCTGCCGTTGCGGGTAGCGGTGCGTGCTCGGCATGGGTCAGATCGAAGTCACTCGCGCCCGTACGCGCCTGCGATGCCGGCAGACATTCCTGTGTTGCCGAAGTGATTCCCGCACGCGCGTACCTGTCTGCGATTCTGAAGTTATACGTATACGCCCGTACTATTCATACAATTCCGGGGATCTCGCCGGACTCTTGAGCTTGCCTATTTCGCTCTGTTGTAGACCCGCCAACACGGCCCATTCAGCATGATCGAATCAATGATGCCGCTGTTGTTGTTTGTTGGGCCGTAGCGCGTGCGTCGGCTTTCGATCAATGCCTAGGCTTCAGGGCTGGGGTAATCGTCGATTCGGGCGATGCGTGCGCGGCGCTGCCGTTGCGATGGTGAGATAGAGGCCGCCAGTGTCCTAGAGGTTGAACACGCGCGCACTCGGCTTCGCTTGGCGAATCTCTTTGTCAGTCAGTCCGTCAGTTCTCGCCATGGTTCGGCCCTCATGGGGATACCGGTATCCCCGTGCCTTCGTCGGTATCCCCAACCGTATCCCCATGGTGGGCGGGGGCGGGCTGCAAGGGAACGCCTTGGACGTTAGGCAACAAAAAAACCCGCATTTCTGCGGGCTTTTCTGGATTATTTCGGACGATGTGGAATGTCCTGAAACCTTCATATGGTGGCCGGGGAGGGAATCGAACCCCCGACACGGGGATTTTCAATCCCCTGCTCTACCAACTGAGCTACCCGGCCACATACGAGCCGGCAATGATAATGGTCTCGGTGCAGTAGGGCAAGCCAAGCCGTTTGGCGGGGTGTTTTGCTGGGTAGGGCGCCAGGGGAGAGCTGCTGGATGGGCGTCATCGATTGCGGCTTGTGTCCCTATGGATGCGATAGCGGGCAGGCGGCTGAATCATTGACCTCAACTCGCTTGTCTTGGCCGCAAATGGGCGCATCATGCGACGAAAGCGGCCCTGGTCGGCTGCAAGGTAGATTGAGGTTCGTATGAAACGCTTGATGCAAACACTCTTCTTGTTGGCGTTCGCCGGGCTGGCGTCCACCGGATGCGCGAGCACACCCGCAGTCCGCGATGCCGAACGATTGGCGCTGTATCGCAATCACAGTGGCGAGCCGGTCAACGGTTTCCAGTATTACGGACGCTTCAGCAGTTGGACCCCGCTAGGCGACAGTGCGGTGGCGATCTGGGTCGGCCCGAGTCGGGCATGGCTGCTTGATCTGTATGGCCCCTGCAACGATCTGGATTTCGCCAACGCGATCAGTCTCAGCAGTAATACCGGCCGCGTCAGCGCGCGTTTCGACAGCGTCCGCGTTCATCAGCGCGGCATGCAGACGATCCCTTGCCGGATCAGGGAAATTCGCCCCTTGAACGTCAAAGCGCTGCGGGCCGATGAGAAGGCACTGCGCCAGGGTCAGAAAACGAAAGCTGCCGAGCGTGAGGCTCAGCCCTCGGGCACGTAGCCGGCAGGCGCCTGCGCGCCATCGCCGAACAGGAACTTCTCCATCTCGCCTTGCAAGAAGGCCCGGTGCTCGGGATTCATCGGCGAGAGTCGATTCTCGTTGATCAGCATGGTCTGGTGCGCCAGCCATTTCGCCCAGGCGGGTTTTCCGATCTCCGCGAACACGCGCTTGCCCAGGTCGCCTGGCCATGGCGCGAAATCCAGGCCGTCGGTCTCGCGTTGTTCGTAGCTGCAGAAAACGGTGCGTGGCATAAGTTCAGTCGATTAAGTTCAGTCGATAGCGATAAGGGATCAATGCGCAGTGCCTAGCCGCAGCGTAGCGATCGCAAGTAACCGCACATGCGACGCTTTAAGCCGCAGTGGCATTTTGAAGTCTAAACCATTGCGATGCCGTGCGGCGGCTCGCAGCCTCCGAACGGCTGCGACCCGCTGCGGCGCAACGCGGAGCATGTGGAGATTTCAATCAGATTATTGATCGCCGGTTTCGACGAAGCAATCATCATCGCAGGTTAGAAACGCGACTGCACTTTCGTTGCGAGTGCATCTAAGATTCTGTTGAAAAACAGCGCTATTAGCGCGGCCAAGGATGGCCGCATTGGGCGCGCGAAACACATGGTTATTGCGACGCGAGCGCGCGTTCAAGCAGGCTGCGGATTGGCGCAGGAATGCCGAGTGTTACGAGCTCAGTCAGAGACACCCAGCGCGAGCCTTCATCGTCGCGCACGGCATCGCGCAAAGACGCGTCTTGCCATGCGAGCGGTTGCATCGTCAGCCGGTAATGGCTGAACGCATGCGCGATCGGATCCAACGATTGCGCTGCATCGAAGTCGGCGCCAACAATGTTCGCATCGAACCACGCGCGCGCGGCGTCGCTATCTTGGGTTTCCGGTAGCGACCAAAGCGCAGCCCAAATGCCTACGGGCGCTCTGCGTTGCAACAATGCACGGGCTTGCGCATCGCGCAGCAGCAGTACCACGGTGGTGCGCTGCGGCAGCGGTTTCCCTGGTTTAGGCGTCGGCAATTCGTCGGTGCGCCCATCGCGTCGTGCGATGCAAGTGTTCTGCAGTGGGCACAGCATGCAGGCGGGATCGTGCCTTGTGCATAGGGTCGCACCGAAATCCATCTGCGCCTGCGTGTAGTCGGCCATGCGATCGCCATTGCGCGCATCCGGCAGCAGCGAGGCGGCGATGTCCCACAGTTTCTTTTCGGTCGCGGGTGCGCCCGGCCAACCTTCTATCCCGAACACGCGGGCCAAGACGCGTTTGACGTTGCCATCAAGAATCGGTTGCGGGTCGCCCCAGGCCTGCGACAGGATCGCGCCCGCGGTGCTGCGGCCGATGCCGGGCAGGGCGATCAGCGCGTCGAGATCACGCGGCAGATCGCCATCGTGTAACTCGACGCAGCGTTTCGCCGCCGCGTGCAGATTGCGTGCGCGGGCGTAATAGCCGAGCCCGGACCACAGCGCGAGCACATCGTCTTGCGATGCGGCGGCCAGCGCGCGTAGATCGGGCAGCGCGGCGACGAAGCGATCGAAGTAGGGAATCGCCACGCGCACCTGCGTTTGCTGCAGCATGATTTCCGATAACCACACGCGATACGGCGTGCGCGGGTGCTGCCAAGGCAGATCGTGGCGGCCGTTGATATCGAACCAAGCGAGCAGTGCGTCGGCGTAGCGATGAGCGTCGGTCATCGATGTGCTCGTAGGCGCGACGCCAGGTGCGAGCGCATGCTGTTGCACTGTGGGAGCGACGCCAGTCGCGACAGCTTCAGCAGATATGATCGTCGCGACTTACGTCGCTGCCACGATGTGTTGGGGTTTGGTCGCGACTTACGTCGCTGCCACGATGTGTTGGGCTTGGGTCGCGACTTACGTCGCTCCCTGAAGGTGCTGTGGGTTTCTCGCGACTGGCGTCGCTGCCACAGGGCTTGATCGATCTGCGTGCTCATCGAATCGCTTCGTCATCCACTGTGATCTCGACGCCTTCCAGCATCGCGCCGGAAATCTCCAATGTCGGTGCGCTCAGCGTGCCGTCCAATGGCGGCAGCGGTGAACCCACGCTTTGTTCGACCCAGCCGAGTACGGCATCGAGTCGAAAGCGGCTGTCGAAGCGCATCGCATCGCGTGCGAGGCCAAGCTCGATCAGCTCGGATACATCCGGCTTACCGCTGTAGCGCAGTCGAAACGGCAGCGGCGAACGCGATTGTCCGATCGGCGCCGGAAGCGCGGGCCACGGCTCGGGCCATGCGGGCATGGTGCCGTCGAGGCGCAGCACGAGGCGGCGGCCGAGCGCGATCGCGCCGCTCGAATTCAGATTCGGAACGGCGCCTTCGCCACGCAGGATCGCAGTCACCGGTTCGAGCGCCAAGGTCGCTTCGTGGAAATGCAGCGGACCATGCAAGCCAAGCGCGAACGGCATCTGCGTATCGCCGGATTCGTAACGCGCGGCCATGCCGAATTTCGCGGGCCAGATGCGCAGATCGTCAGCGCCGATGCGCAGCGGCCCCGACAGCGTTGCCGTTGCGGGTAGTCGCCAATCGCGGCCTTCGATCGTCAGCGGCCCGGCCACAGCAAGCCCGGCGTCGTTCGCCGGCCGCGTCAGTGCGACGGCGAGATCGAACGACACGGTGATCGGCGCATCGACGTAGCGTCCGCGAACGCGTGCGTTCACCTCGCGCTGCGGATACAGCTTAGGCAGATCGATGTCGATATTCTCGACGCGCCAGTCGTCGTTATCGATACGGCCATTGCGCACGCGCAGGCCGTCGCTCAGCGTCGGGATCGTGGTTTCTTCGCTCGGCGGACGTGTCGCTAACCATGCCTGCAGCGCAGTGAGATTCAGGCGCGGCGCATCCAGTTCGATCCGTTCGACAATGACATTCTTGCCGCCGCTGCGCAGCGTGGACCAAGGCAGGGCGATCAGCAGACGGTCCGCGCGCAGCAGCTCGGTCTTTGTCCCGGATTCGCGAACGACCAGATTGCGCACGAGCAACTGCGGCTCGCCGCGCAGGCGCGCTTCGGCGTTGCTGTCTGCAGTGATCTCTAACGACAACGTCTTGCCGGTGCGATCGAGGATGATCGGCACCAATTGTTTGGGCTGCAGCAGCCATCCGCCGAACAGCGACAACGCCAGCATGACCGCGAGCGCTACGACAATCGCGCGCAACCAGCGCCTGCGGCGCGGCGACGTTTTCGGTGCGCCGGCCGCGTTCTCGCGCACGGTGCTGCGTTCGCTGCTCACGTGCGGTCTGCCGTGCGGGCGTTCACCCGCCAAGCGCATCCGGCAGCAGCGCATCGACGAAGGCTTCGGCGTCGAACACGCGCAGATCTTCGGGGCGCTCGCCGATGCCTGCGAAGCGGATCGGGATGCCGAATTCGCGGGCCAGCGCGAACACGACGCCGCCTTTCGCGGTGCCGTCGAGTTTGGTCACGACCAGGCCGGTCACACCGGCTGCAGCGTGGAATTGGCGCAGTTGCGACAGCGCGTTCTGGCCGGTGGTGCCGTCGATCACCATCAGCACTTCTTGCGGCGCGGCGCCGTCGAGTTTGCCAAGCACACGTTTGATCTTGCCCAGTTCCGCCATCAGTCCCTGCTGCGTGTGCAGGCGTCCGGCGGTGTCGGCGATCAGCACTTCGGTGCCGCGCGCCTTGGCCGCTTGCAGGGCGTCGAACGCGACCGATGCGGCATCGGCGTTCTGGCCTTGGGCAATGACGACGACACCGTTGCGATCGCCCCAAGACTGCAACTGCGCGACCGCTGCGGCGCGGAAGGTATCGCCGGCTGCCAGCATCAGCGTGCGGCCTTCGCTTTTGAAGCGATGCGCCAGCTTGCCGATGGTGGTGGTTTTGCCGACGCCGTTGACGCCAACGGTCAGAATCACGAATGGCTTGGCGTTGCGATCGATCTGCAGCGGTTTGGCCACCGGCGCCAACATCGCGATCAAATCCGCGCGCAAGGCGCCGAGCAGGGCGCGGGCGTCGGCGAATTCACGGGCTTTCATCCGCTTGCGCAGGCTTTCGATCAACTGCGTGGTCGCGGCCACGCCGACATCGGCGGTGAGCAGCGCGGTTTCGATCTCATCAAGCAGATCGTCGTCCAGTTTCGGGTTGCGCGAGAACAGGCCACCGAAGCTGCGCGCAAATGCGCTGTTGCGCAGACGCTCGCGCCAGCCGAGCTTGCCGGGCGCGGCGGGTTCGGACTCGCTCGCTGACGATGCCTCGGCCTGAGATATCTGCGATTGAGCCGGTTCGATCGAAGGGGCTGCGGTTGCCAGTTGGATGGCGATCTCGGCCGAGTCGTCGAGCGCTGCAAACTCTGCCGCCGCTGGAGGGTCTTCTGCGGCATCGGTTGCGATAACGATGACCGCCGCCTCTTCGACAGGCGTTTCTAACACTTCGGCGGGCGCGGCCTGCGACGGCGCTGCGGCAGGCGTGTCGGCCGGTTTTTTGCGACGAAAAAACGGAATCATTGTGCTCGTGTGTCCTGAAGATCGGCGACGCTGGGGATGGCGCCGCCTTGCGGTGTTCTCAAGTCCGCTCGACTCGCCATGGCGGGTGTTTGCGGTTATCGCCGGCCCAATACAGGCACAGCAGGTTGCTGGCGGGGTCGTGCAGTCGCGCTTCGCGCCAGAGATACGTTTGATCGGTGGGTGCTTCGAGGAAAACGAAGCCCGCTGCTTGTAGTGTTTCGACCAAGGCATCGAGATCGGAACTCTCGAAGTAGACGGTGGTATGGGTGTCGGCAGGCAGCGATTGGACCCGGTGCAGCGAGAAGGTTGCATCGCCTTGAGGGCATTCAAAGCGTGCGTAGTGCGGGCTATCGACGATTTGAACGAAACCCATTCTGCGGTAGAACCCGGCCGACTCGGCGACATCTAACGCTGGCAGGGTGACTTGGTTGAGATTCATCCGGCGTCTCTGGGGGATGAGCGCGCCAAATTGCAGCGACTCATAGACAATGACTGGAATGGTAGCACCCACGTCCCCCACCTCCCGATGAAGACGCCACGCGGCACAACATTCTCGCGTCATCCAGCGCAGCCGATAGGTGAAGTGCGGATTGTCGGCGGACGCTGGCGCGGCAGCAAATTGCCGGTCGCCGATCGCGTTGGGCTACGGCCCACGGCCGACCGGGTGCGCGAGACCGTGTTCAACTGGCTGCAGCCGGTGGTGCCGGGTGCGCGGGTGTTGGACCTGTTCGCAGGCAGCGGCGCCCTTGCTCTGGAAGCGCTGTCCCGCGGCGCCCGCGCGGCGACGCTGATCGAGCGCGATCGCGATCTCGCTGCCAGTCTGCGCGCCAGCCTAGATCGCCTGCGCCGTGGCGACCCGCCCGACCTCGATTGCAGCGCCGACATCGTCCAAGCCGATGCATTGGGCTGGCTGGCCGCGCCGCCCGCAGAACCGAACAGCCGCTACGACGTGATATTCCTCGATCCGCCGTTCACTAGCGGGCTATGGCGGCCAGTACTGACCGCGCTACCGCCCTGGTTGGCCGACGACGCTTGGCTGTACCTAGAAGCTCCGGGAGGCAGAGATATGGCAGGGGAGGCGAATATTGAGCTCGGGGCGGATTGGCGGTTGTACCGAGAAGGTGCGACCCGCGATACGCGCTACGCCCTTTATCGCAGGCGCGGATAGGATCCGCGCGCTTTGCTAGCGATTAACCGCGAATCGCGTCGATCCAATCGCGTCGATAAGCCGTTGCCGCATCTGTGCGCAACGCGAGATAGGTTCTACACTCCGCCCGACTTCCACGGACGAGCCCTGACGCCACCATGACGCCCACCTCCTCGCGCATCGCGGTCTACCCTGGCACCTTCGACCCGATCACCAACGGTCATCTTGATCTGGTCCAACGCGCCGCGCCTCTATTCGAGCGGTTGATCGTTGGCGTGGCCGAAAGCCCGATCAAGCGTCCGGCCCTGCCGTTGGCGCTGCGGGTGTCGCTGGCGCAAGAAGTCTTGGCGAAGCACCCGAACGTCGAAGTCCGCGGTTTCGATTCACTGCTGGCGCATTTCGTTAGCGGGGTCGGTGCCGGTGTCCTGCTGCGTGGCCTACGCGCAGTCTCCGACTTCGAGTACGAATTCCAGTTGGCCAGCATGAACCGTCACCTCATTCCCGATGTCGAGACCCTATTTCTCACCCCGGCCGAGCAGTACGGCTTCATTTCCTCCTCGTTGGTGCGCGAAGTCTCGCGCCTCGGCGGCGATGTCTCCGGCTTCGTTCCTCGGGCGGTCGCGCAGGCCCTCGACGCAGAATGGAAGCGCGCAGCCGGCTGATCGGCGATACTTCATTCATTGTATTCAACCCCCGAACCGAGGCTCTCACTCATGAACATTCTCGTCCGTCTGCTGCTGATCGTCGGCTTGTCCCTGTCGCTCGCCGCATGCAAGAAAGAAGAAGCGCCCAAACAGGCCGAAAAAGCCGCGCTCACGGCCCCGGCCAACGAAGACGCGGCCGCCTGGCGCGCCTATATCTCCGATGTCGTCGTCCGCAATATGCAGGATGTTACCGGCCAGCCTTTCGTTTATATGTTGCCGGCCGAAAGCAGCGCCGATTTCGAGGGCAGCTACGACCGCTTGCTCGATAAGGCCAGCACCGACGTCTCGCGCGGTATCGTCGGCGGCAGCATGCTCGCCTACGCGTCGGCGTCGCCGTCCTCGACCAAGATCGCCGATCTCGTCGTGACTGCATTCGAAGCACAGAAGATCGAAGGCAAGCTCAAAGGCGTGAAACTGCTGTTCATCGGCAAGCCAGAAGACAGCGAACGGGTCAAAGCAGCCGTCGCCGCGTCCGGCGTGAAATACGTGTTTGTCGAGGCGAAGTGATCTGCCTGCGGATCCACTGCATGGCGCGTCGTCTCGCGCGCAGCGAATGAGCGGCGCCTCGGTGCCGCTCATCTGCCCAATATCGCGCCAGTGTTGGGCTTCAAACATAATGAAGACGTCCTTGCTGGCCTCGCGACTTGCGTCGCTCCCACAAAAAAACCAGTCGTGCCCTGTGGCAGCCACGCAAGTCCCGAACATGGGAGGCGCTGAACATGCTTTGAACAGCGTGGTTTCGAACAGCGTGAAGCACGCTACTAGCATCGTCATTTCAAGCGGTTACCGCACACGATGTCGCTGAAAATCAACGAACTCTGCGTCAATTGCGACGTCTGCGAGCCGGCGTGTCCGAATCGCGCGATTTCGCAGGGCGAGACCATTTATGTCATCGATCCGGCGCGTTGCACCGAATGCGTCGGCCATTACGATGAACCGCAGTGCGTGGTGGTCTGCCCGGTCGAATGCATCGACCTGGACCCTGGCTACCCCGAGTCGCGCGAAGCGCTGCTGGCAAAATTGACGCGGCTCCAACAGGAAGACGCATGAGCGCTCGCAGCATCGTTTCAGACATCAATTCTGACCACGTAGGCCATGCGCATGCCAAGCGTGCGAGCCATCGCCACGCAGCCATTGTCGCGGCGTTCGCGCTGACGATCGTGGCAGGCATCGTCACGATGCCCGTTGCGTTTGCCGACGGTACCCGCACCACTGCTGTGCGCACATCCAAACCAGCGACCACGCCCAATGGTGATGCGATCGCCAGCGCGCACGGACTGGCGACCGATGCCGGTATCGATATGCTGCGCAAAGGCGGCAATGCCTTCGACGCAGCGGTGACGGTGTCCTCGGTGCTGTCGGTGGTCGAACCGATTTCCTCGGGCCTAGGCGGCGGCGGATTCTTCTTGCTGCACGACGCCCGCAGCGGCAAGGACATTTTCATTGATGCGCGCGAAACCGCGCCGGCCGCAGCGACGCCACAGGCGTATCTCGACGATAAAGGCGAATTCAACCGCGACCGCGCCACCAATGGACCGTGGTCGGCCGGCATTCCTGGCTTGCCTGCGGGCTTGGTGCATCTGTCGCAGAAATACGGCAAATTGCCGCTGAAAACCACGCTCGCGCCGGCGATTCGCATCGCGCGCGAGGGCTTTCCGGTGTACGCGCGACTGGCGCAGGGCTATGCCCAGCGTGGCCAAGTGATGGAACGCTATGCCGGCACCCGTGCGGTGTTCCTTGCCGATGGCGATGCTTTGAAAGAGGGTGAGGTGCTGCGTCAGCCCGATCTGGCTCGCACCTTGGAGCTACTGGCCGAGAAGGGCCACGACGGCTTTTATCGCGGTGAAACCGCGAACGAACTATTGGCCGGTGTGAAGGCCGAAGGCGGCGAATGGACCGCGCAAGAACTCGCCGGCTATCGCGTGCGCGAACGCGCGCCGCTGCGCTTCGAGTACGACGGTTGGACCGTCGTCACCGCGCCGCCGCCGTCATCCGGCGGCATCGCGTTGGCGCAGATGATGCAGATATTGGAACCTTATGACCTGGCCAATCTCGACCAAACCCTGCGCGTGCATCTCACCGTCGAAGCGATGCGCCGCGCGTTCCGCGACCGCACGTTTTATCTCGGCGACCCGGATTTCGTGAAGGTGCCGATGCGCACGCTGAGCAGCGCCGACTACGCCGCCGGCCTGCGTGCGGGCATCAATCCGAAGAAAGCGACGCCGAGTGATCTGCTCTCGGGCGAACAAACCCCGTTAGAAGACGAGGAAACCACGCATTTTTCGATCATCGACGCCAACGGCAACCGCGTCGCCGCCACGCAAACGGTCAATCTGACGTATGGCTCGGGCATGATCCCGCCCGGCACTGGCGTGCTGCTGAACAACGAGATGGACGACTTCGCGCTGAAACCCGGCACGCCCAATGCCTTCGGGGTGATGGGTTACGACGCCAACGCGTCGAAGCCCGGCAAGCGCATGCTCAGTTCGATGACGCCGACGTTCATGGAGTCTAAAGACAAGGTCGCCGTGCTCGGCACGCCCGGCGGCAGTCGCATCATCAGCATGGTGCTGCTCGGTGCGCTGGGCTATGCCGATGGCCTGGACGCACAGGCGGTGGCTGCTTTGCCGCGCTATCACCACCAATGGACGCCCGATGCGATCGGGATCGAGCGCGATGCGCTGCCCGATGATGTGGTGGCCGCGCTGCGCGCGATGGGCCACACCGTGATGTCGCCTAAAGACGCCACCGACGGCCGCCGCTCCAGCGACGCCTGGGGTAATCTGCAGACAGTGGAATGGGATAAGCGAAACAATGTGCTGCGCGGCGGCACCGATCCGCGTAATCCAGTGGGACGTGCGGTCGTCGTGCCGAAGAACAAAACGGGTGGGCCATGACCGAAAAGAAGGCAAGGAACACAGTGTCGCGACAGTGCCGGCGATTCTCACTGGCTCGGTCGCGCTGATCGCTGCATTGACGACGACCTTCGTTACTGTGCGCGACGGAAATCCTACTGACGCCGCCGCTGGCGTCGTCTTCGTCTTTCACGTCATGACTGACGCCGCCGCTGGCGGCGTCTTCGTCTTCACGCCATGAACATGCTGACGCAACTGCCTTACGATCTAGGCGATGTTCGCCTGCGGGCGCTGCGCGAGGCGGACATCGCGGTTTTTCTCGGCTACCGCAGCGACCCGCTGGTCGCGCGCTACCAGGGCTGGTGGCCGATGGACGAGACCAAGGCGCGGAATTTTCTGCGCGAGCAGGGCGCACGGGCCGGTATTGAACTCGGCGGCTGGGTTCAGCTCGCGATCGCCGATGCCACCACCGATGCGCTGCTCGGCGATATCGGCGTATGGATGTCGCACGATCGCAATGAAGCCGAACTCGGAATCACCGTCGCGCCGTTGGCGCAGGGCAGGGGCGTCGGCCGCCATGCGGTGTCTGCGGCGCTCGCGCTGCTGTTCTCCGACCCGGTCGTCGCGCGGGTCCGTGCGAACGCGGACGCGCGCAACGCCCCGTGCAGGCGCATGCTAGTCGCTGCGGGCTTTCGCGAGACCGGCACTGCAAACGTCTTCGTCAAAGAAGAGGCCTGCATCGAGCACCAATACGTCGTAGAGCGCGGCCAGTACGCGCAAGCACCAAAGGAGCATGTCTCATGAAGCTATGGTCGATACTCGGCAATTCGCAAAAACTCGACGGCGGTGCGATGTTCGGCAATGCGCCGCGCGCGGTCTGGGAGACTTGGCTACCGCCCGATGCCCAGAACCGCGTGCCGCTGGCCTGCCGCGCCTTGCTCGCCAGCCCGCTTAACGGCAAGACGGTATTGTTCGAGACCGGCATCGGCGCGTTCTTCGCGCCGAAATTGCGCGAACGCTACGGCGTGGTCGAAGACCGTCATGTGCTGCTCGATTCGCTGCGCGACGCGGGCTTCGCGCATGAGCAGATCGATGTCGTCGTGCTGTCGCATTTGCATTTCGATCATGCCGGCGGCCTGCTCGCGCCGTGGCGCGACGGTCATGCGCCGGAACTGCTGTTCCCCAACGCGACCTTCGTCGTTAGCGCGGCCTGCTGGGATCGCGCCTGCGACCCGCATCCGCGCGATCGCGCGAGTTTCATTGCCGAACTGCCGGCATTGCTCGAAGCCAGCGGTCGCCTGGAAATCATCGATGGCGGCGACAGTCGCGCGCTTGGCAAGACCGTGCGTTTCCACTACAGCGACGGCCATACCCCGGGGCTGATGCTCGCGGAAATTATTGGCCCGGAGCCTCTGCATGGCGAAGACCACGGCGGCGTGGTGTTCTGCGCCGATTTGATTCCCGGCCGGCCGTGGGTGCATGTGCCGATCACGATGGGCTACGACCGCAACCCGGAATTGTTGATCGACGAGAAGCGCGAGTTCCTCGAAGACAAACTCGCCCGCAACGTGCATCTGTTCTTCACCCACGACCCCGGCTGCGCACTCGCGCAAGTCGTGCGCGATGGCAAGGGCCGCTTCGGCACTGCGCATGAAGTTGTGGAGCTGAAGGCGCGGGCGTTCGCGGCGTGATTGCGTAAACCCTGTCTAGAAATCTGTGTGCGATGTCTTGATGCGCTATCTCACAATTGCGATGTTTTTTGGTCGTCGTCCCGGCGAACGCCGGGACCCAGCTTTAATAGACTGAGCAAAACTGGGTTCCGGCGTTCGCCGGAACGACGGGACAGAGCAATTTCGTATCCTAATTCGATGTCGAGGCAGTTTCCGATGAGTACGAATGCCCGCACGAATACGAAGCATGCGAGCGCGCACCGCACCGCACGCGCAGTGCTTCGCGACGAACTGAGCACACGATTGCTGCCGGAGCTGCGGCGTCTTGGATTTGCAGGCCCGGCGCGTATCGCCGGGAATGCGTTCGTGCATGAATTCTCGCGTCGCGCGGGCGACGAACGCCACTTGCTCACGCTGCAACTGGAAAAACGCGGCTTACCGCGATTCGTGATCCGCGTGTGCGTTGAACCCCCACAGGGTTTTGAAGCGCTAACGGCGCAAGGCGGCACCGTCGTCAGCGGCTTCGTGCGATCGACACCCGGCGGCAGCAAGCGCAGTTGGTTCAGAGCCGACCCGTCCTGGCGCGAACGTCTTTTCGGTCGCGGCGGCAGTGGTCACATCGAAGCGGTGAATCGCTGCCTCGAACGGCTGCCGGAGATCGAGGCTTGGTGGACGCATCGCAAGGCGTCCGCGCATATCGCGGTCTATAACACCGTGTTTCCTGGCGTTTCCAATCGCCCTGACGTGCGACCCAGGCGGTGATGACGGCCACAACCGTTTCGCTCAGGAACACCATCGCGCTGTCGTTGCCATCGCCTTGCAGGTCCTGGACGGGCAAAACGCTGACCCTCGAACCCGCGACAGCGCCTGCATCGATCTGACACAATTCCTGGCATCACCGCAACTGGAAACGCACGCGCCATGCCGAAAATCGCCCTGTTCTACGCCTCGCTGCACGCGCTGCTGATGCTCGCGCTCGCCCTCCGCATCGTGTCCCATCGTCGCGCGGCGAAGATCGGCATCGGCGACGGCGGCGACTACCGCTTGCAACGCAAAATTCGCGCGCACGGCAATTTCATCGAATACGTCCCAGTAGCCCTGATTCTGTTGGCGCTACTGGAACTCTCCGGCTTGCCCGCGCTGTGGCTATGGATCTTCGGCGGCGCGCTGCTGATCGCGCGCCTGCTGCATG
This sequence comes from Lysobacteraceae bacterium, assembly GCA_031374725.1. GTDB lineage: Bacteria > Pseudomonadota > Gammaproteobacteria > Xanthomonadales > Xanthomonadaceae > Lysobacter_I. Next base: position 22,534 of record JANMGT010000088.1, on the reverse strand, counting down.
CGTTCGGGCTATCGCGTAAATCGGGCTATTCGCCGGGACGATTCATTGGCACCGTGCTGACGTGGGGCGTGATTGCGACGATGGCGGGTGTGGGCGTGGTGATGGGCTTCGGCGCGATCTGAGCTTTCTTGCATCACGCAGTCGTAGGGTGGGCCTTGGCCCACCGTCGCACAACAACAGCCGCATTTACATCGAACGGAGCGTGATCGCGCGTCCGAACGATATCGGCGGTTTGATTGCCAAAATGGTGGGCCAAGGCCCACCCTACTTGCTACTCGCTTACGGTTTAAAGTCTTGTGGCCAGAGGAAATATGGGCCGTGTTTTGGACTCATACGGAACTCGCCGCCTGCGTCCTTACCCTTTGAAGTGAGGTAGTGCTTCCCTTCTTTGACTTCGAGATGGCCAGACGACACAAGTTTGTCCATCAACTCGGCAGTCTTCAGCTTGAGGCGTTGGCCAAGCTTTGAAGATGTGAGCTTTGCGTTCGGCTCATCCTCTTCTGTTTTTTCTGAATCGGTTTGCGCAGCGACACGTTCCAGCGTGATTCTGACCTCCTCGCTGATGCGGATGATCCGCTGCGATTCTTCATACGCATCACGGTAAAGCTCGCTGTCCTCGGAGCGACGAATAAGCACGCCCATCTCGTTGTTATTGACTTGGCTGAACTCGTAGAGATTCAGGCTGGTGACAATGCACAGCTCTTCGTTCATGTAGCACTTCGCGTGCAGATTTCGGCAAAAGCTGGTGCGCACATAGGAAAGCTCATTGAGCCATCCTATTTCTTCTGGCTGTAGCTCACTCTTGCCATAAACAATCCGAACGTCGATTTTTAGACGATTTTTGTCAGTGAGAAGTTCTTTGATACGGTCGTTGAGCCGAAGGAACGGGCTGATAAGAATGAGACGATCTTTTGCGTCCTTGATCATTTCCTCGAGGAAGTAATTGGTCGCGCTGGTGTTCAGAAATTTTGCCATTGTTAGATCGTCATGATGAGGTGTTAGTGCTAACACCTGAGCTAAGAAACCCCGCAAAGGGATGGCGCGGACTAGCGTATCGCAGGCATGTGGCCGACATTACAACGCCGGATAGGATTGCACGAGTTGCTGGGTTTCATCCAGCATGTAGCCCGGGTAAGCGCACCGCGCGCACCTGGGGAAACGCACGCGGTGATGCGTCCGTGACGGTTCAAGATCGAAAGCCCCGGGTGAGGCCTGCGGCCTTACCCGGGCTACTCGCTGATGTAATCCTTCTAGAAAATCAGCAGATTAGCTGTGACGCCCAAGTAAGACTGCAGCAGTGCGAGGCCGGTCTGAACGAGTTTTAGTCCGACCCCAAGGAGTCCAGGGCATGATCAAGCAGAACAGGAGTTACTGCCTGTATGAGGCTAGGAGGTTGCTGCATTGTTTTTAACAGTTCGACTGCCTGTGCAAGGTTCGCATTGATATTCAGAAGCACGATCGGTATGCCAAAGAGTATCGATGCAGAAAAAATGCCGGTTAGCGCACCAATCCCGTAGCTGATGACCAAATCACTAGTGCTCAAGCCCAGTGCTTCGGTAATGTCTGGGCCACTGAAGGCACAAGCGGCGACAGTCAAAAGCGCGCCGATATAAATGACGAGATTGAGACACAATATTAATGATCTAAACATTAAATTTCTCGAAGTAGTGTAAAACCATATAACGCTTAAGTTAATCTGCCCCATAGTGGATTAGCGGGCGCGTGCTGGCGTTGCGTACAGCACGTAGCCGACGCCACGATGCGGGGTCGGCTTGAACGAATTGTTAGGCCACAAACCCAGAAGTTTCAGAGTCTGGTCGGACCTGCTAATAGGTTCGGGCGGGAGTCATTGGAGCGACCGTTCACAGAAGCCCTGAGCGTATTCTGCGTTGCCGTCAGCGCACCATTCGAGCACGCCTTGGCGGCCTATCGGCCGAAAATAAACCTCTGCAAAATTCATAATGTCAAAAGGCATAACACCCTTCCAATTGACCTTTGCAATTTCTGCCATGTCATAAGTTAAGGTCATCGCTTCCCCTGTGCTCGAGTTGCCGTATTTGTCTTTAACAGGCACTACGAAACGAATGACCACCTCCTTGTAGTGGCCTGGATAGGCCTCCGTTAGTTTTTCCAGGAACTCTGGGGTCCATAGGGTCGCGGAGTTTGCCCAGGCCTTCTCGCTCCAGACGCTCTCTACTCCCTGCGTGACCGACAGGCGACCAGAGGTCGGTTCGCTTACTTCAGTGATGCCGTGGCTCAGCTTTCTGACCTTCTTGAGGCGTTCAGCCTTGTCGCTCTCTGCTTGATCCTCAGGCGTTGGTTTCGTGTCAGGCGCGGCATCTGCTCTAGCCGCTACATTTGACGCATTTGAACCAACAGGCAAACTGGCCTGAGGCGGGGCAAAGATACCGGCGACAACAAACATAGACACTAAGCCTAGGAGCGCACCTAACACATGGCGCTGAACGCCGCTCCAGTTGCGCCCACGACCCTTGCGCGCAACCAATATCCACGTGACGAAGAACGCTGCTATTCCGAGCAGACCGGCAAGTGCTTGCATGCTTTTCCCTTTGCATAAGACGCGGCAATGTGGCCTTTGTGGCCTAACGAGGATTAGGCGTCAAATTGACGAATAACATCAATGCTGGATAACGGCGTCACCATCTTTGCACCCAATTTGCTTAATCAAAAAATCCAGAATAGTCATCAGCATGTCGCCCATTCTTTCCCCAACAGTTGCATGTCCCTGTCAGCTAGCGAAAACGACCGAGAGCACGACGGTATTTCAGCCATGACAATAACCCAGCAGCTCTGACCGAATCACCCTGTCATATCTAACAGGCCAACCCCTCACCCCTCCACCGTTCCAAACACCCGATCCCCCGCGTCGCCCAATCCCGGCAAAATATAGCCGCGATCGTTCAAGCGCTCGTCGATCGCAGCGGTCCATACGTCGGTATCCGGATGCGCGGCCTCAAGTGCGCGCAAACCTTCAGGCGCAGCGACGAGGAAGATCGCTTTGATGCGTTGCACGCCTGCGGCTTTGAGCGCATCAATGGCGGCGATGGCGCTGCCGCCGGTGGCGAGCATCGGGTCGATCAGCAGCGCGGTGCAGTCTGCGATGTCTTGCACAAAGCGTTGGTAGTAGGCGTGCGGTTGCAGGGTGTCTTCGTCGCGGCGCAGGCCGATCACGCTGACCGGTGCGTTCGGCAGCAGCGTTTGCACGCCGGGTAGAAAGCCCAGGCCGGCGCGCAGTATCGGCACCAGCGTGATGTGTTGTTGATTGCAGCGGCCGACGCTCAGCGGGCCGGCCCAGGTGTCGATCGTCGTGTCTTGCAGTGGCAGATCGGCAGTGGCTTCGTAGGCGAGCAGGGTGGCGATCTCGGCGACGACTTGCCGGAACAGCACTGGCCCAGTGCTGCTATCGCGCAGCAGGCCTAATTTGTGGCGAATCAGCGGGTGACGGACTTCGATGATGTTCATAGGCAATGGCAGCGGATGCGAGCGATGCGTGCAGTACAGAACATCTTGCGCCAGCGCGCAACCGGGGTGTGCATGTGGTGAGACTGCTAGCGCCGGATTTCGTCGTTGAACGCGACGACGATGCGCGCGCATTCTTCGGTGCGCGTCTGCAGCAGCAAGTGCGGGCCGTCGAGCGCGTACTCGCGTGCATTGCGGATGCCCGCGACCAATTCGCGACCCGCTCGCGGACGCAGCAGGCGATCATTGCGCGCGCGCAGGCACAGCGTCCGCACGGTGATGCGCGCCAATCGGTCGGCGACTTTCGCGCGCATCGCACACGCGGCGCGAGCGCGCAGCACATCGGGCGCGACATTCGCCAGCGCAGCGCGCAAATCGTGTCGCAATGCGGGCGTACTCCAGCGGCCGAGTAACACCAGCGATAGCGCGGCGACCGGCAGGCTGCGCACCGGTGCGAAGCGTGTCAGCGGTGCGAACGATGAAACCAGCGGCACTGGAGCGCGAGCGAATGTTGTCGAGAGCACAAGGCCGACTAGATTCGGCGGTGGGTCTGCGGCAATGGCGATCGCGATCGGGCCAGAAAACGATTCGCCGAGCAGCACGAACGGCGCGTCGTTCGGTAGGCGCTCGCGCGCGAAGACTTCCAGCGCGGTGTAGTCCATCAGCGTGTCGTGCGGATAAGCGATCGCACTTGCGCTTGCGAAATTCGGTTTCACTGCGTCGAGAAACGGCGCCAGTAGGCGCGCAGTGCCGTCGAGGCCGGGAAGAACGATCAACTGCGGAAACATTGATACAACATGTACTGACTGTTTTGTGGGAGGGCCGGAATGCCCGACGAACGAATCGATCGGTGCGTCGTTTGCGAGTGTTGCGAGAAAACATCAGCGGTGTCGTGTGTCCGCGCGGATCCGTTTGTAGTTTTGCCTTTCGGCCCGGCCCGACCTAGCCTCCCACAGTCGAGTACTTCGCGTCGCGTCATGGTTACATCGGCCTGCATCGTACGCAGTCGTAGCAAGCTTTCAAAAAAAAGCCGGCAATGCCGGCTTTCTCGTTACCACAATGCCGTGAGCGCGATGCTGCTTATGCCGCAGCCGCTTGTTGCTGACGCGGGCCTTCCAGCAGCGCGCGCTTGATCATGCCGATCAGCAGATCGAGCTCATCGGAGGTCACGGCGAACGTCGGGGTGAAGCGCAGCGAGTTCTCGCCGCCGTGGATCACGCCGATGCCGTGTTCGCGCATCCATTCTTCGGTCGAACCGGTGCCGTAGCCTTTGAATTGCGGCGCAAGTTCGCAAGAGAACAGCAGGCCGGTGCCCTGGACCTTGGTGATCAGTCCCGGCAGTTCGGCCTTCAGCGCTTCGAGCTTGGCGATCGCTTCTTTGCCCTTGTCGCGGATGTTCGCGCGCAGTGCCGGCGTGAGCTGCGCCAGCACTGCGCAGGCCACGTCGAGTGCGCGTGGGTTCGTCGTCATCGTGTTGCCGTAGGTGCCCTTGCGGTACAGGCCGGCGGCGCGCTCGTTCACCGCCAGCACCGACAGCGGGTATTGCGCGGCGTTCAGCGCTTTGGAGTAGGTTTCCATATCCGGCGCTTCGATGCCTTCAAAGCCGGGGTAATCGACGATCGACAGCACGCCGTGCGCACGCAGGCCCGCCTGGATCGAGTCGATCAGCAGCAGGGTGCCGTGGGCTTTGGTCAGGCGGCGCGCGGCGTCGTAGAAGGCGCGGGGCAGGGCGCGGCCGGGGTCGCCTTCGCCCATCACCGGTTCGATCATCATCGCTTCGATGTGCCAGCCTTCGCGCTCGGCGTCGGCGAAGACCTGCTCCAACTGTTGGATGTTGTAGGGTTCGATCGTGATCAGTTGGTCGGCGTGATAGCGGTAGCTGCCCAGATGCGCGGCGTAATTCTTCGCCGAGGAATCCGAATACAGCGCCGGCAGCTCGGTGCGGCCGTGGAAGCTGCCTTTCATCGCGATGCGCTTGACCTTGCGGCCGGCGTGCGGCGCGCCCGGGTCGGTCATCAGTTTGGTATTGACGTCGGCAATGCGGCCGGCAAGCGACACCGATTCCGAACCCGAGTTCAGGCACAAGAATTTCGAGTACGGGCCGCCGCCGCCCGCTGCAGACGCGGCGCGGGTGTGGCCGACTTCTTTGCGGATCGCGCGGTCGAAGCGCAATTGCACGAGACTCGGCGTCATGATGTTGGCCATCACCTGCGGATTGCTCATCGCTTCGATGACGGGCTTGGGTACGTGGCCGAAGCCGAGCATGCCGTAGCCGCCGGAATCGTGCAGCACCGCGCCCTTGAGCGTGACCACCCACGGGCCGCGGGCGGCGAGGGCGACGTACGGGTTCACCGTGTCCATCGCATAGAAATTGACGAAGCCGCCCTGGACCGTCTCGACCTGTGCGCGCTCGTCCAGATCCAGCAGCTCGGGGAATTCATCGCGGATACGCGCATATTCTTCGCCGGCAGCGGCGATCGCTTCGACCAACTCTGGGTAGCTGGCGGCGAATGTCAGCACGGTGGCGTCGTCCAAGCCGACGGTGCGGCGATGGCCGTCGTGGGCGCGCAGGGGGGCGAGGGTGTCGAGCAATGCCATAGGGCCTCCAAACTCAGAAATCATCAAGCTGCCTATTATTCCGATTATTCGGTCGTTTAACAGTTGTGATCTGTGCGAATTTCATCGATATTTCGTCGAATCGACGAAAATGGCGATGCAAATGAAGCTTAACGAGACCGATCAACAGCTCCTCTCACTGCTTCGTGAGAATGCCCGCGCATCCACGGCTCTGATCGCCCGCCGGCTGGGCCTGTCGCGGACGACCGTCCAGAGCCGAATCGAGCGCTTGGAGCGAGAGGGTGTGATCAGCGGCTATACCGTCCGCGTCCACGACGAATACGAACGGGGCCATGTGCGGGCGCACATCATGATCGCCGTCCATCCCAAGCAGATGACCTCGGTGGTGGCCGCTCTTCGAGCCATGGCGGAAGTGCGCGCGCTGCATTCGGTCAGCGGCGGTTACGATCTGGTCGCCGTGGGTGCGGTGCCAGCCGTGGGCGATATGGATGAACTGACCGACCGCATCGGCGCCGTCGACGGCGTGGAGCGCACCACCTCGTCGATTGTGCTGTCCACCAAGTTTGAGCGCTAGCAGGCTGTTGAGGAGCAGGCTGTTGAGGAACAGGTTGTTGAGGAGCAGGCTGCGAGGGCTTGCCCCGATGTTCGCCGCTGCTCTCATCGGCGTGCGCTCGCGGCAGAGGTGTTCCAGCGAAGCGACTACAATGCCGGCCCCGCACATCGCAGTACCCGATGAAGCACTACCCGATGAAAAAGTCCGATTTCCACTTCGAGCTGCCCCAGGAGCTCATCGCACAGGTCCCATTGCCGGAGCGCTCGGCCAGCCGGCTGTTGTGCGTGCCGGCGGCGCCCGCGCCGGCTTTGCCAACGCGGTTCGAGGATGCGCATATCAGCGACCTGCCGACGCTACTGCAGCCGGGCGATCTTCTGATCTTCAACGACACGCGCGTCATTCCCGCGCGGCTGTTCGGCCAAAAAACCAGCGGCGGGCGGGTCGAAATCCTGATCGAGCGCTTGCTGGCCGACAATGAGGCGCGGGCGCAGATCGGCGCAAGCAAATCGCCCAGGCCCGGCAGCCGCATCGTTTTGGATGCCGGCGGCGAGGCCGAAGTGCTTAGCCGGGAAGGCGAGTTCTATCATCTACGTTTTCACGTCGCCGAAGGTTTGGAAACCTGGCTGCTGCACGCCGGCCGCATGCCGCTGCCGCCTTACATCCACCGTGAACCCGGCGTCGACGATCACGAGCGCTACCAGACTGTGTTCGCCAAGCAGCTCGGTGCGGTCGCCGCGCCCACCGCCGGCCTGCATTTCGATCAGCCCTTGTTGGATGCCCTGCGCGAACGCGGCGTGGAATTCGGCCATGTCACCCTGCATGTCGGCGCCGGCACTTTCCAGCCGATGCGGGTCGAACACGTGCACGAACATCGCATGCACAGCGAGTGGTTGAACGTTGGTGCTGAGCTGGTGACGCAAATCCGCCGCACCCGCGAGCGCGGCGGGCGGGTGATCGCGGTCGGTACGACGGTGGTGCGTGCGCTTGAATCGGCGATGGGCAAGGACGATGCGGGCGAGCCGGTGCTGCATCCTTTCGCGGGCGAAACCCAGATCTTTATTTTTCCCGGCTACAGGATTTGCAGCGTCGATGCGCTCATCACCAATTTCCATCTGCCGGAAAGCACGCTGCTGATGTTGGTGTCCGCGTTCGCTGGCCGCGAGCGCATTCTTGATGCGTATCGGCATGCGGTCGAGCAGCGTTACCGCTTTTTCAGCTATGGCGATGCGATGCTGCTGTTTCCGCAAGCCTGGCCCGATCGTGGATGATGACGGCGCTGCGGCGTTTGTCCTTCCGTCCTGTCGACATGCTTGCCGGACAGCGTTCTTGCCGGGCAGCGTTCCAGAAATAACGTGGGCGCCATTCAGGTCCAGTGCGCATGACAACGACCCAAATGAGTATAATTCTCATTTGACCATCGCCGATCGACTGCCATGCCTCTCCATCCGTCCCGTATTCGTCGCCTCGTCGCGCGTTCCTTCGCCGCCGTGTTCGGCCTCGCCGCCGCCATGCCGTCAATGGCGCAAAACATTGCGCAAAACAGCGAGCTGAACATCTACACCACCCGCGAACCCGGCCTGATCCAGCCGCTGCTCGACAGTTTCAGCCAGGAAACCGGGGTTAAGGTCAATATCGTGTTCCTGCGCGATGGGCTGTTGGAGCGGGTCAAGGCCGAGGCTGAGCGCTCGCCTGCCGACCTGCTGATGACTGCGGACAGCGGCATGCTGATCGATCTGGTGCTCAACGGCGTCACCCAGAGCGTGCGTTCGAAGGCGCTGGACGCAGCGATTCCGGCCTACCTGCGCGGCAAGACCGGGCATTGGTACGCGCTGTCGCTGCGCGATCGCGTGCTGTATGCCGACAAGTCGCTGAAGCTGGCGAATATCCGCTACGAAGACTTGGCCAAACCGGAATGGAAAGGCCGCATCTGCGTCCGCTCGGGGCAGCATCCGTACAACATCAGTCTGATCGCGGCGATGACAGCGCATCACGGTGAGGCCAAGACCGAAACCTGGCTACGCGGGGTGAAGGCCAATCTGGCGCGCAAGGCCACCGGCGGCGATCGCGACGTCGCCCGCGATATCCTCGCCGGCATCTGCGACATCGGCATCGCGAATGCTTACTACGTCGGGCGGATGAAGAATGCGCCGGCCGGCGACGAACAGCGGCAGTGGGCCGATGCGATCCAGGTGGTGCGCCCGACGTTCGCGAAGGCCGGCACTCACGTCAACATCAGCGGGGCTGCCGTCGCCAAACACGCCCCAAACCGCGCCAATGCGATCAAGTTGTTGGAATATCTGGTGACCGACGACGCCCAGAACCACTACGCTCGCGCCAACTACGAATACCCGGTGAAACGCGGGGTAGCGCTGGATCCGATCGTGCAGAGCTTCGGCCCGCTCAAGGCCGATGCGCTGCCGCTGGGCGAGATCGTGAAATATCGCAAGCGCGCCAGCGAACTGGTCGATCGGGTCGGTTTCGATCAGTGAGCCGCGGCACCTCGTCGACACGTCGTTCGGCGCGGCGCACGGCGCGCTGATGCGACGTTCGCGCGGCGAATCGCTGTGGCTGTTCGCGGCGCTGACGATCGCCGCGGCGGTGCTGCTGCCGCTGTTCGCCCTGGCCTGGACCGCCGGGCAGGGCAGCCCCGGCCTGTGGTCGCATCTGGCCGCGCATCTGCTGCCGCGGGCCGCGCTGAACACGGCAGCACTGCTGCTCGGCGTCGGCGTCGTCGCGACGGTCATCGGCACCGGCTGCGCATGGCTGGTCAGCGCTTACGATTTTCCCGGTCGCCGCGCGTTCGGTTGGGCGCTGTTGCTGCCGCTGGCGGTGCCGACTTACATCATTGCCTTCGCTTATCTCGATCTGCTGCATCCGCTCGGGCCGGTGCAGTCGGCACTGCGCGCGCTGCTGGGCTACGACAGCCCGCGCGATTTCCGCCTGCCCGATATTCGCTCGCTGCCGGCCTGCATCGCGCTGCTCGGGCTGGTGCTGTATCCCTACGTGTACCTGACCGTGCGCACGATGTTCGCGACCCAGGCCGCGAGCCTGATCGAAGCCGCGCGTTCGCTCGGTGTCGGCGGCAGTGCGGCGTTTCTGCGCGTGGCGCTGCCGCTGGCGCGGCCGGCGATCGCGATCGGCGTGGCGCTGGTGCTGTTGGAAACGCTCAACGACATCGGCGCCTCGGAATTCCTCGGTGTGAAGACCTTGACCGTCGCGATCTACAGCACCTGGGTGACGCGCAGCGATCTGCCCGGCGCGGCGCAGATTGCGCTGGCGATGTTGACCGCAGTGATCCTGGTGCTGGCGATCGAGCGCTACGGCCGTCGTCGCCAGCGCTATGCGGTGACGTCGCGCCCCCGCGCGTTCGCGCCGCTGCGCCTGTGCGGCGCGCGCGCGGCGGCCGCGACGCTCGCCTGCGTGCTGCCGGTGCTGCTGGGCTTTGTCGCGCCGGCGGCGTATCTCGCAGTCGAAGCCTGGGAACGCCTCCACGGCGCTGGCGTCTCGCCGCAACTGTGGGCCAGTGTCGGCAACACGCTCACGGTCGCAGCGCTGACCACGGCGACGACGTTGATCGCCGGGCTGGTCCTGATCTGGGCGCTGCGTCTGGCCCAGTTGCAGCGGCGGCCGCAATTGGCGACTGCCGCGCTGCGGATCGGCAGCCTCGGTTACGCCCTGCCGGGTACGGTGCTGGCGATTGCGCTACTGACGCCGATGGCTTGGTTCGATGCGACTGTAGCGGCCATCGTCGGCATCTTCGGCGGCAGCGGGCGGGCGCTGTTGATGGGCAGCCTCGCCGCGCTGGTGCTGGCCTGCACCTTGCGTTTCCTTGCAATCGCCACCGGCGGGCTGGAAGCCGGGATGGCGCGAATCCCGCCGTCGCTGGATCAGGCCGCGCGCGGGCTCGGTGTCGGCCCGAGCGCGGCGCTGCGCCGGGTGCATCTGCCATTGCTGCGCCCGGCGCTGGCAGCTGTCGCTATTCTGGTGTTCGTCGATACGATGAAAGAATTGCCGGCGACTCTGATGCTGCGGCCGCTCGGTTTCGACACCCTTGCGACTTGGCTGTACGCCGAAGCCGCGCGCGGCACCTACGAAGAAGGCGCGGTCGCGGCGCTGTTGATCGTGCTGGTTGGCCTGCCGGCGGTGATGCTGCTGGCGTGGACCGGGTTCGGCGAGCGCGACGCCGCGCGCGGCGCTACGGCGGGAGTCGGATCGCAGCGCGGCCCGGATCGATCGTCACTGGAGCAGTCGGCACCGGAGCAGTCGGCACCGGAGCAATCGTCATCGGAGCGACACCGTCCCATCGCGCCGGAACCGCCGGAACCGACCGACACCCACAGTCACACCCACGGCGATCGCGACGCCGGACGCCCTGCAATGAGCCCGTATATGCAACCCATTAAGCCCATGGCGACGACTGCGGCCGCAGATACCGGCGGCACGTCCGCCGCCGAACGGCTGCACCTCGATGCGATCGAAGTGGCCTATCCAGCCGCCGAGGGCGGCCTGCGGCGCGTGGTCGAAGCGCTGTCGCTGCGTTTGGCCCCAGGCGACATCGGTTGTCTGCTCGGCGCCTCCGGCTGCGGCAAGACCACGGTGCTGCGTGCGATCGCCGGCTTCGAGCCGCTGCGTGCGGGGCGGATCGTGCTGGACGGCCGCCGGGTTGCGGCTGCTGGCGCTGGGTTACCGCCGGAACGCCGCCGGATCGGCATGATGTTCCAGGACTACGCGCTGTTTCCGCATCTTGATGTTGCCGGCAACGTTGGTTTCGGCCTGGGCGCTTTGCCCAAGCCGGCGCGCGCGGCGCGGGTCGCCGAGATGCTGGCGCTGGCCGGCCTGAGCGATCGCATCCATGCCTATCCGCATGAGCTGTCCGGCGGCCAGCAGCAGCGCGTGGCGCTCGCGCGCGCGCTGGCACCGGCGCCAGCGCTGCTGCTGCTCGACGAGCCGTTTTCGAACCTGGACGCCAACACCCGCAGCCGCTTGGTCGACGACACCCGTGCGCTACTCAAGGCCGCCGGCGCGACCGCGCTGCTGGTCACCCACGACCAGGGCGAAGCCTTCGCCATCGCCGACCGCATCGGCGTGATGGCCGAGGGCCGGATCCTGCAATGGGACACGCCGGCGTGCCTGTACCGGCAGCCCGCAGACCGCCGCGTCGCGGGGTTCATCGGCCGCGGCGACTGGCTGCGCGCGGCCACCCTCGGCCTCGACGGCGGCAGCAGCGATCCCCGCAGCAGCGATCCCCGCAGCAGCGATATCGATGAAGTCCGCCTGCGCCCCGGCCAACTGCGCCCCGATCCGGACGGTCCGATCCAAGCGCTGCTGGAAGCGGCGAGCTTCCGCGGCCCCGGGTACATCGGTCGGCTCCGCTTCGAGAGCGGCGAAACCGCCGAGATCGATCTGGATGCCGATACCGCAGCCGGCGTTGGGCGACCGCTGCGCCTGCGCCTGCACGCGGATGCCGGTTTGATTCGCTTCCCGCGCTGAGCTGCGGGACGCTCGCCGCCAGGGCATCGGGCCGACGAATCCGCGACAATAGCCAGCTCGATCCGCGCTCAGGCCGCCGATGTCCCGCATGCAGTTCCAGCTTTTGACCACCGACGGCGTTGCCCGCCGCGGACGCCTCACCTTTCCCCGCGGTACGGTGGAAACACCCGCCTTCATGCCGGTGGGCACGTATGGCTCGGTGAAAGGCGTGTTGCCGGATCAAGTCCGCGCGCTCGGCGCCGAAATCATTCTCGGCAACACCTTTCATTTGTATCTGCGCCCGGGCTTGGACGTGATCGCCGATCACGGCGGCCTGCACGGGTTCACGCGCTGGAACGGGCCGATCCTCACCGACTCCGGCGGTTTTCAGGTGTTCTCGCTCGCGCACAAACGCAAGATCACCGAAGCCGGCGTGACCTTCGCCGCGCCCACCGACGGCCGCAAGGTTTTTCTCGGCCCCGAAGAAAGCATGCGCATCCAGAAAGTGCTGGATTCGGACATCGTGATGATCTTCGACGAATGCACACCCTACCCAGCGACCGAGGAGGTGGCGCGCACATCGATGGAACTGTCGCTGCGCTGGGCCGAGCGCTCGAAACAGGCGCACGCAGGCAACGATGCGGCGTTGTTCGGCATCGTGCAGGGCGGGGTGCATCATGCGCTGCGCACGCGCTCGGCCGAGGGCCTGAAGGAGATCGGCTTCGACGGCTACGCGGTCGGCGGCTTAGCGGTGGGCGAACCGGAACACGAGCGCAACCTCATGCTCGAACACACCTGCCCGCAGTTGCCCGCCGACAAGCCGCGCTATCTCATGGGCGTGGGCCGGCCAGAGGACTTGGTCGAGTCCGTGGCGCGCGGCATCGACATGTTCGACTGCGTGATGCCCACCCGCAACGCGCGCAATGGCCACTACTTCACCAGTTTCGGCACCGTGCGCATCCGCAACAGCCAGTACGAGCGCGACCTGCGGCCGATCGAAGAGGGCTGTGGCTGCGTCGCTTGCACGGGCGGCTACACCCGGTCCTATCTGCGCCACCTCGACCGCTGCAACGAGATGCTGGCGCCGATGCTCGGCACCCTGCACAACCTGTGGTACTACCAGACGCTGATGGCGGAGATCCGCGCAGCGATTCAGGCAGGCCGGTTCGCCGATTTCCGCGCCGGCTTTTATCTCGCCCGAGGCGCGGCCCTGCCTGCGGCTTGATGCGTGCAGCCGACAAGGGCCTAGCTCGTTTCGCGGCCTAGAGCCGAGGCGGCTCGGGTTCGGACAAACTCGATCAGGCGAACTTGATCAGACGAACTCGATCAAGCGAACTCGATCAAGCGAACTCGATCAAGCGAACTCGATCAGGCGAACTCGATCAGGCGAACTCGATCAGGCGAGCTCGATCCACTGATAGCGGGTTTTAACAAGCACTGGGTTCAGGCAATTGGGTCCAACCGGTTTTCGCCCGAATCGGCAGTGCTTCTCCGGATCGTATCCACAGCCCCGAACGCCCTTGGCGGGCCGCCGATGGGGATGAATCGCGAAAGGCCCGCCCGCATGGCATAATCCCCCGTTAATTTTCGCTTCACGGACCCGAAATGAATCTGCTCGACCTAGTGATCTCCCCGGCCTACGCGCAGGCCGCACCCGCTGCGCCGGGTGCCGGCGGCATGCTGACCAGTCTGCTGTTCCCCGTCGCGCTGTTGGCGATCATGTACTTCATCATGATTCGTCCGCATTCCAAACGCATGAAAGAACAGCGCGCGATGATCGACAAGCTCGGCGTCGACGACGAAGTGATCACCAGCGGCGGCATCGCCGGGGTGATTCGCGAGGTTGGCGATGGCTTCGTCTCCGTCGAGATCGCCGATAACGTGCGTATTCGCGTCCAGAAAAGCGCGATCGGCAACGTCCTGCCCAAGGGCACGCTGAAGTCCCTCTGACCCCCCCTCTGTTCACCTCGAATGCGGCCGGTCGCAAGATCGGACGCGGTGCCTGTCATGCTCGAATACGCCCGCTGGAAATACGTCGTCGCCTTGCTCGTGTTGGTGTTCAGCGTGCTGTATGCGCTGCCCAACATCTTTCCGCAGGATCCCTCCGTCCAAGTGTCCGCGACCCGCGGCGCTAAAGTCGATGCCGCTCTGCAGCAGCAGGTCAGCGCCGCGTTGCAAAAGGCCGGCCTGAAGTCGAAGTCGATCGCGATCGAGGGGGAGAATCTGATCGTCCGCCTCGCCGACAACGAGACGCAGGCCAGAGCATCCGACGAGTTGGGAGGACAGCTCGGCGATCGCTACGTCGTCGCGCTCAACAGCGCTTCGAATGTACCCGGATGGCTTTCCGCGATCGGTGCCAAATCGATGCCGCTGGGTCTCGACTTGCAGGGCGGTGTGCATTTCTTGCTCGAAGTGGACAAGAAAGCCGCAATCGATAAGCGCTTCAATTCCTACCTTGAGGATCTGCGCTCGCTGCTTCGCGATAACCGTATCCCGTTCGAGTCGGTGGAACGCAGCGGTGCGAATCGTATTGTCGCTACCCTCGCGCCGAACGCCGATGCGACTAAAGCACTCACTCTCATCGAACAGACGCTCAATGCGAACGCGCAGGACGGCGGCGGGTTAACGACACTCAATGCGTTCAAGTACGAGCGGGTCGGCAATATCGTCAATATCGATCTTTCCGACGATGTCATTCGCCAGATGACGCTCAACGCCATCGAGCAGAATCTTGGCACGCTGCGCAATCGCATCAACGCGCTGGGCGTGGCCGAGCCGGTGATCCAGCGTCAGGGCGCCGAGCGCATCGTCGTGCAGTTGCCCGGTCTGCAGGACCCTGCCAGAGCGAAGATCATGATTGGCGCGGCAGCCACTCTCGAATATCGCGCTGTCTACGAGGACGGCGACGCACTGGAAGCCGCGCGCACCGGGGTTGTGCCTGCGGGCGCGAAGCTGTATTTCCGCCGCGATATTGGCCCCGATGGCCAGCCGCTGCCGGTGTTACTGAAGAAGCGCATCATCGCTTCGGGCGAAGATATGGTCGACGCCCGCGTTTCGGTCGATCAAAACGGCCTGCCGGCGGTGTCGGTGACGCTGAATGCCGCTGGCGGTCAGCGCATGTCGGACTTCACCGGCGAAAACGTCAATAAGCCGATGGCCGTGGTGTTCATTGAGCGCACTCCGCAGACCCGAATCGTCGACGGCAAGAAAGTGCAAACTGCGGTGACCAAGGAAGAGGTGATCTCGATCGCCAACGTCAACGAGCCGTTCGGTAAGCGCTTCATCACCACAGGTTTGGAGCGCACAGAAGCCGAAAGCTTGTCCCGTCTGCTCAAGGCAGGCGCTCTCGCGGCGCCGATGGATTTCAAAGAAGAGCGCGTCGTCGGCCCCAGCCTCGGCAAACAAAATATCGAGCGCGGCCTGACTGCGGTGGCGTTTTCTTTTATCTTCGCGCTGGCTTTCTTCCTGTTTTATTACCGCGTATTCGGTTTGGTGACCTGCCTCGCGTTGCTGTTGAACTTGCTGATGGTGTTCGCGCTGATGTCGCTGTTCGGAGCGACGATGTCGCTGCCGGGATTAGCCGGTATCGCGCTGACCGTCGGCTTGTCGGTGGACGCTAACGTGCTGATCAACGAACGCATACGCGAAGAGTTACGCGCGGGATTACCGCCGCAGACCGCGATCGCCGAGGGCTACAACCGCGCCTCCGGCACGATTCTCGACGCCAATATCACCGCGTTCCTCGCCGGTCTGGCGATGGCGGTGTTCGGTTCCGGCCCGCTGCGCGGCTTCGGTATCACCACGATGCTTGGTATCGCCACCTCGGCGTACACCGCGGTCTCGGTCTCGCGCGCGATCGCGACCCTGATTTATGGCCGCCGCCGCAAGCTCAAGTCCGTCGCCATCTAAGCATCGACTCCGTCTCGTGAATGGCGTTGGTTCTCGCCGACGCCAAGTCTCCTCTTCCGGTACCGCCCATGAAACCGTTTAACGTCTTCCCTTACGACAGCACATTCGACTTCATGCGCCTGCGCATGATCTCGCTGGCGATTGCGGCCATCATCATGCTGATCGCGCTCGGCGCGATGGTGTTCAAGAACTTCAATTTAGCGCTGGATTTCACCGGCGGCGTCGGCATCGAATTGCGCTACGAGAAGCCGGTTGATGTCGAAGCGGTGCGCAGCAATCTCGCCAAGGCCGGCTTCGAGAACGCGCAGGTTCAGACCATCGGCACCGACCGCGAATTGTTGGTACGTTTGCAGCCGAAGAAAACCGAAGGTCAGACCGATACCACCGCCAGCATCGCTGCGAAAGTGCGGGCCTCGGCGACACTGCCCGACAACGTCGCCGAGTTGCGCAGCGGCGCCGAAATCAGCCCGCAAATCGGTAAAGAACTGGCCGAGAACGGCATTTACGCGTTCTTGTTCGTGATTTTGGGCTTCCTGGTCTACATCTCGTTCCGCTTCGAATGGAAATTCGCGGTCGCGGCGATCATCACCACCTTGCACGATCTGGTGATCGTCGCCGGTTGGTTCGCCCTCACCGGGCATGAGTTCGATCTGACCGTGCTTGCGGGTTTGTTATCGGTGATGGGGTACTCGATCAACGACACCATCGTGGTGTTCGACCGCGCCCGCGAGAATTTTCGTGGCGTTCGCGGCACTCCGGCCGAGGTGTTGAACAAGTCGATCAATCAGACGCTGTCGCGTACCGTCATCACGTCCTTCGTCGCGTTTCTGACCGTGTTGGCGCTCTATCTCTACGCCGGCAACTCGCTGAAGGGCATGGCTGAATCGCAGATGCTCGGTATCATCATCGGCACCTTGTCCTCGATCTTCGTCGCTTGTCCGCTGCTGCTGTGGCTGGGCGTCAGCAAGCAGGATCTCCTGCCGAAAGCGCGCGACGAGGCGGAACTCGCACGTCGTCCTTGATCCTTCGGGCCATGCGATACGAAAAAGCCGCACGAAAGTGCGGCTTTTTTCTTGCTCAAGATATCGCCGCGGTAGAGCGGGCCTCCGACCCGCTTCTCACAGATGCTGCAAAGAAAGCAGCGGCTCAGAGAGCCGCTGTACCAAGAAAGCAGCGGCTCGGAGAGCCGCTCTACCTAGCTAATGAAGCGGCTCGGAGAGCCGCTCTACCGAATCGATTGTGGCCGTGAGCGATCAATCGAAGGTCTTGACGTAGCCGGTATTGACCAAGGTCTTCTGCAAGGGCTCGATGAGTCTGACGTTCGCGGCGATCACCTGCCGGGTCGGGCCGTCGATATGCATCGGGCCTAGCGGGGTGCCGCGGAAGTCGCTGACGCGACCGCCGGCTTCGCGCACCAGCAAGACGCCCGCAGCGATGTCCCACGCTTTGAGTCCGGCCTCGAAATAGCCGTCGTAGCGGCCCGCGGCGACATACGCCAGATCGAGCGCGGCCGAACCCGCACGGCGGATGTCTTCGGCTTGAACCAACAGCGTTTTGATGCAATCGAGCTGCGCATCGGCGCGTTTGCGCTCGCGCGGGGCGAATCCAGTGGCGAGCATCGCGCCTTCGAGATCCTTGCGTTCGGCGATGCGAATTTTCTTACCGTTGAGCTGGGCGCCGTTGCCGCGACTCGCGGTGAACAGTTCGTTGCGCAGCGGGTCGAAAATTGTCGCATGCACCGGCTCGGGGCCTTCGCATAGCGCGATCGAAACGCACCAGTGCGGGAAGCCGCGAAGATAATTGCTCGTGCCGTCCAGCGGATCGATCACCCAGGTGTAGCGGCTGGGTCCGCGGTTGCCCTTGCTGTGGCCGCTTTCTTCGCCGAGTACGCCGTAATCGGGGTGCGCGCGACGCAGTTCCTTGACGATCTCGACCTCGGCCAGCCGGTCTACTTCGCTGGCGTAATCCATCCGGTCTTTCTCGACCACGTCGATCGCATCGAGTCGAGACATGTGCCGCAGCAGGATATTGCCGCCGGCGCGCGCCGCCTTGACCATGACATTGACAGCGGGCTGTAGCATCGCGAACGACTCCGGGCGCCAGTGGGCGCATCGACTGAAGGGCAGGGGTAAAGAACAGTCCGGCGCGAAGGCCGGCCGAACAGTTTACCATTCACGTCATGCCAATCGATTTTGAATCCGTACCGTCCCTGCTCGCCCCCCCGTTCGGCCGCGTGTCCGTCGTGCTTGTCGGTACCCAGCACCCCGGCAATATCGGTGCTGCGGCCCGCGCCCTGAAAACGATGGGTTTCTCGCGGCTGGTGCTGGTTGCGCCGGAGCGCTATCCGCACCCGGACGCGATTGCGCTGGCGGCCGGCGCGGACGACCTGCTCGACTCGGCGATCCTCTGCGCGACCCTGGCCGAGGCCGTGGCCGACTGCCGGCTGGTTCTTGGCTGTACCGCGCGCAGCCGGCGGATCGCGCTCGACGAGCTATCGCCCCGCGAGGCGGCTGCGCGCACGCTTGCGGTGGCGCAGACCGGCACCGATGTGGCCATCGTCTTCGGCCGCGAACGCACCGGCCTGGAGAACGATGAGCTGCAGTTATGCCATGCGGCGGTGCATATTCCGGCCAACCCGGACTACAGTTCCCTGAATCTAGCGGCGGCCGTTCAGGTGTTGACATACGAATTGCGCGTGGCTTTCTCCATGGATTCGGCATCGGACGTCCTCACGGCCGCACGTGCGCAGCCGGGAGGCGAGGCTCGGAGCGAGCCCCCCGCGACCCATGCCGAACTCGAAGGCTTCTTCTCGCAATTGGCGGACACATTGGATGCGATCGATTTCCACAAAGGGCGTACGCCCGAAACAGCGATGCATAAATTGCGCAGATTATTCCTGCGCGCCGATCTCGATGCCCGCGATGTCCGTTTGCTGCGTGGCGTGCTCGCCGATGCCCAGCGCATGGCGCGGTTGGCGACCTCTGACTCTGGCACGCCCACTGGCTGAAGGCCGGCGGCGACCTCAATGCGCATTGCCCTGGCTGAGGTTCGCAGCATGACTGCGACCGTTGCGAGCGTACCGATGACGCTAGCGCAATCGACCATCCGCACATCGACCGTGCGCACAGCGACATCGCAGGCGGTGGTTCGCCTGCTTGCGGCCTCTATGCCGCAGTGTCGGTCGCGGTTCCGCGGCCCGCGTTCGCATCGCTTCGGCGCGGCTACGTTAGCGCTTGCGCTATTCGCGCTGTCGTTTGCGATCGGCGCGCAGGAGCGTCGCGACGTGCTGGTCATCGGCCGCATCAGCGACGACCCGAAGGCGCATTACGAACCGCTCAAACGTCTGCTCGATTATGTGGTGCCGCAGATGCGCGAGGTCGGCATCCGCGAGGGCAAGGTGCTGATGGCCAAGGACGCGCAGCAGATGGCCAGTTATTTGCGCCGCGGCCAGGTCGATTGGGTGACCGAAACCGCCGGCACTGCGATGCAGTTGCAAGATCGTGGCCGCGCGCAGCCGCTGTTGCTGACCGAGCGCGACGGCGTGAGCCAGTACCGTTCGGTGATTTTCGTTCGCCGCGATAGCGGTATCGCCGATCTCGGCCAATTGCGTGGCCGCAGCATCGCGTTCCAGAGCACAGCCTCTACCAGCGCCTATTTCGTGCCGGCGATCGAACTGCTTCGCCGCAACTTATCGCTGAGTCTGCTGATGTCGCCCATGGATCGACCAGCGAGCGACAGTGTCGGTTATCTGTTCGCACGCTCGGAGTTGAATATCGGCGCATGGGTCCACAAGCGTCTGGTCGATGCCGGCGCGATGAGCGAATTGGACTGGAACAATCCGTCGCGGCTGCCTCCCGCCTATCGCCGCGATTTGGTGGTGATCTACACCAGCGAGCCGTTACCGCGCGCGCTGGAGATGGTGCGCGGCGATCTCGATCCGCAAGTGCGCGATCGGCTCGCCTGGGTGCTGATGCGCGCCGCCGATGACGAACAAGCGCGCCAGCCGCTCAAGTACTTCTTTCGCACCACGCGCTTCCTGCCGATCGACGCCCCAACCCGGCAAAGTCTGGAACGACTGCATAAAGGTATCGTCGAAGTCAGGCAGGAATTGGAATGAAGCGTTTTTACGGACTGCAGGCGCGCTTTGTCGCAGTCATCAGCTTCGCCATGATCGTGGTACTGGCGGTCGTGGTGCTGATGTGGCAACGCCAGAACACCATGCAGAACGAAGTGCTGCGCCTGAATCAGGACGCCACGCGCTCGCTTGTGTACGAGCGTTTGCGCGATCGCGGCGAAGCGCAGGTCGCGCAGGCGGCGGAGCTGCTCGCCAATCCGCTGTACTACTTCGATCTCGACAGCATCGGCACGACAGCGCGCAGTATCCTGCGCCAACCAGGCGTGAGTTACGTTCTGATTTACGACAGCAAAGGCAATATCATCCATGACGGTTCGGGCGATATTCCCAGCTATGGGCAAGCGATGCGCGATCCGCTCGCGAAACGCATCGTGCAAGCGGACGGCTTGCTGGCGCAAACCCAGCGCAACGTGCTGGACGTGTCGATCCCGATCATGCTGGCGGATTTGCGCATGGGTGGCCTGCGCGTGGGCTATTCGCTCGATAAGATTCGGGCCGAAGAAACGAAGATCGGCAACGATATGGGGCGGATGCTTAGCGACATCGGCACCCGATATTTGACCTGGATCGCGATCTTGTTGTCTTCGCTGTTGGCGCTCTTCATCTTGGTGGGTATTGTGCTGCAGCGCACGCTGGTGCAGCCCATTCGTCGCTTGTCCGATGCGGCCAGCGAAATCGAGGCCGGCAATTTCGCGACCCAATTGCCATCCACCGATCGCGGCGACGAGGTCGGTACGCTCGTCAATGCGTTTTCGAGAATGGCCGATGGCATCGTGCGTCACGATCGCGAGATGCGTCGGATGGCCTACACCGATGCGTTGACCGGGCTGCCGAATCGACTCGCGTTCCGCGAAGCTCTCGACCATCGGCTCATGGAGTTGCGCGGCGTGGGACGCCAGTTGGCGCTTCTGTTCGCCGACATCGACGATTTCAAGCGCGTCAACGATACGCTCGGGCACGATGTCGGCGATGACGTGTTGATCCAATGCGCCAATCGCATCCGCGAAGCGGTCGAGCGTTTGGCCGGCGGCAGTGCGCAATTGGCACGTTTCGGCGGCGACGAGTTCGTGATTCTGCTGCATGCCGACGCGGAACATACCGGCGATGTGCGGATGGCGGCGACGCAGTTGGCCGAAGCGCTGGTGGCCGAGTTGGGGCGGCCGATTTTGGCGCAGGACCGTCAGGTATTTCTCGGCACATCGATCGGGGTGACGCTGTTTCCCGACGATGCCTCCAGCGCGACGATGCTGATGAAGAATGGCGACATCGCGATGTACCAGGCCAAGCTTGCCGGGAAAAATTGCCATCGCTTTTACAGCCGCGCGATGGATCAAGCGGTCTCGCGCCGCGTGCGGATCGAACACGATCTGCGCGGCGCCTGGGAGCGCGGGGAATTGGTCCTGTTCTATCAGCCGATCTACAACGTCGCGGAGAAACGCTTGGTCGGCGCCGAGGCCCTGCTGCGTTGGAGACATCCGGTGCACGGCCAAGTCGCACCGTCGGTGTTCATCGATGTGGCCGAACAGAGCGGCCTGATCGAGACCATCGGCCCTGCGGTGTTGCGTGCGGCCTGCAAGGACGCCGCGCGCTGGCGTGCGGATTTTCCCGACGCCGACGAATTGTTCGTCGCGATCAATGTATCCGCGCGACAACTGCGCAGCGGCGATTTCCGCGACCAAGTGCTGGAGGCGCTGGAGGAAACCGGCCTGCCGCCGACGCTGATGCACGTCGAACTGACCGAAACCGCTGTGCTTAGCGACGAAGCCCAGGCACGTAGCGTGCTGACCGATCTGCGCAATCACGGCATCAAGGTCTGGCTGGACGATTTCGGCACCGGTTTCTCGGGCTTGAGCCATCTGCGCCGCGTGCCGGTAGACGGCGTGAAGATCGATCGTAGCTTCATCGCCGATGTCATGCGCGACCCCGACGATTTGGCGCTGACTGCGGCGATCATTGCAATGGCGCATTCGCTGGGTATGACGGTTGTCGCAGAAGGCGTGGAAAAGGAAGGACAAATGGAATTGCTACGTTCGCGCGGCTGCGATCTTGCGCAGGGGTATTGGTTCGGCCATCCGATGACGATGCAGGATTTTTGCAAACTGCTCGGGTGAGAGATCTCGCGCTTATCGCGCGGCGTCGATCGTCGCGATCCGCGTTGAAACTAGAGCATCTTTGGCTTGGCTGTTTAGAGCCTGTTTAGACTCTCTCCATGCTCCGCGCTGATGCTCAGCCCTTCGGGTTGTGCCGCCGCGACACGCTGAGGCCCGCGCGCCGCATGCTGTTGGAAAGCATGCTGTTGGACAGCATGCTTTTGGACAGCATGACCAGACCACCCGTCTGGCGCTGCGCGACGCTCGAACCTCAGCGTGTCGCGGCGACGCAACGCGGAGCATGGAGAGAGTCTAAACAGG
>JANMGT010000022.1:0-52978 GCA_031374725.1 Lysobacteraceae bacterium | reverse complement strand
CGGACGGGCATGGCCAGTCAGTCCATTGGATAGGTGAGAGAACGGTCCCGTTCTGGCAGAGTCATGGGCCTCAATCCAGAAAAGCGATGTGGGAATCGGCCGGGATGCCATGCACAGTACAATTAAGCGTTGGAATTCACAGCCATCGAGCCGTTCCTCGTCCGTCAGGAGGCCTGAAGCATGGGTATTCTCAACAAGCTCTTCACGCTGGTCCGGGGCACCGCAACCGAAACGGGCCAGACCGTGGTCGACGCGAATGCGCTGCGCATCCTCGACCAGGAAACCCGCGACGCGCAGTCCGCGCTGACCCGGTCGCGCGACGATCTCGCCAAGCTCATGGCGCAGCGCAAGCTCAAGGCCGACGGGGCGGAGGCCAATCGCCGCAAATTCGGCGAGTACGAAGGTTACATGCAGGCTGCGATGCAGAAGAACGACGAGGCGCTCCAGCTGGAAGTGGCCCAGCGCATCGCCGACCTCGAAGCCAGGCTGGGCGAGGATTCCCAGCTCATCGCCGAATACGATGCATCCATTGCCAAGCTGCGCGTTTCGGTCACCCAGGGCGAGCGCGCGCTGGAGCGGCTGCGTGCGCAGATCGACACGGTGCGCGCCACAGAATCGGTGCAGCGTGCACAGGCGACCATCGCCGCGAGGCATTCGGGCACCAGCGCGAAGATGCGCACCGCGCTCGACAGTCTGGAACGCATCAAGCAGCGTCAAGCGGAGACCGGCGCGCGTATCGAGGCGGCCGAGGAACTCCAGGCGGAGCAGGGCGATGAAGGGCTGAAGAAGCGTCTGTTCGGCGACAACATGGGCGCCGAAGCGGTGCTGGCGCGTTACCGTGGCGCGCAGGCGCTGCCGGCACCCGCAGCGACGACCCAGCAGGTCCTGCCCGCGCCCGAAGTCGGCGTGCGGGTATTGCCGGCGTCGGTCGATCGCATCGCCGAGTGACGGCCCGCCCGCATGCTGATGGTTCGTCTGCTGAGGATGCTGCGCAGGCACGCATCGACGCTGAGCTGGACTGCGCTCATGGTCGCCATCGCTGCCCATTTTCTGGTTTCGTGGGCAGCGATGGTCGTCTTCGGCGAAGAGAAGCTTGCTGCGCCCGACATCTTTCCCTATTTCTACGCCACCGTCGCTTTCACGGTCGGATTCGGCGATTTCAGTCCGGCGACCATCGCAGGGCGCTACTTCGCCGCGCTCTGGCTGATGCCCGGCGGCATCGCGTTGCTGGCATCGATGATCGGCAAGACTTCTTCGGTGCTGGCGGATCGCTGGCAGCGCGGACTTTATGGCAAAAGGACCTATGCGGATATGGAACAGCACACCCTGTTGGTCGGCTGGAACGGTTACGAATCGGATCGGATCGTCGATCTGCTGTTGCAGGAGGCCGGCAGCGCCGAGATCGTGATCGTCGACGCGGCGCGGGAAACCAATCCGCGTCCCGAACACGCGCGCTACGTGCGAGTGGCCTCCTTGGCCAACCCGAGCGGATACGAACGTGCGAGCGTCGCCACCGCACGCCGCATCATCATCGACGCACCGACCGACGAGCAGACGCTTGCGGCTGCGCTGGCGGTACGGGCGGTGGGCGGTCGGGCGCATGTGGTGGCGCATTTCGATCGCGAAGAGTCCGCGGCGCTGTTGAAGCGCCATCACCCGGAAGTGGAATGCACAACGCCTGTGCAGGCGGAACTGATCGTGCGCGCATCGCACGACATCGGCGCCTCCTGCGTCGCGCTGGAAATGCTGTCGATCGCCGACGGTCCGACCCAGTACAGCCTGGCGCTTCCCGCCTCGGCACCCGCGCGCGGCTATGGCGACCATCTCGCCCGGCTGCGCCGCCGCCACGGCGCCACGCTGCTCGGGTATGCGCTGCCCGAGGCCCCGTACAAAGCGATCCTCAACGCCGATGACGCGGCCGTCGTGCCGCCAGGCGCGACCCTGTTCTATCTCGCCAACGCACGCATCGCCGCCGATGCGCTGATGTCGGTGGAGGGGCAGGGCTGATGGCGTTCTTCGACCTGTTCCGCAAGCCGGCGGCACCTGCCGCGACGATGCCCGTGTTCCCGCTGGGACTGCGGCCGAAAGCTGGGGTCGAGATCGACCTTCTGCCTTTCCGTCTCGCGGCCGGAGCACTGTTGTTCCAGCCTCCGGAAGGCGCGCAGTTCGTCGAGCGTATCGGCAGGATCCAACTGGCCGAAGGCGCAACCGAAATCCACCGGTTCTATCTGACCGACGATGCTTTCCTGCAGGTGATCACCAGCGCCGGCGTGATCGAGGCGATCGGTTATTTCGTGTTCCACGAGACCATCACGCCCGACAACGCCGCGGCCTTCCGCGCCTGGACGCAGACGGGCAGCCGCATCGGTCAACCGGTGTTCGAGGTCGATGGCCGCCGTTACGAACGGCAGTGGGGCGAAGACCCCGCGCGCTGGGCGCCGCCGGTCGCCATGGACGAGCGCGTGTTCGGCGCCGACCTGTCCAAACCCGAATTCGATCTGACCCACTACGCCATGCTCTACGCGCGCGATGCCGATACGCCGTCGGGCCGGGAGCATCTGTTGATCAGCGCCGAGGACTATGGCCCGAACGAATTCAGCGTCGTGATCTCGATCGGCGTGCCGCTGTCCGTCGCCGACCTGCGCATCACCTGAGCGGATGGCGCAGGTGTCTTCGCTGCTTGCATTCAACTCCCTCCGATCGCGTCTTATCGCCCCTTGACCTCGTTTCCCCCTACCAGGAGTGCTCCATGCCCGACCAGTTCGCCGTCTCGATCTCCGGTTTGCCAGCGTTTCTCGCCTATTTCGGCGCATCCATCGCGATGCTGGCCGCGTTCGTCGTGGTCTACATCCGACTGACGCCGCATCACGAGTTCGCGCTGATCAAGGCCAACAACAGCGCCGCGGCGATAGCGTTCGGCGGCGCGTTTCTGGGTTTCATCCTGCCGCTGGCCTCGGCCATGGCCAATTCGGTGAATCTCTTCGATTTCGTGGTGTGGGGCGCGATCGCGTTCGTGGTGCAGGTGGTCGCGTACTTCGGCAATCGCCTCGTGATCCGCGATCTGCCGGCGCGCATCTCCGCCAACGAAACGGCCGCTGGCGCCTTCGCCGGCATCGTCGCTCTGGGCGTCGGCCTGCTCAACGCCGCTTCGATGACCTACTGAGGAGCCGATCGCATGAAGCGTTCCCGCACTTTGCGCCTGACCATGATGGCCGCGGCGCCGATCGCATTGACCGCCTGCCAGCCCGAGATCGTCGATCCTCCGGCGCAGGCTGCGCAGATCAACTATCCGTCCCTGCAGACGTGCATCGATGCCGACGATATCTCCGATGGCGATTGTCGCGACGCGTTCTCGCAGGCCCGCGGCATGGCGCCGCGCTACATGGACAAGGCCGAATGCGAGCGCACCTACGGCGATGACGGCTGCGAGGACTACGACCGCTCCGGGATGTTCTTCATCCCCATCACCCGCGGTTATTCCGTGCCTTACGGCTATCGCACCAGCCGACAGTCGTCGTACGGTTCGATCGCGCCGATCTATGGCGACAAGGCCACGGCGCGACAGGTGGTGACGGTCGATCCGCCCCCGACGCGCGCGGTCACCGCTTCTCGCAGTGGTTTCGGTTCGAGTTCTTCGGCGCGCAGCGGCTGGGGCAGTTGATGCGCCGCATCCCCGTTGCGCCTCGCCCGGACTGGCAGGCCAAGGCGCAGGCGCTGGGTTTCCGTTTCCACACCATCGACGGCGCAGCGTATTGGGACGAAAGTGCGTATTACGCATTCTCGCTCCGACAGGTGGAAGAGGATATCGAAGCGCCGACCCAGGAACTGCACGCGATGGCGATGTCGCTCGTGGACGATGTCGTGCGCAGCGAGGCGCTGCTCTCGCGCATGGCCATCCCGCCGCTGTATTGGGACTGGATCGCCCGCGCCTGGGCGCGACGCGACCGGCATCTTTACGGCCGCCTGGATTTCGCCTACGACGGCAGTGGCCCGGCCAAGCTCTACGAACTCAATTACGACACGCCGACCGCGCTCTACGAAGCCGCGTTCTTCCAGTGGCTGTGGCTGGAAGAACGCATCGCCGACGGTACCTTGCCGGCCGGCGCCGATCAGTACAACGCGATCCAGGAGGCGCTGATCGAAGCCTTCGGCGCGATCGCGCTGGAGAAATCGCTGCCCTTGCCGCTGTATTTCGCTAGCGTCGCCGCATCCGATGAAGACCGCGGGACGGTGCAGTACCTGCGCGACTGCGCGATGCAGGCGGGCCTCGCCACTGCGACGATCGATATCGAGGACATCGGCCTGGACGCCAGCGGTCGCTGGTTCACCGATACCGAGGATCGCGTCATCCCCAGCCTGTTCAAACTGTATCCGCTGGAATTCATGTTCGAAGACCGTTTCGGACCCGCCCTGGTGAACGACGGCATCCGACTCATCGAACCGGCGTGGAAAGCGGTGCTGTCGAACAAGGGCATCCTCGCATTGCTCTGGGAACGCTTCGCCGGGCACCCGCATCTGCTCGAATGCCATATCGATGCCGACCGCGCGGCGCCGCTGGCCGCGGGCTGGGTGCGCAAGCCGTTCTTTTCGCGCGAAGGCGCCAACATTGAACTGATCGACGCCAACGGCCACGCCAGCGCTACCGCCGGCCCGTATATCGAAGGTCCGTTCGTTCGCCAAGCGTGGCATCCGCTGCCGCGCTTCGACGACGGTTTTCCGCTGATCGGTAGCTGGGTGGTCGGTGATCGTGCCTGCGGGATGGGCATCCGCGAGGACGCGACCGCAATCACCGTCGATACCTCGCGTTTCGTACCGCACGCCATCGTCGACTGATCGCTGTTCTGCGCAGGTATCCGTGCAGCCGCCCTGCATTCCGGTGCCGACCTTCCTGTTCGTGCGATGCCTTGTTCGATCGCGATGTGCGTTGAGCGCCAATGGCATCGCGAACCCCTGAACGTATCCGGCCGCCTCGCGGCGGCCGGAACGATCAGACGATCTGGCCGGAATGGATCCGGCGCCGGCCTGGCCTCAGTCCTTGCGAGGGTCGTCCGATGCAGGCGGTTCGGGCGCGGCCTCAGGGGCCGTATCGAACAACTGCAGGCCGATGCCGTATTGCGGCGCTGCGATGTCCTGCACGAGTTCCGCAGCGACGTCCAACGGGGCGATGACGATTGCCGGCTCGATTGCAGATTCTGCTGCAGCCATCTCGGCGGCAGGCGCTGCATCCGCCACGACGCTGGCAGTCGCTACAACCGGTTTGGCCACAGTTTCGGAAACAGTTTCGAAAACAGGCTCGACCCCGGCTTCGGCCACCGGCTCCGGCACGATGGCGACGGCAACCGGTTCGACGACATGTTCGATCACCGTCTGCTCGACCACATGCTGTTCGACCAGTTGCTGCTCGATGACGAGTTGTTCGTCCGCGCGCTCGACGACCGGGGACGGTGTGTCGGCCACAGGCGCCGTTTCGACGACTGCCGGCGCTTCGATCATAGGGGCGCTTGCTTCTTCCACGGTTATGGGCGCCGGCGTGATCGTTTCGGTGGTATCGGCCGTCGACGCTTCGACCGCAGGCGCAGAGGCTTCGGACTGGCCGGCTTCGACCGCGACCGCGGCCGCGATTGCCGCCGGAGCGACCGTTTCCATGGCGGCGGCGCGTGCCGGGACCGACGGAGTGGCCGCTGGCGCGGCCACCGGTTCGCGCACGATGGCCGGGAGATCGTCGAAATCGAACTCCGGTTGGCTGCGGTCGACGGCGGGCTGCGATTCGTCGCTGGCCATCGTATCGTCGGCCAGCATTTCCTCGCCCGCGGCAGCGCCTTCACCGGCACCGCGACGACGACGACGCCCGCCACGACGCCCGCGACGGCGACGCCCGCCGGCTTCCTGCGAACCGTCGTCCGCAGCGTCGTCGGCCGCATGTTCGAGCCCGTTCGTGTCGATCATGGTGTCCAGCGTTTCCAGCGGCGCTTCGGCGCCGTTGGCATGCTGCGAGCCATGCCGCGGAATCGCAGAAACCACGGCGGATACCGCAGACGTCGGTGCGGACGTGTCGATGACGATATCGGTCTGCGGCTTCGGCGCTTCGACTGCGGCCGCACGTTCTTCGCGACGCGGCTGCTGTTGCTGACGCTGCGTGTTGTCGCTGCCTTCGCCGTTCGCGGGTTTCGGCGTCTGCTGGCGCGGTTGCTGCTGCTTGGGCTGCTGCGGCTGCTTCGGCTGTTGCGGTTGCTGCTGGCGCTGACCCTGCGGCTGGCGCGGCTCGTTCTGCGGCTGCGGTTTCTGTTGCTGTGGCTGCTGTGGCTGCTGTGGCTGCGGTGCGCCGCGACGCGGCTCTTCGCGGCGTGGCTCGTCGCGGCGTGGCTCGTCGCGGCGTGGCTGGTCGCGTCCGCCCTTCGGGCCGCGCTGGTCGCGCTGTTGGTCACGACGCGGACCACCGTTGCGGTCCGGGCGCTCGCCGCGGTCGCGACCGTGCTGCGGACGCGCCGGTGCCGGCGTCGGTGCGGCATCGCCGCCGCCGAAGATGCCTTTCAGCCAACCCATCAGACCGCCGGACTTGGCGGCCGGCGCGGGCTGCGCGAACGCGGGCGTCGGCGCCGGCTGCGGGGCCTGCGGCTGCGGCGCGGCGGCGCGCGGGGTTTCCTCGCGATCCTCGCGCAACGGCGCCGGACGTGCCGGCTTCACATTGGTCACCGCAGGCGCGGCCGGGACGTTGAGATTCGCCTTAGTCAGCGCGATCGTCGCCAGCTTGCGCGGGGTGCCGCGCTGGTAACTCGGCTTCGCGGTCTCTTCGCTCAATTCGTTGTCGCGAATGCGGGTGACTTCGTAGTGCGGCGTGTGCAGCGATTCGTCGGCGACGATCACGATCGGCGCGTCGTGGCGCTTCTCGATCTCGTTCAGCGCGCGGCGCTTTTCGTTGAGCAGATAGTTGGCGATCTCCACCGGCACCTGCACCAGCACCTGGCCGGTGTTGTCCTTCATCGCATGCTCTTCGGCGAGGCGGATGATCGACAGTGACAGCGATTCGATGCTGCGCATGCGGCCGTGGCCGTCGCAGCGCGGGCAGACCAGTTGGCTGGATTCGCCCAGGCTCGGGCGCAGCCGCTGGCGCGACATTTCCATCAGGCCGAACTTGGAGATGCGGCCCAGCTGGACGCGTGCGCGGTCGTGCTTCAGCGCCTGCGAGAGCTTGTTCTCGACGTCGCGCTGGTGCTTGTTCGACGCCATGTCGATGAAGTCGATCACCACCAGACCGCCGAGATCGCGCAGACGCATCTGGCGCGCGACTTCTTCGGCCGCTTCGAGGTTGGTGTTGAAGGCGGTTTCCTCGATGTCGCCGCCCTTGGTGGCGCGCGAGGAGTTCACGTCGACCGCGGTCAGCGCTTCGGTCTGGTCGATCACCAGCGAGCCGCCCGAGGGTAGCCGCACCGAGCGCTCATAGGCGTTCTCGATCTGCGATTCGATCTGGAAGCGGTTGAACAGCGGGGTGTCGTCGATGTACTGCTTGAGCTTCCGCATGTTCTGCGGCATCACCTGTTCGACGAACTCTTTCGCCTCTTCGTACATTTCGGGCGTGTCGACCAGGATCTCGCCGATGTCGGCGCGCATGTAGTCGCGCAGCGCGCGGATGATCAGCCGCGATTCCTGATAGATCAGGAACGGCGAGGTCTTCTTCAGCGCGGCTTCGGCGATCGCCTTCCACACGCTGAGCAGGTAATCGAGATCCCACTGCAGCTCTTCGGCGTCGCGGCCGACGCCGGCGGTGCGGATGATCACGCCCATTTCGTCGGGGATGGCCAGCACGTCCATCGCGGCTTTGAGCGCGGCGCGGTCGTCGCCCTCGATCCGGCGCGAGACGCCGCCGGCGGTGGGCGAGTTGGGCATCAGCACCATGTAGCGGCCGGCCAGCGAGATGAACGTGGTCAGCGCTGCGCCCTTGTTGCCGCGCTCTTCCTTGTCGACCTGGACGACGACTTCCTGACCCTCGCGCAGCAGCTCCTTGATCCCGGCCTTGTGGTGATCCACACCGGCCTGGAAGTAGTCGCGGGAGATTTCCTTCAGCGGCAGGAAGCCGTGGCGCTCGCCGCCGTATTCGACGAACGCCGCTTCCAGCGACGGTTCGAGCCGGGTGATCCGGCCTTTGTAGATATTGGATTTCTTCTGTTCTTTCGACGGCCGTTCGATATCGATGTCGTAAAGCGTCTGGCCTTCGACGATGGCGACGCGCAGTTCTTCGGCCTGCGTCGCGTTGATCAGCATGCGTTTCATGGTCTTGCGTTCCTCACGCGCATCAACCCCGCTCGAGAGCGGGCGCGCGGAACGCCATGGGCGTTTTCGCCTCTGGAGACTGCCGGCGACCCCGTCGCGCGCTCGTCCCGCCCGAGGGGGCGGGCCTGCCATGGGGCAGGCGCGCGGCATGAGCCGCTTCAAGTATTCCAGCGCTGCAACACCACGGCGAGCCGCGGGAGCGCTTATTGTTCTATAAACGTGTTACAGGCCGGCCGCCTGCGTCGGTTGCGCTGGGAAGCGCGATGATGCGGCGGCACGGGACGTGTTCAGCACGAGTGTCTGACGCACTCGGCGATAACCGGCTTTGCCGACAAGCCGCTAACATGGCCGCCCCGGAGGCGGTGGTCGCGTACTGCATCGGATATCGCGGGGGAGGCGGGCTTTCGGCCCATTCGAGCGACGCGACGCGAATGCGTCTGTCGCTAACTCCCTAGCGAAATCAACCCCTTATACCGCTCAACGAGTGTAGCAGATCACAATCCCCATGACCGCATCCATATGACCACATCGCATGTACCGCCGCGTTCCGGCACCCAGCCCTCGGGCAAGGTCCGCCTTGTCCGCATACACGAGGACCGTGATGGTCAACGGCTGGACAATTTCCTGTTCGGCGTGCTCAAGGGCGCACCCAAGTCGCTGATTTACAAGATCATCCGCAGTGGGCAAGTGCGCGTGAACGGCGGCCGCGCTAAGGCCGAAACCCGGCTGGAAGGCGGCGACGAGGTGCGGATTCCCCCGGTTCACGTGCCCGAACCGGGCGAGAAGGGCACCCCGGCGCCCGGCCTGCTGCAGGCGGTGGAGGCCAGCATCATTTTCGAGGATGCCAGGCTGCTGGCGATCAACAAGCCGACCGGGGTCGCCAGCCACGGCGGTAGCGGGATCAGCTTCGGGGTGATTGAGACCCTCCGTGCCCTGCGTCCGAACGCAACCCTGGAGCTGGTCCACCGGCTCGACCGCGACACCTCCGGGCTGATGGTCATCGCCAAGAAGCGTTCGGCCCTGACCGAACTGCAGGCGCTGATGCGTGAGAGCGATGCCGAAGACGGCCGCGGTATCGCAAAACGCTACCTGACCCTGCTGGCCGGACGCATGCCCGACGGCACGATGAGCGTCGATGCGCCGCTGCACATCGGTCTGCGCCAGGGCGGCGAGCGGCACGTGCAGGTGCACTCGGGCGGCAAGGCCTCGCTCAGCCATTTCCGGGTGCTGGAGCGCCGCGGCGGACATTCCTATTGCGAAGTGCGGATCGAGACCGGCCGCACCCACCAGATCCGCGTCCACGCCCAGCACATCGGTCATTCTGTGGCCGGCGACGACAAATACGGCGATCCGGAGGTCAACAAGCGCTTGCGCGAGCAGATCGGCCTGAAGCGGCTGTTCCTGCACGCGGCGTCGCTGGAATTCGCGCTGGACGGCGGCCGCGAACCGTATCTGCTGGATGCGCCGCTGGCGCCGGAGCTGGTGGACGCGCTGGATCGTCTGAAGTGATCGTGCTCCAGCACCTGTGGCGTGTCGAAGAAAGGAAATGCCGCATCCCCAATTGATGATTTGCATCGTCCCAAGGAGGGAGGGTCATGCAAAAGCATCTGCCTGAGAATGATGTGCCGAAGCCACTGTTCACGCTGGATCTCGGAAGCAATGATGGAGTGGTCGGGCCGTTGATTTATTCGGGTATCAAAGCCTGCTTGATGTTCGGATCGCGGTCCCACAGTTTTGGTGCAGCTATACCTCCTATGCCGCATCCAGATAACGGTCGAAGCACATCGCGATGCGGCGCAGCAGCAGCCGGCCGCGGGGCGTGACCGATACGCGCTGCGGGTTGGTCTTCACTAGGCCATCCGCTTCCAGCGGCGCCAGGCGCCGCAGGGCATCGGTGAAGTAGTGCGGGAAATCGATGTGATGGCAGCGGGCGATGGCGTCGATCCGCACTTCGCCCTGGCACATGATCGACTGGATGATGTCGGCGCGCAGCAGATCGTCTTCGTCCAGACGCACGCCGCGCGCCACCGGCAGGTGCCCTGCATCCAGCGCCGCTTCCCACGCGCCGATGTCGCGCGCGTTCTGGCTGAAGGTATCGCCGATGTGGCTGATGGTGCTGACACCCAGCCCCAGCAGGTCGCTTTCGGCGTGCGTGGTGTAGCCCATGAAATTGCGGTGCAGACGCCCCTGCGCGCGCGCGATGGACAGGGCGTCGCCGGGCCGCGCGAAGTGATCCATGCCGATGTAATCGTAGCCGGCCGCGGTCAGCGTCTGGATGGCCTGCCATAGCAGTTGCAGCCGTGCCTCGGGGTCGGGCAGATCGGTCGCGACGATGCGCTGCTGCGCCTTGAGCATCGTCGGCAGATGCGCGTAGCCGTACAGGGCGATGCGGTCGGGACGCATCCCGATCACCGTATCGAGCGTGCGGCCGAAGCCTTCGGGCGTCTGCCGCGGCAATCCATAGATCAGATCGATGTTGATCGAAAGGAAACCCAGAGAACGGCATGCCTGCACGATGGCCTCGGTTTCGTCCACGCCCTGGATCCGGTTCACGGCCTCCTGTACGACCGGGTCGAAATCTTGCACGCCGAGGCTGGCGCGGTTGAAGCCCGCCTCGGCGAGCGTGACGATGTCCTCGACGGCCACCGTGCGCGGATCCAGTTCGATGGAGATGTCGCGATCCTCGCGCGCCGAGAACCGGAAGCGCGTCTGCAGCATCGCGATCAGCCCGGTCAATTGCGCGGGCGACAGGAAGTTCGGGGTGCCTCCGCCGAAGTGGAGCTGGACGATTTCTCGGTCGTCGTCGAACAGCGATGCGGTCAGCGCGATCTCGCGTTCCAGATGGGTCACATAGCGGGCGGCACGGGTGCGATCCCGGGTGATGACGCGGTTGCAGCCGCAGTAGAAGCACGGATCCGCGCAGAACGGCACGTTGACATACAGCGACAGCGGGCGCGGGATCGGGTCTCCGTTGCTGGTCAGGGCGGCCTCGCGCAGCTCGTTCTCGCCGAAGCCCGCGTGGAAATGCGGTGCGGTGGGGTAGGAGGTATAGCGCGGCCCGGGCAGGTCGTGGCGGCGCAACAGGTCGGCGTCGATTGGGGGCGTGGGCATGCAGGCAGGGTAGGGTGCCCGGCGATCGTCGCCTTGACCCGGATCAAAAATGCGCGATGCATTTTTCGGCCTCTGCGGGGACAACGCTGCCATAATCGCTGCGATTCCACGTGGAGACCGTCATGCCTGCAGCGGGTGCAATACGGATCGCAGCAGGGATCGCGCGCGGGCAAGGTCATGACTGAGCCGAATGTTCTCGATCTTGGCCGGCTGCGCCGCAGTTGCGGGCAGTGTTCGCTCCAGCAGCTATGCCTGCCGGCGGGAGTCGGCGCGGAGGGACTGATCCTGATCGATGCGCTGGTGCGCAACCGGCGCCCGGTGGCGCGCGGCGATCGGCTGTTCCGGGCCGGCGACGCCCTGCATTCGATCTACGTCGCGCGGACCGGCGGTTTCAAGACGGTCGGCGTGAGCGCCGGCGGCGAGCCGCAATTGATCGGCTTCCATCTGCCGGGCGAAATCATCGGCCTGGACGCGCTCGCCGGCGGCAGCCACCGCTGCGAGGCGGTCGCGCTGGGCGATTCGGAAGTCTGCGAAGTGCCATATGTACGCCTGACCGAGATCGCCGCCCAGGTGCCGGGCCTGCACATGCAACTCATGCGGGTGATCGGCGGCAGCATGGGCCGCGATCAGGATCACATGGAGATGCTGATGCGCCGGCAGGCGGCCGAACGCATCGCGCTGTTCCTGCACGGCATCGGCGAGCGCTACGCCCGCATCGGTCATTCGGCGCAGGTGTTCAAGCTGCCGATGAGCCGCGAGGACATCGCACACTTCCTCGGATTGGCGCTGGAAACGGTGAGTCGCGGTTTCACGCGGCTGCAGGAGGACGGCGCCATCGCGGTGCAGGGTCGGCGTATAGAAGTTCTCGACCCGGATGCCATCGAGCGGCTGGCGCACGGCGGCGGCGACGCGGCATCTGCACGCGCGCATCACTGACGCCGCAGGGGCACTCAGCCCGTCGCAGCGAACGCGCTGCCGCAGCCCAGGGCTTTCAGGGCGCCATCCATCCCGGGATGCGAGACCAGCCACGGAGCGGCGAGCGTGAACACACCGGCCGTCAGCACGCACAGCCCGGCGGCATGACGCAGCGCCGGGCGCTGCAGCCAGCTTCCCAGCCGCGCGCCGGACCAGGTCGGCGACACCATCAGCGGCAGCGTGCCCAGGCCGAACGCGAGCATCGTGGCCGCGCCCTGCAGGGCATCGGCCTGCAGCCACGCGGCGGCCAGTAAAGTGGTGCTCAGCCCGCACGGCAGCCACGCCCAGAGCATGCCCAGCGCGATGCGCTTGGCCGCCGAGTCCGCTGGCCCGAGCCGCCGCTGCAGCGGCTGGATCCGCCGCCACAGCGCAAGCGCCGGCCGCGGCAGCGCGCGCAGCCTGCCCGTCGTGTCCAGCAATCGCAGCGCCGCCAGCACCAGTACCAGACCCACCGCGGCCCGTGATGCCACCATGAGGCCATCGATGCGGGCCACGCTCAGCAGTCCGTCGCCCAGACCGCCGACCAGCGCGCCGGCCAGCGCGTAACCGGCGACGCGACCGCAATTGGCTTGCAATGCGGTGGACAGCCCCGGACGTGCGGCGGCCGCGGAGAATCCGGCGGCGATGCCGCCGCACATCGCGGCGCAGTGGGCACCGCCCATCCGCCGCTGGTGAACGCGGCGCCCAGCAGCAGCCAGTCAGGCGTCATTGCCGCCCTCGTCGTGCAGCGCGCGCGGGCGCGGCGCCGAGCGATCGCTGTCTCGCAGGATGTCCAGCGTCGGCGTGTCCAGATCGTCGAACTGGCCCTGGCGGACCGCCCACCAGAACGCGCCGATGGCGATTCCCAGCAACACCACACTCACCGGCACCAGGATCAGCAGACTGTTCATGCGGCGGCTCCGGCCGGCAACGCAGGCGGCAGGGGACGGGATGCGGGCCGGAGCGCTGCCGGTACGCGCGCCAGGCGCAGGGCGTTGCTGGTCACCAGAAGCGAGGACGTGGCGATGCCCAGCGCCGCCACCCAGGGCGTGACCAGTCCGCACGCGGCCAGCGGCAGCGCCAGGAGGTTGTAGCCGATGGCCCAGGTGAGGTTCTGACGGGATCACCCGGCGCGTCCTGCGCGCCAGCACGATGACTTTGGGAATCCGCTGCAGCGCGCCGCCCACCAGCACGATGTCGGCGGCGTGCTGGGCCAGCGACGAACCGTCGGCCAGCGCCAGCGAAACATCCGCGCCGGCCAGCACCGGCGCATCGTTGAGACCGTCGCCGACCATCGCCACTACTTCGCCTGCGGCCTGCCGCGCCTGCGCATAGGCGAGCTTGTCTTCGGGCGTTTGTCGCGCTCGCACGGCCGCAGCGTCGATCCCGAGCATCGCCGCCAGCCGCGCGACCCGCGCCTGCGCATCGCCGCTGCAGATATCGACACGCAGACCGAGGCGACGCAGATCGGACACCGCATCCGCAGCGTCGGCGCGCAGGGTTTCGTCCAGCGCGAAACGCGCGAACGCGCGCTGGCCGTCGCCGAGCCACAGCGCATCGTCGTCGGCGAGCGCGCGCACGTCGTCGGCTGCGGCCCAGTGCGCGCGACCGAGCCGGTAATGAATGCGATCAACACGCCCGGCGATGCCGTAACCCGGTTCGCTGCGTAGATCGGCGATGTCAGCGATGACATCAGCGATGACATCTGCGATGTCGCCGCCGTGCGCAGCAGATGCGAGCGCAGCCGCCGCGAACGCCGCTGCCAGCGGATGGCCGCTGTCGCGTTCCAGCGCTGCGGCGATCGCGAGCGCCTGCGCGCTCGACATGCCGTCGAAGGCTTCGATCGCGGTGATGCGCGGCGTGCGATCGCTTAGGGTGCCGGTCTTGTCGAACACGATGCGATCGGCGCGCGCCAGCGCCGATAAGGCCTCGGGGCGCAGTGCGAGCACGCCGAGTTTCGCCAGCGCGCCGTGCACGGTCGTCAGCGCCGTCGGCACCGCCAGCGACAGCGCGCAGGGGCAGCTCACCACCAGCACTGCAAGCGCGACTTCGAACGCGCGCGCCGGTTCGTGCATGCGCCACCAGACATAGACCGCGCAAGCGATGAGACTCAGCGCGGCGACGAACCATGCGGCGATACGATCGGCCTGTTGCGCTAACGCGGGACGCTGCGCCTGCGCGCGTTCGACCAGACGCGTGAGCTGCGACAGCCGCGTACTCTCGCCGATATGCACCACCCGCAGCCGCGCAGGCCGCTCGCGACAGAGACTACCGGCGTAGATCGTATCGCCAGCGGCTTTAAAGACTGCGCGCGATTCGCCGGTCAGCAGCGATTCGTCGAATGCAGTCATCGCATAAGAATCGTGTGCGATGGCGGTGGTGTCGTCGTCAGCTGCGCTGTCGATGGTCATGTGTTTAGTGGGTGTGCTCTCAACATGCATGCCATCAGCAAGCATGCCATTGATGTGCATGCCGTCGATGCGCATGCCATCGATCAGCACGCCATCGGCCGGCACCGCTTCGCCCACCGCGATGCGCACGATGTCGCCGACGCGTAGCGCTTCCAGCGGCACCTGTTCGCGGCTGCCGTCGGCGCGCTCACGTGTCGCCAGCACCGGGCGCGCCCGCGCGAGCGCATCGACCTGCGCGCTTGCTGCGCTGCGCGCGCGCTGTTCCAGCATGCGCGCTGCGAGCAGCAAAAAAACGAACATCACAGCGGCGTCGTACCACACGTGCGCACCGCCGCGCAGGGTTTCGGCCAGACTGGCGAAGTACGCCAGCAGGGTCGAAGATGCGATCAGCGTGTCCATGCCAAGCCGACGGCCGCGCAGTTCTCGCCACATGCCTTCGAGAAATGGCCAACCGGCGTAGAACACCACCGGTGTCGAGACCAAGAATGCAATCCATCGAAAAAAATCGCGGGTCGGAATCGGCATCTGCCGCGCGGTGTCTAGATACAAGGCTTCGGCGAACATCATCGCCTGCATCGCGCCCAGACCGGCGACGCCCAGGCGGATCAGCCAGCGCCTGCGTTCGCGCCGATGCGCATCTTCGCGCGCAGTGCCGGTCGCCAGCGCCGGCCGATACCCGAGCGACGCCAAGCGCGACAGCAGCGCCGACAAGTGCGTGCGCTGCGGATCCCACACGATGCGGATGCGACCGGTGACGGCATTGGCGGTGATTTCGCGCACGCCGTCATTGCGCGATAGCGCGCGATCGATCAGCCACGCGCAGGCGGCGCAGCGCATGCCGTCGGTGAGGATGGTGATCTCGCGCCCACCATCGACTGCGCGGGTGTGGCCGGCGAGCACATCGTCGCGGTCCCAGGCGCGGTAGTCGGTATCGTCGGGGTCGATCTTCGCTGCGTCGCGCTGACGCAGACGGTAATAATCCTGCAGCGAGGCATCGACGATCCAGCGTGCGGCCGCAGCGCAACCGGTGCAGCAAAACGCGCGCTCCGCACCATCGACTGTCGCCAATGCCGGCGCGCTCGGCAGCGCTTCACCGCAGTGAAAACAGCGGCTGCTCGCGCAACGCGCATCGTTGCTTGCATCTATCGACAGCCTTTCCGCGAGCGTGACCGCAGAAGCGCTCATGGCCGCAGTGGCGCCACCGCCGGAACGCGATCCTCAGCCGCAGCTTCGGACAGTGCCGGTTGAAAGCGTGCAGGCTGCAAAAGTGCCGGTTGAAAGCGCGCAGGCTGTAAAAGTGCAGGCTGCAAAAGCGCAGGCTGCAGCAGCGTCGCCCGCGTCGCTTTCGGCAAACGGCCGTGCAGGCGCCAGCGCGCATCGGCAGCGATCAGCTGCACGCGCCAGTCGTGGGCGAGGTCCAGCGTTTCCGTGATCCGCCAACCGTGATCGGTCGGCTGCAGCAGCAGCTCGCGATCGTCCGCGCTGCGGGTCGGATGCTGCATGCGCAGCGTCAGCGGTTGTTTGCGCACGGCCTCGTCTTTCAACAGCTCGCCGCTGGCCGGAAGAATTTCGATCATGCCCTCGCCGATGCTCAGCACCGCCGATAGCCGCTGCGATGCGGCGTATTCA
Source organism: Lysobacteraceae bacterium (assembly GCA_031374725.1). GTDB lineage: Bacteria > Pseudomonadota > Gammaproteobacteria > Xanthomonadales > Xanthomonadaceae > Lysobacter_I. The sequence continues at coordinate 36,605 of JANMGT010000022.1, read as the reverse complement.
TCGGCGCCCAAATCGGTGGTCTGAATTTGCGCCATGCGGTTCACGTCGTCCGGCAGCGCATCGCTGCCGCCAGCGCCGATCGCGATCGCCAAGGTCGCGAACGCGGCCACGACCACCAGCGCGGGCAGGCCGACGACCAGCCACACCATCGGGTTGCGCGCAGCGCCGCTGTGTTGGTGGTCGCGATGGGCGTTGTGCATATCCGCTCGCTGGTGCTTCGTGCGTGGTTGGGGATTCTTGCTGTGACCCGATAACGGAAATGCGAGTGCTTCATTGTGTTTGAGCTATTTTGAACGCTACTCTCGTCGTAACTCGCGTCGCAACTCGCGTCGCAAAAAATCGACGAGAGTTGCGTCGTTCTCACGGCGCCGACGATGTGTTCCCTCTCCCCGTGCGAGACACGGAGAGAAGGCACATCGTTGCGCCTGCTGTGCGACATGAATCGCCCACAAGACCCGGCAGGTGTTGTGAGCGATTCATGTCGCAAGGCGGCAAACAACGCGTTCATCATTTTTGAAGCATGGCACTAGGCGACTACTTTGCCGCAGCCCTGCGTGCTGGCTGTTGATGTAGGTCAGTATCTCCGCATGCGATAAGCGAACGCCCGCGTGCTTTGTGCCCTTCGCCTTTGCTCATTGCGCGGGCGCGAAGAAATTCGCGTCGATCTCACGCCGCAGGGTGCCGTCTGCACTTTCGACGACGATCTTGATCGGCCGCTTGCCGTGTACGCTCGCAGGCGCGTGGATGGTCAGCGGCAGACTCAGCACATCCTCGGCGTCGGCTTGGGCACGCAGCGTGCCGTCGCGCAGCACGATGCCGTCGGCAGAGATCACGCTGATCGTATAGCGCTGCGGGATCTGGGTCTTATTCACCAACTTCAGGGTGTAGTCGTTCTCGGTGCGGCCACCGGCGGCGCTGCGGTACAGCGCATTGCGATCGCGCAGCACATCGACGATCAGCGGGTTGCGATGGCTCACGCCCCAGCCCCAGCCGATCAACAGCGCGAGCAGCAGCAGCCCGTACACGATGATACGCGGGCGCAGAATGCGGGTCGGTTTGCCGTCGATCGCGTTCTGGGTGGCGTAGCGAATCAGGCCGCGCGGATAACCCACCTTGTCCATCACCTGGTCGCAGGCGTCGATGCAGGCGCCGCAGGCGATGCACTCGTACTGCAAGCCGTTGCGAATATCGATGCCGGTCGGGCAGACCTGCACGCAGATCGTGCAGTCGATGCAATCGCCCAAGTCGTCGGGCGCGAACTTCGGCAGCGGTACGGCATCGAGCGATGGATCGAGAATCGAGGTATTGCCGCGCGCGGCAATAGCGTTATCGGCGGCGGTGTGATGGCGCGCGGCGCGGAAGACGTAGTCGTAGGCCGTGGTTTTCTCCAGCAGACCGCGCGCGCGCGCCAACACGCTGGCGAGGCCCTTCTTGCGCGAACCGCGCGGCTCGCCGCGCATCGGGTCGTAGGCGATGATCAGCGTGTTGCGGTCGAACATCGCGCTCTGAAAGCGCGCGTACGGGCACATGTATTTGCAGACTTGTTCGCGCAGTACGCCAGCGTTGCCCCAGGTCGCTAGCGAATAGAACAGCATCCAGAACACTTCCCAGCCGCTCCAGCCGGGCGGCCCGCCGATCAACGGCGCGTCGGCGGCGAGGCTGCGGATCGGCGTGAAAAAACCGACGAAGGTAAAGCCCGTCCACAGCGCGAACAGCAGCCACAGCGCGTGCTTGCCGCCGCGGCGCAGCAGCTTGTCGCGGGTCCACGGCGAAGCGTCGAATTTAATGCGCTTATTGCGATCGCCTTCGCACCAGCGTTCGATCCACAGGAACACCTCGGTCCACACCGTTTGCGGGCAGGCGTAGCCGCACCATAGGCGCCCGGCCAATGCGGTGAAGAAAAACAGCGCCATGCCGGCGATAATCAGCAGCATCGCCAGAAACACGAAATCCTGCGGCCAGAAGTTCAGGCCGAAGATGTAAAACTTGCGCGCGGGCAGATCGAACAGCACCGCTTGACGTCCATCCCAGCGCATCCAGGGAAATGCGTAGAACATGCCCAGCAGCACCCATACCGCAATCGCGCGCATCCGCTGAAAACGGCCATCGATGTCGCGCGGATGGATCGTCTTTTCGCTGACGTACATCGAACCGCCGCCGTTCGCGGCAGCAGCGTCGTCGCGCAGCTTCAGCGGGATTTCTGTTGTCATGCAGCAGTCTTCATGCGGTGATGGTCATGCGACGGCGCTCAATCGTCTTTCAGCGCGCGATTGAAGCGGCTGGCCGGACGCAGCAGAATCCAGGTGAAGAAGCTCGACGCCGCGGTGGCGCACCAAAAGGCGAAGAAGCCGATGGCGTAACCGGCTTCGCGATCGATCGGCAGGTCGGGAAAGGTCATATCGCGCAGCAGCAGTGGATCGACCAGCGCGAAGCACACCATGGTCGCGACGCCCGCCGCGAAAAAACTTGGCCACAAGATCGCGCCCAGCCGCTGCGCAAGCGGTCTGGGCGGATGATCGAAGGGCGGCGTCGGGTGTTCGGTGGTCATCGGGCCGTCTCGGGAAAAGCGTGCGTATGCGCCCTATTGCTTGGCGGGCGGCGATTCTGCCGCTGTCGCGGCAGCATCGCCAGCCCCTGCGTCGCTCATCCCAGCATCGTTCATCGCAGCATCGTTCATCGCAGCATTGGCAGGCGTCGCATCGTTCGCTGCGGTGGAGGTCTCTGTTGCGACACTATCGCCATCGCGCGTTTCGGTCTGCGCCATGTCTTCGGGCGTATGCGACAGCGACCAGACATACGCGCCGACCAAGCGCACGCGGGTTTCGCCGATGATCGGCGCATGCGCCGGCATCGCACCGTTGCGGCCCTGCGCGATGCTTTGCTTGATCGCGGCGACGCTGTCGCCGTACAGCCAATAGTCGTCGGTCAGGTCGGGTGCGCCGAGCGCTTGATTGCCCTTACCATCCACGCCGTGACAACTCACGCAAATGCCGGCGAATTTCAGCTCGCCCGCGCGCGCCAAGCCGGCATCGACGCGCTCGCCGCGCAACGATTGCAAGTACACCGCCACCTCGGTGACGCCCTGCGGGCCGCCGAGCGCGCTTTCCCAACCCGGCATCGCCGCTTGACGGCCGTTGAGTAGGGTGTCGAGAATCTGTTCGGGCGTGCCGCCCCAGTGCCAAATGTGATCGGTGAGATTCGGATACCCGATCGCGCCCTGTGCCGATGAACCGTGGCAGGTCGCGCAGTTGTTGGAGAAGATCGAACGACCGAGTTTGACCGCGCGCGGATCGCGAGCGATCGCATCGATGGATTTTCCGGCGAATGGCGCGAACGCCAGTTCCAGTTTTTTGTCCTGTGCGGCTTTTTCGGCATCGTGTTCGCGCGCCGAAGTCCACTTGCTGCTGCCGGCGAACGCGCCGAAACCCGGATACCACACCAGATAGCCCACAGCGAAGGCGATGGTGAGATAAAACAAATTGATCCACCAGCGCGGCATCGGTTTGTTGTATTCGGTCAGATCGCCGTCCCAAATGTGGCTGGTATCGGTTGCGCCCGGGTCGCCCGGGCGGCGGCGCGCAGTCCACCATATCAGCCACAGACAGCCAAACAGATTCAACACCACCAGCGCGATCACGAACCACGACCAAGCCTGGCTCATCGCGGCGTCTCCTGCGCGATGTTGTCGGCTGCGTTCGCGTTCGCGTTCGAGACATCCACAGCCTCGCCGTCGCCTTCATCGAACGGCAGCGCCGCCGCTGCGTCGAAATCGCGCTTGCGTCGCGGGCTGTATGCCCAAATGGTGCCGATCAGGAACAAGCTCAGCAGCACCGCAGTGATGATTCCAGACACCATACTTCAGCCCCCTCTCGGTGCGTGTTTGCCAAGGCCTTGCAGATACGCGACCAGTGCGTCGAGCTCGGTCTTATCGCTCACCGCGTCGATCGCGCCGTCGATATCCGCCTGTGTGTAGGGGTCGCCGAAGCGGCGCAGCGCCTGCATCTTCTTTTTCACGAACGCGCCGTCCACAGTGTTGTCGGCCAGCCACGGAAAACCCGGCATATTCGATTCCGGCACCACATCGCGTGGGTTGATTAAATGCACGCGATGCCAGTCGTCGGAATAGCGGGCGCCGACGCGCGCAAGATCCGGGCCGGTGCGCTTGCTGCCCCACTGGAACGGACGGTCGTACACCGATTCACCGGCCAGCGAATAATGCCCATAGCGCTCGGTCTCGAAGCGCAGCGTGCGCACCATCTGCGAATGGCAGTTGTAGCAACCTTCGCGGATATAGATGTCGCGGCCGGCGAGTTCCAATGCGGGATACGGTTTGACCCCAGGCAGCGGCTTGATCGCTTCGGCTTGGAACATCAGCGGAATGATCTGCGCTATGCCGCCGAAGGACACCGCGATCGCGATCAGGATCGCCATCAGGCCGACGTTTTTCTCGATCTTTTCGTGGGCGTGGCTCATGGCGTGCGCTCGGCGATGGTGCGGCGTTGAGGGGCGCGGCGTTGAAGGGCTCGGTGTGAGATGTTGTGTGGGGTGCGGTAGCGGCTCATGCGCGCGCCTCCGCAGCATCGGGTTCTAGCACTGGATAGGCGACCGGCGCCTTCGCGCTTTGCAATGTGCGCAGCATGTTCCAACCCATCATCAGCATGCCGGCCACCACCAACAAACCGCCGATGAAGCGGCCCAAATAATAGGGATACGTCGCTGCCAGCGATTCGACAAAGCTATAGGTCAGGGTGCCGTCGCTATTGGTCGCCCGCCACATCAGGCCCTGCATCACCCCAGCGATCCACATCGACGCGATGTAGAACACCACGCCGATCGTATGGATCCAGAAATGCGTGTCGATCAGTTTCACCGACCACATCTCCTTCAAGCCGACCAAGCGCGGCAGCAGGGCGTAGATCGCGCCGATCGAAATCATCGCCACCCAGCCCAGCGCACCGGAATGCACATGACCGATGGTCCAATCGGTGTAATGCGACAGCGAGTTGACCGTTTTGATCGACATCATCGGCCCCTCGAACGTGCTCATCATGTAGAACGAGAGCGAGACGATCAGGAATTTCAGAATTGGGTCGGTGCGCAGTTTGTGCCACACGCCCGAGAGCGTCATCACGCCGTTGATCGCGCCGCCCCAGCTCGGCGCCAGCAGCACCAGCGAGAACACCATGCCCAGGCTTTGCGCCCAATCCGGCAGCGCGGTGTATTGCAGATGATGCGGGCCGGCCCACATGTAGATGGCGATCAGCGCCCAGAAGTGAACGATCGACAGCCGGTACGAATAAATCGGCCGCCCGCACTGTTTGGGCACGAAGTAATACATGATGCCAAGGAAGCCGGCGGTCAGAAAGAACCCCACCGCGTTGTGCCCATACCACCACTGCACCATCGCATCGACCGCGCCGCTGTAGATCGGAAACGAGTTGGTCGGCGAGACCGGAATCGCCAAGCTGTTGACGATATGCAGCAGCGCCACCGTGATGATGAAGGCGCCATAAAACCAGTTCGCGACGTAAATATGTTTCACCCGGCGCTTGGCGATGGTGCCGAAGAACAACACGCCGTAGGCCACCCAGACCACCGTGATCAACAGGTCGATCGGCCAGATCAATTCGGCGTATTCCTTGCCTTGGGTCAGCCCCATCGGCAGGGTGATCGCCGCGAGCAAAATCACCAGTTGCCAGCCCCAAAAGACGAAGGCGGCGAGCTTGTCCGAGAGTAGCCGCACGTGACACGTTCGCTGCACGACATACAGACTGGTCCCGAACAGCGCACAGCCGCCGAAGGCGAAGATCACCGCGTTGGTATGCAGCGGCCGCAAGCGCCCATAAGAAAGCCAGGGAATATCGAAATTCAGCGCCGGCCAATACAGCTGGGCGGCGATCAACAGCCCCACCAGCATACCGACGATGCCCCAGATCACGGTCATCACCGAGAACTGCAGTACGACTTTATCGTTGTATGTCTCACCCGCGCGCATGAACGATTCTCCGGTTTGCGCGGGCAGTGTATGAACGGTGGTTCATCGGCATCTTGATCGGGATCAAGTCGGCCGGACATCGGCGGCGCTGGCGAGATTGCCGAACTCTTGCCTCAAAACGAACGAGGCCCGCGCGTGCGGGCCTCGTGTTTCATCGCGATGGCGCAATCGCCGTCACACGTCTCCGTCGTCCAGCCAGCCCTCGCCGGTGCCGCGGTTGTAGACGCGATCGGTGTCGAGCACGTGGCCGGCCGGGATCGTGTCCTGCTCGCGGAGCCGCGCGTAGATCGGCGTGAAGTCCGGTGCGGTCGCGTCCATCAATTGCTTGAAGCTGTCGATGACGAAATAGGTTTTCTGATAGGTGTCGATGCGATAACGGGTGCGCAGCATCCGTTCCAGATCGAAGCCGACGCGGTTCGGCGCGGCGCTATCGAGGCAATAGATGCTTTCGCCTTTGGAGCTGAGAATGCCGGCGCCGTAGATGCGCAGGCCCTGCGCTTCGCGGATCAGGCCGAACTCCACGGTGTACCAGTACAGCCGGCTGAGCTGGGTGATCGCGTCCGGGCCGATCGCATGCGCTTTCACGCCGCCCTGGCCGTAGGCCTGCATGTAGTCGGCGAACATCGGCTCCATCAGCATCGGCACGTGACCGAATAGATCGTGGAACAGATCCGGCTCGGCCAAGTAATCGAGTTGGTCGCGGCGGCGAATCCACCACGTCACCGGGAAGCGGCGATTGGCGATGTGCTCGAAGAACGTGAGGTCCGGCATCAGGCCTTCGACGCCGATGATTTCCCAGCCGGTGGTCTTGCGCAGCATGCGATTGAGTTCATCGAACTTCGGGATCTGATCGCGCGACATGCCCACGACTTGCTGATTGCGCAGAAAGGTATCGCTGGCGCGGCCGACCAAGAGTGTTTGTTGGCGATCGAACAGCGTGGCCCAGACCGCATGCTCATCGGCGCTGTAGCTGCTCCACGGCTGTTCGACGACATTGGTGGTGTAGACCGGGATATAGCCCTTGTCGGTGAGCTGGGATTCGACGCGGTTCGGGGTGCTGCTCATCGGGGCCTCCTGCGGCGTGGCATGCTGGGATCGGAACGCATGTACCTGCACAATGTAGCGGCTAAGCGGCGCAATAAGCTTGCTTTATTGCAAGACATGGCGATAAATATGCAATAAATCGTCGATTTGAAGAGATATGACGCAAGATATGGCCAGCCCGACCCAGCTAGGCATGATCCAGTCAGGCACGACCCAGTCAGGCACGATCCAGTCAGGCACGACCCAGTCAGGCACGCTCGACCGCATCGACCTGCAGCTCCTGGCCGAACTGCAGCAGTCCGGCCGCCTGACCAATGCCGAGCTGGCCGAGCGGGTGCATCTCTCGCCCTCGGCCTGCCTGCGCCGGGTCCAGCGTCTGGAGCGCGACGGCGTGATCGCCGGCTACCGCGCCGAAGTCGATCCCGAACGCCTGGGCCTGGGTCTGCAAGCCTTCGTCCGCGTGCAACTGCGCCATCACGATGCCGAATCGATCGCCGCCTTCGCCGCCTTCGTCAACGATTGGGACGAGGTGATCGCCTGCCACGCGCTCACCGGCGACATGGACTATTTGCTGCAAGTCGCGGTGCGCGACCTCGAACACTTCTCGCGCTTCCTGCTCGATCGCCTGCTCAACCAAGCCGGCGTCGCCGACGTCAATTCGAGTTTCGTACTGCGGACGGTGAAGGCGTTTCGGGGGATGCCGCTGGGGCGGTGACGGCGCGCCCAGACGCGTGCGGATCAGGAAACTATGTAATCCTGCCGGCAGACCATCGACTTTGAAGGATTGCAGATGTCTGCCTTTCGTCACATGTACCCAATCCGCCTACTGTGCATTGCCTTGTGCATAGGGCTGTTCGGTTGTAAAACCGACAGGGGCTCGGAGACGTCAGACCCGCCCGCCAAGAGTGCCGACCAAGCGTCGTTACGACAAGCTAACGTGCTGCCCGCCGTCGATGCCAAGCCGTTCGCGACACAGGCGAGCGCAATGCAGGCGAGCGCGGCCCCTGGCCATGCACTGACCTTGACTCGCGTTTATCTGCCACCGCCGCAATGGACGCATCCGGCGGGCTTTGAACTCATTCCAGAGTTCAATCACGCAGAGATTGCGGACGTCACTGGCGACGGACGTCGGGACCTCATCGCTGTGCTCGGCAATGTGCCTGATGGGTATCAATTGCTTATTTTCGCCCAGAACCCAGACGGTACCCTCGCCGCTCCGCAATACATCGTATTCCCCCAGCCGGCGTATGAAGGCGCACGATGGATTCGGGTCGCGGATATGAATCGCGATGGTGTTGGCGACCCTATCCTCGTGCGCGGTGAATCCATCCATGTCTTGCTGTCGCGCCCCAGTGGCCAACGCGTGTGGAGCACTGTCGCGTCAACCACCCTGGCCATCGATACAGCGCCGGTCGTCGCCGATTTCGATGGCGATGGCAACAACGATATCGTTGCCCATCTCAGCAGTTGGTTTATAACTCTTCCCCCGGATACCGATAAGCGCGGACGACTGCTGCTGTTAATGGGCGACGGCCGCGGCGGAATCGCCCGACAAGACGTCCGCTACACCTATGGCAGCGATCCAAATGACGTTGAGCGCGCCACCGGACTTGCAGTGGGCGACTTCGACGGCGACAGCGATCCCGACGTGGCCATGAATGCGCAGCAGTTCGACTATTGGGGACAGCGCTGGAACTATCGCGCAGACGTGTATCCCTACGATCGCATCGCCGGATTCGGGCCACCGCGGAACATCGGTCGCGATCCGCAAGCCAACGACCTCGTTGCCGGCGACTTCAACGGTGATGGTCGCGCCGATGCGGCCATCAGCAACGAAGAAGTCGATCCGCTGAAAACAAAATTCTCGCTGTATTTACAGCGAAGTGACGGCACGTTTTCTGATTCGCCTATCGTCAAATCCACGTATCTTCAGGCAGTCGATCCCGAAGCCGTCGATCTGGACCAGGACGGCGACACCGATCTGGTCGTCGGCCACAACGGCGCGGCGCGCGTCGGCCGTTATCTGCAGTCCGGCGGCGCATTGGAGAATGCGGCCTATTACGCCTACGGTGGCAGCGCCGGCGTCGGCGAAACAAGTCAGGCGGTGGGCGATCTCAATGGCGACAGCTGTCCAGAGGTCGCGATCGCCGTGCGCTACGACGGCCTGTTCGTGATGACAGGGTCTGGCTGCGCGCCGAGAAGGCGCCTGACCAGCATTCCTCTACGCGCCGTACCCTCTGCGATGCCGGCAGTGCGAGCGATCGCGGCGCCCCTGCCGCAACGAATACGGATTGCGCCGAGATCCCCGCTGCGCTCCGACGACCGCGACCGGCGATAAAGCGCCAGTTGCGCACCAGAACTACGCGAACGCGAAGACGTCGGCGACATCCGACAGCTTGCCGGTGAGCGCATTGTGGAACATCGGCTTGAACAGCCAATCGTTCGCGATCAACAGTCCGAGCGCGATCAAGAACGCCGGATGCAGCAGTCGTGTCATGCGCGCCGATAGCGATGGGGTTTCATTTGCCGTGGCTATGAGCTTGGCTGCTGAATTTCTCGCCGAAGAAATCGCCCTTGTTCCACATCGGCCGCTGCGCGGCATCGCCGACGATGCGGCCGATGCGCGCGTTCAAGCGCGCAAGGCGTGAGGCGTCGCCGTACGCGATCGGCAGGGTCGGCTCGTCGCTGGGCTGGTGATAGTGCTCGCGCAGGAATTTGCGCAGTGCCAGTTTCGGCTGGCGTTTGCCGTCCGCGGACACCATGCCGCCGGTCAGATACACCGCGGGAATACCAGCGCGGATGAAGGCGTATTGATCGCTGCGCACGAACACCACATCTTCGGGAAACGGATCGGGCGACAGGCCCACGCCGATGTCCTGTGCTGCGCGGTCGAGCGCGGCTTTCAGCGTCGAATGCTCCACGCCGACCGGCACCACATCTTTACTCGGCGCTAACAGCACCGGCATGTCCATATTGATGTTCGCGATCAGCGATGCGGCCGGCACCGTCGGATGGGTCGCGAACCACTCCGCACCGAGCAAGCCTTTTTCTTCGGCGGTCACGGCCACGAACAAGGTCGAGCGTTTTGGCGCCAAGCCTTTCGACGCCGACCCATTCGGCGCCGACGCTTCCGCGCGCAGTTGAGTCGCCGCTTCGAGCATGATCGCGATGCCTAACGCGTTGTCGAGCGCGCCGTTGTAAATGGTGTCGCTGCGCCCCTCGGCATTGACGACCGCTGCGCCGATGCCGATGTGATCCAGGTGCGCGCTGTAGACCAGATGCTCGGCGGCGAGCGTCGCGTCGCTGCCGGGCAGGACGGCGATGACGTTGCGCGAGACGATCGGTTCGATCTTGGTGCGCCCCGCTAACGCGATCGTGCCGGGCAGGGCGAAGCCCTTGAGTTTGCCGTCGCGCGCGGCGGCGAACAGATCGGCCGCGTTCTGCGGGCCATCGGCGAAAATCAAATCAGCCGCCGCCGCGCTTACCGTTGCGGTCGCGCGCAGTTCGGGGAAGGTCGCGATGCCCTTACCATCGGCCGCGCGCAAACGCATGCCGGACTTGTTCCAATTCGCGGCGGAGCGCGCCCACGGCGAATCGGCTTCGTCCTCGGGCGTGTTCACGGTGATTACCCCGATCGCGCCGCGTTCGGCGATCGCGCGCAGTTTTTCGCGGCTGGAGCTATAGAACGCGCGGCGGTCGTCATCGAAACGCGCGGGCGCGCCGGGGAACACCACGGCGATCTTGCCGGTCAGATCCAGCCCCGCGAAATCGTCGTGGCTCAAATCGGGCGCATGCACGCCTTGGCCGATGAACACCGCAGGCGCGTCCAGCGCGTGTTCGGCGGCGTTGTAATTCAGGCCCGGCAAAAATTGCTCGCGCAGCTGCAGCGCGATTTCGCGGCCGTTGCGCTTCACGGTTAGCGCCGCGCCGCTGGCCTCGCGTGTGGCTTTGAGCAGCGGCACGGTTTGGAAAAAGCCGCCGTTCTCGCCAGCCGGTTTCAAGCCGATGTCGTTGAAACGCTTGGCGACATAGTCGGCCGCGAGGTCGTAACCGCGGGTGCCGGTTTCGCGGCCTTCGAGCGTATCGTCGGCGAGATAGTCCACATCGCTGCGGATGCGCTTCGCGCCGTCGGCATCGGCCGGGGCGATGTCGTTCGACGTATCCGCCGCGGGCGGCTGTGCGTCAGCGGCCGGCAGATTCGATGCGGTCGCCGCGGGCGCTTCGCGCTCGCAGCCGATGATCAGCATCGGCGTCAACACTAGGGCGCAGAGGGCGATCGCGTAGCGGCGCGTGCGGCTGGGTGTGGTCATTGCATCACTCCCGGGAGCATCGATAACAGCCCGAGCCCTATCAGCGCCCAAAGATAGCACTGTGTCGCGTCTGCTTCGCCTGCCACAGCGGTCACTGCCGATTCCGGCGGCGCATAAAGATGAGCCTCGTGGGCCATGCGGTCTGTCATCGGCGAATCTGGCGTGGGCTGAAGTTGCGCAAGGATGCCCGAATCGCTCTGCGTCGGCTATTGAAACGGCCAGTGGGCTGCGGTCGAGCCGGGCGATGTCCAAGGCATCACTTGTCTAGCGAGGTCTAGCGACTCGCCGCCGGCCGCGATCCCGGGTACTGTGACGTCTTCCGTCCCCGTCGGAAGCACGATGTCGCAGCCATCCATCGCCACACCGCCGTCGCCCTACGAGCGCACAGGTTTGCTCGCGATCGTCGCCATCGCGCTGATCGTGTCCGGTATCGCGCCGAAAGATCGGCTGACTTGGTTCCTCGAAACGATCTGGGTGATCGTCGCGATTCCGCTGATCGTTGTGACGTGGAAGCGCTTCCCGCTGACGCGTCTGTTGTGCTGGCTACTGGTCGCGCATGCGCTGGTGCTGATCTATGGCGGCGCCTACACCTATGCCGAAACCCCGCTGGGCTTTTGGCTGCGCGACGTGCTGCATTTCGAGCGCAACCCGTGGGATCGCGTCGGTCATCTGATGCAGGGCTTTACCCCGGCAATTCTCGCTCGCGAATTACTGTTGCGGCGCACGCCGCTGCAGCGCGGCGGCTGGTTGGTGTATTTGGTGCTCGCGGCGTGCCTGAGTTTCAGCGCGTTGTTCGAGCTGATCGAATGGTGGTCGGCCCTGATTTATGGCGCCGACGCCGATGCCTTCCTCGCGACCCAAGGTGATGTATGGGATACGCAGTGGGATATGTTCCTGTGCCTCTGCGGCGCGGCGGCGTCGCTGTTGCTGTGGTCGAACGTGCACGACCGACAGCTTGGGAGATAGCGCCGTGCGTTCGGCGATCCGGTCGCGACTTACGTCGTTCCCACAATTGGCGATCCGGTCGCGACTTACGTCGCTCCTACAAGCCGTCGCTCCCACAAGCCGTCGCTCCTACAAGCCGTCGCTCCCACAAGCGGCATGACACCGCTCCTCGCCCACGCCACGGCAGCGTGCAGCGCGCGACTGAGGGCGGCGGTCAGCGTGTGTCCGCCGGGGCCGCGCGGTAAGCTGGGCGATGTCCGTCCGGAATTCGCCCATGCGCCCCGAAGCGTCCCGTCTCACGTCCCGCGTTGTCGGCGCTGTCGCGCAGGCCACTATTCTCGCGATTGTTGTTCTCGCCGCCGCCATCGCTTGCATCGCGCCCGCTGCCGCGCAACCGGACGAAACACCCGCATCACCCGCATCACCCGCATCACCCGCATCGGCCGCATCGGCCGCATCCGCCGTATCGCCGAAACCCCTCGACCTCGCCACGATCATGGCCGACCCGGATTGGATCGGAAATTCGGTGGAACAGGCGTGGTGGTCGTGGGATAGCCGCGAGTTGCTGTACACCCGCAAACGCGAGGGCGCGAGCATTCGCGACCTCTGGCGCGTCCCGGTTGCGGGCGGTGAGGTGCGCAAGGTCGAAGATGCGGCGCGGTCGCAGGTCGATGGCGCGCGTCCGGCGTTCGACGCGGCGCGCACGCGCATGGCCTTCGCCCGCAACGGTGACATCTTTATCCGCGATGTGCGCAGCGGCGCTCTAACCCAGCTCACCCGCAGTGAAGCGCAGGACACGCGCCCGCAGTGGAGCCGCGACGGCGGATTGGTCTGGCGCGTGGGTAACGACTGGTTTCGTTGGACCGCCGCAGCGGGCGTCGCCCAAGCCGCGAATGTCCAGGCCGCAGACGATCCGGCGAAACCGCCGAAAGCCGACGACTTACGCGAGCGCCAACTGCGCCTGATCGACACATTAAAGAACGATCGCGATCGTCGCGAAGCCGCGCGCATGCAAGAGCAGGCATGGCGCCTCGCAGATCCATCGCGCGCACCGCTGCCGGTGTATTTGGGCAAGAAGGTCGAGATCGCCGATAGCGCGCTATCGCCCGACGGCCGCTGGCTGTTGGTGGTCACCACCGAGAAAGACGCCGAGACCGGCCAAGCCGGCAAGATGCCGAAGTACGTCACCGAATCGGGCTATGAAGAATTCGAGGAAGTGCGCACGCGCGTCGGCCGCAACGCGCCGCTGCCGCATACGCTGTGGTTAGTGGATGTGGCGAATGCGAAAGCGAGCGAACTGAAATTCGATGCGCTGCCCGGCATCACCGTCGATCCGCTGGCGGATTTGCGCAAGGCTGCGAAAAAAGACGCGCTCAAGGGCGCGCGGCCGGTGCGGATCGAAACCGACGGCGACGGCAGCGGCGCGGCGATCCACTGGAGCGACGATGGCAAGAATGTCGCGGTGCTGGTGCGCGCGGTCGATAACAAAGACCGCTGGATCGCGACCGTCGATCCGGCCGCCGCCACGCTGCGTTCGCGCCATCGCTTGACCGATGCGGCGTGGATCAATTGGAACTTCAACGAATTCGACTGGCTGCCCGATGGCCGCACGCTGTGGTTCATGTCCGAAGAGAGCGGCTACGCGCACCTGTATACGACCGACGCCGTCAGCGGTGCCGCACGTGCGCTGACCTCGGGCCGTTGGGAAGCGTCGAGCCCGCAGCTATCCGCAGACGGCAAACAGCTCTTCTTCCTGTGCAACCGCGCCTGGCCGGGCGATTACGAAATCTGCGCGGTGCCGATCGGCGGCGGCGCGGTGCGCGAAGTGACCGCGCTCGACGGCGTCGAGGATTTCGTGCTCTCGCCCGACGGCCAACAGCTCGCGGTGCGGCATTCCGACAGCTACACACCGCCGCAGTTAGCGGTGATCGGCGTGAACGGCGGCGATGCGCGCACGCTGACCGATACGCGCTCGCCCGCGTTCAAAGCGATGTCGTGGATCGCGCCGGAATACGTGCAAGTACCGTCGAAGCATATCGATCAGAAACATATCGATAAAAAGCAGGGCGATAAGAAGCAGGACGACAAGAAGCAGGACGACAAGAAGCAGGGGGCAGGCACGATCTGGGGCAAATACTACGCGCCGAAAACGCTGGAACCGGGCAAACGCTATCCAATCGCATTGTTCGTCCATGGTGCCGGCTATTTGCAGAACGTGCACGATAAATATCCGAATTACTTCCGCGAGCAGATGTTTCATAACCTGCTGGTGCAACAGGGTTACATCGTGTTGGATTTGGATTTTCGCGCCTCCGAAGGCTACGGCCGCGACTGGCGCACCGCGATCTATCGGCAGATGGGCACGCCGGAGCTAGAGGACTATCTCGACGGCATCGATTGGCTGGTCGAGAACCATCAAGGCGACCGCGATCGCGTTGGCATCTACGGTGGCAGTTACGGCGGCTTCATGACCTTCATGGCGCTGTTCAAAAAACCCGGCGTGTTCAAAGCTGGCGCCGCGCTGCGGCCGGTGACGGATTGGTCGCAGTACAACCACGAATACACCAGCAATATCCTCAACACGCCAGAACTCGATCCCGAAGCCTACAAGCGCTCGTCGCCGTTGGAATACGCCGCGAATTTGCAGGATCATGTGCTGATCGCGCACGGGATGATCGACGACAACGTGTTCTATAAAGACTCGGTGACATTGGCGCAGCGCTTGATTGAGCTGCGCAAACACGACTGGGAATTGGCGAGCTATCCGATGGAGCGCCACGCCTATGCGCACCCGGAAGCGTGGTACGACCAATACCGTCGAATATACGAGTTGTTCGAGCGAACATTGAAGACGCCGCCTACACCGACGAACGTTGCGCGTCCCTGAGCCTAGGGACGCGTTCATGATGCATTGCCCCACCTGTCGCAGCCGCACGCTCGTCGCGATCGAAGATCTTCGCGGCGCGCGCGGTGGCCATTGCCCCGAATGTCGCGGCCGCTGGTGCGGCTCCGATGAAGCGGTGACGCTCGGCGTGTTCGCGCATGCGAACGTGCGCAGCGCCGCGGTGCCGATATCAGCGTGCCCGACCTGCGCGCGGCATTCGCTGGCGCCGGTGGACGCCGTGCGTGCGGTGCCGGTGCGGCCGCTGCACTGCGCCGACTGCGACCGCGTCTGGATCGCGGGCACGACGCTGGATGCGATTCGCGGCGTTTCCTCGCATGGCGCAGCGGCGCGTGGCAACACGACCACTGCGGGCGACGGGGACGCGCCGCATTCGCTGTGGGCGCGGATGAAGGCCACCTACGGCGTCGATGCGGACGATGACGGCGATCGTTACGAAACCCTCACCGCGCAAGATTCGGAACGACAGCCGTTGGCGCTCGCACTGGCGGTGCCGATCGTCGCCCTGTCGATCTGGGTGCTGGATGGGCTCGGCCTGCTGCGGTTCTTGCTGCAATCCACGCTGATCATGGGCTTTCATGAAGCGGGCCACGCTATCGCCGCATGGTTGAGCGGTCGCGTCGCCGTGCCCTTGCCGTTCCTGACGCTGTCGACCGATGAATCGGGGCCGTTTGCGTTCTTGCTCAGCGCTGCGGTGCTCGCGATGATGCTGTGGATCGGCGTGCGGCGGCGCCTGCCGTTTTGGATCGGCCTCGCCTTGCTCGGCGTTTCGCTGTTGATGTCAAAAGGTGTCGCAAGCGACGCGCAGCAGTGGCTGTGGATCAGCGCCGCGGGCGTCGGCGGTGAATTCGTGCTCGGCACGCTGTGCATCGTGGCGTTCTTCCACCGCGCGTACCGTCGCCCGAGCTGGGACCTGATGCGCTATGTCGTGCTGTTAGTAGGCATGGCGGTGTTCCTGCCGTCGTGGTCGCGCTGGCGTCGGATCGCTGCCGGCGATGAGCCATTTCCACTCGGTTCGCTGGTGTACGGCGACAGCGATGGCGATATGAACCGGCTGCTGGCTGCGGGTCGGTCGCAGCAATCGATCGTCGAGAGTTACCTGAGCCTGGGGCAGTTCTGCATCGCGGTGATCGTCGGCTATTGGCTGTGGACGCTGTGGCGCGCGTATGCGGCGCGCCAACAGGGAGAGTGACGGCCGACCGTGAATGTATCGTTTGCGAAAGCGAAACGCCTAGACCCACAAGCAAACGGTGCGTGCTTAACTCTAAAACAACGGAAATATCGCGAAAACTTGCGGTTGGGATAATGTTAGGCTAAGGCTCGCCACGCACTGTGAGCCGATGCCTAAATTGCCGAAATTCACGCGCCCTCATCTCGGCTCGAACACCGCGCTGTTGCTCGTCGTCGCTTTCATGGTCGTCGCTTTGAACACGCGCTTATGGCGGATCGTGTTCGATTCCCCGGGTTTGCAAGGCTTGCACGGTGTCGGTGTGATCGCCGCCATCGCTGTGGCGCTGTTCGCGCTGACGCTATTGATGCTGCTGCCGCTGAGCCTGCGCTGGACGTTCAAGCCCGGCTTGGCGATCGCGCTGGTGCTGGCCGCCGGCGCCGCGTACTTCATCGGCGATTACGGCGCGGTGATCGATCGTCACGCCTTGGCCAGCGTCTACGAGACCGACGCCCGCGAAGCCGGCGAGTGGATCAACCTGCGGATGCTGCTTAGCATCGGCGCATTCGGCATCCTGCCGGCGATGGTGCTGTTGTGGCTGCGCATCGATTGGCAGGGACCGCTGCGCGACGTGTTGTCGCGGCTCAAACTCGCGGTGCTGGCCTTCGTTCTGCTCGGCATCGCCGCGCTGGGCTTCGGCAAGGACATCGCGTCTTTGCTGCGCAATCATATGGAGCTGCGGCATATCGCCAACCCGTTCGCGCTATTGGCGGCGAATCTGTCGTATCTGGACCATCTGCGCGACGACAATCGGCCGCTGCAGAAGATCGCTCTGGACGCGCATCGTGGCGCGGCGTTGAAAGCGAGTGCGCGGCCGCTGGTGCTGGTGTTGGCCATCGGCGAATCCGCGCGCGCGTCCAGCTATTCCAGCAACGGCTACGATCGCCCGACCGATGCGCAAATGCGCGCGCTGGGCGCGGTCAATTTCAGCAATGTGCGTAGCTGCGGCACCAACACCGCAACCTCGCTGCCGTGCATGTTCACCGACCTCGGCCGCCGCAACTACGAGGACGGCACCGCGAAGTACCGCGAGAATCTGCTCGATGTGCTGATGCGCGGCGGCTACGACGCGGTGTGGCTCGATAACAACACCGGCGGCAAGAAGCTGGACCTGCGCTCGCGCGAAGTGTTCCTGGCCGATGGCAAAGACCCGAAGGTGTGCAATGCGGAAGGCTGCTTCGACGAGGTACTGGTGTCGCAGTTAGCCAAGGAATTGCCCGATGTGAAACGCGATACGGTGTTCGTGATTCATTTATTAGGCAGCCATGGCCCCGCCTACTACGCGCGCTATCCGAAAGCGTTCGCGACATTCAAGCCGGAGTGCCTGACCAACGAACTGCAACAGTGCAGCGATCTGCAATTGCGCAACACCTACGACAACACGATTCTGTACACCGACCATATCCTCGCCAAAGTCGCGGCGCTGCTGCGCGACGATCCGAAGATCGATCCAGCGCTGCTGTACGTGTCGGATCACGGCGAATCCTTGGGCGAACATGGTCTGTATTTGCACGGCGCGCCGTATGCGATCGCGCCGAATGAGCAAACGCACGTGCCGATGCAGTTGTGGGCATCGGATCGGTTCAACGCACGGCGTGGACTCGATTTGGATTGTTTACGCGGCAACAGCAGCGCTGCGCTGTCGCACGACAATTTCTTCCACAGCGTGCTCGGTTTGGCTGCGGTCGAAACCCGCGCGCGCCGCGCCGAGTTGGATGCGATCGGCCCCTGCGTGCGCTAGACCATCTTTGGCTTGGCTGTTTACAGACCTTGATCTTCATAGCGGTGAACGATTGCAGTCTTTGTAGACCCATCGGGCGGCGGGCAGGACGCCCGCCGTTTTTCGATTCGCCAGGGACGGCGAATCGAAAAATCCCCGTAGTGATGAAGCATTAGGTTTGCCTTGTCGGGGAAAAGTGCTTTCTTTTGCCTACTTTTCTTTGCACGAGCAAAGAAAAGTTGGTCGCGCGTCAGCGCGAAAGCGTTGATTTTGCCTCCTCATGAGACATTTGAACCGACGCAAATGTAGAGCTAAAGGAAAAATGCTCTAAGCGTGCGTCGGGCGGGTCACCGACCCGCTGATGTGCTATCGCACATCATGATGAAGCGGCTCGAAGCGCCGCTCTACCGACCTGTCTGAGATTCAATCTTCGATGCAGGCGCAGGCCCCAGCAAAAACCGCAGCGGTATCTCAATCCGCGCTTTCCATGCGGCCTCGTTGTGCTCGGCACCATCGAAACTGCGGGTCATCCAATCGCGGCCTTCGATGTAACCGCGTTCGCGCATGACCGCGTCCATCTTCGCCTGATACGGCGGATACAACGCATCGAGCGTCGCGGTGCCGTGGTCGAAATACAGCCGATGCGTGCCGGGTGCGGGCAATGCTGTCTTCAACCAATCGATCACGCAGCCTTCGCACACCGGCCAGTGCGTGGACACCGCGCCCACCGCGCCGAACACCTGCGGGTATTTCGCCAGCGCATACAGCGAAATCAACCCACCCATGCTCGATCCCATCACCAGGGTGTCGTCGCGACCGGCGTGGGTACGATAGCGCGCATCGACGAAAGGTTTGAGTTCCTCGACCACAAACCGCAAATAGTCGTCTGAGACGATGTCTGCAGTGCGGCCTGGGTCGCGTCCCGGAATGCCGCTGGGCACTGTGTCGCCAACGACCGGCGCGCGCGGCATGTATTCGGCGAAACGACGCGGTGTATTCCAGATGCCGACCACGATCGCTTCGCGCATGTCGCCGCGTTCGATCAGTCGCGTCATCGCGCCATCGATGTCCCAATCGACGCCGGTGTAACTCAGCGCGGGATCGAACAGGTTCTGACCGTCGTGCATGTACAGCACGGGATAGCGACGATTCGGATCGCGGCCGTAACTCGGCGGCAGCCAGACATCAATAGTGCGCGCGGCGACGTGTTGCGAGGCGACATCCTGCCAGCTTTCGGTCATACCAGTCGCGGTCAATGCCGGCGCGTGGACGGCGTAGGCCCAGCGCAGGAACACCGGCAGCATCTTCGCCCAACTGTCCTGGCGATGTTCGCCGCCGGGCAATACGAACAATGAGACGTCTGCGCGCGTGGCCGCGGTTGCGTGATTCAAATTCACAGAATGCCCAAGCTGGCGCAGACCTTTGGCGCGCGGCTCCGATGTGCCGGCTACGCGCCAGCCATCGATCAGATCGCGGGTGTCGTCGAGCACATCGATCACGCCATCGCCATCGCGATCGTCGGTTTCCTCGGCATCGCCGACCGCGAAGAACCAACGGCTGCCGGCGTGATACTCGCCGCTAGCGATCATCTGTTGCGCGATGCGGGTACGCTGCACGGCATCGCTATCGCTATTGCCATTGCCGCGTTCGCTCGATAGCCACAGCGACGGCGAAAACGCGCCGGTGCGACCGAACACGTCTGGGTATCGCCAGCCGAGATTCAAGGCATTCGCTGCACCCAGCGACCAGCCAAGGATCGTGCGGCTTTCCGGTCGCGCGCGCGTGCGGTATTCCGCGTCGATGGTCGGCACCAAGGTTTTCGCAACCCATTCGGAATACACATGCGCATTCGCGCCGACCGCGCCGTGGCGCGTGTCTGCCGGCAAGCTGCGCGCAGTGCTGCGATCGGATAAGCCATACGCCGCCATACGATCCGGTGGCATATCGATCGCGACTGCGATCGGTGGGTTGATGCGCTTGCCGTCGCTCGCGCGACCAGCGAGCGCATCGATTGCGCGCTGCAGTCCCACCGCCTGCGCGTCCTGACCGTCGTTGAGATACAGCACCGGATAACCGATCGCCGCGCTCGCATCGTAGTCGGGCGGCAAGAACACGCGTACGCGGATACCGCCCGCAGCGAGTCCGGGTGCGGGAACCGTCAGCGTTTCGACCCGGGTCGCGAGATCGAGCCAATCGGCGGATTGATGATCGATGCTCTGCAGCAACGGCGCATCTTGACCGTGACAGCGCGGAACCAGTCCGCACGTCGAGAATGCGACCACCGCGATGATTGAGAGAAAGCGTGTGTTCATCCGTCGAGATTCCGCCGACATGTGAAGAAACCGTTGAGACTGAGTCGCCCGTTTCGTGGATCGCGGCTGAGCAATTCCGGGTGCGCGATCTCGCCGCTGTGGAACAGCGTGCCTTCGTAAAAAATAATGCGGTTGTAGCGCGCCGGCACGGTCACGATTTTTTCGAACCAATCGTTAGATGCGGTCATGTATCCAACGTCGATGCCGTAGCGCGCTTTGAACGCAGCGGCATCGAGCTGACCGGAATCTTGGATTAGCGGCATCAAGATCTGCGGCGGATGCTTCGGCGCATAAAAGCTCGTTCCGCCCAAACGTTCATCGCGAAACAAGTACAGCACCGATGCCGCGATCCGATGCTGTGGCGCGACGCTAAGGCGATCGACATGGCAAATCGACTGTGCTGGCCGCAACGTCTCCGGCGATGTGGCGGTGATCGCCAGCCGGCTGTACATGCGCTCGGTGCGGCGTACGCCGAAGGCTTTGCGCAGATGCGCCGTGAAGAATGCATCGAGCTGCGCCGAGAATGCTTCGGGCATCCGCAGTTCCGGCCCGGGATAGGCGTTGAACTCGGTTTCCTCGAACCCATCGAGATGGCGCGCGGCGAACTCGACCAGTGCATCGGGGTCGCGTAGCGCATCGTCGATCACATAGCAGACGTGACGACCCGCGATCGGAACGATCTCGATATGAGGGGTGGGGTTGAACATGGCCTGAGCGCTTATCGTTTCGCCGCGAAGCGAATGGCCTGCCCGCCGCCCGCACCCAGGCGCAAGGTCAGCGTATCTGCGCTGGTCACCTTGCGCGTTTCGCGGATGAAGTCGAATTGATTGCCTTTGTAGTCGGCTTTATCGCCATCGCGATACATCTGCGCGGTGTAGGTTTTTCCCGGCGTGAGGAACGACAGCGGCACGCGCAGTTCGCGGCCTACTTCGTTGGTGAGGCTGCCGAGATACCAGTCCTCGCTGTTGCGGTCTTTGCGCGCGATGGTGACGTAGTCGCCGACCTCGCCGTTGAGCGCCTCGGTGTGCGCCCAATCCGCCGGCACATCGCGGATGAATTGAAAGGCTTCCATCTGCTTGGCGTAATGCTCGGGCAGATCGGCGGCCATTTGGATCGGGCTGTAGATGACGACGTACAGCGCCAACTGCCGCGCAAGCGTGCTTTGCAATTTTTGCCCGCGGCCTTCTAGGCTAACGATGCCGGGCGTGAAATCCATCGGCCCGGCCAGCATGCGCGTGAACACCAGCGTGGGTTCGTGCGCCGGCGGATTGGGCGGGCGGCCCCAGGCATTGAATTCCATGCCGCGCGCGCCTTCGCGCGACACCCAGTTCGGATAGGTGCGGCGCAGGCCGGTGTCCTTGATCGGCTCGTGCGCATTGATCGCGACCCGGTGTTTCGCCGCCGCTTCCACCACGCGCAGATGATGGTTGCTCATGAACTGGCCTTCGTGCCATTCGCGCACCACTGGTCCTTTCGGCGCGTCTTGTCGCTCGATTTGCCCAGCATCGCAGACGTAGCCGGTCTTCACCGAATCAATGCCCAAGCGCGCGAACAGTGCGAAGGCGTCGTCCATCTGCCGCTCGTAATGACTCACCGCGCATCCGGTTTCATGATGGCCGACCAGATGCACGCCCTTGGATTTCGCATAGGCAGCGAGACCTTCCAGATCGTAGTCGGGTGTGGGCTTGCTGAAGTCGAAATCCCAGCCGTTGGCGAACCAGTCACCGTCCCAGCCCAGATTCCAACCTTCCACCAATACGCCGCGAAAGCCGTATTTCGCGGCGAAATCGATATAGCGTTTGGTGTTCGCAGTGGTGGCGCCGTGTTTCGGCCCGGTGGCCCAGCTTTCTTTCTCCAGATGCAGCGACCACCACACGCCGACGTATTTCGACGGCTTGAACCAGCTCACGTCGCCGAGTTTATTGGGCTCGTTGAGGTTGAGGATCAGGTTCGATTCGATCAGCCCGCCGGCCTTATCGGCGATTTGGATCGTGCGCCAGGGCGTCGCGAACGGCACACGTCGCACGACCTTGGCCGGGCTGCCCGGCGTCAGCGATGCGCGCAATACGCCGCCATCGCCTTTGACCAGATTCATCCCCGCATAGTCCACCAGCGCCGCTTCATGGATCGACAGATGCGTGCCGTCGTCGGTGCGCAGCGTGATAGGTGTCTGCGCCATGCCCACCTCCGCCAGCGGCGTGCGGCCGTACAAATATTCCTCGCGATTCCATTCGTAGGCGGGAATCCACCACGCGGTGGCCGCGCGCGCGATCGCGAATTCGGTCAGCTCCTCTTCTATCTGCACGTCGTCGAGTGCGGGCTGCTTCGGAAATTCATAGCGGAAGCCGACGCCATCGTCGAACACGCGGAACACCATGTCGAAGCGGCGACGGTCGTGCGCGCTTTCGGCGAAACTCGCGCGCAATTCGCTGTAGTGATCGCGGACGAAGCGGCGCTCGCCCCAGGGTTGTTCCCAGGTGTCGTCGGCGCTGCGCGTGGACTGCGTCTGCAAGCTCAACCCGCGCAGCAACTGACGGCCGTTGCGCAGAATGAAACCGAGCCGCGAATCGGCGATCAACGGCTTGCCATCTTTGCTCACGCGATAGGCCAAGCGGCCTTCGCCGGTCAGATCGAGTTCCACCTTCAACCGACCGTTCGGCGATGCGACCTCAGCGACGGCGTCGGCATACGCAGGCGCTGCTAGCGATAGCCCGCATGCGGCGAAGCATAAGGCGAGGAAAGGTGCGGCGAATGCAGCGTTTGGTTTCATGCGAGGGCCCTGGTCATCGGGTGCGCCTAGGCGCACCATTGTCGAAATCCACGTGATTGATTCGGTGCGCCTAGGCGCACCCTATGCGGGTGACACACGTTTCACGGCACCACAAACACCACCGCCGTGCGTGCGGGAATGGTGAAGCGTCCCTTCTTCGCGTCGTAGCGCGCCTGCTTGGCGCGCGCATCGGCGGCCTGCGCCGATGCGTGTACCGGATGCAGTGCGTACGCTTTGCCGCGCTCTTCGGGCAGCGCGAGGGTCTGCGCTTGGGTCGAGACGTTGATGAAATACAGAATCTCGCGAAAACCCGCGCCATTGAGGCTGCCATCGCCCGACGTGCCATCGCCGAGCATGCCGTTATCGATCGCGGCGCCGTTCAAATGCGCGACCAATACCGCCGGGTTCTGCTGCGGGCCGACGTTGCGGAAACTCAGCCGCGCACGCACGTCGTCGGTGCTGCGCATCCGAAACAGCGACGAACTTGCACGGATCTTCAATAGATCGTTGAACGCATCGCGCATCCATGCGATCTCGCGCGGCGTCGGCTTGATCGAAGCGTCGGCCAACACCGGCTTGAGCAGCGCCCAGTCCTTGCCGTTATCGCGCTGCGGCGGCAGGCCGGCGCCGAAGCCGTTGTCGGTGTAGGTCCAATCCAAGCGGTTGAACCAATCGCCGGAGTCGTAGCTGTTTCGATCCAGCGATTTCGAACGCAGGATTTCGATGCCCGCATGGTAATAGGCGACGCCCTGGCTGAAAGCGGTGGTCGCGGCGCCGAGCAGCTGCACGCGCGCGCGGTCTTCGCGCGAGGTGCTGCGCGGCAGTCGCAGCGCATTTAAATCGTACAGCGTCAAGTTGTCGTGATTTTCGACGTAATTCACCACTTCGCTGGGCTCAGCGACGAAGCCCGCCGGCTGCCCGGCATAGTCGAATTGCGACAGATTTTTTTCTGTGCCGTCCGCACCGACCATGCGCACATCGCGCAGCGTGCCGGCCAGGCCGATGCGGGCGAGATCGGCGGCGCGCAGCGCGTCCGCGCGGCGGTCTTGACCGGCGTTGCGCGCGGCATTCCATTCGTTGGGCGCGTCGTACAGGCCGTTGAGCAGCCCTTGGCTCGCGATCAAGCCGTCGCCGCTGTCGCAACAGCCGCCGCCGCGTAATGCATCGCGGGCGCGGTCGCTGAAGCTGGCGATGCCGCTGTTCTGCAGCGACAACTGCGAGGCCTGCACGAAGCGCGCACCGTTGGCGATCTCACCGAAATTCCAACCTTCGCCGATCAACTGCACGCGGCGGCCAGCGGCGGCATCCACGCGCTGCTGCAGGCGCTCCATCGCGTCGCGCGGCTGATGGCCCATCAAGTCGAAGCGGAACGAATCGATGCGGTACTGCTTCACCCACAGCTCGGCCGAATCGATCATCAGCTTCGCCATCATCGTATGTTCGGTGGCGGTGTTGTCGCAGCAGGTGGAGCGCTCCACCTTGCCGGTCGCGTCGAGCCGGTGGTAATAGCCGGGCACGATGCGATCGAGCACCGACGGCAGTTGCTGCCCGGCCGACGTGGTGTGGTTGTAGACCACGTCCATGCCCACGCGCAGCCCGGCGCCGTGCAGTGCTTGCACCATCGCCCGGAATTCGCGGATGCGGGTGGCGCCGTCGTTGGGATCGGTGGCGTAGCTGCCCTCAGGCACGTTGAAGTGATACGGGTCGTAGCCCCAGTTGAAGCAGTCGTTGCCGGCGACTGCGGCGACCGCCGCTTGCTGCGCGTCGCTGTCGGGCGCAGCGGCGGGAATGGTCGGCATCGCGCAGCCGATTTCCGGCACCGTCGCGATGTCGAACACCGGCAGCAGATGCACATCGGTCATGCCGGCGTCGGCCATTGCCTGCAGATGACGCATGCCGGCCGAATTCTGCGCAATGAAGCCAAGATACTTGCCGCGCGATGCTGGCGGCACCGTGGAATCGCCGAGCGAGAAATCGCGCACGTGCAATTCGTAGATCGACATGTCCGTGTTCGAGGCCAGCGGCGCGGGCCGCGCGGCGGCATCCCAGCCGTCGGGCTTGGTGTCCGGCGCGTCGAGGTCGAGCACCACGCTGCGCTTGGAGTCGGCGGTGAGCGCAACCGAATACGGATCGGTGACGCGGTTGCGAACAATGCCGATGCCGGGGGCGTAGACATCGAGGAGGTAGGCGTAGGCTTGGCCGTGCAGCGTGCCGGGAAGATCCAATGTCCACACCCCGGTCGCATCGTTGCGCCGTGCGGGCAATACGTCGGTGCGCGTGGTCGTTGCGTTTGCGAACGCGCAGACCGCAACCGCGCGCGCGGTCGGCGCCCATAGCGCGAAACGGGTAGCGAAATCTTCAGACATCTCGGGCTGGCCATAGCGAAATGTACCCAGCGTTTCGCTATCCGCCGCTGCATACACATCGTCCAACACGCCCGGGGTTTGCAGCGCAGTCGCATCGAGCACATGCCCAGCCGCGTCTTCGCGCACCAGCACGGTTTGCGCTTGCAGGATCGTCCGCAACCGCGCGTCGCGAGCGGTGCTATTGGCCTGTTCTTGCTCCGGCGCCAATGCCAGCCGCGGGCCTGTGCCGATGAACTTAAACCGCTCGGCCAACGCCGCCGGCAATTCGGCCTTGACGGACGTGAGTTCAAGAAACCCATCCGCCCCCGCGACCGGTTTGCCCGCTTCGGTGCGCAGCGCAGCCGTTGCCGAGTGATACAGCCGGAACCGACCATCGACCGGCGCGCCCGGCCATTGAATCAACTGTCGATCCAGCCAGTACGCCCGCGCCTCCAGCGCCGGCCCCGCTTGGGTGTGCAGCACCCGGCCCGGAGCGGCGGCGTCGCAGTCGGCGCGCAGTGCGGCCAGCGCGGTCTGGGGCGTTTGCGCGAACGCGCTTGCGGCGCTCAGCGCAAGGCCTAGACTGAACAGTATCCTGAATACGTTTTCAGTCACGGGCCGTGGCCGAGCGACTGCGGGATGATCGCGGACCGCGTCCGTCGCATACTGGGCGCCTACGATAAGAACAGCAGCAGAATTTGAGGGGATATTGGGCATGAGCAGCGGTCGAGTGACGGAAATCGTGATTTTGGGGGGCGGCACCGCAGGGTGGATGACCGCTGCGGCGTTGTCGAAGGTGTTGTCGCCAGAGTATTCGATTCGGCTGATCGAATCCGAGGAGATCGGCACCGTCGGCGTCGGCGAAGCGACCATCCCGATGATCAAGCTATTCAATCAGGCGCTGGATCTGGACGAGAACGACTTCGTCCGCGAGACCATGGGCTCGTTCAAACTCGGCATCGAGTTCGTGAACTGGGGCCTGCTCGGCGACAGCTATATCCACGGCTTCGGCAAGATCGGTCAAGACCTCGGCGTCGTGCCGTTTTACCAGTATTGGCTGAAGATGAGGAAGGCCGGCAAGGCCGCACCGCTCGACGATTATTCGATCAACACCTTCGCCGCGCGCCAGAACCGCTTCATGCGCGCGGTCAACGACCGCCCGAATTCGCCGCTGGCCGATATCGCCTACGCCTACCATTTCGACGCCGGCCTGTACGCGCGCTACTTGCGCAAATATTCCGAAGCGCGCGGGGTCAAACGCACCGAAGGCAAAGTGATCGGTGTCGAGCAAAACCCCGAAACCGGTTTCATCAACGCGGTCACGCTGGACAACACTGAGCGCGTGCCCGGGCAGTTGTTCGTCGATTGCACCGGCTTCCGCGGCATTCTGATCGAACAGACGCTCAAAAGCGGCTATACCGATTGGAGCCATTGGCTGCCCTGCGACCGCGCGGTCGCGGTGCCCTGCGCGCGCACCCAGCCGCTCACGCCGTACACACGCTCCACCGCGCGTGATGCCGGTTGGCAGTGGCGCATTCCGCTGCAGCACCGCGTCGGTAACGGCCATGTGTTCAGCAGCAAATTCATCAGCGAGGACGAAGCCACCGCCACGCTGATGAACAATCTGGAAGGCGAGGCCCTGGCCGAACCGCGGGTGATTCGCTTCCTCACCGGCAAGCGCAACAAGTTTTGGAATAAGAACGTGATTGCCATCGGCCTGGCCAGCGGCTTTATGGAGCCGTTGGAATCGACCAGCATCCATCTGATCCAATCGAGTATCGCGCGCCTCACCGCGTTCTTCCCGCATGGCGGCTTCGACGATACCGATATTCAGGAATTCAACGATCACTCGCACTTCGAGTTCGACAAAATTCGCGACTTCTTGATCCTGCACTACCACGCGACCGAGCGCGATGACACACCGTTTTGGAACTACGTGCGGACGATGGACATCCCCGAATCGCTGACCCGCAAGATGGAGTTGTTCAACACCAACGGCCGCATCTTCCGCGATGCCAACGAACTGTTCGCCGAACCCAGTTGGGTGCAGGTGATGCACGGCCAGCGTATGAACCCGAAGTCCTACCACGCGCTGGTGGACGTGTACTCGGAAGAGAAGATCGCCGACTACATGGCCAACATCCGCGGCGTGATCGCCAATTGCATGCGGGTGATGCCGACCCACGAGGAATTCATCCAGAAGCATTGCAAAGCCTCGATGATGTGAACGGATCGTCGGCGCGCGATGCGGATACCGGCGCAGGCGTGAGGCCGATGCCTGAATACGTTTTCAGCGCGAATGCTGCATCGCAGCGCCGCGCCTACCATGCCTGACCCTGCGCGCGGCCACTCGCACGCACCGCCACACGACAACGCCGAAGGAATCGCTATGAATCAAAAACCGCAACTGTCGTTCTGGCAGATTTGGAATATGTGCTTCGGCTTTCTGGGCATCCAGTTCGGTTTCGCGCTGCAGAACGCCAACGTCAGCCGCATCTTTCAGACGCTCGGCGCCGACATGGAAGACCTGCCCGGGCTGTGGATGGCGGCGCCGCTGACCGGCCTGATCGTGCAACCGATCATCGGTTATCTCAGCGACCGCACCTGGCACCCGACCTTCGGCCGCCGTCGTCCGTTCTTCCTGATTGGCGCGCTGCTCGCGTCGATCGCGCTGATCTTCATGCCGAACTCGCCGTCGCTGTGGATCGCTGCAGGCACGCTGTGGGTGCTCGATGCGTCCATCAACATCTCGATGGAACCGTTCCGCGCCTTCGTCGGCGACCAACTGCCGGCCTCCCAGCGCGCCAAGGGCTATGCGATGCAGAGCTTCTTCATCGGCATCGGCTCGGTGATCGCCAGCATGCTGCCGTGGATCCTCGAAAAATGGGGCGTGGCTAACACTGCGGCCGCCGGCCAAGTGCCGGATACGGTGCGCTACGCTTTTTACGCCGGCGCTGGGGTGATGTTCGGCGCGATTCTGTGGACGGTGCTGAGCAGTCGCGAGTATCCGCCGGAGACGCTGCACGCCTACGACGAAGCGGCGCCGCTGCCGCGCAGCGATCTCGATCTTGCCTCGACCACGCGCCAAGGCCTCGGCTGGTTGCTCGCTGGCGCGATCGGCTTTGGTCTGGTCTACGGCTTCGGTCAAACCAACAAACTGCCGAAAGAGCTGTATCTGCTTGGCGGGCTGGCCGCAGCCTATGGCCTGTGTCTGCTGGCCCTGCGCGTGTTCCGTCGCGGCGGCTTCGCCGAGGTGATGCAGGACCTGCAGGTCTTGCCGGAGACCATGCGCAAACTGGCCGTGGTGCAATTTTTCTCCTGGTTCGCGCTGTTCTGCATGTGGCTGTTCACCACGGCCACGGTGGCGGAGATTTATTACGGCAGCACCGACACCACGTCCGAGGCGTTCAACAACGGCGGCAACTGGGTGGGCGTGCTGTTTGCCGCTTACAACGGCTTCGCCGCGCTCGCCGCAGTGTTCATTCCGATGATGGCGCGTCGCTTCGGCCTGCGCACGACCCATCTGATCAATGTCGCATTAGGTGGCGCCGGATTGATCGCGATCCCGTTCATGCCGAACGAAAACTGGCTGCTGCTGTCGATGGCCGGCATCGGTTTCGCCTGGGCCTCGATCCTATCGATCCCGTATGCATTGCTCTCCGACAGCGTGCCGGCGCAGAAGATGGGCGTGTACATGGGCATCTTCAATTTCTTCATCGTGATTCCGCAATTGATCGCGGTGGCCTCGCTCGGTTTCTTGCTGCAAGCGCTGTTCGACGGCAAACCCGCCGGCATCCTCATCCTCGGCGGCGCCAGCATGATTCTCTCCGGGCTGTTGGTGCTGCGCGTGCGCGAGCCGCAGACGCAGACAGCGCCGACTGCGGCGGCAGGGCACTAGGGCATTTTCAATTCAAATCGCAACACTGCAAATCCCGCGACATATCCCCTCCCGCGCGTACGGGGGAGGGCTGCGAAATATCCACTCCCCCGCGCGCGGGGGAGGCCTGCGATTTATTCCCGCGCGCGGGAGGGCTGGGGCTGGGGCCGCTCGCGGCTTTGATGCCTGACGCCTAGCGTTCCCTCAATGACTCATCGCCACAGGATTCGGCGGCTCGTATCCCATCGGGCCGAACACGATCTTCGGCCAATGCCGCAGGCGATTGCGCTTTAGCTCCAAGCCCATTCGCGCGAACGGCAGCAGCAGATAACGCAGCGGATTGACGCAGGTATCGGCGTGCGGGTCGAACAGACCGGTCGCGGGAATCGCATCGGGCGGTTCGACATAGGTGCCGAACAGACGATCCCAAATCGTCAAGCGCGAGCCGAAATTGCAGCCGATCCCCGCTGGCCCGTGGTTGTCGCGCGAGTGGTGCATGAAATGCACGCCGACGGTGACGAACAACATCCGCAGCGACCGCAACGCCCGCGATTTCGATTCGAGCCAATACATGAAGGTCGAATGCGAGGGGTCGGTCCAGGTGTCCATCAGCATCAGTACGATCAGCGCGATGCCGGCACCGGCGATGTCCGTGGTGAACAGCTTGGACAGCAGCGGCAGCAACAGCAGCGACAATCCACCCGCCGCTTGCAGCAGTTTGAATGGCGGTTCGATCGCGCAGGTGAGCTGGGTCAAATTGCGATTGCGGTGATGATGGATATGCCCGAGGTTCCAGAAGAACCGATTGCCATGGAAGAACCGGTGCGACCAGTAGAAGCAGAAATCGCCGATCAGCGCCGCGGCGATCAGCGCGACCGCGCCGTTGAGATCGACCAGCGTCGGTACGCTTGCCAGCAGACGGTCGTAATAGCCCAACAGCGGCCGCAGCGCGTCGTTCGCCAGTACGAACACGCCCGCGAACATCAGGAAGGCGTTGATCAAGCTGACGTTGATCATCGACTCCCAATCGAACGGCCGGCCGGTGAGGCGCTTGTATGTCAGCATATCCAGCAGGCCGACGGCGATCACGAACAGGGCGCGGCCGATCGCGATCGCCACCAGCAGCGCGGCGAACGATGCCGGCACCTGCGACAGCGGCAAATCATCGACCATGTAAAACACCCGTACCGATTCGGCGTGCAGCATCGCCGGCAGGTCCGTCACTACCGGTTGCGGCAGCAGCCACAGCGCCAATGCGCCCAGCGCAGACAGAACCAATGCGGTCCGTTGCCAACCGTGACGGGCGAAGGCGATGTCGCGGCGCCATAGCGCAGCGGCAATGCGCAACAGCGGATTGCCGCTGCGGGGCGAGGTTTCGATGCCCATGCCCAGACTGCCCAGTCCTGGGGCGGCAGAGGCGAATGTCGAATCGTTCATGGTGGTTCTCCTAGCGTGGGGGTACGCTGCGGCGCTGTTTGTTGCACTGCAGCATGGCCGACTCTAGTCACACGGACTGCGCTTTTTGTGGACTTTTCTGATGTAAACGTGTGCAGCGCCTATGAAAAGGAATTCATGCCCATCGTGCGTGCCGTTGGTGCGCGTCGGACGTATGCTCGAAATGCGACACAAGGACGTCGCAGATACGACGGCACACGCCACACGGCAAATGTCACAAGGATGGGTAACATGCAGAAGCTGGATCACATCGACAGTATTCGCGGTATCGCCATCTTGATGGTGGTCCTGGTGCATACAGCGCAGTCAGTGAGCGACAAAGGCGCTGTTCTCACGGCGTTATGCGATTACGGACAAATGGGCGTGCAGCTCTTTTTCGTCGCGTCGGCGTTTACCTTATGCCAGTCATGGATCGGTCGGGCCGAGACCTCGCATCGCGTTCGCAACTTTTGGATACGTCGATTCTTCAGAATTGCGCCGATCTACTATTTGGGAATTCCGGTTTACTTCGCCGTCGAAACGCTCCAGTACGCGATCCGTACAGGCGATGTCGTGATTCCGCAACAGTACGGCGCCGCGAATATTTTGGCGAATTTGATGTTCGTGAACGGCTTTTTTCCCCCTGCGAACAACAACATCGTTCCAGGCGGCTGGTCGATCGGCACCGAAATGGCGTTTTATGCGCTGTTTCCTGCGGCGATGGCGATCATGGCCAAGCGCTCGCCGCTCAGCAGACGCGGTGCATTACTGCTCTTCATCGTTATCGTGCTCGGGTCGGCAGCGGCAACCGCGCTCGCGATGTCGCTGACGGCGATGGAGATCGCGAACAACAACTTCGTGTATTTCAACTTGGCCGTACAAGGCCCTGTCTTCGCGGTCGGCGTGCTTTACTTTTTCATGCGCTTAGACCGTTCTTGGCCGACGCTGCCGCTGGCCGCCAACAGTCTAGGCGTATTGATCGGTACAGGCATGTCCTTATGGCTGTGGCATTTCGGCGATCCGCGTTGGTTCGCGCTGATCCCGACGCTATCGGCAGTCTCCTTCGTTTTTCTGTTCGAGGCGCTCGATGGCCGCAAACAGTTGAACCCCGCGTGGCTGCGGCGGCTCGGGCAATGGTCTTTTTCGATCTACTTATTCCATTTCATCTTCGCGCACAAGATCGTGTATGCCTTGAGCCCGGCGCTGGTCGCAGCGGTCGGCCCGCAGCTAGCGCTGGCCATTGTTTTCCCGGCGACGGTCGCATGCACCGCTGCGATCGCCAGCGTCACTGAGCGAAGGATCGAGCGGCCCTTCATCGAATTGGGCCGGCGTACGATACAACGCTGGGACCGCCGACCGTTGGCGGTGAGCGCATGACACGGCTACAGCGATTTTCGTCGCTTTCGCTGATGCAGGCGGCCCTCGACAGCGTAAGATCGCCGCTATGCAGTCAGTCGATCTGTACGCCACCTCTGTCCTGGTCTTCCAGCGCTATCTGACGCGGCTTGCGGAGCTGCTCGATCGCGCCGAACACCATTGCGACGCCGATCCAGCGCAGTGCGACGCATTGTTGGAGGCCCGACTGGCGCCGGACATGCTGCCGCTGCGGATACAGGTGGAAGTGGTATCGAATTTCGCGCTACGCGCCGCATTTCCCTTCGCGGGACTGGCAGTGCCGGACTATGGGGTTTTCCCCGGCGATTTCGCCGGTTTACGCGCACGGCTCGCGCGCACGCAGCGGCTGTTGCAGGCATTAACGCCTGAGTCCTTCAACGGGGCAGAGACGCGCAGCGTCAGCGACCGCGCGGGCGAGGCGGACTTGACCCTGCCTGCGCCGAAATTTCTATTCGAGTATGCGACACCGAATTTCTTTTTCCATCTGTCGATGGCATACGCAATCCTGCGCAGCCGCGGCGTGGACGTCGGCAAGGCCGATTTCGACGGCTACCATCGGTATTCGAAGGCGTAATCGCCGGCGAATCGCCACAGGCTCTAACAGGCTGCTGAAACACCTGCGGCAACAGGTTTTCAGCAGCCTGGTCATTCAGTCATGGCACGCAGCCATGGATGGCTGCGCCGGCGAAATAAGCGCGTAAGCGATTGATGATTCGGCGCTGTGCGCCTCACCCTTCGCTGCGCTCAGGGCCAGCTTCGCTGTTCAGCCTCGCGCGCGAGGCTGTCGCCGTGAGCACATCGAGTAGACATGTACCAGACATGTGCCGGACGTGCGAACTGAGACCTCCAGGATGGAGGTATTTCAGCAACCTGCTAAGCGAATGCGCCCTGCGGCGAAATTCAGGTGTTCGCGATCGTCGAGCGCCGCACGATCAACTTCGCCGGCAGCATCGCGCTCTCGGCGGGTTGCTCATGCACCAGTTTGAGCAGCGCTTCGACCAGCCGCTCCCCGGCGCTCGTGGTGTCTTGGAACACGGTCGTCAGCGGTGGGTTGCAGAAGCGTGCCATCGAGATGTCGTCGAAACCCACCACCGCGATGTCCTCAGGCACGCGCAAGCCGTGTTCGAGCAGTGCGCGGATCGCGCCGATCGCGATCATATCGCTGGCGGCGAACACCGCATCGAACAGCACCCCACGACCGAGTAGGGCTTTCGCCGCCTCGTAGCCTTCTTCTTCGGAGTTGAGCGCATCCACCTGCAGGGAGGTGTCTTCGGCGATGCCGGCTTCGCGCAGCGTTTGCTCGCAACCGCGATAGCGCGCGTGGAATTCAGGGTAATGGCTGGAGGCGTCGCCGAGGAAGGCGATGCTGCGACGGCCCAGGCTGAGCAGATGCTCGCTGACCATGCGCCCGCCAGAAAAATTATCGCAGCCGATCGATACGCCCGGCTGGTCCGGCAGCACCGCGCCCCAGCGCACGAAATGCGTGCCTTGCTCGACCAGACGCACCAGTTTTGGGCGATAGTCGATGTAATCGCCGTAACCCAGCAGGATCAAGCCATCGGCCTTCATGCTGTCTTCGTAGTCGGCGTGCCAGTCGTCGGAAAGCTGCTGGAACGACACCAACAGATCGTAACCGTGGCGCGTACACGCGCGGGTGATCGAGCCCAGCATCGACAAAAAGAAGGGATTGATGCTGGAATCGTCGGCGGTGGGGTCCTCGAATAACAGCAAAGCGAGCGTGCCCGCACGCTGAGTACGCAAACTGGACGCGCGCCGATCGACCTTGTAATTCAGCTCCTTGACCGCCTCCATGACGCGATTGCGGGTGTCGGCGTTGACCAGGGGGCTGCCGCGCAGCACCCGTGAGACCGTGGCCTGCGAGACGCCGGCGCGGTGCGCGATGTCGACCGAAGTGGCTTTAGTTTTGCGTTGACGCATGGCGGAGGGTGGCCGAGGCGAGTCGAGCGCCAAGTGTAGAACCTCTGCAGGGTTACGCACAGCCGTGGCGCAGAGGGCCAATGCCCGTAATCAGCAAATCCCGCCCCGAAATCCCGTCCCGATCAGGGGCCGCCGCGCACGGATGAGTGGCCGGACCAAGTAGTTCATACCGGTGCGAACACTGGCGAAATCGGCCTGGAAACTCGGACTTGTGTCGGCACCCAACGTTGGTGCGTACTCGGGCGTGACATGCGCCGCGTCGCGAACGCAGTTGAACACCCAGCACGCTGCTGCAATGCCTGCGACAGCGGCTGCTCAGCAGCAGGTTTTCAGCAGCAGGTTTTCAGAAGTCCGATTTCAGAAGTCCGTTAACGCGGCCCGTTAACGCAGCCATAGACGGCTGCGTCGGTAAAGCAAGCGCGTCAGCGATTGATGTGCCGTGAGCACGTCCGGACATGTGCCGGACGTGCGAACTGAGACCTCCATTCAGGAGGTCTCAGCAACCCGTTAAGACGTTCTTGGCGGCATCCATAACATCGAACGTTAGTCATAAGTCAGTCAATGTTGGAACAGTCCAGAAGATAAAAAGAATTGTTTGTCCGTGTTTTTGATCGCCAAGTGTTCCGTAAATTACGATCCTATGAGTAAGACGAATGACTACTACGGCGCGGGCGCGCGCTTAATGAAGATGTAAGGCCCTGTCGTTGCGCCCCAGACTTGCTTGCCTGTTGCGTCGTGGCCGCGGTCCCAACTGTGCATGCTTGCGCCATCAAGCGTGACTTCAGCCGTCGCGTAGGATGCGCCGCGCAGGTCCGATGCGCAGTCCTTGCCGGTGGTCGCACCGCGCCAAGCCGCACCGGCTGCGCGCAGCGCCACCGTGCAACCGGCGCGCGGCTGCAGCATCGCTTCGGTCAGCTCATCAAGCGCACCGTTTCGCCAGCCTTGCACGAATCGCCCAGATTGATCGATCGTGTACACCGCGCTCAGCACGTCGCCGTTCGCGCCGTTGGACACGCGATATACGCGCTGGCGATACGGTTTATCGGCCGAATCGGCGACCGCTTGCTCCACGTACAGCCAATGGCCATCGGTTCGCTGCGGCCAGATCGGAATCATCGCGAGCGAGATCGCGTAATAATCGCTATCCCTCGCGGATTGATCGCGACTGTCGTAGTGGCCGGCCATCAACGCCGCGACGCCGGACGCGGGATCGCTCGCTGCGGCTTGCGGTCCGCTGTCGTTTTTCGACATGGCGGCACAGCCGCTGCCTGCCGCGACCAGCGCGAAGACCGCTGCGCGAAGCGACAAAATACCAAGCGCCCGCTGCGCAGCGGCTGGATATCTGTACCGAACGCACAAGCGCATACGTCGTTATCCTTTCAACGGTTCATCCACCACAGTGTCCCGTTCAGCACCAGCGCGAACGATACCCAAGCAAGATACGGCAGCATCACTGCACCAGCCAGCACGCGTACTTTCCAGAAGACGCGCACGGTCGCAAACAACAGCGACCACAGCGCGATGATGCTCAAGAACGCCAGCATCGGGCTGCGCAGCCCGAAGAACAGCGGCGTCCAGCACAGATTGAGGCCGAATTGCAGTACGAACAACCACGTCGCATTTTCACGAAGTTCGGGATCGGAGCGACGGTCGCGCCGCACTAACCACATCGACACCGCCATCAACGCATAGAGCAGCGTCCACACCGGCCCGAACAGCCAACTCGGCGGATTCCAGCTCGGCTTGTTGAGGCGTTGATACCAGATGTCCGGCCCGAACAGCATGCCCATCGTCGCGCCCAATCCGATCAGCAGCAGCACCAGCACGATCAGCAGCAACCACCCAGGCGGTGGCCTCGGATCGTCATCGTAGAGGGAAATTGGAGGGCGATCGCTCATCGTGGTGGCTCCGATCGGCGCGCGGGTGTGACCGAGATCTTTCTCGGCGGCGAGCCGGGGTTTGTAGGCATGCGCAGCCACTATAGCGGGTTGCCATGGTAACGGCACCACGCCCCAGCCAACGACAATCGGCACTCGCCTCGATGCGCAGGAAAGGCCGCATCTGGGCCGTCGGCCGACAACCTAGGAATACGATAGCGACGATCCGTCGGCAGCCGGCCAATGACGCGCAGCGTTGCCGATGCATGGGACACAGGACCTTTAAGAGCCTATTCAATATCGTTAACCAACGCCGATGAATCCGTTGGCTGTCATCCCGAACGCCTGCGCAGCGGGTGGAGGGACCTGCTTTGTGCTTTTCTGCGACCGAAACAGCAGGTCCCTCCACCCGCTGCGCAGGCCTTCGGAATGACAGTTTTTTGGGGGTGCGCGAGTTTGAACAGGCTCTAGGCCAACGCTGAACACGTCCATCGCCGGATCAGGTACAGGGCA
>JANMGT010000015.1:0-7474 GCA_031374725.1 Lysobacteraceae bacterium | reverse complement strand
CAATGCGATCGTGTCGACCGGCGAAACCGTGATGCTCGCGGGCCTGATTCAAGACAGCAACAGCAAGGGCTCGTCGGGGTTCCCGGGCCTGAGCCGCATACCGGTGGTCGGCGGCCTATTCGGCCGTCAGTCAACCAATAAGGGGCGCACCGAAGTGGTGATTCTGCTGACGCCGACCATCGTCCGCGATCAGAAAGAGCTGCGCGATTTCACCGATGAGTACACGCGCCAGTTCCGTGCGATGGACCCGATCGAGCCGATGCCGAAAATCGGCCCGAAGCAGGCGCAGCCGCATCGGTGATTTTTGTGATGGCTTTCCTCGGCGCTCGCTACGGCGACCGCTAGAATTTAGGCGACGCAATGATGCGTCGCTTAAATCGAAAAGGAATATCTATCGTGAGAATCAAACTTACGTTTTCCGCCGCTGTTTTAGCGGCTGCCGTAGTCGGAATTGTCGTCGCAGGCCGCACACCTCCCGCGTATGCGCTGCCTACGTCGATGAGCTGCCCGCAGCTCATGACCTATTCATTCGGTACCTGCACGCTCCGTGCCAGTCCGAACGAAACCCTTTGGGTGACGTCCTCCAATACCGCGATAGCGGTGTCGGCTTTCGGTGGTACCCCTGCGTTTGGCCAGACCGGTGTGTCGATCCAGGCCGACGCCAGCGGCAATGGTCGCGTTTCGATACGCTCTTTCGGACAAAAAGGCCAAGTGACGATCTGCGCGTACGACATTAGCCGTAGCAGCCGCAGCTGCAGCATCACGCGAGTCAACTGATCCGAGTCAACTGGTTCGAGTCAACTTGTTCGAGTCAACTGGTTCGAGTCAACTGATCCACCCAGTCCGGCGCAGGCGATGCGATAGCACCGCCTGCTTTTTGTCGTCGCGCTGGTCAATCGCCATCACACTGAGATGAGCCGTCTGCCCATTCGTTTATTGCTCGCATTCCCACGCCATATACTGCGCGGATGAGCGCAGAACTGCCCATCATCTTGCTGCCGGTCGGGGTCGACGACGACGCCCTCGACGCCTGTCTCGCGGCGCTGGATGCGGGCACGCCGGCCGGGACGCGGCTGTGGCTCGCTGATGATGCGCAGGCGGGGCCGCGTGCGGCGGCCATCATTGAGCGCTGGCTCGCGCGCACCGCGCTGCAGGCTGATTACACCCGCCGCCCGCGCAGCATCGGTGAGGCCGCGCATCTGGACGATATGCTGCGCGCCTGCGGCGATGCCGATGTGCTGGTGCTCGCCAGCGATGCGGTGCCGTGCCCCGGGTGGGCGACTCAGCTTAGCCTCTGCGCCGCGCGCGATCCGGCGATCGCCACCGCGACACCCTGGTGCAACGCGGGCGAAACTGCGGCATGGCCGCGCGTCGGTGAAATCGCGCCGCTGCCGGACGATCCCGCTGCGCTTGCCCGCGCAGCCGCGCAGTTGCCGCCGCATCATCCCGAGTTGCCGTCGGCGGTGAATCACGCGGTTTTTTTGCGCGGCGCCGCACGGCGCAAAGCCGGAGGCCTCGATGCAGCGAGTTATGCCTCGTGGTATGCAGCATTAATCGACTTATCGCAGCGCATGGCGGGCCTGGGTTGGCGAAATGTCCTCTGCGAAACCGCGTTCGTCGGCCGCATGGGCGAGGGCATGCCGCTGGGCGACGATGTCGAAATCCTCGGCGCGCGCTGGCCCGCGTGGCATGCGCGGCTTGCGGAATTCCTGATGCACGATCCGCACGCCGCCGCGCGTCGCGCCTTGTCGCGTGCGCTCGCCGGGATCGAACCGGCCTACGCGCAGGCGGATCTGTTTACGATGACCGACGCGATGACCGACGCGGTCATCGACACCGCAATCGACACGGCGCGCGCTGCCGACGATGTGGCGCGCGATGGCGCCGTGGCATGAGCGTCGCGCAGACAGTGACGCCCGACATCGCCGTCGTCGTCGTCACCTACCAGAGCGAAGAGACGATCAACGACTGTTTGCAGCGACTGCGCGCGGCCGATGGCGTCGCGGCGATCCGTGTCGTCGATAACGCATCGACCGACGGCACCCTGCGCATCATGCAGCGGCACGCGCTCGCCGATTCGCGTCTACGCTTCATCGCCAATCCCGATAACCCCGGCTTCGGCACTGCTTGCAATCAAGGCGCATTCGATAGCGCTTCGATGTGGCTGGCATTCGTCAATCCGGATTGTTTGGTCGAAGCCGACACGCTCGCGCGCCTGCGTGCGCACGCTGAAAATTACGCGCTGAGTTGCGAACACGACGCATTGTTAGGCGCCGATTTGATCGATGAGGCTGGTGCGCGCGATGGCGCCGCGCGGCGCCGCGACCCAGATTTTTCCGCGATGCTGCGTTCGTCGTCGGCACGGCGGCTCGATATCGCGCCGGACGACGCGCTTGCGTTGCAGTCTGTGCCGGCGGTGTCCGGCGCGCTGATGTTCGTGCGCCGCGCGCTGTTCGAGCGTGTTCGCGGTTTCGATCAAGATTATCGCTTGCATGCCGAAGATCTCGATCTGTGCCGCCGCGTGCGCGATGCCGGCGGTGACGTCGCGGTCGCGAACGATGTGCGCGTGGTGCATGTACGCGGCGTGTCCAGCCGCTCGCGGCCGGTGTTCGTGGAATGGCATAAACATCGCGGATTGGCGCGGTACTTCCGCAAGTTCGAAGCACCGACACGCAACCTCACCGTGCGCGGTAGCGTGTACGCGATGATCTGGATGCGGTTTCCGTTCGCCGCATTCGCGGCATGGCGCCTCGCGAAACGATAACGCGGCCGTTCGCGCCGTTGAGATTCAGCGCGCTGCGATGTTGGATGCGGCAGGCGCAGACGCCCGCGACGTAGCTGCGGCCCAGTTCATCGGCGGTCATCGCGCGCGGACGAATGGTGTTACCGCTGCTGTCCGCCAAGCGCGAGAGAATCAACGGCCCCTTCTGTACGCTGCCGTTGCTCGGATCGAGCTTTGCGATAGACAGCGCAGGGTTTGCAGGCGCGCATCCATTCGTGCAATTCCCGCATCGCCGCCGATGACGATCTCATCGCTGGCGTTGGTCACGCAATGCCGGTGTATGGATGCCAAGGGCGCCCCTCATCCGCCCCCGGATCAAGTCCGGGGCAGGCTCTTCGGGCACCTTCTCCCCGCAAAGCGGGGAGAAGGAATGCACCGTGCTCCCGATGAGCCAGAATGCATCGTGCTAGCTGCGAGCTAGTGCCCTGTCGCGCAAATTCCATCGCTATGTTCTGGCGTCCTTCCCCGTCATGCTGGGTGACGCATCGTCGCCGTAGCGCTGCTCGATCTCCTTCTCCCCGCGATGCGGGGAGCGCTGCTCGATCTCCTTCTCCCCGCGATGCGGGGAGTGCTGCTCGATCTCCTTCTCCCCGCAATGCGGGGAGTGCTGCTCGATGTCCTTCTCCCCGCGATGCGGGGAGTGCTGCTCGATCTCCTTCTCCCCGCGATGCGGGGAGAAGGTGGCCGAAGGCCGGATGAGGGGAAAGGCCAGATAGGTTTGGCTGACTGGAATTAGCCCATGTGCCGGCTAGCGATAACGATTGATCTCGTCGCGTAATGAGCATGCGGCATTTGCCGCCGCTTCGGCGTAGTCGTCGCCATGCGACGCATACAGAATCGCACGCGATGAGCTGATGATGAGTCCAGTGCCATCGGCGGTTTTGGCATTGGCGACGACCGCTTGGACATCGCCGCCCTGAGCGCCGATGCCTGGCACCAAAAACGGCATGTCGCCGACGATCGCGCGTAGTTCGCGCAGTTGTTCCGGCCAGGTCGCACCGACCACCAGCGCGCAGTTGCCGTTGTCGTTCCAGTCGCGGGCGATCTTCTCGGCGACGTGCTGATACAGCGGACGCCCGCCGCCGCTCTTGTCGAGCACCACCATGTCCTGCAGATCGCCAGCGCCGGCATTCGAGGTGCGGCACAGAATCACCACGCCTTTGTCGGTGCGGTCGAGGAAGGGCTGCACCGAATCGCGGCCCAGATACGGGTTCACCGTTACCGCATCGGCGCAGTAGCGATCGAACGCCTCGCTGGCGTAATGCTGGGCAGTGCTGCCGATGTCGCCGCGCTTGCTGTCGAGGATCACCGGAATCTGCGGATAGCGGAAACCGATGTGCATGATCAGCATGCGCAGCGCTTCTTCGGCGTGAGCCGCCGCGAAATGCGCGATCTGCGGCTTGAACGCGCAGACATAGGGCGCGGTCGCATCGACGATGTCGCGGCAGAAGTCGAAGATCGCATCGTGGTCTTGCGCGAACTTCGTCGGAAACTTCGACGGTTCGGGATCGATGCCGACGCAGACGAGCGTATCGGCGCGTTCCCAGCGGTGTTTCAAAGAGGTGATGAACGACATGCGTAAACTCTCGCGATTGCTTTTTTGCGCGTCATCCCGGCGTATGCCGGGATCCAGTTTTAGACGTTTGTATCGGACTGCCTTCAGCGTCGATGATAATCACTGTAGGATCGGTGGCCTTGGACCGAAGATGCACCGCGTCTTGAAGCTGAACAAAAACCGTTCGAGCTCCAGTTGCATCTCGTTTATGAACTGCGCTCGATCGTATGGATTGAGAGGACTGCCGAGTGAATCTAAGTGCTCCAGACAGAACTCCTAGCTGCTCGTTAGCTATCTTGAGGACATCTTGATGTCTTTGGCAGGTAGCGAATGAATCTGACTCATACACGAATCCTTCGTTTCGCTCGTCTTTGCAGATCCGGAAAGGTGCTGAGTTCTCTTGGCTTGCAAGATACTCAAGGTCGGGTGCTGCGCCTTGCAGTTCTACTTGCCACTTTTCAAGGACCATGGCCATAGCTCTGGAGTGTTGCCTGCGCCTAATATCGCTGAAAGCTAGATCCCGGCGTGCGCCGGGATGACGGGTCGGCAAAGGCGCTCGCGCGATACGCGAGCGCACCAATCCGTCATTTCAACGCTTTGAACCGCAGCCGATGCGGCTTGGCGCCTTCTTCGCCCAAACGACGCTTCTTGTCCTCTTCGTACTCGCGGTAGTTGCCCTGGAAAAACTCGACGTGCGACTCGCCCTCGAACGCAATGATGTGGGTCGCGATGCGGTCGAGGAACCAGCGATCATGCGAAATCACGAAGGTGTTGCCCGGGAACTCCAGCAGCGCATCTTCCAGCGCGCGCAGGGTTTCGATATCGAGGTCGTTCGACGGTTCGTCGAGCAGCAGCACGTTGCCGCCCTGCAGCAGGGTCTTGGCCAGATGCAGACGGCCGCGTTCACCGCCGGAGAGCGTGCCGACCATTTTCTGCTGGTCCTGGCCCTTGAAATTGAAGCGGCCGAGGTAGGCGCGGGATTGGATCTCCACACCGTTGATGTTGAGGA
The DNA here is from genome assembly GCA_031374725.1 of Lysobacteraceae bacterium. Classification (GTDB taxonomy): domain Bacteria; phylum Pseudomonadota; class Gammaproteobacteria; order Xanthomonadales; family Xanthomonadaceae; genus Lysobacter_I. The sequence continues at coordinate 2,128 of JANMGT010000015.1, read as the reverse complement.
TGTCCAGGCCGCCTGAAATTTCCTGGAAGACGTTGTGATTGCCTTCAAGCTTGTCGCGGCTCTGATCGACATACGCCAACTTCACGGTCTGGCCGGTGAGGATCTCGCCCTTGTCCGGCTTCTCCATGCCCATCAGCATCTTGAACAGCGTCGACTTGCCGGCGCCGTTGGGGCCGATGATGCCGACGATGGCGCCCGACGGCACCAGCATGCTGTAGTTGTCGATCAGCAGGCGGTCGCCGAAACTCTTTGAGACGTTCTTGAACTCAACCACCGAGTTGCCGAGGCGCTCGCCCGGCGGGATGAAGATTTCGTTGGTTTCGTTGCGGCGCTGGTAGTCCACCGATTGCAGCTCTTCCAGGCGGGCCAGACGCGCCTTGCCCTTGGTGCGACCGCCCTTGGCGTTCTGCCGCGACCATTCCAGTTCGCGCGCGATGGCTTTCTGGCGTGACTTCTCCTGATTGTCTTCTTGTTTCAGGCGCTCGTCCTTTTGCACCAGCCAGTCGGTGTAGTTGCCCTTCCACGGAATGCCGCGGCCGCGGTCGAGTTCGAGAATCCACTCGGCGGCGTTGTCGAGGAAGTAGCGGTCGTGGGTGACGGCGACCACGGTGCCGGTGTAGCGGGCGAGAAACTGTTCTAGCCACTCCACCGACTCGGCATCAAGATGGTTGGTGGGCTCGTCCAGCAGCAGCATGTCGGGCTTTTGCAGCAGTAAGCGGCACAGCGCGACCCGGCGCTTCTCGCCGCCGGACAGCGGGCCGATCAATGCGTCCCACGGCGGGATACGCAGCGCGTCGGCGGCGACTTCCAACTGCTGCTCCAGCAGATGCGCGTCGTTCGTGGCCAGAATTGCCTCCAGCCGCTGCTGTTCGGCGGCCAGTTTGTCGAAGTCTGCGCCTTCTTCGGCATACGCCTCATAAACCCGGTCCAGCGCGGCCTGGGCCTGCAACACTTCGCCGACGCCTTCTTCCACCGCTTCGCGCACGGTTTTGTTCGGGTCGAGTTCCGGCTCCTGGGCTAGATAGCCGACCTTGATGCCGGCCTGCGGGCGGGCTTCGCCCTGGAAGTCCTTGTCCACGCCGGCCATGATTCTGAGCACGGTGGACTTGCCGGCGCCGTTCAGGCCCAACAGGCCGATCTTGGCGCCGGGGAAGAACGACAGCGAAATGTCTTTGATGATCTGGCGTTTGGGCGGCACGATCTTACTGACGCCGTTCATGGTGTAAATGTATTGGGACATGTGGGGCTCCGCAGACGGACAGCGGCGACCTGCCAGTGGGGCAGGTGCCGCGATGAGAAAAGGGATAGTCAATTATCGCCGGAAGCCCCCCTTGGCCGCTAGCGATGAATGCGTCGCTGTGAGGTGCCGGGGGCTGGTATTCGTGCGCCAACTGCGTTTTGGAGCGTTTGCAGCTGGGCGGATGTGATGATGCGCGCCTTCGCGTGTGGTTCCGGGGTCCGGCCAGCCGGTACAATCCGCGTTCCCCACGTACCCTTGGAGCGCCGATGTTCCCGCGCGATACCCGCATCGAAGGTTTCGACCCCGAACTGGCCGCGGCGATCGCGGCAGAAAACCGCCGACAGGAAGACCACGTCGAGCTCATCGCGTCGGAAAACTACGCCAGCCCGCGGGTGATGGAAGCCCAGGGTAGCCAGCTCACCAACAAGTACGCTGAAGGCTATCCGGGCAAGCGCTATTACGGTGGCTGCGAGTTTGTGGACATCGCCGAAACGCTCGCGATTGATCGCATCAAGCAACTCTTTGGCGCCAACTTCGCCAATGTGCAGCCCAACAGCGGCTCGCAAGCCAACCAAGCCGTGTTCCTGGCCTTGCTTCAGCCGGGCGACACCATCCTCGGCATGAGTTTGGCCGAAGGCGGTCACCTCACGCACGGCATGGCGCTCAACATGAGTGGCAAATGGTTCAAGGTGGCGAGCTACGGTTTGAACGCCAACGAGGCGATTGACTACGACGCCATGGAGCGCCTTGCGCACGAGCACCGGCCCAAGCTCATCATTGCCGGCGCATCGGCCTACAGCCTTCACATTGACTTCGAGCGCTTTGCCAAGGTGGCCAAGGATGTTGGTGCATACCTGATGGTGGACATGGCGCATTACGCCGGACTGA
>JANMGT010000093.1:0-9033 GCA_031374725.1 Lysobacteraceae bacterium | reverse complement strand
CGACCCGGGCGTGGACGATGCGCTCGCCCTGCTGATGGCCTTCGACTCGCCGCATCACGAGGTGGTCGCGCTGACCATCGCCGCCGGCAACGTCGGCCTGCGTCACACCGTCGCCAACGCATTGAAGCTGTGCGAAGTGGCCGGCGTGGACGTGCCGGTCTTCGCCGGCTGCGATGCGCCGCTGCTGCATCCTGCGCCCGATGCCTCGTACGTCCACGGCCGCGACGGTTTCGGCGATATCGACTATCCGCCGGCGGCGAAACAGGCCGAGGGCGAGCACGCGGCGCTGGCGATGATCCGCCTCTCGCACGCGCATGCGGGCTCGCTGGTGGTGTGCATGCTTGGGCCGCTGACCAATCTTGCGGTGGCGCTCAAGCTCGATCCAACCCTGCCGCAGCGCGTCGGCCGGATGGTCGTGATGGGCGGCGCGGTCACGGGGCAGGGCAACACCACGCCGATGGCCGAGTTCAACATCGGTTTCGACCCCGAGGCCGCGCATCTGGTGTTCGACGCGTTCGCCGCGGCCGGCAAGGTGGTCGAAGTCGCGGACTGGGAGGCGGTGATCCGCCACGGCTTCCTGCATACCGACGTCGAGCGCTGGCTGCAGGCCGATCATCCCCGCGCGAAGTTCTACGAAGCGATCTCGCGGAAGACCCGGGAATGGTCCGCCGGACTGCGCGGGGAGCGCTGGCACGCCGCCGACGCCCTGGCCATGGCCCTGCTGGTGGCGCCCGAGGGCGTGCGCGAACGGGCGGTCCGGCCGCTGCGGGTGGAACTGACCGGCGCCGAGACCCGCGGCGCGACCGTGGTGGACTGGAACCGCCGCAGCGGGCGCCCGGACAACGCCGAGATCCTGATGGCCTACGACCAGGCGGCCTTCGAGGCCTTGATCCGTAAGGCTTTGGGTGCGGACTGAGGCCTCCGGTCGGCGGAGCCGCAGCCGGTGCGATCCAAGGCTTGAGTCATGGCGGGGGAGGCCGCTATAATGCCCGGCTTTCCGCTCAACTCTGGTGCCGCCATGAAGGCCGACATCCATCCCGAATACCGTCAGGTCGTGTTCCAGGACGTGACCTCCGAGTTCAAGATCCTCACCCGCTCGACCCTTGGCAGCAAGGAAAGCGTGAAGTGGGAAGACGGCAACGAATATCCGCTGATCAAGGTCGATATCTCGTCCGCGTCGCACCCGTTCTATACGGGCCACCACAAGCTCATCGACACCAGCGGTCGCGTCGACAAGTTCCGCAAGCGTTACGGCAAGTAAGCGCGTCTGCGCGAACCGGTCCGCTTTCGACGCGGACCTCACGTTCGCGCCGCGTACCCTATGCATTCCGCAAAGGCCGCCAACAGGCGGCTTTTGTCGTGTCCGCGCATCGCGCACGCGTGCTTATTCGACCAAAGTCCAGAGCCGGTGCTCGAATCGCGTTGTGCAATAATCCATGACTGTCGCGACTTCGGTTGCGGCTTCTTTCTCCGAGCGTTCAGCAGCCCGTCCGCGGGCCTATGTTCACGTCATTCAAGTTTCATGGGAGTGCGCCGTGTCTCAACCGGATTCTTCTGCTGTCAAACCGACGGCCCCCGCAGCCCCCAGCCAGGTCACGGTGACCGCTGGCGAAAAGTCGGTCATCCTGCCGGTCCACACCGGCACCCTCGGCAATTCCTGCGTCGATATCGCCAAGCTGCCGAAGGAAACCGGGCTGTTCACCTACGACTCGGGCTTCATGGCCACCGCGTCGTGCCGCTCTGCCATCACCTATATTGATGGCGACAACGGCGTGCTGATGTATCGCGGCTACCCGATAGAGCAGCTGTCCGAACACTCCAGCTTCCTGGAAGTCGCGTATCTGCTGATGAACGGCGAACTGCCGAACCAGCAGGAATCCGCTAAGTTCGAGCATGAGGTCACGCATCACACGATGATGCACGAAGCGTTCCGCACCTTCCTGTTCGGCTTCCGTCACGACGCCCATCCGATGGCGATGCTGGTCGGAATGCTCGGCTCGATGGCGAGCTTCTATCACAACGAACTCGACCTCGAGGATCCGGAACAGCGCCGCATGGCCGCGATCCGCCTGATCGCGAAGGTGCCGACGATCGCGGCCGCATGCTATCGCTATTCCATCGGCTGGCCGATCGGGTATCCGAAGAACAATCTCGAATACGTCACTCGCTTCCTGCACATGATGAAGGAAGTGCCGAGCGAGCCGCTGGAACTCAGTCCGATGGCCGCCAAGGCCATGGATCTGCTGTTCATCCTGCACGCCGACCATGAGCAGAACGCGTCGACCTCGACCGTGCGTCTGGTCGGCTCCACCGGCGCCAACCCGTATGCGTGCGTCGCCGCCGGCGTTGCCGCGCTGTGGGGCCCGGCGCACGGCGGCGCCAACGAAGCCGTGCTGAAGATGCTGGAAGAGATCGGCCGCCCGGAGAACGTGCAGTCGGCGATCGACAAGGCCAAGAACAAGGAATCGGGCTTCCGCCTGATGGGCTTCGGCCACCGCGTCTACAAGAACTTCGATCCGCGCGCCAAGATCATCCGCGAGATGTGCCATAAGGTGCTGGCGGAGCTGGGCGTCAACGATCCGCTGCTGGAAGTGGCGATGCGTCTGGAAGAGGCTGCGCTGAAGGACGAATACTTCGTCCAGCGCAAGCTCTACCCGAACGTCGATTTCTACTCAGGCATCATCTACAAAGCACTTGGTATCCCGACCGAAATGTTCACGGTGATGTTCGCCATCGCCCGCACCGCCGGTTGGGTCGCGCATTGGTTGGAACAGCAGACCGACCCGGAAGCCAAGATCGGCCGCCCGCGTCAGATCTACACCGGTTATGCGGGCCGCGATTACACGCCGGCCGATAAACGCTGATCGCGCTGCTCGATTCCAACAAAAACCCCGCTGCGGCGGGGTTTTTTGTGGTTTCGTTTCGTTGCGGCGGCCTCGGCACGCCACTGAATTCGCAACGCAATGTACCCGGATAGTGTTAACAGGCCCTAGATCGGTCAGGCTCTAAGCCCGCGAGTTCCTCTATCCTCCCTACCTCGCATCGACATGCGGCACTGCTTTTGATCGCGGCGATGAATCATGCGCTTTCGAGACGGGTTCCCGACCCCACATCCGCCTTTGATGACCGATACCGACCACCACCACCGCCGCGAATCGCAACTCGCCCGTCGTCGCATAGACGACGCGCTGGCGCGCGACCGCGGCCGGCTGCTCGGGCTGTGGTCGCGCTGGAATGCGAAGCCGGCCGATACCGCTGCGCAGAGCGCGTTCGTCGATGCATTAGTGGTATCGATCGCCGCGCGCGAGGTGCGGGCTGCGTTTCTGCCGGCGCCGGGCGAAATCGACGCGTCGCTGCCGATCGCGACCGAGGCCGAGCGCATCATCGCCTTGATTCGCGACCATCAGGTCGTGGTGATCGCGGGCGAAACCGGTTCGGGCAAGACCACGCAGTTGCCGAAGCTGTGTCTCGCCGCTGGCCGTGGTGCGGCCGGATTGATCGGCTGCACTCAGCCGCGACGGATCGCTGCGCGCGCGGTCGCGCGCCGCGTGGCCGAGGAATTGAAGACGCCGCTCGGCGGAGCGGTCGGCTTTCAAGTGCGTTTCAACGAGAACGTGGGCGAGCGCACTGCGATCAAATTCATGACCGACGGCATTTTGTTGGCCGAGATCCAATCCGACCGCTGGTTGTCGGCCTACGACACGATCATCATCGACGAGGCGCACGAACGCAGCCTCAATATCGATTTCCTGCTGGGTTATCTCAAACAGTTGTTAGTCAAACGCCGCGATCTGAAAGTGATCGTCACCTCGGCCACCATCGACACCGAGCGCTTTTCGCAGCATTTCGATAACGCACCGGTGGTGAACGTGGAAGGCCGCGGCTATCCGGTCGAAGTGCGCTATCGGCCGCTGAATGCGGGCAGCGATGCCGACGAGGACGATGCGCTTGAGCGCGGCGATGGAAGCGATCGTCGTGGCGGTCGTCGTGGCGATCGGCAGAACGATCGACAGAACGATCGGCAGAACGATCGCCAAGGCGACGGCGATAGAAGCGTGCTCGACGGCATCGTGTCCGCCTGCGACGAGATCGTCCGCCAATCGCCGATGGGCGATGTGCTGATTTTTCTTCCGGGCGAGCGCGAGATTCGCGATGCGCACCAAGCGCTGGAGAAGCGCAAGTATCGCCACACCGAAGTGCTGCCGCTGTACGCGCGGCTGTCGGCGCGCGATCAAGACCGTGTGTTCAATCCAGGCACGCAGCGGCGCATCGTGTTGGCGACCAATGTCGCCGAAACCTCGCTGACGGTGCCGCGCATTCATTTCGTGGTCGATCCCGGCTTCGCGCGGGTGAAGCGCTATAGCCCACGGCAAAAACTCGATCGCTTACATATCGAAGCGATCTCGCAGGCCAGCGCCGATCAGCGCAAAGGCCGCTGCGGCCGCATCGCCGCAGGGGTGTGCTATCGCTTGTATTCGGAAGCGGAATTCCTCGCGCGCGACGCCTACACCGACCCGGAAATTCGCCGCGCGGCATTAGCAGGCGCGATCTTGCGCATGCTGTCGCTGGGCCTCGGAAGGATCGATGGACGTGTTTCGACGTCGTCGAGCAACGGGGATGTTTCGACTTCGTCGAAACGCGCTCCCGAGCAACTTCGGAACGACGATGCTCGGGTCATCGAGAACTTCCCGTTTCTCGAACCGCCCGACCCGCGCGCCATCGCCGACGGTTGGCAGCAGTTGAGCGAATTGGGCGCGGTCGATGCCGAGCGCAAGCTCACGCAGATCGGCCGCACCATGGCGCGTTTGCCGGTGGATGTGAAGCTGTCGCGGATGTTGATCGCCGCGCAAAAACACGGCTGCCTGCGCGAGATGCTGGCGATTGCGAGCTTTCTCGGCATCCAAGACCCGCGCGAGCGTCCGGCCGATCAGCGCGGTGCGGCCGATGCCGCGCACGCGCAGTTCGCCGATAGCAAATCGGAGTTCGTCGGTATTCTGAAACTGTGGGACGCGTATCGCGTCGCGCATGAAGATCTCACCCAATCGCAACTGCGCAAATGGGCGGATAAACATTTCTTGGGTTTCTTGCGCCTGCGCGAATGGCGCGAGCTGCATCGGCAATTGAAATTGCTGTGCGATGAGATCGGTTGGGACAGCGGAAGCACACGTAGGGCGGGCTCAAGCCCGCCATTGCCGGCTTCCGATTCGGAATTTAAAGAATCGCATTCAAAAGATCCGCATTCAAAAGATCCGCATTCAAAAGAATCGCATTCAAAAGAATCGGAATCTAAAGAATCGCATTCCAAAGAAACGGTGCGCCTAGGCGCACCCTATGTGTCGCTGCATCGCGCGTTGATCGCGGGCTTGCCTACGCAAATCGGCCATCGCGGCGATCGCAATGGCTACGACGGGCCGCGCGGGCGTAAATTTCAGATGTTTCCGGGCTCGACGCTGGCGTCCAAGCCGCCGCCGTGGCTGCTGTCGGCGACCCTGTTGGATACCGAGAAAGTCTGGTCGATCATCAACGCCGCGATTGAGCCGGAGTGGGCGATCGACGAATTGCCGCATCTGCTCGCGCGCCGGCATCACGACCCGCATTGGTCGCGCGCGCAGGGCCGCGTGGTCGGTAGTGAGCAGATCAGTTTATTCGGTTTGATTTTAGCGCCGAAAAAGCCGGTGCATTACGGCGCGCTGTTCCCCGAGGAATCTCGGCATATTTTCGTGCGCGACGCATTGACGATGGGCGAGATCAACACCCGCGCCGCGTTCCTCGCGCGCAATCTCGCGATGCTGGTTAAAGCGAAACAGGAAGAAGCCAAGCAGCGTCGCGTTGGGTTGGTGGTCGATGAAGACTGGCAGGCGCAGTGGTATCTCGATCGTCTGCCGCCGCAGATGCACAACCAGCACGCGCTGGATGCGTGGTATGCGAAGCTGTCGCCTGCGGACAAAACGAAGCTCGAATGGTCGCTCGACGATCTGATGATCGGCAACGCCAGCGACGCGGCGCGGTTTCCGCCCTATCTGCCGTTGGGCGATGTGCGATTGGCGGTGCAGTATCGCTTCGACCCCGGCGCTGCGGACGATGGCATGACCGTCGCCGTGCCGCTGCATCTGCTGAACGCGCTCGATCCGTCGCGCTTATCGTGGCTGGCGCCTGGATTCATCCTCGACAAGGCGACGGCGTTGATCAAATCGCTGCCGAAAACGCTGCGCCGAAATTTCGTGCCGGCGCCGGATTTCGCACGCGCCTTCGCTGAGGCCTGTCCACAGCCCGATGCCGATAGCATCGAAAGCACGCTGGCGCGATTCCTGAAGAAACTCGGCGGCATCGAACTGAGCGCAGTGGATTTCGACCCATCGAACATCGAAGCGCATCTGCGCGCGAATCTCCGGCTAATGGACGCGCAAGGCCGGCATGTGCTGGCCGAATCGCGCGATCTCGACGACCTGCGCGCACGCTTCGGCAAGCGCGCGGCGGACGCGTTCTCGGCGCGCGCTGCGGAAGGCTTGGCGCAGGCCGGTTTGCGTGAATTTCCGGCAATTGCGATCCCGCTGAGCGTTTCCGGTGCAGGCGGCGTGCCGGCGTATCCGGCGCTGCATGACGATGGCCACAGCGTCTCGCTCGCGGTGCATGCCGACCGCAGCGATGCGCAGCGGCATCACCCGCTGGGCGTGCGCCGCTTGCTGCGCATCGATTTAGCCGAGAAGCTCAAACACGCGCGCAAGCAACTGCCGGTGCAGGCGAAAACATCGCTGCTGTATGCGGCGATCGAAGCGCGCGCGCCGCGCGAATTGAGCGCGAAGGCGATCGCGACGCTTGAGTCGTCGTCGATGGCGCAGCGTTCCTCGCAATCGCGGCCGGCGATGGCATCGAAAGACAGCGATCGCCTGCGTGAGGATTTGATCGAAGGCGCATTCTTTGCACTGGCTGCGGACGGGCTTGATGCGATCCGCGATGCAACGGTTTTCATCCAGCGGCGCGATGCCATCGCCAAAACCTTCTTCGCCGAGGCGATGGAGCGGCTGAAACAAGCAGAAACCATTCTCGCCCGCGTCGCCGAAGTACGCGCCGCACTGGAATCCAATTTGATGGGCTGGGCGAAAGCCAATCTCGACGATATGCATGCGCAACTGGCGGCGTTGGCGTCGCCCGGTTTCCTGCGCGACACGCCGGCTGAGTCGCTGCGCGAATATCCGCGCTATCTCAAAGCGCTGTCGCTGCGCGCTGAACGCGCGCTGCGCGACCCCACCCGCGACCAAGCGCGGATGCTCGAACTTAAACCTTTCGCCGATGCGCTGGACGATGCCCGCGACCGCGGTATCGACCATGCCCCTGGTTGGCAGGCGCTGCGCTGGGAGTTGGAAGAATTCCGGGTGTCGTTGTTCGCGCAGGAACTGGGCGCCAAGAGCGGTATTTCCGCGAAGAAACTGTCCGCACGTTTGGCGCATCTGACATCGCCTACTGCTTCACCCTGAAGTGCTTTGAACATTTTTTGAATGCTGCCCACTTCGCGATGTGCGTCGTTCTGACAGCATCAGTGAGTAGTGCTTCCGTGACGCTCTGATGCTACAACCACCGCAGTCACAGGAGGGCGGGTGTTGCACTTAGTTTGTTAACTTGCGCCCCCTTACAAAAAAGCGAAGGCCGCTTTTGGCGGCCTTCGGCATCTGTTGCTGGTGCAAATGACTGCGCTGTTCGGAATTACTGTCTGGTCTTTGGCTTTACAGGTTTCAGCGACTGCACCTTCAGGAAGGTGTGATCGCCGATGGTCGCGACGCGGTATGCGTTGCGCCAACTCGGTTGTGCGATCGAGAGCGCGGCGAAGTGACTGGCGCCGGGCACGATCTCTTTGCGTTCGCCTTCAGGCAGTGCCCAGTTGCGCTCGGCGTCGAGCGCGATGGTCACGGCCTGAGACCAGGCTTCGGCATTGCCCAACTGCGTGCGCGGCGACACGATGGTCGGCGCGAACTGCTTGCGAGCGGTGACGACTTCGCACATCGAATCGCCCCAGAGGCCGCTGTCTTCGCGGCGGAGGGCGACCTCGGCGACGGCCTGCTGGCCGCGGACGGGTTGATCGCGTGCTTCGAGGTAGAGCGTGGTGCTGAGACAGAGCGAATCGGCAGCCTGAGGCGGCAACACCGACGCGATCCAAAGTATCCATGCAAGTTTCATGGGAACTCCTTGTTTCGTTGCTTCGGGCCTGTTGCGGCACTGCGGCGGTGTTCTGCATGCGGTGCTGCGCCAGGTGCGACATGGCGATGACAGTCCGGTCGTACGGCGGCAGTCAGGTGTGGGGCCTGCTGTCGCTCGAACCGGGCGCTTGCGGCGAACCGCAAGACAAGGGGCTTCGACTCTCTGGTCGCTAAAGCCCAAACGCGGCAGTGCAGAAGAACGGAAGCGGGTGTTAGCGATGCATCGCTAACGTCCGATCTTGGGTTCATCGCCTGGCGCTGCCGCGCCGGCCCCCGCCGTCCAGGGCGGGAAAGCGGGCGTAGAGTATCCCGAAAAAATTAACGTTGCCTGAACAGAAAAAATGAAAATCGCTGATTTGATTGGAGTTTTTGTTCAAAAGATGGCGTAAGCGACTGTCGATGTAGGCAATTTGTCTGGTGCGAGGGCGTGCCAACGTAAGTGATCGACGTCAAGCGATGGGCTAAACAGGGGGCTGATACCGCCCAATCAGCGGCTCACGCCAGCTGGAGACTCGCAAGTTGATGAGATCAAAAGTGATTCGATGGCGCGTCGCCCAATCAACAATCGGGTGGAGCAGACCTTGGTATCGCTTCGATCTGCGCCAATCGTGCTTTCTCTACAGCCCGTGCTCTCGCTACAGCCCGTGCTCTCGCTAGTGTAGTGCTTCAAAAATAATGAACACGTTCTTTGAAGCCTCGCTCCCTCTCCCCGTGCGTAGCGCGGGGAGAGGGTGGCCGAAGGCCGGGTGAGGGGCGCTCTTCGCAACGCATCACGGCGGCCTACCCCTCATGCTGTCTTCGCCCCTCATCCGGCGCTGCGCGCCACCTTCTCACCGCTGTG
>JANMGT010000091.1:0-12928 GCA_031374725.1 Lysobacteraceae bacterium | reverse complement strand
AAGATCGCGCGGCCCATCTGATCGAGGATGGAAACGTCGTGGCCCGCGAGGGAGGATGCTGCGTGGGTGATGATCGGTCAGCCCCGGCGTCAAGTACACAGAACATGACGTCGGGGGTGATTTACGCAGAGCCGATGCAGGCTTGGATTCAATAGCAAATAGTGGGTGTCCTGGTTTCGTTCAATAGAAAATAGTGGGTGTCCTGGTTGCGTTGCTGGTTTCGTTCGGCCCATCCCCAGCCACACCACCCACGCGCGCAGTTCCACGAACGTGCCTCCGGGCGAGGCGGCCGACCAATCCACCGCAATGCCCAGTGGCGACAACCACCGACATAACAAAGCGAGCAGTGCGCGAGCAGCGTGCGCTTGCTCGCCCTCAACGCACGGGTGCCCCACGTAGCGGTCGACCCGTTTCAGCCCCGACTTCACCGTGCCACCAGATCGAGCCAACGAGCACGCAAAACGTCAGGGGGTGTCCCGGTCTTTGCCGCCGTGCCAGGACCTAGGGGATGAACCGGGAAGACGAGAGCTTGTCCCCAAATCCAATCGTCCCGAGATTGTAGATCGAGCCCACGTATCCCGTACCGCTGAGGTTGACCACCGAGCTGCCGTAGGTGTTGTTGGCGTAGAGCCGGTACGAATAGCCGGGCGGCAGGCAATACCTCACTGAAGAGGCCTTGTCATTGAAGCCTTCGAGGTAATTGTAGTTGTCATACCGACGTAGATTGCGATCGGCGTAGTCCACGAACACCGTACGATCGGAAAAGCCATGGTCGTCGAATATCTCGATCCAGGCATCGGCTATCGTTGGGCAGGTACTCGGTTCGGTATTGAACTCGCTGAAGCTGACGCTGCCCAGCGGACCGTCGTTGTAGTGTTCGGTCGAATAGAACATCAGGTCGCCATCCCGGGTCACATAGGCACCGCCGCCTGCCTGCAAGTTGCAGGTCCTGGCTGCAGCATCGGCGCAGTAGAGGTGTTTCTTGGCAGCCTTGCGGACCACGGCATAGGGATTGTCGGCTGTCAGTGTGATTTCGTAGAGATCGAGCCAGTCTTCGCCTGACACAACCCCGGCCGAAAATAGGCTGTTATTCGATGCTGTCAGGAACAACTTGCCGTCGCACTGATTGATGAAGGTATACGCTTGGTAATTTCCAAAATTGAGGTCGATGCTACCCGGAGCCAGACCCGGATAAGCTTTTTCCCATGTCGCGATGGGCGCGAACTGGGTTGATGCACTGGCCAGCGATGTCGATGAAGACACATAGAAGCTCAGTTTCTGCGCACCCTCGACCATTGCTAAGTAGCGACCATCGGTGATGCGGGTAAGAGCACTGGTACCTGCTTTCGCGTCGCTTCGGCTGATCGAATAGGGTAACTGGACCGGAGCCTCGGGGTTCGAAACATCGTAGAACAACACTTCGGAGCCGACCGCAAAATTGCCTCCCTGAATCCTGTCTTCCGCGGCGATCGTCAAATAGTTGCCATAGACTTGCATCGCACCGCCGTGACCATAGACGTTGCCGGTTACCGAACTGACCGTCTGAAAATAGGAGACACCGCGATCCGCCGCCGGCGGGGCTGTATTCTGGATAGGGGAATAGCTCAGCCGGTTCGAGCGGTACCGAGCATGCACGGCGTTGCGAGATTCCATCTTGACGATCCCGAAACCGCCGCGTCCGGACTGATCGTAGCTCTGGCTGACCGCGATGTATTGCCCATTGCCGCCTTTGAGCCGCTGGATGCCCTGCCAATGCGCGCCCCGGACCATGACGCCAAGATGAAAGGCAAGATCATCGCCGCGCACGCGCATGGCGTTGAAGCGTCCGACAACGTCGGGCACACAGCGATCGCCATCGGCTGACCAGACCGTGTTGGTCTGGCCGACATACTGCTGGGCGCTTGCGGGTAGGGACGTTGCGAAAACGAAAACAAAAACGGCCAAGATGCTCTTCTTGAACATGACAATCTCCTAAATTCAAAGCGCCCCTAATAACAGGAAGTGTTTCATAGGGAATTCAACGGGTCAACGCCGCGAATCCCTATATTTTTCCACCCGTGAGAAGACGAAGGAGAAGACAAGGACACCCCAATGCGTTCATTCCGCAGGTTGGCAAGCGCGGCGCGGCGATCATCGAAGCGCGCGGTCTGTCGTCGGCCGCTTCGGCCGCCAACGCGGCGATCAACCACATCCACGACTGGGTTCTGGGCACGGAAGGCAAGTGGGTGACCATGGGCATCCCGTCCGATGGCAGCTACGGCATTCCGGAAGGTGTGATGTACGGCGTGCCAGTGACCTGCGCCAACGGCGAATACACCCGCATCGAAGGCCTGCCGGTTGACGACTTCAGCCGCGCGGCGATGGACAAGACGCTTGCGGAGCTGGAAGAAGAGCGTGCTGGTGTGGCGCATCTGCTCTGAGCGCACGAGAACCGGGGTCAGAGAACCGGGGTCAGAGTGGAATGGCACTTACGTAAGCGCTTTCCGCAGGATTTTCTGATTTCTGCGAAAGTTCTGACCCAGTGACTTCAGTTATATACGACCAGCAAAGACACTGGATCTCCGTCTTTTCTGGAGTGGTTAGACTTAAGCAAGTGCCATTCGTGTACGAACCCTTCGGTGGCAGCGGCACCACGTTGATCGCCTGCGAACGTACCGGACGCCTCTGTCGCGCGGTGGAGATCGCCGCGTAGTACGTCGATGTCGCCATCGAACGCGTCCGGCAACAGCTTCCTGACGTGCCGATCACGCTCGAAGCGACCGTACAATCCTTCGATGATGTTGCGGCTGAACACCGCAATGCTGCGAGGGCGGCAGAATGAGCTGGGTTGCCGAACGCATCGAGCAGTGGTCGCTCACGCGGCTGCTGCCATACGCGAAAAATGCGCGCACCCACTCGGACGAACAGATCGCGCAGATCGCCGCGTCGATCGTGGAATTCGGGTTCTCCAATCCGATCCTCGTTGGCAGCGATGGCGTGATCGTCGCAGGGGACGGTCGTCTGGTCGCCGCGCGCAAGCTGTCTCTGGCGACCGTACCGGTGGTCATACTCGATCATCTCTCGGCGACGCAACGCCGCGCTGGTGATCGCGGATAACCGCATAGCCGAGAATGCGGGTTGGGACGAATCACTGCTGCGGGCTGAACTGGACGCGCTGCAGGCGGATGGTTTCGATCTGGACCTGACCGGCTTCGATCCCGATGCGCTCGCCGAGTTGATGGCCGGGGAAGAACCGGATCATGTTGGGGAGACCGACGACGATGCTGTGCCGGAAGCGGACGAAATCTCTGTATCCCATCCTGGCGACGTGTGGACGCTGGGTGAACACCGCGTGCTCTGCGGCGACGCCACCGACGCGGCGAACTACGTGCGATTGCTGGCAGGCGAAACGGCCGACATGGTCTTCATCGATCCGCCGTACAACGTGAACTATGCCAACAGCGCCAAAGACAAACTGCGCGGCAAGGACCGCGCGATCCTCAACGACAATCTCGGAGAGGGCTTCTACGACTTCTTGCTCGCTGCATTGACGCCAACCCTGGCGCATTGTCGCGGCGCGATCTACATCGCGATGTCTTCCAGCGAATTGGACGTGCTGCAGGCCGCATTCCGCGCCGCAGGCGGCCACTGGTCGACGTTCGTGATCTGGGCGAAGAACACGTTCACGCTTGGCCGTGCCGACTACCAGCGCCAGTACGAACCGCTCCTCTATGGCTGGCCAGAAGGCGCGCAGCGCCACTGGTGCGGCGATCGCGACAAAGGCGATGTGTGGCAGATCAAGAAGCCGCAGCGCAACGATCTGCACCCGACGATGAAGCCGGTCGAACTCGTCGAGCGGTGCATCCGCAATTCCAGCCGACCGGGCGATGTGGTGCTCGATGGTTTCGGCGGATCGGGTACGACCCTGATCGCCGCGCACAAGAGCGGTCGGCGCGCACGGCTGATGGAACTCGATCCGAAGTACGTCGATGTGATCGTGCGGCGGTGGCAGACCTGGAGCGGCGAGCAGGCGGCGCGCGAGGCCGATGGCATGGCGTTCGACGATCTGGCGGATGGCTGAATGGCTCGGCGACGTGGTCCCCCACTGCCGCCCTTGACTGTATCGCAATTGAGATACACGATAATCGCCAGGAGGACCCCTATGGCCAGCCAAACCTCAATGCTCCACGTCCGCGTGGACGATGCGCTCAAGACACAAGCGACCGAAGTGCTCGCAGGCGTTGGGCTGACCCTCTCGGATGCGGTTCGCATTCTGCTGACCCGCGTCACCAAGGAGGGCGGTCTCCCAGCGGGCCTGACGGTCGACGCCGATGCCTACGATGCATGGTTCCGGGCGAAGGTGCAGGAAGCCATCACCGATCCCCGGCCTGCAGTCGGGCATCAGCAGGTCATGGATGACGCCCAGGCATTGATCGACAAGAAGCGCCGTGCTCGCACTTGAGTGGTGATCGACGGCACGTGCCGATCTCCTGGCGATCATCGACTACATCTCCGAGGCGCGTTCGCGCGATGCGGGCAACACCATCCTCGCCAAGGAGTTCCGCGGCGGCGTGCTGGTGATGACCGGCGCCAACAGCGCGGTCGGCCTGCGCTCGATGCCGGTGCGATATCTGTTCCTCGACGAGGTGGACGGCTATCCGCTCGACGTCGAGGGCGAAGGCGATGCGATCTCGCTGGCAGAAGCGCGCACGCGCACCTTCACCCGGCGCAAGATCTTCATCGTCTCCACGCCGACGATCGCGGGCGCGAGCAGCATCGAGCGCGAGTACGAGGCGTCCGACCAGCGCCGGTACTTCGTACCGTGTCCGCACTGTGCGCATGCGCAATGGTTGCGCTTCGAGCAATTGAGGTGGGAGCGCGGGCGACCTGAGACGGTGGCTTACATCTGCGAGTCCTGCGAGATGCCCATCGCCGAGCACCACAAGACGTCGATGTTGGAGCAGGGTCAGTGGCAGGCGACGGCGCCTGGAAACAGCAGGACCGCCGGCTTCCACCTGTCGTCGATGTACAGCCCGGTGGGCTGGCGCACCTGGCGCGAGATCGCGGCGGCGTGGGAGAGCGCGATCGACAAGACCACGGGCTCGGCGTCAGCGATCAAGACCTTCAAGAACACCGAACTGGGCGAGACCTGGGTCGAGGACGGCGAAGCGCCGGACTGGCAGCAGTTGCTGGAACGGCGCGAGGACTACCGGATCGGCACCGTGCCGCACGGCGGCCTGCTGCTGGTCGGCGGCGCCGACGTGCAGAAAGACCGTATCGAGGTCTCGGTCTGGGCCTTCGGTCGCGGCAAGGAAGCGTGGCTCATCGAACACCGTGTGCTGATGGGCGATACCGCCCGCGATGCGGTGTGGAAGCAACTCGCCGCGATGACCGGCGAGACCTGGACGCACGCCTGCGGCGCTCAGGTGCCGCTCGCGCGTTTCGCGATCGACACCGGCTTCGCGACACAGGAGGCCTATGCCTTCGTGCGCGCCTGCCGCGACAGCCGAGTGATGGCGGTCAAGGGCGTGGCGCGTGGCGCGGCTTTGATTGGTACGCCAACGGCGGTGGATGTCTCGGTCGGCGGCAAGAAGCTGCGCCGCGGGCTGAAGCTATACGCGGTCACGGTCGGGATCGCGAAGCAGGAGTTGTACAACCACCTGCGCAAGCAGGCCTCGGTGGCTGAAGACGGCATCACGCTGGTGTATCCGCCCGGCTACATCCATCTACCGAAGATCGACGCCGAGTTCCTGCAGCAGCTGTGCGCGGAGCAGCTGGTCACGCGCCGCGATCGCAACGGCTATGCGGTGCGCGACTGCGCGAACGCAACGAAGCGTTGGACTGCGCGAACTACGCACGCGCTGCGGCGGCAGCGGCGGGCTTGGACCGTTTCGAGGAGCGCCACTGGCGCGAGCTGGAACGATCGCTGGGATTGCCACCACCCGACGCACCGACGCCGATGTCGGGTCCTTCCACCAACGAGGCCACCGATTCCGGTGGCCTTTCCACATCTGCGCGCCCGACCCGTCGGCGCGTGGTCAAGAGCCGCTGGCTCCAACGCTGAGATCTGTTGCATGGCCTACACCCCCGAACAGCTCGCCGCGCTGGAACGCGCGCTCGCGACCGGCGAGCAGCGCGTCACTTTCGGCGACCGCACCGTCGAGTATCGATCGGTCGAAGACCTGATCGCCGCCATCGACGTCGTGCGACGCGATCTGCAGGAGCAAGCGATTGCCGCCGGCACTGCGCGTCGCCGCCCCCGACGTGTCGTCGTGAACACCGACAAGGCGACGTGATCGGATGAGTTGGTTCGCGCGGCTACGCGCACGGGTGTTCGGCGTTTCGCCGACGTATGACGGTGTCGGCGGCGGACGCCGTGCGCGTTTCTGGCAGGTCGGCAATCCGGGTGCGGTCGCGGCGCTGGCGTATGCGCAGGATGAGCTGCGGGCAAAGAGCCGCGATCTGGTGCGACGCAACGCCTGGGCGGCGGCCGGCGTCGAAGCCTTCGTTGCCAATGCCATCGGCACCGGGATCAAGCCGCAATCGATGCTTGAGGATCTCGCGCAGCGTGAGGCGGTGCAGGCGCTGTGGCGCGACTGGTGCGAGGACGCGGATGCGGCGGGCCTGACAGATTTCTACGGCCTGCAGGCACTCGCCTGTCGGGCGATGCTCGAAGGCGGCGAGTGTCTCGTGCGTTTGCGCTACCGACGCCCAGAAGACCGGCTCGCGGTCGGCCTGCAACTGCAGTTGCTCGAACCCGAACACCTGCCATCGACGCTGCACCGCGAGCTGCCGAACGGCAACGTGATTCGCGCCGGCATCGAGTTCAACGCCATCGGCCTGCGGGCGGCCTACCACCTGACCAAGAGCCACTCCGGCGACGGGATGCTCGCGCCGATGTCGGCGCACGGCGGTCTCGACACCGTGCGCGTGCCGGCCGACGAGGTGCTGCATCTGTTCCGACCGCTGCGTCCAGGCCAGATCCGCGGCGAGCCGTGGCTGGCGCGTGCGCTGGTCAAACTGCACGAACTCGACCAGTACGACGACGCCGAGCTGGTGCGCAAGAAGACTGCAGCGATGTTCGCCGGCTTCATCACCCGCAGCGCGCCGGAAGACCCGCTGCTGGGTGAGGGCGAGGCCGACGCGCAGGGCGTGTCAATGGCGAGCCTGGAGCCGGGAACGATGCAGTTCCTGGAGCCAGGCGAGGACGTGACGTTCTCGCAGCCTGCGGATGTCGGGTCGAGCTACGCAGAGTTCATGCGCCAGCAGTTCCGCGCGGTCGCTGCGGCGATGGGCATCACCTACGAGATGCTCACCGGCGATCTGACCCAGGTGAACTATTCGTGGATTCGCGCGGGCCTGCTTGAGTTCCGGCGTCGATGCGAGGCGATCCAGCACGGCGTGATCGTCCACCAGCTGTGCCGCCCGCTGTGGCGGGCGTGGATGACGCAGGCGGTGCTTGAAGGCGCGCTGGTGCTGCCCGGTTACGCGCGCGGCGGCGTTGCGCGTCGTCGTGGTTACCTCGCGGTGAAGTGGATCGCGCAGGGCTGGCAGTGGGTCGATCCGAAGAAGGAGTTCGACGCGATGATCGCGGCGATTCGCGGTGGTCTCCTGTCGCGCAGTGAGGCGATTTCTAGCTTCGGCTACGACGCCGAGGACATCGATCGCGAGATCGCTGCCGACAACGCCCGCGCCGATGCGCTCGGGCTGGTGTTCGACTCCGACCCTCGGCACGACAGCGGCCCAGCACAGGCCGATGCCGCACCCTCTCCACAGGCCTCTTGATGACCACCCTTGTCCACCTGGCGTCCCGTCTCTACGGGACGCCGCTGCTGATTGCGCGCGCCAAACTCGACACGATCCTCGCCGTGCTCGGTCCACGCATCGGGCTGATGCACTCCGAGCTGGCGGTGCCGATCACCGTGCCGACGCAATCCGAACCGATGCCTTCAGTAGCTGGGATCGCGGTGATCCCGATTCACGGCACGCTGGTGCGGCGCGCGGTCGGACTAGACGCCGCGTCGGGACTGACGTCCTACGCGCGGATCGCGGCCGACATCGACGCAGCGCTCGCCAGCCCCGATGTCGCCGGGATTCTGCTCGACATCGATTCGCCCGGCGGCGAGGCCGGCGGCGTGTTCGAGTTGGGCGCGCACATTCGTGCGGCGAATGCCGTCAAGCCGATCTGGGCGCACGCCGGTGATGCCGCGTTCTCAGCGGCCTATGCCCTCGCCTGCGCCACGCAGCGCGTGAGTGTGTCGGCTACTGGCGGCGTCGGCTCGATCGGCGTGATCGCGCTGCACATCGATCAGTCGGTGCGCAACGCGCAGGCCGGATTGAGCGTCACCGCACTGACGGCCGGCGCGCACAAGAACGATGGCACCCCGCACGCGCCGCTGACGCCGCAGGCGACGGCCGCGCTGCAATCCGAGATTGATCGTTTGTATGGCCTGTTCGTCGATCACGTCGCACAGATGCGCGGCCTCGACGCCGAGCGAGTGCGCGCGACCGAGGCGGCGCTGTTCTTCGGCGACGACGCCACCACCGCAGGTCTCGCCGATGCGGTCGCGCCCTTCGCCACCACGCTCGCCGACTTTTCCGCCGCCCTCAACGGGCGCGGGCGTTCGCCCGGTTCCATCACACCGTTCGCACTGCCGACGCGGCTTGCGCTTCCCCCCACCCCGGAGTCTTCCATGACCTTGCCCACCGAGGCTGCGCCCGCGCGGCCGACGCCCACCGTTGCGCCACAGGCGGCAGCGACCGTCACCCCGCCGATAGCCGCACCGCTCGCGGCCCCCGCGCTCGCGACCGCATCGAACGCCGATGTCCACGCCGAAGCGACGGCCATCGCCGAGTTGTGCCTGCTCGCCGGCTGTCCCGAACGCACCACCGAGTTTCTCGCTGGTCGCATGAGTGCGGCGCAGGTCCGACAGGTGTTGCTGCAGGCGCGCGCCGACCAGGTCGAGATCGCCTCGCACCACCTCGCGGATGCCGCGCCCGCCGCTGCGGCATCCGCCGCCAACCCCGTCCTCGACGCCGTGCGCAAGCGCATCGGCGCCACGACCCCGCAGGGAGCTTGAGCCATGCCCGTCCTTCACGAACCGGTCCACCTGAGCGATCTGCTCAAGTACGAGGCGCCGAATCTCTACTCGCGCGATGAGGTCGTCGTCGCCGCAGGCCATACCCTCGCGCTCGGCGCCGTCGTCGGTCGCGTCACCGCGACCGACGAGATCGTCGCCCTCGATCCAACGGCGAACGACGGTCGCGAGGCAGTCGCCGGTGTGCTGATCGAAGCGGTCGTCACCGCACGCAACGAACGCAAGCGAAGCGTGATCGTCTCCCGCCACGCACTCGTCTTCGGCGGCGCGCTCGTTCTGCCGACCACCCTCACCTCCGAGCAGACCACGGCCGCCCTCGCGCAGCTGACGGCACTCGGCATCGTCGTCCGCCAGCCGCCACAGGTCACCGCCCATGTTGAATCCGTTCTCTAATTCCGCGTTCTCGATGGCGGCGCTCACCGCAGCGATCAACCTCATCCCCAACCGCTATGGCCGCCTGCAGGAAATCGGTCTGTTCCCCGACAAGCCGGTGCGCCTGCGTCAGCTGCTCGTCGAAGAGCGCGCAGGCATATTGACCCTGCTGCCGACCCGCCCGCCCGGTGCGCCGGGCACGGTCAGTGCCAGCGCCAAACGCCGCATGCGCTCGTTCGTGGTCCCCCACATCCCGCATGACGACGTGATCCTGCCCGAGGACGTCAATGGCCTGCGCGCCTTCGGCTCGGAAACCGAACTCGAATCGGTCGCCAGTGTCGTCGCCGAACGCCTGGAGACGATGCGCAACAAGCACGCGATCACGCTGGAGCACCTGAGGATGGGTGCGCTCAAGGGCCAGATCCTCGATGCCGACGGCAGCGTCCTGTACGACCTGTTCGAGGAGTTCCGGATCGCGCAGCAGACCGTCGTCTTCGAGATCGACAACCCGAGCAACAACACCGATGTGAAGCAGAAGTGCATCGAGACCCTCGCGCTGATCGAGGAAGGCCTGCTCGGCGAGTTCATGACCGGCGCCCGCGTGCTGTGCTCACAGGAATTCTTCGCTGCGCTGACCTCGCACAAGGATGTCAAAACGGCCTACGCGCAGTGGCAGCAGGGCGCCGTGCTGATCAACGACGTGCGCAAGGGCTTCAACTTCGGCGGACTGGTGTTCGAGGAGTACCGCGGCAAGGCCTCCGACCTCGACGGCACCGTTCGGCGTTTCATTGCGCCGGGTGAAGCGCACGCCTTCCCGCTGGGCACGATCAACAGTTTCGCGACCCACAACGCCCCGGCGGATTTCAACGAGACCGTGAACACGCTCGGTCAGCCGCTGTACGCCAAGCAGGAACCGCGCAAGTTCGAGCGCGGCACCGACCTGCACACCCAGTCCAACCCGCTGCCGCTGTGTCTGCGCACCAGCGTGCTGGTGAAGCTCTCGATTAACTGAGTCAGCACCATGACCGATACCGACGGTCGCGGTTGGACGCGGCGCATTGCGGCCAATCGGCGCTTTGCGGCGCAAGACCTCGCATGAGCCGGAGTGATCCTGCCTTCGAGGCCGCGCACGACGCATTGTTCGCGGTGTTCGGCGAGCCTGCACAAGTGCGCCGCAAGCGCAGTCGGACCGTGCCGGTGCGCGTGGTCGTCACCTACAACGTGCGCGAGCTGGGCGACTACAGCCAAGGCTTGTCGCGGGTAACCACGGTGAAATTCCTCAACACCGAATGGCGACCGCGTGTGGGCGACCGGCTGCAACTGCCCGCAGGCGCGTTCCTGGTCGAACGCATCGTGGTTGACGACGGCATCGTGACCGAGACGGTGCTACATGGGTGAGACGCCGATCCCGTGGGCGATCCTCGAACTCGTCAAGACGCGGCTTGGCACCGTGCGCAAGGCGAACGGTTATCGCACCGATGCTGGTCGCGATGTGCGTTTGGAACCCGCGCCTTTCGATCCGAGCGATGCACCGCGTCTCACGCTGTATCCGCTGACGACGCTCTACCCAGACGATGCGCGCAGTGCCGGCGAGCGCGGCTACACCTTCGTTGTAGAAGCGCTGGTGCCGGTGCGGATCGACAACGCGCAGCAGCGCATCGTCGAGACCATCGCCGATATCGAGGATGCGCTCGATGGCTTCGTGCAGGTGTCGCTGGCACTGCCGCTGCAGTTTCAGGAATCGGTGTTGCTCGATCGTCCCGATGGCGTTCCGCGATGGCGGGACAGGTGATGTTCGGCACACGCTATCGGCGTAGCGCTGGCGCATGACGACGACCTTTATTCATCGCCTTCGCGTGGGCTCAGCGCTCTGCGGGCGGCCACAGTCGCGCGACATGCACCAGCGCCAGAATCCAGATCGTCTGCGCGTCCACATCGACGTCGTAGACCAGCCGGTAGTTCTCGTGCGGAATCAGTTCGCGTGTGCCCGGCACGCTGCCAGCGCGACCCATCATCGGGTATCGCACCAACGCTGCCGCTGCGTCGCTGAATCGTTGATCCAGCTCCACCGCCGCCATCGGCGCTTCATTGCACACGTACTCGAAGATCGACAGACGGTCCTGACGCGCCGATGCGCTCCAGCGCACCTTCACTGATGCTGATCTGCCGTGCGCAGCAACGCATCCCGGCGCGCGGCGAACTCAGCGGCGACCTCCTCGTTCGAGGTGTGCCGACCTTCGGCGATCTGCGCGCGGGCGATATTGACCTTGTCCTGCAGGAAGGCGTCGTAGGTCTGCCGCTGCTGCTGGCTGCGGATGTACTCGCGCATCAACTCACGCACGACCTGCGAGGCGGGTCGGTCCTCGGCCTGCGCGGCGGCCATGAAGGCGTCCCGCAGCTCCGCCTCCAATTTCATTGTGAACACGGTTGCCTTGGCCACGGCCGGGCTCCAAAATGTACTGACGTGATATGCACATTATCATGACGAGGCGGCCATGAGTGCCGAGCGTCCCAGCCCCGGTGGCGGTGCACGTCTGCTGCATGCCGACCTCGACGGCGTCCTGTCCGCCTCCCGCAACTTCAGTGCGCTGGCCTCGCGCCTGCCGACCCTGCAGACCCGGGCGATCGGCACCTTGCGTCGCCGGCTGCCGGTCCAGGCCCGCCGCGATATCCAGGCCGAGTACCAGGTCGGTGCGCGTCGCCTCACGCAGGACCTGCAGGCCCGTCCCACGGAGGACGGCCTTCGCCTGGTGGGTCGCTTCCCTGGCATCGGTTTGCGGAACTTCGCGGCGCGGCAGACTCGGCGCGGCGTCACCGCCGCCGTCCTGCGCGGCAAGCGGAGCCTGCGCGAGCACGCCTTTCTCGGCGTCGGCGTGAACCGCAAGGCCCAGGTGTTTCGCCGCGAAGGCGCCAAGCGCGAGATGCGGCAGGGCCGCTACGCCGTGCGCCTGATGGGTGATGCCAGCAGCACGCTCACCGCGCCTGCGGCGCTGCCGCTGTCACTAAGGCCGATGCAGGAGCGAGTGCTGACGCTCACCGTCGGTCTCGACGGGCCGCCGGTGATCGACGCGGCAGCGGTGCCGTCCTTCGCCGATGGCGCGACCTGGACGATCCGCATCGATGGCCTGCGCCTCAATGCCTGGTCGCTGCCGCCGGACTGGACGGCCCCCGTGATCGGAAATGATTCCCTACGAACCGCTGGACGACCAGCTGATTGCACTGCAGTTCCGGCTGATGCGCGCGGCGCGCGCGATGCTCGACCCGATGCTCAACCTCGGCATGATCGATCACGCGCGTGCCGAGAACGTGCTGATCGACGATGTTGGCTTATCTAACAGGTTGAGGCTGTAGAAAAAGCCGTTTTCAGCCGCAAACGCTGCCATTTTTTGCAATGGACGGCCTCTGCATTCTGCGGTGATCGCCCACCGACACCGTTGTGGGGCGAGTGCGTTGTGTTCCAGCTGCATCTGTCGCGCGCA
>JANMGT010000089.1:0-11783 GCA_031374725.1 Lysobacteraceae bacterium | reverse complement strand
CGGACTGGCATTCTTAGAGCCTGTTCAATATCTTTAACCACCGCCGATGAATCCGTTGGCTGACATCCCGAACGCCCGCGCAGTGGGTGGAGGGACCTGCTGTTTCGGTCGCAGAAAAGCACAAAGCAGGTCCCTCCACCCGCTGCGCGGGCGTTCGGGATGACAGCCAACGGATTCATCGGCGTTGGTTAACGATATTAAACAGGCTCTAAGAATGTCATTCCGAGCGCAGCGAGGAACCCGCTGTCTCTGCGCTTTCGCAACACAACGGGTCCCTCGCGATGCTCGGGATGACAGCGTCCTCAATTACCTATCCTCAATTACCTATCCTCAATCGCCTACCCTCAATCGCCTATCCTCAAATCGGCCGC
The DNA here is from genome assembly GCA_031374725.1 of Lysobacteraceae bacterium. Classification (GTDB taxonomy): domain Bacteria; phylum Pseudomonadota; class Gammaproteobacteria; order Xanthomonadales; family Xanthomonadaceae; genus Lysobacter_I. The sequence goes on along the minus strand of JANMGT010000089.1, from coordinate 11,412 downwards.
TCTCGATCCCCATCGTCGGCCCCTCAAAACTGCACCTTCGGCGCCTCGCGCACTTCGGGGCGATCGGCGGGGATCGCAAGCTGGGTTGCGGCCGGGAAATCGAAGCTGCCGGCGATCAGGCTGGACGGGAAGACCTCGCGCTTGTTGTTGAAGGCCATCACCGCGTCGTTAAACGCCTGCCGCGCGAACGCGACCTTGTTCTCGGTGCTGGTCAGCTCTTCGGTGAGCTGCATCATGTTCTGGTTGGCTTTGAGGTCCGGGTAGGCCTCGGCCACCGCCAGCAACCGGCCCAGGCCCGCATTCAGTTGGCCCTGCGCAGCGGCAAGTGCGGCCATCGCTGCCGGGTCGCCCGGGTTGGCCTTGGCCGCCGCCAGCCCCGATTGCGCCGCCGAGCGCGCCGAAATCACCGCGTCCAGGGTGTCGCGCTCGTGCTTGAGGTAGCCCTTGGCGGTTTCGATCAGGTTGGGAATCAGGTCGAAACGGCGCTGCAACTGCACGTCGATCTGGGCGAAAGCATTCTTATAACCGTTGCGAGAGGTCACGAGGCCGTTGTAGACGCCCATGGCCCAGATTGCGACGACGGCCACGGCCAAGACAAAAATTGCGAGCACTATCAACAAAATAGTCATGAAAGCTCCTCTTGTTCATGCAAATCGCGAGACAGGCGCTATGATCGCCAAGCAAGCGAAGCATACGCAGGGGGGCTCTCCGATGAAAGGCAAAGCGATGAAGCAGACCAAACGCAGCGCGCACCGCCCTCGCGCGCTCTCGCTCGCGCTCAAGACCGGCGTCGTCGGTCTGCTGCTGCCGTTCACTGTCGGGCTCTCAGCGCAAAACACGTTTCGCTGGGACAGCAACCGTTCGGCCGGCGTCGGCCAACACGCGGTGCCGGCGGATGGCTTGATGGCGGATGGCTTAATGGCGGTCTATTCGCCGCGCGCGTCGATGCGCCGCGTGTATCCGGGTTCCAACTTGAAGGTGATGCCCGTCGCTGCGGGCTTCAATGCGCGCGAATTCGAAGCGCTGGCGCAGGGCTTGGTCGATAGCGGCAAAGTGCCGGGACTGGCGATGGCGATCGTGCAGGGCGGCCAAATCGTCAGCGCGCGTGGTTATGGCGTGACCGACGTTAACAATCCCGAAGCCGTGGACCTGCACACCGTGTTTCGTCTCGCCTCGCTGTCGAAGGCATTCGCCTCGACCGTCACTGCGCAGATGGTGGCGGACGGCAAGCTGCGCTGGGATAGCCGGCCGCTCGATTACATCCCGACACTGAAGTTCGCCAACCCAAACGCCGCGCCGCAGCTGACCGTTGCCGATGTGCTGAGCCACCGCGTCGGTATCGGCCACAACGCCTTCGATCGCGATCTCGAAGCCAATGCCGAGTACCCGGTGCTGATGCAGAAGTTGGCCTACGCGCCGATGAAGTGCGCGCCCAGCGAGTGCTACGCCTACCAGAACATCGCGTACAGCTTGATCGGCAACGTCGTCGAATCGGTGTCGGGCACCACCTACGAACAGACTGTCGCGCGTCGCCTGTTCCGCCCGCTCGGCATGTTCGACGCCAGCTACGGCGTGGAAGGCATCGCCGCCAGCAAGCGCTGGGCGAAGCCGCATATCGGCAGCGGCCGGCGCTGGACGCCGGTGTATCCCAAACCCACCTACTACCGCGTCGCGCCTGCGGCCGGCGTAAACGCCAGCATCAGCGATATGGCGAAGTGGCTGCTCGCGCAGGGCGGCTACCGCGGCGATGTACTGTCGGGCTCGTTGCTAGCCACACTGCACGCGCCGCTGATCGACACGCCGTCTGAAATGGGCGGTTCGGCCTGGCGTCGTCAGCGCCTCAACGCCGCCGGCTACGCCCTGGGTTGGCGCGTCTACGATTATGTTGGCCATCGGCTCGTATTCCACGGCGGCGCCGTGCAGGGCTATCGCGGCGCAATGGCGCTGCTGCCGGAGCGCGATATCGGCGTGGTCGTGCTCTGGAACAGCACCAGCTCGGCACCGTCCGGGCTGCTGCCGACGATTCTCGACCGCGCGATCGGCGTCACGCCGCAGCGCTGGCTCGACATCGAGATCGAACCCCAACTCGGCACTGACAATGTCTACGCCGGTAAGCCGGTGTCGCCGCTGCCCTCAGCGCCGATAGCCGATGACGACGGCGACCGTGCCGCAGGCGGCGTCGAAGCCTCGGTGTCGAACGCGCAGCCGCATTAAGCGAGCACCAGTCGCTATCGGCACGTGTCGAATTGCGACCCATCAGAAAAGAATCCGCTGCGTGTGCGTCGTTCGCACACGCCCAGCAAGCGTCCGACCAACGCATGCGCGCCGACGCCGGTTTCAGCGATTGTTCGTCTCCATCACCGTCTTGAGCTTCGCCAAACCTTGCTCGTAGTCCGGCCCGATGAATTGCTCGAACAGCAAACCAAACCAACGCGAGAGCGGGTTCATCTTGTGATCGGTGTCGAACGACCAAACGACGCGCGTGCCGCGGCCCTCTGGCGTCAGCGCATAGGTCGCATAGGCATCGGCCTGCCCGTCGAATTGTAATTTGACGACGATTCGCTTCGTCGGTTCGTGCTCGACGATCGTCTGCCGGCCGCTACCGACATCGGACTTCTGACTGACCCAGCGCATGCTCGCGCCGACGCCGGAGGCAGGTCCTTCATAGGTGTATTTGGCGTTAGGATCGCGCGCGAACCAGGGCGACCATTCGTTGAAGCGGCGGTAGGAGTCGAGCATCGCGAAGACATCCTGCGGAGGGCGCACGATCACGATTTCGCGCTCAACGTGCGTGGTCTTGGGCAGCGCCAGCCCAATCAAGACAAACAGCACGACCAGGCCCAAGAGCGCACCAAGCAGTTTTTTGAGAATCGCCATTGCCGCCTCCAGACAGTAGGGAAACACCGATCAGCGCCGTCGTGGGCCTGTTCAGTGCGCGCGCGTTCAGTACATCGTTGTGCCGCAGCAACGCCGACCTTTTCAGCGCCGCCTAGATAGGTGGGCAAATCCTACTCCCAAACACCCGATCGGCGAACGACAGACATAAAAAAACTCCTTCTCCGCCTGGGCGTGCGGAGAAGGAGCTTGGTAGCGCTAATCGGGGTAACGCGTCGACTCGTTTGGATTACATCGACTCAGGCGCGGCCGGCACTTCAGCCGGAACAGCCTTCTTACGCCTTACGACTTTCTTAGCCTTTTTTTTGACAACATTTTTGGCAACTTTTTTGGTGGCTTTCTTAGCAGTGCCTTTCTTCGCTACTTTCTTGGCAGCCGCTTTGCCAGTTTTCTTAGTCGCTTTCTTGACAACCTTCTTTCCAGCCTTCTTTGCAGTCTTCTTGGTGGCCTTCTTCGCGGCCTTCTTGGTCGCCTTCTTCGCCGGCTTCTTTATGGTTTTCGCGACCTTCTTCTTGGCGACCGTCTTCTTGGCGACTTTCTTGCCTGCTTTCTTAACAGCCTTACGAACGGCTTTTTTGGCGGGCTTTTTCGCCGATTTCTTAGTGGCTTTCTTTGCTGCAGCTTTCTTTACAGCCATGGGATGGCTCTCCTCGTCAGTGGACTTGCGTTTTTTGGTGTTACTGCCCAGTCATCAACAGGGTTGCGGGAGTCGGACCCGCCACCCACCGCCGGCGCACAATGGCAAGCCGGATCGGATCTCATGAGCGATCGCGGCAAAGCCACGACCGCGTCGAATTGCGTACGCGACCATGGACGCACCATGATCGCTAGAAGTCCTTTGGCGAACGCGACTGCGAATGCCGTATTGCTGAATACCGCAGGTCGGGAAGACCGTGGGCGTGATATGCCGGTGGATCGATATCAAGGGCCAGCAACCGAAATCACCAGCAGCGACGTTTTGGTTCGCCAGCGTTTTAGCGGCGACGATTTTTGCAGAGGAGACGAAGCCTATTCCTGCCGGGTTCGACTCCCGAACGGACGTTTGGATTGTGCTTCGCGTTTTCGTTTTGATCCGAGTTACTCGCTTCTAATAATGGTGCGCTTGGGGCGAAACCTAATCACGCTTTTTTCTACTGTCAACACCCTCCGCGCGAAAAAAAGTCGCAGGGCGCGCGCGACAGGCGCGATCGGCCGCTCGAGAAAGCGCCAAGCGGGCGCCACGCGCGATGATTGCGCCTGCATAGAATCGCTTCGCTCGAAAACGAAAAATGCTTTTTTTCAGCGGTTTCATTTAAGCGCGCAGCGCCGATACGATTCGCGACGCGACCGCGAAGCGTGTTCGACGACGGCAACGCGTCGCCGAATACGGCACATGAATCGATACGATATAAATTGTCGGTCGCAGTCGAATTTCGGCGTCGCACAACTCCGATTGCGCGAATTTGCGCGAACTTTGGCTGCCATTTCGGCACTCGCAAAGGCAACGCCGACGCATCGCAAACGTCATTCGATTGATGTCTGCGACGGATTATCGATGCCTCGTCGCCGCTTCCGAAGTACTCCGCAAGCGTCGCACGATGCATGTCGCCGTGTCGGCTCGCGCGTGTCGAAGAAGACCGCTCCAGCAATGCCGGCGGCAACAAGCGACAACTGAGTGCGCGATGTTCGCGCGGCGGTGAACGGCACTTCGGTCAATCGCTCAAGCGGCCTGTTAGCGCGCGCCGCGATCCACTCGTCGCGCTCGGCACGCTTGGACATTGGCGCGATCGACGCACCGACCGCATCGCCATCGGTCGCTCGATCGCTTCGCCTGGCGCGCCGCCCGATAAGCGCACAAAAAAAGACTGCGCCCGTCTCCGGGCGCAGTGCGTTGGTGCGAAAACAGGTCCTCGCCATCGGCACGATGGTGACGGCAAGTGCGCCGCGACGATAAGCAACCGCGATCAGTGCTCGTCGTCTTCCAACAGCTCGGCGTAGTCGTCCGGGCTCAGCAGTTCGTTGAGTTGATCGGGCTCTTCGGCTTCGACGACGAACAACCAGCCCTCGCCGTACGCATCCTCATTGATGGTTTCCGGCTTGTCGCTTAGATCCGAGTTCACCGCGGTCACGGTGCCGCTAACCGGGGCGTAGACGTCGGAAGCGGCTTTCACCGACTCGACGACGGCGCAGGCGTTACCGGCTTCGACGCGATCGCCGACGCTCGGCAGATCGACGTAGACAAGGTCGCCGAGCAGGCCTTGGGCGTGATCGGAGATGCCGACAGTGATTTTGCCGTCGCCCTCGACGCGGGCCCATTCGTGTGACTTCATGAACTTCAGGTCGCCGGGAATTTCGCTCATGTCGCGCTCCGCTTGTGTGTGGTTCGAGGGAAGGGTGTGGGTAGTTTAGAAGCCGCAGCGCGTCGGTCAAATACCTATCGGCGATATTGTCGCGTTGGCGTCGAACAGGCCGCGAATGCGGCGCGCGATCGCCGGGGATGTTATCGCGCCGGTAGCTGGCTCACGCCATCGCGCACGAACGGAAACCTCACCGTGCGCACGGAAACTTCTTTGCCGCGGATATCGACGCGGACCGCGCCGGGATCGCCAGCAGGCACGCGCGCGAGCGCAATCGCATGGCCCAGGGTCGGCGAAAACGTGCCGGACAGGATTTCGCCTTCGCCGCAGTCGCAGATCACCCGCTGACCATGGCGCAGTACGCCTTTCTCGTCCATCACCAGACCGATCATCTGTCGCGGCACGCCGGTCGCAGCCTGCGCTTCGAGCACGGCGCGGCCGATGAAGTCGCGCGGCGCACCATCGGCATCGGTATCGAGCGCCACCGTCCAAGCAAGACCGGCTTCGTAGGGCGTGACGGCTTCGTCCATGTCCTGACCATAGAGATTCATACCCGCTTCCAAGCGCAGCGTGTCGCGCGCGCCAAGGCCGGCTGGTTTGACGCCCGCATCCAGCAGCGCTTGCCACAGCGCGACGGCGCGTTCATCGGCGACCATGATTTCGAAACCGTCCTCGCCGGTGTAGCCCGTGCGCGCGACGAACAGCGGCGTGCCGTCGCGCATCACCGCTTCGATCGCCGCGAACTTGCCAAGCTTACGCGCTGCCAGCGCGGTATCGGCCGACAGCAGTTCGATGGTTTTCTCGCGCGCGTTCGGGCCTTGCACGGCGATCATCGCCAACTCGCGACGCTCCTGCACATCGACATCGAACGCTGCGGCCTGTTGCTCGATCCACGCCAAGTCTTTGTCGTGGGTCGCAGCGTTGACGACGAGGCGGAAAAAATCTTCGGCAAGAAAATAGACGATCAGATCGTCGATCACGCCGCCCTGTGGGGTGAGCATGCAGGTGTACAGGGCCTTGCCGGACTTCTGCAGCTTGTCCACGGAATTCGCAAGCAAGTGGCGCAGGAACGGCCGTGCGTGCGCGCCGCGCAGATCGACCACGGTCATGTGCGAGACGTCGAACATGCCGGCATCGCGCCGGACGTGATGATGCTCCTCGATCTGAGAGCCGTAGTTGAGCGGCATGTCCCAGCCGCCGAAATCGACCATCTTCGCGCCGAGCGCGCGGTGGGCATCGTTGAGGATGGTCTTCTGCGTCATCGTCGGAGCCGGCTGCGGAACGGGCCGTTATTATCCCAGAGCGCGGCGCGGCGTGCGCGTCGGCTTGCTTTCACGCAGGATCAAGAGGCATTACAACCTTAGAGCCTGTTTAGACTCTCTCCATGCTCCGCGCTGAGCCACAGAACGCGCGGAACAAGGAGGAGGAGGGAATGGCGCCATCCATGACCGAGCGAGGACGCCGTGCCGTGCGTTCTGTGGCTCAGCCCTTCGGGGTGTGCAGACGCAACGCGGAGCATGGAGAGAGTCTAAACAGGCTCTTAGACGCCGTAGCCAGGGTCGAGGCAGTCGACGTCATCGAGTTCGACATCGACGAATTTGCCGGTTTCGACGTTCAGTCGCTTCGCCCAAGCGATGTCGGAGGAGTATTCGGCACCGCTGTGGCGAACGAGGGCGACGACATCGCTGTGAAGCTTGCCGTCGAGACGGCAGCCGCCAAGCTGCAGTTCGTGGCCGTCATGGGCAGCAGGCGCGTCGAGCGCATCGGTAATTTTCCACAGCGGCTGCTGCGCATCGGGCTCGGCGTTGCGCGACGCAACAAGATAGACGCCTGGAGGCGATTGTTCCATGGTTTCGCGGCCAAGCACCGCGATGCCGTAATCGCAGATGCGTTCGGGATCTTCGCTACCGGGGACACAAACGCCCTGCACTTCCGTCAGCCCTTCTGGGTAGGGGGGCATCGTGCGGCCGATGATCGCGGCAGCGCCGACCGGCTTGGCGATCTCTTGGGCTGCGGGCGGCGGCACGTCGATGTCGCGGGCGCTGCTCGCAGCCTTCGCCGCGGCGCGCTGAGCATCGTCGCCGCTGCGTTCGCCGCATCCTGACACCGCAGCGAAGATGGCGATCAGCAACGCAGCGCGCAGGGCCGACCGCGCACCGCGATCGCCCAGCAGCGCGATGGCAGCGCTAGATGCGGCCAAATGCACAGTGCCCATTAGCGGCCCAGGCAGCAGCCGAAGTAACCGGTTCTCGTTCGAATCCATCGTCGAACCTCTTTTGAAAAAACTGCAGTGAAATGAAGGCACCGGGCGCGCAGCGAATCTAACGTGCGGTCGATCGATAGCGATCGGGAGCGATCGATACCGATCAGGAGCGATCATATTTCGGCCGAAAACGACCGCTCACTGCAAACAACGCAGTTACCCTCAGTCGACGGCCTCGACCCGCAAGGTCATGCCGTCTGCACCAACGATGCGCACGCTAGCGCCAGTCGGCAGATCAGGGCCGCTGACCTCCCAATACGCATCGGCGATCTGCACGCGCCCTGCACCACGTTCGATCGCGCGCTCCAGCGGCACGATGCGGCCGACGAGCTGCGCTGCGCGCTTATTAAGCGCGGGCTGATCGTTTTCGGGTTCTATCTGCTGTTGTAGCCATTTGCGGTAGGCCAGGATCGAACTGAACCCGAGGACCACGAACAACACCGCCTGCAGCACGATCGGCATGTCCGGGATCAACCAGACCAAGACGAACATCACCGCCGCAGCGAAGGCGAGCCAGAGCATGAACGCACCCGGCGCCATCACTTCGGCGGCGACCAGCAACAGGGCGATGGCGGCCCAGAAGAACACCTCGCCGCGCATCTCAGCCTCCGCTACGCGGCATCGCCGGTGGTTTGTTGGCCGATTGTTGGTGGCTGAGCGCTTCTTTGGCCAGTTCGGTGATTCCGGCAAGCGAACCGAGAATGCCCGCAGACTCCATCGGCAGCATGATGAATTTCTGGTTCGGGGCTTCGGCCAGCGCCTTGAACGCTTCGATGTATTTCTGGGCGATGAAGTAGTTGATGGCGTTGACGTTGCCGGCAGCGATGGCGTCGGACACCATCTGCGTCGCTTTCGCTTCGGCTTCGGCAAGGCGTTCGCGGGCTTCGGCTTCGCGGAACGAGGCTTCGCGCTTGCCTTCGGCTTCCAGCACCGCCGCCTGCTTCTCGCCCTCGGCGCGCAGAATCGCGGATTGGCGCACGCCCTCGGCTTCCAACACCGCGGCGCGCTTGTTCTGCTCGGCCATCTTCTGCTGTTGCATGGAGGCGATCAGATCGCGCGGCGGTTGGATGTCTTTGAGTTCGATGCGATTGACCTTCAGGCCCCAGGGATGGGTGGCCTGATCGACCGCCACCAGCACTTTGGCGTTGATCTCGTCGCGCTTGGACAAGGATTCGTCCAAGTCCATCGAACCGATCGCGGTGCGGATATTGGTCATCACCAAGTTGAGAATGGCCACTTCGAGCTGGGCGACCTCATAGGCGGCCTTGGCAGCGTCCAATACTTGAAAATAGACCACGCCGTCCACCTTGACCACCGCGTTGTCCTTGGTAATGACGTCCTGGCTAGGCACGTCCATCACCTGTTCCATCATATTGATCTTGCGGCCCACGCCGTAAAAGATCGGGACCAGAAAGTGCAGGCCCGGGCTAAGCGTGCGGGTGTACTTGCCGAAACGCTCGACCGTCCATTCGTAGCCCTGCGGCACCATCCGAACGGCTTTAAAGAACAACACGACCCCTGCAAACAAGATGATGATCGCCAAGAACGGACCCATCGATGTTTCTCCCCTCTGTGAATGAATCGTATGTTGAGAATCGTATGTCGAGAATCGTATGTTGAGAACCGCACCGCTGCGCGCTATGCGTTTCTCAAGTCATCCGCCCGGTACACGCCCGGACAGGCTCCCGACGATGCTATCGCTTACGCGCTAGTGTCGTCACGCGGCCATTTCAGGCCGCAGCCATCGGTCTGTTTCGAAAACCAGACAAGCCCATCGGTCTGTTTCGAAAACCAGACAGGCGCAGTATAGGGCGCGGAACGCGCCGGACGCAGGCGGTCGACAGCACTGCGACCCTTTTGCGCTCCCGGGCATCTCTGATTGGTAATGACCCAAGCCACCTCCAGCTTCGCGATCGACGTAGCGGATGCGCTGCTCGCGCTCCTGGGTCAGGGCGATCGCACTGCCTTCGAGCAGGTTTACCGCTGATTCGAGCGTCCGGTCTTCACACTGGCACTGCCGATGTGCGGCGACCGCGAACAGGCCGCCGAGGTACTGCGAGACACGATTGCTGCATCGTTGTCGGCGCTCGCACTGCTGCCGATGCTGTGGCCCGACGGTCGCGATGCTGCGGATACGGCGACGCCAAGCCAAGCCTTGGCGAAGGCGAAGGCGATGCCGATGCGACGATTCGCGCGATGGAAATGCTGTAGACGGCCTCGGCGCAGTTGGAAACCTTTGAGCCTGTTCACCATCTCAGCGCGTCAGCCCGCACGAGCAGTACGCGCTGTGGCAAGCCCGCGTCGGTACGCTGCCGCTCGACAGCGAACTGCGCGCGCTGGCTGCGGAAGGTCAGGGTTATGCAGGCCAATATGCGGAAATGTCAGGCCGTCGCCGCTTCCAGCCGCGCCCAAACGGTGTTGTCGAGCTCGTGTGCGAGGTCGATGGCATCCAAATTCTGATGCAATTGCTCGACCCGGCTGGCACCCAGAATCACCGTAGACACGTGCGGGTTGCGCAAGCACCACGCAATGGCCAGCGGCGCAGGCGAAACCCCCAGCTCCTGGGCGATGGCGGCGAATTTGCGGGCGCGATCGAGCCGGCGGTTCGCCGGGTCGCCCAGCACCATTCCGCGCAGCCAACCATCGTCTTTGCCGAGCCGGGTCTCGCTAGCGATGCCGTCGTTGTATTTGCCGGTCAGCACGCCGGACGCCAATGGCGACCAGACCGTTGTGCCCAGGCCGAGTTCGGCGTAAAGCGGGGCGTATTCGAGTTCTACCCGATCGCGATGCAGCAAGTTGTACTGCGGTTGCTCCATCGACGGGCCGTGCAGGTGGTGCTGACGTGCGATCTTGGCCGCTTCGCGAATCTGCGCGACCGACCACTCCGATGTGCCCCAGTAGAGCACCTTCCCTTGGCGAATCAGGCCGTCCATCGCCCACACCGTTTCTTCGATCGACGTATCCGGATCGGGGCGATGGCAAAAATACAGATCGATATAGTCGACCCGCAGCCGTTTTAACGCGGCATCGCAGGCATCGCGCACATGCTTACGCGACAAGCCGCGCTGCAGCGGTCGCGGCTGATCGACCGCACCGAACATGACTTTGCTCGAAATCGCATAGCCATCGCGCGGCAAGCGCAGATCGGCGATGACATCGCCCATCGTGCGCTCGGCCTCGCCGTGGGCATACACCTCGGCGTTATCGAAAAAGTTGATGCCATGGTCCCAGGCCGCAGCGATCAACTCGCGCGCGGCGCTGCGACCGATCTGCTGACCGAAGGTCAGCCAGGCGCCGAAAGACAGAACGGAGAGCTGGAGTCCGGTGGATCCCAATCGACGGTATTGCATAAGGCTTCGGGGGAAGTTCGCAACAATGGGAGCCCAAGTGTACCCGCGTCTTGTGGCAAGGATTATCGATCAGGCCAATGCAGCGCCGCATCGCGATGCGAACCTCTTGCAGCCTGTTCAATATCGTTAACCAACGCCGATGAATCCGTTGGCTGTCATCCCGAACGCCTGCGCAGCGGGTGGAGGGACCTGCTTTGTGCTTTTCTGCGGCCGAAACAGCAGGTCCCTCCACCCGCTGCGCGGGCGTTCGGGATGACAGTTTTTCGTGCTGTGCGCGAGTTTGAACAGGTTCTTAGCGCCGATGCGCTACCATGCGCGTCCTTCCTCCGGGGAGTCGCCCGCCGGCCTCGCGCCGGACCCAACCTCAACATGCTAGGTGAACACACCATGGCGTCGGCGCGATGCGGAATCCGAGATTCGTCGCATCGTGGGCAAGACCGAAGGCGACGTTTGCGGCCCTGCCGGGCGACGCAAACGTTGTCTTTGCGTCCACGCACCGCCCGGCTCGGAGTTCGAATGGAACATTTCTTGATTTCCATGTTCACGGTCGCGATCGCGGAGATCGGCG
>JANMGT010000066.1:0-24196 GCA_031374725.1 Lysobacteraceae bacterium | reverse complement strand
GCCGCATGCTGTTGGAAAGCATGCTGTTGGACAGCATGCTTTTGGACAGCATGACCAGACCACCCGTCTGGCGCTGCGCGACGCTCGAACCTCAGCGTGTCGCGGCGACGCAACGCGGAGCATGGAGAGAGTCTAAACAGGCTCTTAAAGCGGCTATTTTCAAGGCGTGGAGCGTTCGAGGAAGTGCGAGTGCCGCGCCATGAACGCAGTGGCAGGGTCGACGCCCTTGATGCGGAGGATGTGCGCACGCGCGGCGGCCTCGGTGAGTACCGCGAGGTTGCGGCCGGGCATCACCGGCAGGGTGATCATCGGCACGTCGAGATCGAGCACGCGGCGCGAGCCTAGATCGCCAATCAGCCGTTCAATACCTGTGACCTGCGGCTCCAGATGCGGGCGGGTGAGGTGCACGATCAATCGCAGATACTTATTTCGCTTAACCGCGGTATCGCCGAACATCTGGCGCACGTTGAGAATGCCCAAGCCGCGCACTTCCAACAAATCTTGCAGCAGTTCGGGACAGTGGCCATCGAGTACATCCGGCGCGATCTGGGTGAATTCCGGCGCATCGTCGGCGACCAGACGGTGGCCGCGGGTCACAAGTTCCAGCGCCAATTCGCTTTTGCCAGCGCCGGACTCGCCGGTGATCAGCACGCCGATGGAGTAAATCTCGATGAATACGCCGTGTAGCGTGATTTGCGGCGCGAGTTTGCGCGCGAGGTCGTATTGCAGATGATTGAACAGTTCATGGCCGCGGCGGGGCGAACTCCATAGCGGCGTGTCGGATTCCTCCGCCGCAGCGCGCAGGTCATCGGGGCAGGGCTGGCCCTTGCTGATCACCATCGCAAGCGGCCGGAATTCGACGATCTTTACGATGGTGTCCCTGCGTTGGCGGGCGTCCAGCGCATCTAGCCACGAGAGTTCTTCGGTGCCGAGTATCTGCACTTTGTTCGGATAGATAATGTTGAGGTAGCCGGCGAGCGAGGGCCGGCGGGCGACCGTATCGACTGCTTCCAGTACTCGGTCCGCGCCTCGCTGCCCGGCGAGCCAGCCCAGACCGAGGCGCTCCTGTTGCTGGTCGAACAAATCACGCGCGGAAATGCTGGTACTCATGGCGAAATCGTCGGTTGTCTGCGTGGGCGGATGCGGTTGCGGCGAGGTCGCCTTGAACAAAACGCCGACGCGTTGGGCGCGCCGGCGTTGTGCATGTTGCATCGTGTCTGCGGTGAATCGTGTCTGCGGTGAATCGTGTCTGTGGTGAATCGTGTTTGCGGTGAATTGGTCGTGCCGCGCCTCGTTACCATTTAGGCTTCGATTAGGCTTCGATTAGGCTTCGACATGGCTCAGGCCTTCGCCGCGGTGATGATCGACCATCTTTTCTTTGTGCTTCATCAACAGGCGATCGAGTTTGTCGGCAAGCAGGTCGATCGCAGCGTACATGTCTTGGCCGTTGGCGTCGGCGTGCAGGGTGCGGCCGGAAATATTGACCGTGGCCTCTGCGCAGTGATCCGGCTTCTTGATGCTGAGTTGAGTGCGAACCGCCATCGGATGTTCGAAATGGCGACTGAGTCGCGAGAGCTTGGTTTCGACGTAGTCGCGTAGGGCGGGTGTGATTTCGAGCTGATGGCCGTGGGTTTCGATACGCATCGGCGATTTCCTCTGGTTGCCGGGCCGGATGACCGCATCGCGGAATTGGATTGCGCGCGACGCTCACCCACAGAGTAGCGCAGTGGCGCGTGGGCGCAAGCCCATTTGTGAACGAATGCGATGGTCGTCGTTTATCTTTGAGAGGGCTTTCGATGGCGTTGTCGAAATGCGCGGCGAAATCGCAAGAAGCGTGCACAAATGCTTGAAAATGATGGGTTCGTCGTAACAAGCAGAAGCGTTGCCTTCGCCATATCGTCGCTGCGATTCATGAACGCACCGCAGCGAAGCGCCCACCGCATGCCGTTGGCCGCGCGTTGCACCCTGGCGCTGGCCGACCAAGCGAGCCGCAGTGCCGTTCCCGCAGTCCATCGGCCATCGGTCGTTACGCCGATCAGCCCATTCGCACCCGCTCGTGCGAAGCCGGGATATTCATCGCTTCGCGGTACTTTGCGACTGTGCGCCGCGCTACCGGAACCCCGGAGCCCTTGAGGCTATCGGCTAGCTTCGCGTCGGACAGCGGTTTCCGCGGGTTCTCGGCCTCGATCAAGCGCTTGATCATCGATTGAATCGCAGTGCTGGAGGCCTCGCCACCGGCGTCGGTGTTGATGCCGGAGGCGAAAAAGTTGCGTAGCGATACTGTGCCGCGCGGCGTGAGTACGTATTTGCGCGCGATCGCGCGCGACACGGTGGATTCGTGCAGGCCCACTTCGGCCGCCACTTCGCGCAGGGTCAGCGGGCGCAGGGCTTGTCCGCCGAATTCGAGGAATCCGGACTGCTGGTGCACCAAGCAGCGCACCACCTTCAGCAAGGTGTCGCCGCGCGCTTCTAGATGTTTGAGCAGCCAGCGCGCTTCTTGCAAGCGGCCACGCATGTAGGTGGCGTCGCTGCCGTTGGCGTGCTGGATCATCGCTTCATAACCGCGATGGATCGTCAGCCGCTGTTGGCTACCGGCCAGACCGACGCGCCACATGCCCTGATGCCGCCAAATCACGCAATCGGGCGTGACATAGGTGTCGGCGCCCATGCTTCCGTATTGCGAGCCAGGGCGCGGATCGAGCGAGCGCACCAGATGCAGGCCCTCCGCGACTTCATCGGCCGGCTCGCCAAGTTCGGCGGCTAAACCTTCCGGACCGATTTTCGGCAAGCGTTCCAGCGGGCCTTCGACGATTTTCCTCGCCATCGCCTTGCCGCAGGTGTCGTCGGACAGCGCGTCGAGCTGCAGCCGCAGGCATTCGCGCAGGTCGCGGGCACCGATGCCCAGCGGGTCGAAGCGTTGGATACAGCGCAGGACGGCGGTCACGTCATCGGGGCCGACCTGCAGTTCGGGGCGGAGCATGCTCGCGATCTCGTCCACGCTTTCGCGCAGATAGCCGTCGTCGTCGATGGCGTCGATCAGCGCGGCGCCGATGCGCTGGTCCTGCGGCGACAGTCGGGTGAGATGCAGTTGCCAGGACAGGTGGTCGTGCAGCGATTGCTCATCAACCAAACGATCGACCGGGTCGTTGCTGCCCTCGTCGTCGAAGTCGCCACCGCCACCGCCGCTCCCCCAGCTTTCGCCGATGTCCCAGCGCTCATCGCCATCGACGTTGTCGCGCTGCTCGCGCTCGCGTTCGCGTTCGCGCTCATCGCCGGCATCGGCGGCTGGCGCCGGCACGGCGTCGTGATTGCCGCTGTCGGCTGCGGGCGCCGCGCTTGCCTCGAATTCTGGGTGCGATTCGGCCCAATCGAGCAATGGATTGCTCTCGACCGCGCTGGCGATTTCGGCTTCCAATTCCAGCGAAGACAGTTGCAGCAAATGCAGCGCCTGACGCAATTGCGGCGTCAGCACCAACTGTTGCCCTAGCGATGTCTGTAGACGTGGCTTCATATCCCTACATAGCGTTCGGCGGCATCCTGCCGGGGCCGTTGAGGCGGTCGGTGTGGCCGATACGGCCGCACCGGCATGCATGAATCATGCCATCGTTCATGGGGCGTCTGCGAGCCCTTTGTCACGGATCGCCATTGGCAGGCCCAATCGACCCTCGCGGTTGCCGCTGGCCGCACAGAAACGTATCAAGGCAACGCTGAAAAAGTCAGCGTTGCCGCGGCACAAAGATGTGCCGCGCGTAAATCGAGCACGCAAGTGATTGATTTGACGGGTGCGAGTTCGGGCCCGCGCCGAACTCGCGACCACTGAGCAAGCCCTCACCAAGCCCTCAGCAAGCCCTCAGCAAGCCCTCAGCAAGTCCTGAGCCTGCTCCGGACTTGATCCGGGGCCTGCCCCGGACTTGATCCGGGGCCTGCCCCGGACTTGATCCGGGGATGGGCTTGTTCAGTTTCAGTGTTTTCTTAGAGCCGGAACGATTCGCCCAGGTACACCCGACGTACTTCCGGGTTGGCGAGCAGCGCTTCTGGTGTGCCCTGCGCGAGCACGGAGCCTTCACTCATGATGTACGCGCGATCGCAGATGCCGAGCGTTTCGCGCACCTGGTGATCGGTGATGAGAACACCGATACCGCGCGCCTTGAGATGACGGATGATGCGCTGGATTTCGCCGATCGAAATCGGATCCACCCCCGCGAACGGTTCGTCGAGCAGCATCAATCGGGGTTTCGCAGCGAGCGCGCGGGCAATTTCGACCCTACGCCGCTCGCCGCCGGACAGACTGGCGCCGAGCTGTTCGGCGACATGCGAGACCTGCAATTCGTCGAGCAGCGACACCAATTCGCGCTCGCGGCCATCGCGATCGAGGTCGTCGCGCAGTTCGAGCACGAGTCGCAAGTTGTCGGCGACGGTGAGCTTTCGGAACACCGAGGGTTCTTGCGGCAGATAGCCGACGCCGAGTTTGGCGCGGACGTACATCGGATCGGCGGTGATATCCCGGCCATCGAGCATGATTCGGCCTGCGTCCGGCGGCACCAGGCCGACGATCATGTAGAAACAGGTTGTCTTGCCGGCACCATTGGGGCCGAGCAGACCGACGACCTCGCCAGCATCAAGCGACAATTTGAAATCGCGCACGACTTCGCGCGATTTATAGCGCTTGCGCAACCCCTCAGCAGTCAGCATTAGTTCGGCTTCTGTGTCGAAGGAGGACTGACCGGCTGTGTCGGCTTCTGCGGCGTCTGTTTCGACTTCGGTAGGATCGTCGTCGTGACCCGGCCATTGCCCTGGCCGCCGCTTTCGATGCGGCCGCTCTTGAGGTCGTAGGTCAGGCGCTGGCCGTTGGTGCTGCCGCGAGCTGTGGTGACCGTGTAGTTGCCGATCAGTACGATCACATCCTTCGTCATGTCGTATTCGATCCGATCTGCTTTCGCGGTCATCGGCGAACCGTCTTCCATCTGCTGTTTTAGTATCGCTTGGTTGCCGGTCAGTACCGCGCGCACCGGTTCGCCGCCGAGCTGGTGGATGTCCGCCTTGCTGGAGCGAATTTCAAGCGTGCCCTGAGTGATCACCACATTGCCCGACCACGTGTTCACCGCGTTCTGTTCAAGCGAACCAATCTGTTGATCCGAGCTGATATTCATCGGCTGATTGCGGTCGCTGGAGCGCGCATGCACGCTGCCCGCCAGGGCCAAGCCGGCGGCGACGGCCAACGCTAGTGTCCAGGCGAAGCGTTGGGTTGTATTAGCGGCGTGGGGCATAGCGCGTGTTCACCTGTGAGCGGAATTCATAGCGTTTCGTGAGCGTGTACACCACAAAACCGCGGCCCTGCAGTATATAGCCGGGTTGTACGATGGTCACCAGCGCATCGGTACGGGCGAGGTTCTTCTTGGGAAACACGCTGAGTCGATCGGTATTCATCGTTACCGGACGCAGTTCGTCTGGCGGGCCGTTGGCCTTGACCGCGCCTTCGAGCTTGATCTCGTTGTGATCGGCGCTGACCCAGCCGCGTTCTGAGCGCACTTCCCAATATTTGCCTTCGCCGTCGGGCAACAGGAACAGCGGTGTGACCAGCGTCATGGTCTCGTCGCCAGGGCGACGGCTCAGATTCGGCGCGCGCAGGGTGAATGACTCTTTGCCCTGGGAATCCAAGGTGATCAGCTCGAAATCGTGCAATACGTAATCTGGACGGTCGTTGTTTGCGAGCGCGCGCTTGGGCGGCCGCCGCTCGTGCCACACCGCCCAGCCGCTGATCAGCGCGCCAAGCAACAATACGAGAATCAGGCCGCTGCGCCAGCTCATGCGCGATCTCCCTGAACGTCGCTCATCTGCAGTGTCTCTTGCGCCACCAGGATCAGATCGCACAGCTCGCGCGCCGCGCCTGCGCCCGCGTCGGCGCGCGTGCGCCAATGCGCTACGCCTGCGGTCCACGCATGCGCGTTGCCGGGGGCGACGGCCAGCCCGACCGCGCGCATTGCCGGTACATCGGGCAAATCGTCGCCCATGAACGCTACCGCATCGCGCGCGATACCCAATTCGGCGCAGACACTATCGACCTGCGCGAGCTTGTCGCTGCTGCCGATGTAGACGCGCACGCCGAGTTCGCGTCCGCGGCGTTCGGCGGCCGCGCTATGCCGTGCAGTGATCAACGCGACTTCGATTCCAGCCTTGCGCAACAGCACCAGACCCTGGCCGTCGTGCACATGAAATGCTTTGGCTTCGCGGCCGCGCGGGTGAGCGTCGGCAAGCGCAGCATCGTCATGGCTGCCGTCGTACAGCAATCGTCCGTCGGTCAGCGTGCCATCGACATCGAAGCAAGCGAGTCGGATCTTTGCGGCGCGAGCGAGCAGGGCCTCGTCGATGCCGACGAGATGGGCGAGCGCTGGGAATAGGGATGTCATCGCGATCAGACCACGCGCGCGCGCAAAAGATCGTGGATATTGAGCGCGCCGACGACGCGTCTGTCGCGATCGATCACGAGCAGGGCGTTGATCTTATGAGTTTCCATCAACTGCGCCGCTTCGACCGCAAGCGCATCGGCGTCGATCGTGACCGGCGTGCGGGTCATCACGCGCTCGATGCGGGTATCGCGCACGTCGGTTGCCGGGTCGGCCAGCGAACGGCGCAGATCGCCGTCGGTGTACAGCCCGAGCAAGCGGCCTTCGGCATCGACCACGGCGGTCATACCCAAGCGCTTGCGGCTCATTTCCAGCAGCGCGTCGCTGAGCGTGGCGTCGGCGCCCACGCGCGGCACCTCATCGCCCGCATGCATCACGTCGGCGATATGCAGCAATAAGCGGCGGCCGAGCGCACCGGCGGGGTGCGAACGCGCGAAGTCGTCGGACGTGAAGCCGCGAGCTTCGAGCAGGGCCACGGCCAGCGCGTCGCCCATCGCGAGCGCGGCGGTGGTGCTGGCGGTCGGTGCCAAGGCCAGCGGGCAGGCTTCGGCCGGCACGCTGACGTCTAAGTGCAGGTCGGCCTCGCGGGCCAAGGTGGACTGCGGCCGGCCGGTCATCGCGATCAGCGCGTTGCCCTGGCGCTTGAGCACCGGCAGCAGCATCAGGATTTCGTCGGACTCGCCGGAATACGACAGCGCCAGCACCACGTCGCGGTCGGTAATCATGCCCAGGTCGCCGTGCCCGGCCTCGCCCGGATGGACGTAGAAGGCCGGGGTGCCGGTGGACGCGAGCGTGGCGGCGATCTTGCGTGCGACGTGGCCGGATTTGCCCATGCCCATGCACACCACGCGGCCGGAGCAGGCCAGCATCGCGCGGCAGGCCGCTGTGAACGCGCCATCGATACGGGCCGCGACGGCGGCTAATCCTTGCCGCTCGATCTCGAACACGCGCCGGCCGCTAGCGGCGAGCGCCTCGTCCGAAGCGGTGCGCGCGCTGGGTATGGGAAGTGGAGCGGAGGCGTTCGCCATAGGGCCGGTTGGGGGTCGCATACGATAAACTCGCGATTTTACGCCTCGGACCACCCACCCGCCATGAATGCCGACACCATCCGCCAATTGATCGAACAGGGCCTGCCCGGCGCCCGCGTCCATGTAGAGGGCGATGACGGGGTCCATTTCGAGGCGCTGGTGGTCTCCGATGCCTTCCGCGGCAAATTGCCGTTGGCGCGGCATCGCATGGTCTACGCGACCCTCGGCGAACTGATGGGCGGCGCGATTCACGCGCTGGCATTGAAGACCCAGACCCCGGAAGAAGCCGGTTGACGCATGTGTAGGAGCGGCTTCAGCCGCGACCCCCGACCTGCGCGATGCGAAGTGTGTTTGATCGGCGTGCGCTTCATCACCGCGCGCTCTAAAACGGCACATGCCTAAACGAAATGTTCCTCAGCGTGTGTTCTTCATCGATTCGCGGCTGAAGCCGCTCCTACGGCCGCTTTGGCAGCCGCTCCAACACTAAAGACCAACCATGCAAAAAATCGTAGTGACAGGCGGCGTGCCGCTCGAAGGCGAAGTCCGCATCTCCGGCGCAAAGAACGCGGTGCTGCCGATCCTCTGCGCGACGCTACTCGCCGACGGCATCGTCGAGATCGGCAACGTGCCGCATCTGCACGACGTGATCACGACGATCAAACTGCTGCGCGAACTCGGCGCAAACGTCGATCACGATCGCGACGCGGGCACGATCACGGTCGATGCACGTAGCGTGAACAGCCACGTCGCGCCGTATGAATTAGTGAAGACCATGCGCGCATCGGTGCTGGTGCTCGGGCCGCTGCTCGCGCGCTACGGCGCGGCGGAAGTGTCGTTGCCCGGCGGCTGTGCGATCGGATCGCGCCCGGTCGATCAGCATATCAAGGGCATGCAAGCGTTGGGCGCCGAGATAAGCGTCGATCACGGCTTCATCAAGGCCAAAGCGGCTCGTCTGCGCGGCGGTCGCATCGTGTTCGATATGGTCAGCGTCGGCGCGACCGAGAACGTGCTGATGGCCGCGACGCTGGCCGAAGGCACTACCGTGATCGAGAATGCGGCGATGGAGCCGGAGATCGTCGATCTGGCCGACTGTTTGATCGCGTTGGGCGCGAAGATCGAAGGCGCGGGTAGCAATCGCATCGTGGTGCACGGCGTCGAGCGACTGAATGGCGGTAAGCATCATGTCGTCGCCGACCGCATCGAAACCGGCACCTTTCTCGTCGCTGCGGCGATGACCGGCGGCCGCATCGTCGCCCGCGCCGCGCGCCCAGAAACACTGGGCGCGGTGATCGACAAACTGACCGAAGCCGGTGCGACGATCAGTGTCGATGCCGATAGCATCACTCTGGATATGAAGGGCAAACGCCCCCAGGCAGTGGACATCAGCACCGCGCCGCATCCGGGCTTTCCCACCGATATGCAGGCGCAGTTCATGGCTTTGAACTGCGTCGCAGATGGCGTGGGCATCATCAGCGAAACCATTTTCGAAAATCGTTTCATGCACGTGCAAGAACTGCAGCGCCTGGGTGCCGACATCCGCATCGATGGACATACCGCAATCGTGCGCGGCTTGCCGCAGCTGAGCGGCGCACCGGTCATGGCCACAGATTTGCGCGCCTCGGCTTCGCTGATTTTGGCCGGCCTCGTCGCCGACGGCGACACGGTGATCGATCGCATCTACCACCTCGACCGCGGCTATGAACGCATCGAGGCGAAGCTGTCGGCGCTGGGGGCGAAGATCAAGCGGATCGATTGATGCGCATATAGCGGTCAGACATTGCAGTTGCGGCTCGTCGATTGGAGTTGAGTGTGAACAGCAGAGCAAAAAACGCTCTAGCGGCACAAAGCGCCGCTATTTCACCGACAGGATCTTCAAATCGATATCGTCCTTACCATCCTTGCGCTGCAGGATCCGCGCCGGCAGGATGATGCCGTCGACCACCCAGATCATCATCTGCTTGTTGCCGTTGGTGTTGACCAATTTGGTGGCCTGACGCGATTTTCCGCCGATGGTGATCGCTTCTTTGCCGGCGACGGTGAAATTCATCGCTTTGGCGCGGCCTTCGTCCACCAGGCGGTAGCGTAGCGGCTTGCCAGCGGCCACGTCGCGGGCGATCGCTAAGTTCATCAGCAGACCATCGACATCGCCGGCTTGCAGCGCGATCGGGCCAGCGCGTTCGGGTTTCACATCGCCGCTCCAACGCGCTTGGTTGGCGGCCCAGTCGTATACCGCGTTGCGGCGAATTTTCTTGATCAACAGCAGTGAGGCGTCGGTGCCCGAAAGCGGCCGCCATTGGCCGTTATGGTCTTCGAATACGGTGGTCTGGGTGAGCTGCGCCACTTGATGGGTGATGCTGAGCGTGTACTTCCAGCGGTTGGCGCCCTGGGCCTCGATGGTCATCTTGCCGTTCGCCGACAAGCCCATGTATTTCGCTTGATAGTCGGCGCTGAACGGTTCGAGCGCGAATGCGGACGATGCGCTCAGCAACAGACCGAATGCGACGACGCCGGCCGCGATGCGGCGGCGGAGCGCACTGCGGTGCGAGCGAGGGCGACAGGTGGTGCTGGTGAAAAGAGCGGGGGTTTTCATCATTGTCCTTCGTATTGGATCAGACGCAGGTCGATCGCGTCTTCGCCGTCTTCGCGCTGCAGGATGCGCACGGGGGTCGGGACGCCTTCGGCGACCCAGACCAGGGTCTCGTCATTGCCGCCGTTGGTGCGGGCGACGCGGAGCGTCTGGAAATTCAGTTCGCCTGCCGACATCGGCTCGGGCGTAGAGGCAACGCGGTAGGCATGATCGCGGGCGCGTCCGCCGTCTACGTAGCGATAGTGCAGGATTCTATCCGGCTGCGCATCGCGGATGATCGCTAAATTGATCAGCAGACCGCTCATATCGCCGTTCTGAAGCGGAATCGCAGCGCGGTATTTGTCCTTCAGATCGCCGCGCCATTGCGCTGTGCCTTTCGACCAGTCGTAGACGCCAACGGTTTTCTTGCCCAGGAACAGGCCTTTGCGCACCGTGCTCTGGCTGATCGGGCGGAAACCGGCGTCGCCGTCCTCGAAGACCGTGCTCTGCTGCAGATTCAGTCCAAGCACTCCGGCGAACCCGCGGTCGCCGCGGATGTCCAGATCGACCCGCCAGCGCGGTGCGGCATCGCCATGGACCAAGCGCAAGGTGGCGTTGCCGGCGCGCTTGCCCTGGCGGAAGGCTTCGTAGGTGGCGGTGAATGGCGCCAGTGCGGACGCCTGCGCAGGTTGGAGTTGTGGAGCGATTTCGGTGGCTGGGCTGGTTGCGACTGGGCTGGTTGTGACTGGGCTCGCTGCAGCGCCCTGGCTGAAGGCGGCGCCAGCGAACGCACCCGCAAGCACACCGATAAGCGCTGCTGTTGGCAGGGCGCTGCGCGGAGCTGCTAGCGCCGAACTGCGGCGAGGGAGGGAGGCATTCATTGCGGACGGCATCATGCAAGTGTGTGGGTGGCTGAGAGCTGAAGGGGCGTGCGCAAGCGCTCACCGTTCAGGAAGATCGCGCCGTCGCGCAGCGCCAACCGGCGGCTCGCGAACAAACGCACGGTTTCGACCAACAGTGGGTGCTCGCGTTCCCGTACGCGCGCGGCCAGCGTGTGGGCGTCATCGTCGGGCCGCACCGGCACGCATGCCTGCGCGATCACCGGCCCACCGTCGAGATCGGCCGTGACCACATGCACGCTTGCGCCGTGCTGATGCGCGCTTGCATCGAGCGCCTGCTGATGCGTGTGCAGGCCTTTGAACGCTGGCAGCAGCGATGGATGCAGGTTGACCATGCGTTCGGGCCGCGCGTTCACCGCTGCCGCTGAGATCAGCCGCATGTAACCGGCGCAGACGATCAGATCGGGAGCCGCCGCATCCACTGCTGCGAAGAATTCGACATCGTAAGCCGCGCGCGAGGCGAACGCTTTTGGCGAGACCGCCGTGGCCTGGATGCTGGCGTCGCGCGCGCGCTGTAACGCGAGACAAGCGGGTTTATCAGAGAACACGCCGACAATGCGCGCAGGCAGGCTGTGCGCAGCGATCGCGTCGATCAGCGCCTGCAAATTGCTGCCGGCGCCGGAGGCGAGCACGGCGATCCGCAGCGCTTCAGTGGACATGCGGCGCCAGCGATTCAGTGGACATGCGGCTGCTCCCGCTGCAGCGCACGGCGATGCAGCCAGGGCCAGGTTAACAGCGCACCGATCGCCGCCAACAGCATGTCCATATGCGCGTCCCACACATCGCCCTGCTGGCCGTTGTAGGCCTCAGCCGCTTCTGGCGACATCGCCAATGCGATGCCCCACTCCAACCACTCGTAGATCAAACCGCTGATCAGGATCAGCGCCAGCGCGATCGCGAAGGCTTGGCGTGGGGTCGTGCGCCAGCGCTGCTGCGCGTACCACTGCAGCGCTGGCGTGAGACATAGCCCGTACAGCAGATGAATCAGCCGGTCGGTGTGATTGCGCTCCCAGCCGAAGGCCGCTTGCGGCGACCAGCCGAATAGCGCGGTGAGCCAGCGGTCGTAAGGCAGGTTGGAATACAGCCAGCGCGCGGCGATGCAGTGCACGGCGATGAACGCGCAAATGGCGACGAAATCGCCGGTGCGCATCGGCCAGCGGCGGTGATGCAGCGCCAGCCAGAGCAGCCCAACGACGGTCAGCGAGCTGTGCAGCGCTTGCTCCACCGGCCAGAGTGGGTCGATCCAGGTGATCGCGAAGAGTGCGATCGTGAGCGCGAACGCTACGCGTTGGCGTGGATTCAAGCGCGTCGTGCTCAAGCGCGTCGTGCTCAAACGATCATGCTCAACTGATCATGCTCAACAGATCATGCCCAACCAATCCGCACGCGCTCTTCGCCCGCGGCGGCGGCGACTTCGCCGATGCGCCAATGCGGCAGCGCGAGCCGGTCGAGTTCGCTTTCCAATGCCGATACAGCACCTTGCGGCGCGACCAGCACGAAACCAATGCCGCAGTTGAAGGTGCGCCACATCTCCTCGCGCGGCACGTTGCCTTCGCGCTGCAACCAGTCGAACAGCGGCGGCAGGGTCCAGGATGTCGCATCGATATTCAGACCTAGGCCATCCGGCACCACACGGATGATGTTTTCGGTCAGGCCGCCGCCGGTGATATGCGCCATGGCGTGAATATCATGAGCATGAGCCTCGCCGCCGTGCGCGCCGCCGAGCAGTTCGAGGATCGGTTTGACGTACAAGCGCGTCGGCGCCATCAGCGCATCGACCAGGGCCACGCCGCCGAGATCGAGATCCGCCGGGCGGCCGGCGCGGTCGTAGATCTTGCGGATCAGCGAATAGCCGTTGGAATGCGCGCCGCTGGAGGCGATGCCGATCAGCACGTCGCCCTGGCGCACCTTGGCGCCATCGAGAATCTTGGATTTCTCCACGCCGGCCACGCAGAAACCGGCGAGATCGTATTCGCCCGGCGGGTACATGTCGGGCATTTCTGCGGTTTCGCCGCCGATCAGGGCGCAGCCGGAGAGTTCGCAGCCTTTGGCGATGCCACCGACCACGGCCACGGTGGTCTCGATATCGAGCTTGCCGGTGGCGAAATAGTCGAGGAAGAACAGCGGTTCGGCGCCCTGCACCAGCACATCGTTCACGCACATCGCGACCAGATCGATGCCGATGGTGTCGTGACGATTGAGCTGCTGCGCGAGTTTGAGTTTGGTGCCGACGCCGTCGGTGCCGGAGACCAGCACCGGCTCCTTGTACTTGCCGGAGAGATCGAACATCGCCCCGAAACCGCCCAAACCACCCATCACCTCGGGCCGAAAGCTCCGCTTAACCAGGGGTTTGATGCGTTCGACGAGTTCGTTGCCCGCATCGATATCGACGCCGGCATCGCGGTAGGTCATACCGCTGGTCGTGCCGGGAGCAGCAGGAGGAGTCTGGGTCACGGTATGGGCTGCAGGCGCGGAAAGGCGGAATTGTAGTAGGGCGGGCCCTGGCCCGCCATTGCAGGGTTTCCGGTCACGTCCGAAATGATCGAAAGTGCTCCGCTCTAAGATGCGAAGCAATCCGAAAGATTGTAATAGCGGGCCAGGGCCCGCCCTACTTGTGGCACCATTTCCACCGATAGCCATGGTTCGGGATGTGAAAATGCGGCAGTTGAGTGGATGGTCGGTACGGTGGTCGGTAGGCATTCACCGTGGAATCGGCGCGATGTTGGGCCTCGGCCTGGCGTTCGCGCTGCTGGCGCCGATGGCGCATGCGCAGCGGGTCGAAGGCGATCGCGCCGCGGCGAGCGGCATTTATGAAGCCGAGGTGCCGGTCAACGGCCAGAGCGAAACCGAGCGCAACGTGGCCTTCGGGCGTGGGTTGGCGCAAGTGTTGGCCAAGCTGTCGGGCGACCGCGGCGCGACCGGTCGCCCCGGCGTCGGCCAGGAGCTGCGCCGCGCCAAGGAGTACGTCACTGATTTCGACTACCGCCAAGACCAGGGCGTGTCGCCCAACGGCGCTCCCAGCTTCAAGACCATGCTGATCGTCCGCTACGACCGGGCGAAGGTCGAAGGCATGATCGGCATGCTCGGCTTGCCGATGTGGCCGCAGCCGCGGCCCAAACCGGTGTTGTGGCTAGCGATCGACGACGGCAAAGGGCCGCGCTTGGTTGCTTTGTCGCAAAGCAATGCGGCGCGCGCGGTGCTCGACCGCGCAATCGAACGCGGCTATCGCCTGGGCCTGCCTTCGGGCAATGCCGCAGAGCAGGCAGCGGTCGGTGCGATTTGGCGCGGCGATACCGGGGCCATCGCTCGAATCTCAGCCCAATACAGCCCGCCGATGCAGTTGGTCGGCAAGCTCTACCGCAAAGGCAGCGGCTGGCAGGCCGACTGGACCTTCGTCGACAGCGGGCGCGTACTCTCAAACTGGAGCAGCAGCGACCCCGACGCTCGTCGCGCCATGGCCGGCGGCGCCGATGGCGGTGCCGACGCCCTAATTCGCAAATACGCCCGTCGCGGTGCCGGTGCCGGCGCTCCCGGCACCTTCCGCGTCAGCATCATCGGTATCGACAGCGCCGACGATTACATTCGCCTCTCCGCGCATCTGCAGGAGTTGTCGATCGTGCGGCGCGTGCGGCCGATCAGTGCTAGCGGCAATACCCTGGTGGTGGAACTCGAACTACTGACCGGTATGTCGGGCTTCAAGCGTATGGTCGAAAGCCGCGGCGTGCTGATTCCGAGCGAAGGCGATGACGTGCTGACGTTCGACATGCGATAACCGAAGCGAATAAGCCAGCGAACCAACCCGCGAACCAACCTGCGAACAACCTGCGAACAACCTGCGAATGAACGAGCCGATGAACGAGCCGATGAACGATTCGATCGAACAGTTCCAACACGATGCGATCGATGATCGGGTGCTTGGTGCGAATGCGCTGAACGACATCGCCCGCTTCTTCAGCCGACTGCAGTGGGCGCTGTTTCTGGTCGCGGTCGGTGCGCTGATTTGGGTGCTGGCGCCGGTGCTCACCCCGTTCGCCGCGTCGCTGTTGCTGGCGTGGATGGGCAATCCTGTTGTCGGGCGGCTGCAGAAACGCGGTATGTCCCGCAATGGTGCGGTGATGCTGGTCTTCAGCCTGATGCTGACTACCTTGATCACGCTGATCGTGGTGCTGGTGCCGTTGATCCAGGAGCAGGTCGTCATCCTGGCGGATTCGTTGCCGCGCTATCTCGACTGGCTGGTAAGCACTGGGGTGCCGTGGATCAGGGCCAAGACCGGTTTCGATCTCTCGGTTTGGCTCGATCCGGGGCATGTTATCGAGACGCTCAAACGTAATTGGCAGGGCGCCAGCGGTTTCGCGACGCAAGTGCTGAGCTATCTCACCCAGTCGAGCTTCGCCGTGTTGGGATGGTTCGCGAATCTAGTGCTGATTCCATTCCTCACGTACTTTTTTCTTCGCGATTGGAACCAACTCGTACAGCGCGCCGCTGATCTGATCCCGCGGGCCAGGGCCCGCACCGTCGGCATGCTTGCGGCGGACTCCGATGCGGTGCTTGGCAGCTTTCTACGCGGCCAGTTCCTGGTGATGCTCGCGATGGGTTTGTTCTACGCGATCGGGCTATGGATGGTCGGTCTTGAAGTCGGCGTATTGATCGGTTTGCTCGCTGGTTTGTTGACCTTCGTGCCTTATCTTGGCCCGATGACCGTGTTGATCGGCGGCGTGATCGCTGCCCTCGTGCAGTTCGGCGATTGGCAGCATCTGGTCGGCGTGCTCGCGGTCTGGGGCGTCGGCCAGATATTGGAAAGCTATGTGCTGACGCCAAAATTGGTCGGCGACCGCGTCGGCCTGAGTCCCGTCACCGTCGTGTTCGCAGTGATGACTGGCGGCAGTTTGTTCGGCTTTCTCGGCATGCTGCTGGCGCTGCCGGTGGCCTCGGTGGCGAACGTGCTGATTCGTCACATGATGAAGCAATACACCGCGAGCCAGTTTTACCTTAAACACGACCTCAAACACGACCTCGAGCACGAGATCGAACACGGCAACGACATCGATGGGCCGCCGAACGACAGTGCGCCTGCGCACCCGGATGCCGAGGCGGCCGCCAATGGTGCGAAATCCGGTTCCGCAGGAACGGCATGAGCAAACGCGGTCCCGATGACACGGCGCAATTGCCGCTGGCGTTGCGCTTTCCGCCGGATCAACGTTTCGAAACCTTCGTCGGCGCGCCCGAGGGCGCGGTCGCACTGCTGCGCGCGTTCGTACGCGCCGAGCCCGGCAGCGCCGGTGCCGCCGGTATCGCCAGCGTCTATCTCTCCGGGCCGGCCGGCACCGGCAAAACCCATTTGCTGCTCGCGGTATGCGCAGACGCCGAATCGGTTGGCCTGCGCACCGCCTACCTGCCGCTAAGCGCCGCACAAGGTCGCCTGCACGCTGCGCTCGATGCTTTCGAGCACGCCGATGTGATCGCGCTCGATGGCTTGGACGCGGTCGTCGGTGCGCGCGACGACGAGATCGCATTGTTCGACGCGCATAACCGCGCCCATGACGCGAGTCGTCGCGTGCTGTATTCGGCATGCGCGACGCCCGATGCGCTCGATTTGACCCTGCCCGACCTGCGTTCGCGCTTGTCGCAATGTGCGCGGATCGCGCTCGATCCGCTCGACGATGCCGGCCGCGCCGAGGTCTTGCGCCTGCGCGCGCAGCGTCGCGGCTTGCAGCTGGAAGACACTGCGATCGACTGGTTGCTCAAACGCGTCGATCGCGACCTCGGCAGTCTTACCGCTTTGCTCGATCGTTTGGATCGCGAGTCGCTGGCGGCGCA
Organism: Lysobacteraceae bacterium; assembly: GCA_031374725.1. GTDB lineage: Bacteria > Pseudomonadota > Gammaproteobacteria > Xanthomonadales > Xanthomonadaceae > Lysobacter_I. The sequence goes on along the minus strand of JANMGT010000066.1, from coordinate 7,482 downwards.
GCGGCGATTGACCGTACCGTTTTTGCGTCTGCTGCTAGATTAACAATTTGTATAAGTCATTGATTCAGCAATAAATGAAGACTTGACTTATTGTCGAGTCTTGCCCATGCTTTGGCCTAGGCAAGCGCGGGATTTGTAGAGGTCGCTATTTGAAGCGGCAGCCCATATTGGGTGGGATCCTCGACCCCGGGGCCGGCTATCTGAAACGCTCGAACATCGAAAGATGGTCGAGCGTTTCTTTTAGTGCAGTCCACTCTTCTGGCCAGAACTTCAGGCCATACCCGAATACGGTTTTTTTGTGTGCATATATCCGGGAGCTCAATAGCTCAACATATCTCGGCTCACACTCTCCATATTGTGTAAGGTTTACGGAGAAGAAAGTGCTTGACGCAACGGCATCTGCAATTTGCAATCCTGCAAGTTGATCGTGATTGACAGCCCTAACTTTGGCTGGATCAATAACCGACCAATCTATCCTTACATCGCGGGCCTCTGATTGTTGCTTCAAGAGCTGCAGATAATTTCGAAGATCTTCATAGGACATGGCAGAGCGATTCGAGAATGCCAGCTCGGCTGTTCCGTCGCCTTCGCCATCGCGTTTCGCATCTCGACAAAACCAGGAAACACGTTCGAGCAGTAATCTCGTCGCATATCTATAAAGCCTATATGCTTCACTTTGAAATTTTTCGGGGTCTCTGATTGATGGTTTATGAATCAATATAGAAACAGTTTTAGTGCGAGCGTTTCCGATCGCTCTCACATATGGAATTCTCTGTTCATGTTTCAAATGTTTGAAGTGGAGAGGCTTTTTAGGCTCTTTCCCCAGCAATTCTCTGACCTCCCTCATGATCTCAACCGCGGAGAGATCGTTCGATTTTCTAAAAATAACGGCAGATAATACGAACCATCTGGAGGAGCCTCTTTCATTCGGCAGGAAAACGAACCCTTCATCACCTGATTCATCAATATAGACTCTAAAACTTGAAGTCATGCTTAAGGGCTCCTGTCAGTTTGTAGCAAATAATCGCTAAGCGAATACAAGCGCTCCGGCGTGCCGACATCGGTCCAACGTCTGCGATGGTGTTCGCCGCTTACACCGGTCTGCAGCGCAGCGTCAGGATGCGCCATCGCCGCACGCAGCAGCGGCGCGAGTTTGAAACGCGGTGGATCGCGATCGACGCCGGGCGCATCGCCGATGATCGCGCGCCAGTTCGCGAACAACGATGGCCGATACACGCCGATGCCGGCGAAGGTCAGGCGCATTTCACCAGAACGTATCTCAACATCGGAATCGAAATGTGCCCGGTCGTCATCCCGGCGAACGCCGGGATCCAGCGTTTGGACATCCTGCGAAAAAGAGGGATAACCAGCCTCAGGCTGTTGAGAAACGATTCCGGCGTTCGCCGCAATGACGAAGCCATTATCCGATCCGGTTGCTTCGATGTTGAGCTGGGTGTTAGCCACCTCCGTGTTCGCAGATGCGCGCGGTTCTCCGACACGCCCACGTTCTTCGGTTGCGCGGGTTTCCCTCTCTCCCGCAAGCGGGAGAGGGCTGGGGTGAGGGCGGCCGCTGGTCACGCGACCGTGCGTCGATAGCGTGAAATCGCCGTTCGGGTTGTGCTCGGGGTTGTCCACCAGCACCAAATGCGCAAGACCACTCGGTTCGCGCGGCAGACGCGCGAAGTCGTAATCGGTCCAGATATCGCCGTTAATCGCGATAAACGGCGCGTCGGCTTCGTCGCCTTCGCGCAGCAGCGGCAGGGCATGGTGCATGCCGCCGCCGGTTTCCAACGGCGTTGGACCTTCATACGAGAAATGCAGACGCAAGCCGAAATCGCTGCCGTCGCCCAGCGTGCGCGGAAACTGTTCGGCCAGCCACGATGTGTTCACCACAACGTCGCGCACGCCCAGCGCCGCGAGTTTTTCCAAATGCCAGACGATCAGCGGCTTGCCGCCGACCTGCAGTAGCGGTTTGGGCGTGGTGTCGGTCAGCGGGCGCATGCGCTCGCCGAGACCGGCGGCGAAGATCAGGGCTTTCATTGTTGGCGTGTTCGTGATTGCGTATCGGTTCGTGGTAATTACACCTGTGCGCCGATGTGCGGGCGCACATGACGATCGAGCAGATCCGCTAGCGGTGCGAGTTCGGGATAACGCGGCAGCACGCCGTCGAGATAGGCAAGAAATCGTGGCGCATCGGCAAGATACTTCGGCTTGCTATCGCGATACTTCAAGCGCGCAAAAATGCCCATCACTTTCAGATGCCGCTGGATACCGATCCAATCCGCATCGCGGCGAAATTGTTCGCGCGATGGCACCGGCAGGCCTGCATCGAGCGCGCGTTGGTGGTAACGATCCAGCCATGCGTCCACGCGCTGCGCCGGCCAGCTCCAGAACGCGTCCTTGAATAGACTCAATGCGTCGTATGCGATCGGCCCGCGCACCGCATCTTGGAAATCCAGCACCGCAGGCCCATCGTCGGCGGCAAGCGGCATCAGGTTGCGCGGCATGAAATCGCGATGCACCAACACCTGCGGCTGCACCAGTGCGGCGTCGATCAAGCGACGATAAATCAGATCCAGCGCTTCCAAATCGCCACAGTCCAAGGCGATACCCAGGTGGCGCCCCAGAAACCATTCGTCGAACAAGCGCAGTTCGCGCGCCAGCAGCGCCTCGTCGTAGGCGGGAAATTCCGGCGGCAGCGCGATCGTCTGCAGTTTCAGAAGTTGATCCAGCGCGGCGTCGAACATCGCATCGGCATCGCGGGTATCCGCTTCGAACACGTGCAGATACGTGCGATGGCCGAGATCTTCCAACAGCAGAAAGCCGGCGTCTGCATCTTCGGCCAACACCCGCGGCACGCGCACGCCGCCGGTTTCGAGCAGGTCACGTACCTGCAGCCATGGCCGCACGTCTTCTTTGTCCGGCGGCGAATCCATCACGATCACGCTGCGATCGGATGCCGCCGCGCCGCGCCAATAGCTGCGGAAGCCGGCATCCATCGACGCGCGTTCGAGGGTCAGCGCGTGTTCGCCAGCGGCCACACGTGCCCAGCGCAGGCGGGCGTCGGTGCGGGCGTGGTCATCGGCATCGTTCTGGGTACTGTTGGCGGCGGCAGGGTCTTGAACGTCGGTCATGCGGGGGCCGGCAGCGGTGCGAAGGCGACAGGGTAAACTGCGCCCATCGTTTTCGGGAGGGCGTCATGAGCGAACTGCAGCCGGTGTTGTTGTCAGGCGGGTCTGGAACCCGGCTCTGGCCGCTGTCGCGCGAGGCCTATCCCAAGCAGTTCCTGCCCTTGGTCGGTGACGACACCATGCTGCAGGCGACCTGGCGCCGGGTGGCGCCGTTGTCCGATGCCCTGCCGCTGATCGTCGCAAACGAAGAGCATCGCTTCCTGGTTGCCGAACAGCTGCGGGTGATCGGCGCGCCGCAGGCCCGCATCGTGCTCGAACCGATCGGGCGCAATACCGCCCCAGCGATCGCTGCCGCCGCGTTGATCGCGCGCGCGGACCCGCAGCACGAGGACGGCGATCCGCTGCTGCTGGTGCTGCCGTCCGATCACGTCGTTCGCGATGCCGAGGCCTTCCGCGCTGCCGTGCGCGCCGCGATCCCTGCGGCGGAGCGGGGCGCCTTGGTCACGTTCGGCATCGTGCCGCAGTCGCCGGAAACTGGCTTCGGCTATATCCAAGCGGCGGACGGCGAAGGCGTGCGCGACGTGCTGCGCTTCGTCGAAAAACCCGACGCAGTCACCGCCCAGCGTTATCTCGACCAAGGCGGCTATTACTGGAATAGCGGCATGTTCCTATTCCGCGCCTCGCGTTACCTTGAAGAGCTTCGCAAGTATCGCCCCGATATCCTCGCCGCCGCGCGCGCAGCGTGCGAGCATCTCGATCCAGATGGAGAATTCTTGCGGCTCGATCGCGACGCCTTCGCCGCATCGCCATCGGAATCCATCGACTACGCGGTGATGGAGAACACCGATGCCGCGATGGTGCTGCCGGTGGACATCGGCTGGAACGACGTCGGTTCGTGGTCGGCGCTGTGGGAAGTGAGCGAGCAGGACGGCGACGGCAACGCGCATCATGGCGATGTCATCGCGGTCGATACCCGCAACACTTACGCCTATGCGCGCCGTCTCGTCGCGCTTGTTGGCGTGGACGATTTGATCGTGGTCGAAACCGACGACGCGATCTTGGTCGCGGCCAAGGACAAAGTGCAGGATGTGAAGCAAGTCGTCGCCCGCCTGAAAGCCGAGCAGCGCACGCAAGCGGCATTGCATCGCGAAGTACATCGCCCCTGGGGCAGTTACGACTCGGTCGATGTCGGCGCCGGTTTTCAAGTCAAACGCATCAAAGTCAAACCCGGCGCGGCGCTGTCGCTGCAATCGCACAACCGTCGCGCCGAGCACTGGATCGTCGTCCGCGGCACCGCACGCGTCACCCGCAACAACGACGTGTTCGAGTTGTTCGCCAATCAATCCACCTATATCCCGATCGGCGCGAAACATCGCTTAGAGAACCCCGGCAGCGAGGTATTGGAGTTGATCGAAGTGCAGTCCGGCGATTATCTCGGCGAGGACGATATCGTGCGTTATGAGGACGTGTACGGGCGCGGATAGCGCTAGCTTGCTGAACTTGCTGCGAGCGGAAGATTCTCGCCAGTCATCGATCGCTGCTACCCCTTCGAGGAAATGGTCGAAGCGCACCGCTATGTCGATCAGGGGCGTAAGCGAGGTAATGTCGTTATTGCGCTCAGCGCGAGCGGCGAACATGCTGTGTTCGATACGCCGCCGCGCGACGTTAGCTAATTTGCGACGGAAATGTTCTCGCCGCTATCCACGCTTTATATGCCAAGACCGACACCCGACACGCAGAAGCCATAGCTGACTATCGGCTGACTATAGGCTGACTAATGTGTAGGCGATAGTTGACCTCTACTCTGCGGTTAATTACGTTTGCCCGGCGGAATACTGATGCGACACAATGTCGCAGATCGGCCAAGGAATGGTCAATAACGCCCATTTCTTCTGATCGCGTCTGCTTGATGCCCATCAAACCGCGAATGCTCGTCGCGCGCAATGCGCGGCGATACCGCCTAGTGACTAAGGAAGGAAACTGTATGAGACATCAGAAACCCTTTTTGCCCGCTATGCTCTGCGCAGGCGTCTTGTTCTCGCTCGGAACGACATCGAGCTTTGCCGCCGATCTGCGCACCAACGCAAAGCCGATCGAAGGCCGTTATATCGTCGTGCTGAAAGACAATGTCGCACGACTATCCGCAGAACGCAGTGCCAATCCTCGCGTGCCCGACATCGCGCGACAGCTCGTGGCCACGCATCGCGCCAGACTCCTTCGCAGCTATGAGCACGCTCTGCGCGGTTTCGTGGTGGATGCCGATGATGCGGCGTTGGCGAAGCTGCTTGCCGACCCGCGTGTGGCGTATGTCGAGGAAGATGGATACGTTGCCCTCAATAACACCCAAAGCGGCGCGACTTGGGGCCTCGACCGTGTCGATCAGCGCGATCTGCCGCTCAACGGTACCTATACCTACGCCACCACCGCCTTGAACGTACGCGCCTATGTGATCGATAGCGGCGTGCTCGGCACGCACAGCGAGTTCGCGGGTCGTATGGGTAACGGTTTCACCGCCATTAACGATGGCAACGGCACGAGCGACTGCAATGGCCACGGTACGCACGTCGCCGGCACGATCGGTGGCACGACATGGGGCGTCGCCAAGGGCGTGACAATCCATCCCGTACGCGTGTTCGGTTGCAGCGGCGGCTCGGCATGGTCGACGATCATCGCTGGTGTCGATTGGGTGCGCGGCAATCACATCAAGCCCGCAGTGGCGAACATGAGTCTGGGCGGCGGCGCGAATTCGTCGATGGACACTGCCGTCAATAATCTGATCAACGCCGGCGTGACCGTGGTCGTCGCGGCAGGCAACAATAACGCCAGTGCTTGCAACTACTCGCCAGCGCGGGTGGCGAATGCGCTGACGATCGGCTCGACAGTCAGTAACGATGCACGTTCATCGTTCTCGAACTGGGGCAGTTGTCTAGATATGTTTGCGCCCGGCTCATCAATCACTTCAGCTTGGTGGACCAGTACCGGCGCAAGCGCTGTGCTCAGCGGAACTTCGATGGCCTCGCCGCATGTCGCTGGTGCCGCAGCGCTGCACCTTGCTGCAAATCCGAGCGCAACCCCCGCACAGGTCGCGACCGCGCTGATCAATAACGCCACGCTCAACAAAGTGACCGACCCGCGCACCGGCTCGCCCAATCGTCTGCTGTACACGCTGACACCGCCGCCGCCTGCGCCCACGCCGCCGGTGATCGACAGCCTGTATTGTTCCGGTGGAGGTTCCGGCAGTTGCAGTGTGAGCTACAGTTCGTCGACACCCGCGTCCGTGACGTGGAGCGGTAACGCCGGTACTGGCTATGGCGACTGGTATTACGGCTTCTGCACTTTCGCGGGTTATTGGACCAGCGTCTCTGTGACGGTGACCAACAGTATCGGTTCGACCAGCGCATACCAAGACGTCTATTGCAGCGGCGGCCTCGAGCCCTTAGTCAGTCGTCGGAGTTCTTGAACACGACGATCGAGGGGGCTTCTGCCCCCTCGATCACTGTGATTGCGGAGATTCGATTGCAAAGCTACCGGCGTCTCGGTCAGTCCGCAGAGGCGAAGACGTCGACGGGCGTGTATCCGGCGCTTGAACTTCATCGCGTCCGCATTCTAAAACCGATCGACACCGTTTGCGTGACTGGCCGGTGTGCTGCGGCAAGCTCCCCTGCATGATGTAGTCATCGCCTTAGTTACGATGGCATTTGGCTAGAAAAAATTGCATCCAGCGCAGTGTCATTCGTTCAAACGTCCTTGCGATGCGCCGTGATGTGATGTCTCATACGCGCGTGCCCACACCCCTCGATACCAAGCTTCCGCCACCCGTTCTGTTGTTGCTGCTATGCGTGTCGATAGTGTGGCTAGCGAACGCATTTCCGCAGGCGCAGATGCCGCTGCCGTTCCATGTCGCGATCGGCACCGCGCTGATCGCAGTCGGGCTGGTTCTCAATGCGTATCCAAAAATTCTGTTCGCGCGGGCGAACACGACCATCAATCCGATGCGGCCCGCCGCGAGCATGGTGCTGCTGACATCGGGTCTGTACCGTCTTACGCGCAACCCGATGTATCTTGGGCAAGCGCTTATCTTGCTCGGCTATGCGTATTTGCTGCGGAACAAGCTGGGCGCATTGGCGGTACCGCTGTATGTCGCCTACATCACGTTGTTTCAGATTCTGCCCGAAGAGCGCGCACTAACGGCGCAGTTCGGAGCGCGTTACGAGGAATATCGCAAATTGGTGAGGCGCTGGCTGTGAACAGGGTTTAAGAGCCTGTTTAGAATCTCCCCATACTCCGCGTTGCGTCGCCGCGACACGTTGAGGTTCGAGCGTCGCGCAGCGCCAGACTGGTGGTCTGGTCA
>JANMGT010000037.1:0-77361 GCA_031374725.1 Lysobacteraceae bacterium | reverse complement strand
GAAGAGATTGATCGCGACCACATTCGGGTCGTTCTTCATCTTCTCCAGTTCGGCGTTCACTTGCTGCGGCTGCGGGAAGCGCTCGCGGTCGAGATTGAGCAGATGCATCTCGCCCTGCGCATCGACCCAGTAACCCGCGCGGAGATTCGTGCCGTTCTGCGGGTCGCGCTGCTCGGTCGACGGGATATTCGCGCGCGCCTCTTCGCCATTGTCCAGGCGCGCGAAATTGGTGTAGTGGTAGCCGATGATCGGTGTTTGGTTGTCATCGCGCTTGTTCGAAGGAGTAATGAACCCGGTGCCGAGTACCGCCACCGGTTCCAGCCCCTGCTGCGCGAGATTCCGCAACACTTCGTGCGCGGGTCGGCCGCCGCTGGGCACGAGGAAGGTGCCGTCGGTTTCGGTGACCGCGATTTGCGCGCCCTGTCGCGACTGTTCGTTCATGTTGCCGATGACGAAGAGGTCGCGCGCCGAATCGCGATTGCCGATCAACTCGGTGCCGTCACGCAGCGAAAAACGGCCTGCGGCGTTGTTGTGCGGCAACATCTCCAACTGCGTAACCACCGTATTCTGGCCAGCAGGCACCGCGATGTTGAGGTTCTCGGCGATGCTGCGCGGCAGCTCCACGCGCTGTTCCGACCAAGGCGCCTGCGAAGGATTGGCGTAGCCCGCCTTTTGTTCCAGCGTTTCGCGCACCGAATACGGCGTAGCGTCGGCGGGCAGCGGCACTTCGCGCGTGGTCACGCCCGGCGAGGTGCGATCGACGACCGGCGCCTGGATGCCGATGCCGGTCCCGCTGGGAATGCCGAGCGTGGCGCCATCGAGGCTGGCGGTGGCGTCGTTGCGAGGGATGACCAGCCGGCCATCGCTGCCGAGCGTGAGTGGATACGCATCGCCGACCTGACGGTTGTCGCGGTCGACGCGATAGAGCGCGGCGTTGTTCTCGGGCAGATCGGTGGAGACGCGCCAATCGGTCGGTCGGCCATTGGCATAGACATGCTCGATGCGGCGTTCCTCGCGATAGCCGCCGTCCTGGTTCTGATTCCAGAGCATGCGCATGTCGCCGGCGGCATTGACGACCGTTGCGCCGCCCTGTTCGCGGACAAGGCGCGAGCCTTCGGGCACAGAGATCGCGCCCGGAGAGCGCTGCAGATCGTCGTTGCCCGGGCCGAAGGTGACGATCGAGCCACGGTTGGGATCGTTCGAGCGCACTTCGCGAACCGCGAGTTCATTGTTCGCGGCGAACGTCAGCGAGACGCGCTCGTTGCGCTGGTCGAGATAGCTCGCATTCCAGCGGGGCGCCGAGCCGTCGCCTGGCACGATGTAGTCGAAGGATGTCGCATTCGGCCGCACCGCATCGGTAATGCGATCGCTGGGCACCTGATTTACCACGTCGGACGGCACCTGTCGCCAGCCCTGCGCGGTAGGCACCAGAAACTCGGTGAGCTGTCCGCTGCCGGGGTTGTCGTTGCCGTGCCAGCGCGCGATGTAGGCGCCAGACTGGGTTTCGTTCTGGGCGATGACGACGGTGCGCGGCTCGAGATCGCGGATGTTGCCTTCGTATTTCAACCACGACGCCTGCTCGTTGACGAGCCGCTGGCCACCGGCGTCCCAGCCGGTCTGCGCCAGCGGCTGCGAGGGGCTGCGCTGGTCGTCCGACATGCGGATGGTCCAGTGACGGATATCGGAGGTGGAGCCGCCGGGGTTCCGGACACGCTCGCTGTCGATACTCAATTCGACGACGCCATGGGCCGTCTGAATCCGGTACGGCTGTTTGGGATCGACCGTGGACTGACTCATCAGCGTTCTCCTTGTGGTGGCACGGCTTCTGATCGGGCGAGCGTTGGAAATGTTAGCGCTTTTTTGGCCGCGACACCCCCCCCCGATACAGCGAGGACCGGTGTCCCGGCCATGGCGAAAAAGATCGCAAAAGGCCGTCGAAAGTACGCCTGCCTTTTTGGCTCGCGTCAGGCTGATATTGCGCGCACAGATGTAACCCATGAATCGTATGCAGGTCGAGCGGTATGTCCTGCCCATTCGGGAATCTGATCGCAGATCCATGGGCGGAATACCGGCCGATTCGTCAAGCTGCCGATCCCGTCACATTGCGGTGCCGTTCTTAAAAATGTCGCCGTACTTGCTTTCTCCTATCCCGCCGCAGCGGTGGCATACGAAACGCAAAACCGCTAGACGGTTAAGCAATGGTCTGGGCAGGATCGCCGGTACCGTTTCCTTGCGTCGTGCGCGGCTACCCTACGTCGGCGCCGCTCAAAACGCTGCGTTTTTTTTAATGCCTTAACCAAAAATCGAACTGATGGTGTTCTACCGCTTCGCAAGCAGCGAGCAGCGATGAAGGCGGTGAAGGTGATGCCGGGCGCTGCGCGACTGAAACAGTTGTCGCAAAGCACAGCAACAGCAGCAGAGATCGTTACAGGTGATGTGGGCGCATGGGCGTGGCCGAGGCAACACTGCGCCAGCGTAACCGCTAGCGATCCTGGCGGCATTGCTCTGAATTGGCGCGCTTGATCCATCGGAGTACCGCTGCCTTGGTCGGGATCTGGATTACCCTGTACGCCATTTCCGCCTGCCGAAGCCGCCCCCATGTCCACAGCAGAACCCCTCGACGACGCCGAAATCGAGCGTCTTTCCGAATTGCTCGACGCCCGCGCCGTGCCGTTCAAGGGCTTCAACCTCGAAGCGCTGGACGGTTTTCTCTCGGCGTTGGCGGTCGGCCCGGAAACGGTGCCCACCGAGGAGTGGCAGCCGGTGGTCTGGGGCGGCAAAGTGCCGCGCTGGGGCGATGCCGAGGAAGCGGCGGCGGTAGAAGGTCTGTTGGCCCAGCATTGGCGGCTGGTCGAACAGCGCGTGCGTTTTGTCGGCGAGGACTTTCCCGACCGCCTCGCGCCGCTGCTGTGGTTGCCGGAAGACCCGACCGCGCACCAGGACGACGAACTCGATGTCGCTCGCGACTGGGCTTACGGTTTCTTTCGCGGCGTGGAGCTGCGCGAAACCGCGTGGGAGACGTGGTTGGACGAACACGTGTGGATCGACGAAATTTTCGGTCTGCTCGATCGCATCGCCACTGGCGAAGTGATCGGCGAAGACCCGAACGCCGAGCCCGAAATACTTACCTACGCCGAGCGCTTGGGCATCGTGATCGAATTGCCGGGCATGCTTTCCGATCTGCACCATCACCGCATCGATGCGCTGACCCCGCGCACGCAGCTGCGGCGCGAAGCCACGCCCGAGCGCAACGATCCCTGCCCCTGCGGCAGCGGCAAGAAATACAAGAAATGCCATGGGTGAGCGCGCGCGTTTGCGAACCACTGGTTCGCGCGCGCTCGAACGCACGCGCATGGATGCGCGGGCCGGGGCCTGATTCCTATAGATGCCTCGCCACGGATGGCGGCGATACAAGCATGATTCTTTTTACCTGCGAACCACTGGTTCGCGCGCGCTCGAACGCACGCGCATGGATGCGCGGGCAGGGGCCTGATTCCTATGGATGCCTCGCCACGGATGGCAGCGATACAAGCATGATTCTTTTTACCTGCGAACCACTGGTTCGCGTGCGCTCGAACGCCCGCGCATGGATGCGCGGGCCGGGGCCTGAACCCATCGACGTTGCGCCATGGAGGGCAGCGATACAAGCGTGATTCTTTTTACCTGCGAACCACTGGTTCGCGCGCGCTCGAACGCACGCGCATGGATGCGCGGGCAGGGGCCGATCTCCATCGACGTTGCGCCATGGAGGACAGCGATACAAGCGTGATCGGCCCGTTCTAAGTGCAGTGCTTCAAAACGGCCTAGTTCCCTCTCCTCGTGCTGCGCACGGGGAGAGGGTGACCGAAGGCCGGGTGAGGGGCGCTCTTCGCAAACGCATCGTGGCAGCCGCCCCCTCGTGCTGTCTTTGGCCCTCATCCGCCGCTGCGCGCCACCTTCGTCCGGCCCTTACGCATAGCGCTCGGGCGCTCAACGGCGCGCGAGGCAGCGCATCAAAAGCGCGCCTCTTCGCCCTCGCGGTGAGGAGAGAAGGAAACACGAATTGATGCTGTCAGAAAGACGCAAATCGCGAAGTGATCGGCATTCGACATGGTTCAAACAGGATGAAGCACTACACTAGGCTGCATTTCTTCATAAGACGCTTTGACTCAACAACTCAACGCTTTCATTCGCGGAATAAAAAACCATGACCGACACCCTCATCATCGACGACATCAAGACCGGCGACGGCGCCGAAGCCACGGCGGGCCAATCCGTCAGCGTGCATTACACCGGCTGGCTCACCAACGGCACGAAATTCGATTCCAGCAAAGACCGCGGCACACCATTTACGTTTCGGCTCGGCGCCGGCCAAGTGATCGCCGGCTGGGACCAAGGCGTGCAAGGCATGAAGATCGGCGGCGTGCGCAAGCTGACCATTCCTTCCGAGATGGGCTATGGCGCGCGTGCGGTCGGCGGCATCATCCCGGCCAATGCGGTGTTGGTGTTCGAGGTGGAGCTGCTGGGGCTGAGTTAGCGCATTTTGATTTTTCAATGATGCCAGCGGCAACGCAAGCAGGTCCCTCGCGATGCTCGGGATGACAGCCTTAATTCCTTAGGCACTTTTTGGCACCGACCGCAGCATCTGCGAGGATCCGCGCAGATCAGGCATAACCCGTCGTCGCCGCATAGGCGACGGCGGTCGCGGCCATCGCGATCACGATCAATTCGAACTTCCAGATCGCGCGCAGCCAGCGGCTCCAGCTCACGCCGGCAACGCCGATCGCGCCCATCAGCACCGCCGAGGTGGGAATAATCAGATTGGTCACGCCATCGCCGAGTTGGAACGCGAGCACCGCGACTTGGCGACTGACGCCGATGATGTCGCCCAAGCCGGCCATCAGCGGCATCGTGATCGACGCCTGCGCCGAGCCGGAGGTGACGAACAGATTGAACACCGACTGGAACACGAACATGCCCTGCGCCGCCAACACCGGCGGCCAGCCTTCCAGCGCGTGGCCCATGTGGAACAGCAGCGTGTTCAACACCGACGCTTTGTGCGGGTCGGTGCCGCCGAGCAGCCACAGCATGCCTTTGGCGGCGGCAATCACCAGCGCCACCGGCACCATCTGCGCGACGCCTTCGGTGAAGCGATCGGCCAATCGGTTCGCGCGTGCGAGGACGCTTGCGCGCGGCGCTTGCGCGTCGTCCGATGGTGTGGGTTCGGGCTTCGTGAATAACATCGTCGCCGCGCAGAACAGACCGAGCGCGAAGAACTGCGCGGCCAGTTCCGGCAGGTAATAGCCGCGCTGGGTGATGCCCCAGATGATCCACGCCACGGTGGCGACGATCGCCAGCAGCACCACCCGATCACGCGCACGCAACGGCGTGCGTGCGATCAGTTCGCGCACATCGCCTTCGGCTGCACGGCGATGCTTCAAGGCGTAGTGCAGGGTGAAGATCAACGCCGCCAGCGTGAACAAGGCCCACACCACGATGCGCAAACTCGCGCCCGAACCCGCCGGCACGCCGGCAACGCTTTGCGCCACCATCACGCTGAACGGGTTCATCCACGAGGTGGCGAATCCGATTTGGCTGGCCATGTACGTCGCCATCACTGCGCTCTCGCGCGGCAGACCCAAGCGATCGATCAGCGGTAACAGCAGCACCAGAAACGCGATGGTTTCTTCGCCCATGCCGAACACCGCGCCGCCAAGCGAGAACGCGATGGTCAGACTGCCGAGCAGCCACGCCGGGTGGCCACCGCTGAGCGCGACCAAGCGCAACAAACCGCGCTCGACCGCGCCGGTGTCGTTCACCAGCGCGAAACTGCCGCCGATGATCAGGATCAACGCGATCAGACCGACCGCCGCGCCGTTGCGATCGCCGCTGGCGAAGCCTTCGAATAAAAAATTGAGGAAGCCGCGCGCGGGCTCGTAACCGAACACCGTGGTCGCAGCGGCATCGGGCACGATGCGGAAGCGTTCTAAGGCCACCGGCGCGCCGGGTTCGAACATGCCCGCAGGCAAGAACGGAACGACCACCGCCGCAAGCAGGGCGACGGCGAGCAGGATCAACAGCGTGTTCAATCCGTCGGACGACGGTGCTGCGGCCTGCGTTGGAGCGGAGTCGGACATCGGAACCTCAAAGTGGGACGAGAGCGTTCGCGAGAACGATCATAGGCGGTATAGGCAAGCAAACAGCGGCTCAGAGAGCCGCTCTACCTTGCTATTGGCAGAACCCCGCTGTTGGGCGTAGCGGCTCAGAGAACCGCTCTACCTTCTCATGTCGTGTGCATGCTGGTCGTGTGCATGCTGGTCGTATGCATGCTGTTTGTTGGTAGAGCGGGTCTCCGACCCGCTGCCGCACCCGTGGGAGGGCCGGAAGGCCCGATCGCTTTCGCGGCTGCATCTAAGCGATCGCCGGGCCTTCCGGCCCTCCCACAAGCGCGCCGACTGCGGTAATAAAACAGCGGGTCGACGAGTCGCTCTACCTCGCTATTGGCAGAAGCGGCTCAGAGAGCCGCTCTACCTTGCCGCCGACGGCAGCGGGTCGAAGACCCGCTCTACCGCCATCAAACTTCGCGTTTTGCTGCGCGATTAATACCGGAACGTGTACGACATCGTCACGTAGCGGCCCAGCGTGTTGTGGTTGTACAAATCCACATTGCTGGCCGAGCCCAAGGACACCGGCGGGTCGCGGTCGGCGATGTTCTTGATGTTCAGGCCGATCGTCTGACGGTCGTCGATATCCCAATCGACATTGAGGTTCCACGTGGTCCACGACGCCACCTGGCGGCCGGCCGGCACTTCGGCGCGCTGATCGTCGTCGTAATAACCGTCGATGTAATTCGCCCACACACGTGCGCCCCATGCGCCGCGCGACCAGCTCACGCCGGTGTTGACCAACCATTCCGGGTAGCGGAATTCGCCGACGCGCTCGACCAACCGCTGGCCGTCGCGGCCGCAGCTTTCGGCGCCGCGACGGGTATCGCCGCCGTTCGGGTCGCAGGATTCGCTGCGCTTGAACGAATGCGTCCAGGTCGCATCGACATAGGCCTTGAGTTTGCCGATTGCGGTTTCGCCGAAGCGGTAATCGAAACTCAGATCGATACCGTCGGTTTTCTGCTGGCCGATGTTGATGAGCTGCAGTTGCACTTCGTCGATCGCACCGCCGATCAGGCCGTTGCGGGTGGCGATGCCGACCGCGCCGCGCGGCAGGAAGCCAACTTGGCCCGGCAGCGCGGTGGAGTTGTAGATCAAGCTGCGATCGCCCAGCGCGCGCCGGAACAGCTCCAAGTCGTCGATATCGACCAGATCTTTCTGATCGAAACTCCAGTAATCGACGGTCAAGGTCGCGCGGTCGGCGAACTCGAACACGGTGCCGAGATAGAACGCTTCCGAGGTTTCCGGCTTCAGATCTTCGTTGCCGTAGATTTCCGACAAATAGCTGTCGTCGCTGGTGCGGCCGTTGCAGAAGCTCAGCGAGAACTCGCTACCCGGCGAACACGGCAGCGCGCCTGAACTGAGCGTGGTGCCGGCGCCGACCTGGGCCAGCGACGGTGCGCGGAACGAGGTATTCCAACCGCCGCGCAACAAGAACAGATCGCTCGGGCGCCAGCGGAAACCCACCGACGGGTTGAAATCGCCGCCGAACTGGCTGTCGTGATCGTAACGGCCGGCCAGACGCAGGTCGAAGCCATCGACGATCGGCAGATTGGTTTCCGCGTACACGCCCCACTGCGTGCGCTCGGCATCGACATCGGTCGAACCGAAACCGTAGACCGGCACATTGCCGAATGTGTCTGCGGTGGCGAGAAAGGACGGATCGTCCACCACGCGCTCGCGGCGCACGTCGCCACCGAAAGCCCAGGCGATGTCGCGGCCGCCGATCGCACCGGCAAGACCGCTGAACTTCGCATCCCAGGCATCGAGATCGGACGAGCCCTCGCGCGGCACGGTTTCGCGCACCAGATCCAGCACTTGCTGCGAATTGCCGGCTTGGCCATTGAACGGGTCGTACCAGAGGCCGCCGGTCGTGGGCGTGCAGGTGGTGCGGCCGTCGGCGCAGAGATTGCCGAGCAAGCCGGCGCGCACGCGGGCGACGTTGTAGATGCCAGCGACGGCCTTCTGCTCGGAATCGCTGCGTGCGATCGTCACCGTGCTTTCCCAATCCCAACGGCCGAGATTGCCGCGTAGGCCGTTGAGCCACCGCACGTTGTCGGTGGTGACTTCGATCGTGCGCGCATCCGGGAAGCGACCGTAACCGACGATCACATTGCGGCCGCCGCGCACCCGCGGATAGCCGGCGGCGACCAAGCGATTGCGCAAGGCGACCGGCATACCGGGATGTTCCAGGGCGATGCGCTCGTTGCTCCACGGCGCGGGCGCGGCGTCGGCGCGCGCCGTGTTGTGTTGGAACGCCAGTTCGCTGAAGTATTCCAGCGAATCGTTCAGCGCGAAACTCAGGGTGGCATAGCCGCCGATCTGACGCGATTCCGGATCGGTCGCGGTGAAGGCGTTGCGGTTGAGTGCGCAATATTCACCGAAGCCACCGACGCCGAATTGAGAGGCGGGGCAACCGGCTTCGACGAAATCGTTGCCGGGGAAGGTCGGGCCGTTGAAACTCGGATAGATGCCCTGTTGCGACGGCCGCGGTTCGACCGAGGAGATTTTGCGATCGCGGTCGTACAGCGCATTGCGCTCGTAGGCGTCGATCACCACCATCGCGTTGACGCGTTCGCCCTGAAAGCCGTAAACCAAGTTGGCATTCGTACGCGAGTCGTCGGTGCCGCGGGTGCTGTCGCCGTAGCTCAGGCCCAGGCGCAGACCGTCGAAATCCTTGCGCAGAATCACGTTGACCACGCCGGCCACCGCATCGGCGCCGTAGATGGCCGAGGCGCCGGTGGTCAGCACTTCGATGCGATCGACCGCAGCCATCGGAATGGCGTTGATATCGACGAAGTTTTCCGAGCCGTTGGCGAACGACGACACCGCCACGCGGCGGCCGTTGATCAAGGTGAGCGTGGATGCGGTGCCGAGCCCGCGCAGCGACGCCGCGGCGCTGCCCGCGGGCGAATCGGCCTGCAGTGCGCCGGAGTTGGCGGTGCTGAAATTGCCGGTGCCGCCGCCGGTTTCCGAAACCTGCTTGAGCGCATCGCCGACGGTGTTGGCGCCGATTTCCTTGAGGTCTTCGCTGGTGAGCACCACCACCGGCTGCGCTTCCTGCAGATCGATGCCGCGCAGGTTCGAGCCGGTCACGGTAATGGTGTCCAGATCGCCTTGCGCTTTCGCTTCCTGCGGTGCGGTGGCCGCAGCATCCTGCGCGACGGCGAGCGGTGAGATCAGCAGCGACAGCACCGACGACAGCGCCAGCGCCAACGGCGTGGCCAGCGGCATGGACGATGCGATGCGACGGCGCGCGGCGCCGTTACGATCAGCGGATTTGGAAGCGGGTTTGGCGATGGATGTCATGAAAACCTCATACGTACAGCGCTGCGCGCAAGGGCGCGAGCGGGTCATCGGAAAGGAAGGATGAATGCGCAGATCAGGGCGAACAGCGCGACGACTGCGATCGGAAACGATGCGTGGCGATACCGAAGCGCGCATCACGATGGCCCTAAGCTGCAGCGCAAAGGCGGCAGACACGTGCTGTGTCGGCGCGAGTCCGCGAGCGAGGACTGAGAGACGCGATGATGGAACGCAACGACGCGCCACTGGCCCAGTGCGGGCCGGGCGTCAGCAGCACAGGACTACTCGTCCCACCATTCGCTGAGATAGTAAGTCCGGCACAGGTGCCGGATATGGAAGCGCGGCTTAGGCATACGTTAAGAAAACGAAACGACGGCGCGTTCATACCGCGCAACGCCGCAGCCGTCAAGGGGTCCGCCGCCAAACGGCGCTCGAGACATGGTCGGTAAATGCCTATTCAAAGCCTCGCATTCCGTCAAAACCTGTCATCCCGAACGAGGGCGAAGCCCGAGAAGGGAGCTGTTTTCAGCGAATTGACGCAGCGAGCGCGCCGCAGCAACCGCAGGTCCCTCCACCCGCAGCACCGGCGTTCGGGATGACAGCCGGACCCATCGGCGGCGATTGAAGATGTTGAAAGCCGCACAAGACGCACTTGCGGCCGAGTCCGCGAACCCCGAGCATCGCCGACCATGTCGACCAATCCCTCTCCTCCGCCTCCGAAGGCTCGCATGACGTCTCGCCTGTTCTCGTACATATGTGTGTGCCTGCGTGCCTGCGCCCACACGTCCACCTCCGCGCGCTGCACGCGGTATGCACACCCGCTGCGCGCGTCTGCGCGCGTGGCCGCCCTCGCGTGCGTGAGCCTGTCGCTGTTCGCATACGCGCATGAGCCGTCGCGCGCTGCTAGCGACGCGATGCCGAACCCAGCGCACGATCTTGCATCGCCGTCAAAGCACACGCATCCGCGCGAACTGATCCTCGCTGGCGGTGCGCTGAAGCTGTGTTCGAGTCTTGCGCGCAAAGACTGCGCGCCCGATCCCGTCGTCACCGTTGGCGGACTGCGCCAACCCGTGCTCGGCCCCAGCGTGCGCAGCGCGCCGCGTTACAGCCTCGCGCCCGAGGTCGTCGGCGCCGCTTTCGAGCAGGCGCTCGATCCAGCGTTATGGCAGAACCCTACATCGCAGCCACACACGCCGCAGCCACACACGCCGCAGCGCGAAGCGATGCGCGCCCTGCTTGACGATGCGCGCGGCCATTTCGGCACGATGACCTTCAGCGAAGACACCTTTCGCACGCATGTCGAATCGCGCTGCGTCAGCCCGCGTGGAGACGCGCGCAGTTGCCGCGGCACCGCGAAGTCGGCGTGGCTGCGTTTGGACGACGAACAGCGCAGCGCAGTGCTTGCAGCGATGGAGTTGGCGCAGTTCGACGGCATGCAGTTCGACGGCACGCAGTTCGACGGCATGCAGATGAACAACATGCTCCGGCGTCGCGAGCG
The DNA here is from genome assembly GCA_031374725.1 of Lysobacteraceae bacterium. Taxonomy (GTDB): domain Bacteria; phylum Pseudomonadota; class Gammaproteobacteria; order Xanthomonadales; family Xanthomonadaceae; genus Lysobacter_I. The sequence continues at coordinate 66,414 of JANMGT010000037.1, read as the reverse complement.
CGCATCGCTGGAAAGCAGCCGCTTGCCGTACGGCGCCGAGATTCTGCGCGCCTTCGTCGCCGCCGCGCGTGAACGCATGCCCGGCGACCATGCCATCGGCGACGATCCGTCCCGCAGGCCGCGCGTCGCCATCGTCACCGCCTCGTCGTTCGACCCGTTCGACCCGCTGGATTTTTATCTCGATGCGCTGACCCAAGCGGGCGCAGATGTCGAGTGGTGGCCGGTGGACGCCGCGCTTGCCGCCGCGGTGTTCGATGGTCGTGGCTGCGCTGCCTTGCCGGCGCTGCGTCGTGAACGACTGAAATTGCCGGGTCGCGAACGTGTGTATCCGGATCTCACCGCACAACAGCAGCGCGCCTGCGCCGATCCGCACGCCTTAGCGACGCTGCCCGATCGCGTGCAGGGCGTGTTCTTCAACGGCGGCGATCAATGGAAACTGCGGCGCGCATTTTTTACCGGCAGCGCCGCAGGCAACAGCGCCGCAGGCAGCAACGACATGCCAAATCCGTGGCTATCGAATCTACGTGCAGCAGTCGCACGCGGCGATGTGGTGATCGGCGGCACCAGCGCCGGCAGCGCGGTGCAATCGGGCGGGCCGATGCTCACCAACGGCACCGTTGAAGAGGCGCTGAAACACGGCGCAATCGCGTCGCCGCCGCCGGTGCCCGGCTGCACCCGCAGCGGCGACTGCGTCGGCGGTTTGAACGAAGACGCCTTCACGTTTTGGCCCGCGGGCGGCTTGGGCCTCGCGCCGAACATGATCGTCGATACCCATTTCTCAGAACGTGCGCGCGAATTGCGTTTATTGCGGTTACTCGGCGACACCAGCACGCGCTACGGCATCGGCGTGGACGAAACCAGTGCGTTGCAGCTGCGCTGGCAGGGCGAACACGACATCGAACTGCGCGCGCTCGGCAAAAGCGGCGGCTGGGCCTTCGACGCTTCGCCCGGATGCGGCGATGATGCCGATGCGCAGGGACATGCGAATGCGAGCCACGATTTCAGCGCGCTTGCGCATTACATCGCGCCCGGCGCCTGGCTGCGCTGGAGCGAGAGCGGGCTGGTCAAGACATCGGTGAACGCAGGCGTTGGCTCTGGCGCAGCTGTGATCGGCACGGCCGACGGTAAGAGTCCGCCGGAAACGATCCACACCGAGGATGCGCTGGGCGACGGCACGATGCGCGCGGCCATGCAGACGCTCGCATACACCGGCACGCACGGCGGTCTTCGTGCCGGTAATGGCATCGCGATTCGACTGACCTCCACCGACGCGACACGCACATGGCGCGCACCGAACGCACGTGCCGGCATCACCGCCGTGCGTATCGCGCTCGCGCCTTGGCCGAGTTGCAAGGCGCGTAGATGAGTGGTCGCAGCGTTATAGCGATTCCTCTCGCGCGGACGTGACTGCTTCTATAGAAAATCCAATACCTTCAGGACAGCCAAGAACACATACATGAATCGCGTGGTCAAGAATTTGGTGCTCGCTGCGAAGATCGTTGAATACACCGATTCCTTCTACATCAGCGGTGCCGGTGCGGGCAGCGACTGCCCGGGAGGGTGCAGGCGATGACCGCATCCAATCGCCAAGCGGACTATCAGCGGATATTGTCGCTTCTGACAGATCGTTCCGACGCTGAGGTCGTCGTTCTCTCCAACGGCACACGCCTGATCGATAAGCTGAAGCCGCGCAAAGATGGTTTGTTCTCGAAAGCCTACACCCATGAACTCTACGCTGCGCTGGATGATGCACAGATTGATGCGCTAGAACAGGCGATCGGTAAACCGATACCGGCCGCCCTGCGTGATTTTTATCGCATCGCGAATGGGCTTGATTTGTTTTTTGGCTCGATATCGATCCACGGGCTTCGTCGCGATTATTCGCGCAACCCGGATATCCGCCTGCCGATCAGCTTGCAGGATGGCAACACGCTTGATCTTCCCGCAGATATCGAACGGTTTCCCGAGCGCGCGCAAGGCGTGCGCTTCGGGTTCTTCGCTTGGGGCGACTGCGCCGAGCTGATTTTGGATGCTGCAACGGAGGACGTGCTGATGGTGCCGCGCTATCGGATGGACCCAGTGCTATATACGTGGCCGAGTTTTACGCTTTTCCTCGAAAGCGAGATCGAACGAATGTCGGCGATCGCGAAAACGATGGCGGTCAGTCCATTCGACACGGTGCCGCCGCCGGTGTTGGTTGGGGTTCGGATGCAATAAGCAGACTGTCGTTTTGAACAAGCCTTTCCGCAGAGGAGCGAATCGCATCCACATGATGCAGATGCGATTCGCTTGCCGCTAGCAGGCGACCTGTCAGTACGGAATGGCCGGCGAGAACGGCGCGGTCGCATTGCGGCCATCGACGCTGAGGATGATGCTGGTGCCGGTGTGCGCGCTGGTGACGAAATTGAAGGTCTGTCCGGCGGTGAGTTTCGTGCGCTGCAAGTTGAGGTAGATCAACGGCTGGCCCGAGAGCACTTGCGTGCGTTGGGTGTCGCTGCGCTCTTCCACCACGTACGCCGCGCCGCTGCCATCGACGACGCCAAGGCCGTTGCGATCCATGAAGATCGCGGTGTTCTCGCTCACGCCCATGCCAATGATGCGTGCGGTCGAATTGTCCTGGCGCAGCCGCGCCATGAACGCGAACACGCGGCCCATGCGGTCGCGCTGCGAGAAATGGCTATCGGTGATGATGTCGTTCATCAGCGGGAAGTTCAGGAAATCGTTGGAGAACAACATGCCGCTGCGGTACGGATTGGCGATCGCTTCGGCGCCGGTGACGGCCGTCACACCATCGGGGTCGTAGATGAATTCGCCCTGCACCGCCAAGCCAGCCGACGTACCGCCGATCACCGCGCCGCGTGCGTAGGCGGCCTGAATCGCGTCTTCGCTACGGGTGCCTTTCCATGCATTGATGTAGGCGGATTGATCGCCGCCGGCCAAGAAGATCAATTCGGCATTGCGCAGTACCCAATCGGCGTAGTCGGAATTGGCTTTATCGACGCTGTCCAGCAGCATGGTTTCGACCGAATCGGGTTTCGTCGCACCGCTGACCAAGTTGTACAGATAGTCGTTATAGCCGTTGCTGCCGCTGGTGCGGATGACGACAACATCGCCGCCATTGGCGACCGGAAATCCGCGCTGGCTGAAGCTGGCATCGACATCGCTGCCGCCGCCCATCAGGATCAGCGCCGGGCCGTTGACCGGATTTTTACCGGAATCCGCAGCATTGCCGGTGATCCAAACCTGCAGGTTCCCGGGTTTCGCAGGGCGACCGGTGCTACCGCCGCCGCCAGTGCCGCTGAAGGTGACATCGAGGGTATAGCTGCCGCTGCCGCGATAGGACGTGATCTTGAGGTAATGGCGACCGGTGATGGTGGCCTGATAGGTGCCGCTGTCGGGCGTCGTCGTGCTACGGCCGCTCGCGATCGCGGTGCCGGTGGCGCGGTACAGATCCCAATCGAAATCGTTGCTGGTGCCGTGACCCAGGCTGATGGTGATCGGACCGGCGGCGGCCACGTCGAAATAGAACCAATCGACATCGCTGGATTTGGACATCGAGCCGGCGACGCGCGTGCCGGAAGCGACCGGACCGTCGGCAGCGGATTCGGTGTTGTTGTTCTCGCTTTCGCTGGTGATTTGCGCGGCGGCTGTGCCCGCCCATGCGCTTACGAACAGACCGGTGAACAAGCAGAACATGCGTAATGCGCGGCTTGCGCGCGATGAATACAGCGATGACATAACGACCTCCATGGCGATGGTTGCGTGCGCAGAGCGCGACGCTTGAGATGTGGTGTGGGTAACGACGGGCAGGCCACCATGCGCAATGCAGCCGCAGCAAGGCGACGCAGATAGAACCGCATAGGCAAGACGGCATAGGCAAGACGGCATGGGCAAGCGCATCGTGGGATCCGACGGCGCTAGGCGTGCAGAGGAACGCGCACGCGACGCTTCGTGGATCGAATCGATCGGATCGATCGGATCGATCGATTCAGGCGTGCAGGACTACTCGTCCCACCATTCGCTGAGATAGAACGTGCGGCAGATATGCCGGATGTGGGTGCGCGGTTTTTGCATGGGGCGGTCGCGTGAGATCGTGCTTTGATACGCTGCAGCGCGGCGAGCGTCAAGCTGCAGAGCACAACGCGGGCGCACCTACGCCACGATCCTCGATACGGAATCGCTCAATACGGATCGGCTGGCGTGAACGGCGCGGCGGCAACGAAGCGCAAAGTCGTGCGAGCGGTCGTGAGTGCCATGGGAGTCCTTCCCTCGTCGAGGATGTTCGGGTGAGTCGCAGCAGGTGCGCTGCGGCTTATCCCGCCAACCAGCGCACTAAACGATCGACGACCCCGCGATACGGCGGCTTGAGCAGATCGGTCGCGTTCATGCGCGCTTGCCACACCACCGGCATCGCTTTCGTAAACGCATCGAAGCCGGCGCGGCCGTGGTACTGGCCCATGCCGCTGGGGCCGATACCGCCGAACGGCAGTTCGTTCGCGGCGAAGTGCAGCAGGGTGTCGTTGACGGTGATACCGCCAGCGATCAGACGCGAGAGGATGCGCTCGACCGTCGCGCGATCGCGGCTGAACGGGTACAGCGCCAGTGGGCGATCGTGGTCTTCGACATAGGCGATTGCTTCGTCGAGCGAGGCATAGCCGCAGATCGGCAAAATCGGCCCGAAGATTTCGTCCTGCATCACCTTCGCGTCGTCGCCGGGATCGAGGATCAGCGTCGGCGGCATTAACCGTTCGGATTCGGCGTTCGCAGCCTCGGCGCCGGCCAGTTCGATCACGGTCAATCCGCGTTCGCGCGCATCGTCGAGATAGCCGCGCAGCCGGCGATATTGGCCTTCGTTCACAACCCGGGTGTAGTGCTCGGCCTTGCCCATGTCGGCGCCGTAGCGCGCGTGCACCTGCGCACGCAGCGCGTCCACCAGCGCATCGCGGCGCGCGGCGTCGATCAGAATGTAATCCGGCGCGATGCAGGTTTGCCCACCGTTGAACCACTTGCCGGTCGCCAGCCGCGCGGCGGCTTGTTCGATCGGAAAATCGGGCGCGACGATCGCCGGCGATTTGCCGCCGAGTTCGAGCGTGAGCGGTGTCAGGTTCGGTGCCGCTGCGGCCATCACTTTGCGGCCTACTGCGGTGGAGCCGGTGAACAGCAAATGATCGAAGGGCAAACCGGCGAACGCCGCGCCAATTTCAGCGCCGCCCAGTGCGACCGCAACACGATCGGCCGGAAACACATCGGCCAGCAGCAACTGCAACCACGCGCTGGTGCGCGGGGTGTGCTCGGACGGTTTAAGGAAGACGTGATTGCCGGCGGCGATCGCGGTGGCCAGCGGAATCAGCGCCAGATTCACCGGGTAGTTCCACGGCGCCATCACCCCGACCACGCCCACCGCTTCGCGCCGCAGCTGCGCCCGCGCCGGCCACAGCTTCCAGCCCACGCTGGCGCGCTTGGGCCGCATCCAGCCGCGCAGGTGCTTGCGCAGATGATCGATCTCGGTCAGCACGGTCATCCCGTCGGCGATCAGGGTCTCGTGCTCGGAGCGGTGCCCGAAATCGGCGCGCACCGCCGCTTCCATCTCGCCCATGCGCGCCTTGAACGCGGCCTTGAGCCGGGCCAGATCGTCCATCCGCTGCGCGTAGTCCGGCCGCTGCGCACGCCAGGCCGCGCGCAGGCGGTCGAGACTGGGCCTGAGCTCGGCGGTATCGTCGGCGGGCTGGGCGCGCTGGCGATTGGGTATCGGCGCGTTGTCGTCGCTGGCGGACGCATCAGTGGCCGCATGGGTGGCCGCATTGGCGGCAGTGATCGCGGCATTCGCGGCGATGATGGCGGCGGTCGCCGCGGTCGAAGATGTGTTCATGCCCGCAGTTTAGAACGACGTGGGCGGCCGTGCTTATCGGCGGCCGTGCTTAAATGCGGCACCGACCGCCGCACACGCTCTGATCCGCCCATGACCGACGCCGCCGCCCACGCCCTGATCCGCCCCTACCTCGGCCAGTGGCCCACGCTGGGGCAGCGGGTCTACATCGACCCCGCCGCCGTCGTTATCGGCGACGTGGTGCTCGAAGACGATGTCTCGATCTGGCCGGCCACGGTGATTCGCGGCGATGTTAATTTCATCCGCATCGGCGCGCGCACCAATATCCAAGACGGCACCGTGGTGCATGTGAGCCACGATGGCCCGCACGCCAAGCTCGGCGGTTTCGCCACGCGCATCGGCAGCGACGTGACCATCGGCCATAAGGCCATCATCCACGCCTGCACCATCGAAGACGCGGCCCTGATCGGCATGGGCGCGATCGTGCTCGACGGCGCGGTGATCAAGAAACACGCCCTTGTCGGCGCCGGTGCGCTGGTGCCGCCGGGAAAAGTCGTCGGTGAAGGCGAGATGTGGCTCGGTAGCCCAGCAAAGTTTGCGCGCAAACTCAGCGATGCCGATATTGAAGGGCTGTACTACTCGGCCCAGCATTACGTGAAATTGAAAGACCGGTATTTTGAGGGTCGCTGAGAGGGTGTTTACAAAAATAGTAAACTACGCCCCATCCAATGACCGGTAGGATCAAGATGGGCCGCCCCTTCAAGCTTCAAGCCGAGCATGAAACCGTGCTCACACAGATCGTCGAGTCAGACCCGACCGCCACGCTGGAGGAGATCGGCACCGAGTTGTTGCGTCGCACAGGGCTGAAGGTGAATCGGCAAACGCTGGTGTCGTCACTGAACCGTATGGGGTTTGCGTGCCTGCCTAGCCATGAAGCGGTCGTTGTGACGGTGGCCGCCCCTCAGCCGAAGCGGTACGGGTATACCGATGCGCATCGGCGGCTGGAACCGGAACAGACGTATCCCAGTTGTCTGACCGATGCCGAATGGGCGTTAGTGCGGGACATCTTCGAACGTGAAGGTGGACGCGGATTGCCGCCGCGGGTGGGTCGCCGGGCCTTGGTCGATGCGTGTAGTTACGTGGTGCGCACTGGGTGTTCGTGGCGGATGTTGCCCAAGGAGTTTGCGCGTTGGCAGAACGTGTATCGCACCTTTCGGCGCTGGAGCGCACAAGGAAAATTCGAACAGATGCACGATCGTCTGCGCGCGCAGTGGCGCGAGCGGCAGGGGCGCGAGATCGGCCCCACGGCTGCGGCACTGGATGCGCAATCGACCCGCAGTTCGCCACAAGGCGGCGACAGCGGTTACGACGCGGGGAAGAAGGTCAAAGGGCGTAAGCGGCACCTGATTGTGGACACGCTGGGTTTGCTGTTGGCGGTGAGCGTGACGGCCGCCAGCGTGCAAGATCGGGATGGCGCCCACCCGGTGGTCGCCGCGGCGATATCGAAATACCCAAGCATTGAGACGATCTTCGCCGACAGCGGTTACGCAGGCCAATGCGCGCAGACGCTGTCGCAGTGTCATGACATCCGCGTGCAGGTGGTGCGGCATCCGTGCAACAAGAACGTGGGCCGCTGGGTGCGTCCCGAGCAGCCGGACCTGTTCGCAGTCGCGGCCGATGACAGCGGGTTCGTCGTATTAGCCAAACGCTGGGTGGTCGAGCGCACACACGCCTGGAACGAGCGTGCGCGCAGGCTGATCATGCATCACGACCGATTGTCCGCCGTGTCGGAAGCCTGGGTGTGGCTCACTGAAGCCAGAATGCTGCTTCGACGGCTGACAACCTAATTTTGTAAACACCCTCTGAGAGCCTGTTCAAACTCGCGCACCGCCCGAAAAACTGTCATCCCGAACGCCCGCGCAGCGGGTGGAGCGACCTGCTGTTTCGGTCGCAGAAAATCAGAAAACAGGTCCCTCCACCCGCTGCGCAGGCGTTCGGGATGACAGCCAACGGATTCATCGGCGTTGGTTAAAGATATTGAATACCCTCTGAGAGCAAGCCCGAACCATGTTCGAGCGTGCTCTCGACCAATCAGCCGCTTGCAATCAGCCGCGTGGGTGCTTGATTGGCGGGCGGCACATCCATGTGCCGCGGCAACGCGGAGTATGCAGAGCGTCTAAACAGGCATTTAACAGGCTGCTGAACAGCTGCTGCCGCAGGTATTTCAGCAGCCTGTTAACGCATTATCGCTAGCGACGCATTATCGATAGCGTGGGCGCTTTCGATTTAGCCGTCGTCAACACGCGCTGCGAAGGCAATACCGGCGCGGGCCGATAGCCCATACCTTCGGCGGTCACGGCGTTCACCATGAGGCGAATATCGTTGATGTCGTCGAACAAGCGCATATTGATGTCGTCCACCAACAAGACACCGGCGACTTGAGTGTTGCGGTCCACCCACGGCGTGAAGCCGAAAGCGCCCGGGCTAGAGACGATCAGCGGTGAGCTCGGATCGATCCATTGGCCGAGGCCATAGCCGTAGCCGATGCTGGTCGGTGGGCGCGAAATATCGACGGTGCCGACGGTGCGGTCGCGGGCCATGAACTCGATGGTGACGCGGCTGAGGAAACGTCGGCCCGGCAAGCAGGTATTCGGAAATCCGGTATCCAAACAACCGTAAGCGAGCACGGTATCGAGCACTTTGCCGTAATCCTCCAAGGTGCTGCGCACGCCGCCAGCAATGCGCGGATTGGTGTTGCGCACATAGCCTGGCGTGGTCGAAGCCGTGGCGAAATCGCTGGCGTTGAGATTGAGCGGCGTCACCATTTCGGCGATGAAGATGTCGTCCCAGGCTTTACCGGTTGCGATCTCCGCCATGCGGCCGGCGACTTGCATCGAATTGCCACCGTACGAGAACACCTTGCCAGGCGCGCCGATCAGCGGCTGTTGCAGAATGCGATTGGCGCAGGTGGCCAAGGTATAGAGCGGGTTCGACATACAGGTATCGTCGCCGCCAGGCAGGGCGCTGGTATGCGAAAACAACTGCTCTAGGGTAATGCCACGCTTGCTTTGCTCGATGTTCGGAAAGTACTGGCCAACGGTATCGCTCCAGCGCATCTGGCCTTTTTCGACGACGCGGGCGAGGGTCAGCGCGGATAACCACTTGCTGGCGGAGGCGATACGCACCCGGGTGCTAAGCGTGTAGCCGCCGAACGCGCGGCGGTAGACCACGGTGCCCGCTTTGTTGACGCGCAACGAGGCGCCATCAAGTGCGTAGGTTTGAACCAACGTCTGCATTTCGGCCGTAACGGGAGTGAAGTTGTAGACGGGCGCGGCCTGCACGGCTGCGGGGGTGGCGAGTGCGCCAGCGAGCGCGAGGGTCAGCGCGAACATGGCGGGAAACGTGCGGAACGGCGTTGTGGACATGGCACATGCATCCTTGTGGTTGGGTCCGGTCATGAACGCTGGCGTGCGCAGGCGGTTGACCGCAGCGGGTGTGTTCGCTGCACGAAGTTGTAAACAAATGTGTCGCTGCACTGCGGCGGGAAACGCCTATGAAAACCGTCCGCCTATGAAAACCGTCCGCCGATGAAAACCGTCAGCGCAAAAAAGCGACGGCATTCGTCTAATCAAGAAAATCTCACCTTCACGGATCATCGCCCGGAGCCGCTCAATCCGCTTCGTCTGTGCAATCGCCGCGCAGCTACGCTCGCCCTATCAGTTTGTGCGCGCGACGATTCACGGTGATTTAATTTTTTATGCCACAGTAGAACTACGGCGCTGATGCAGGTTTTCGCGCTGCGGTGCGCGCCTTGGGCGGTGTCGGGCGTGGGCTTTCGCGGATCGTCGTCGTGCGCGCCGGCCCTGGCTTCACCGCCCCTGGCTTCACCGCGTTTTGCGCGCGCACCGATGGCGACACCGGTGGACGCACGCGGCGGCCTTTGCCATCGGCGGTAACGACATCGATCATTGCGCGGATGTCGTTGATGTCGGCGTTCACGGCCGATAATTGGTCGTCCACGAACACGACGCCCGCAGTTCCACGCACACGATTCACCCACGGGGTGACGCCGAATGCGCCGGGACTGGACAGGATCGGCTGTGCGATCTGCGGATTGATGCCATCGGCATTCTCGATCCATTGGCCGAAGCCATAACCGAAGCCCGCAGTCGTCGGTGGCCGAAAATACGTCGTGGTGCCGACGGTGCGGTCGCGCGCCATCGCATCCACGGTCGCGGACGCTAAGAACCGCTGGCCATCGGGGCATTGCTCAGGAAACGCACCGACGAGACAACCGCGGGCCAGCACCATGGTCAGCACTCGCGCGTAATCGTCGAGCGTACTGCGCACGCCGCCGGGAACGCGCGGATTGGCGTTGCGTACGTAGCCAGGTGCCGTGGATTGGGAGGCGTAATCGGTGCCGACGAGCCCCAGCGGCACGACCATTTCATCGATGAAGATATCGTCCCAGGCTTTTCCAGTCGCGATTTCGGCCATGCGTCCGGCCACCTGCATTGAATTGCCGCCGTAGGCGAACACCCTACCGGGCGTACCGATCAAGGGTTTCTGCAGGATCTGCTGCGCGCAGGTGGCCAGCGTGTAGAGCGGATTCGACATGCAGTTGTCTTCGGTCGGCGACATGCCGCTGGTATGCGAGAACAACTGATCGAGCGTGATCCCGGCCTTGTCGGCCGGCGCTTGCGGGACGTATTGGCCGATCGTGTCGGTCCAGCGCATTTGGCCTTTGTCGACCAGGCGCGCGATCGCCAGCGCGGATAGCCATTTGCTGGCCGACGCGATACGGATACGGGTGCTGAAGGTGTAGCCGCCGTAGGCTTGGCGATGGAGCGTGTTGCCGGCCTTGCCGACCCACAGCGAGCTGCCGACAAGCGCTTGGGTCTGCACGAATTGCTGCATCTGTGCCGACACCGGAGAAAAATCGTAAATCGGCACCGCACGGGCGGTGCTGGCGAGTCCAAGCACGAAGGTCAGGGTCGCGGCGAGGAACAGTGTGCGTAGCATGGCGCGTCTCTTCAAAGTGATTGCGAGCATAAACGCTGCAGGCGAGCGGCGGTTGACTGTTGTGCGCGGTCTCTCTCAATTGATTTGTTAGCATTTGTGTCTCGCGCGCGCCTTGCGCTGCTCGAAAGAGCACCCAGCTTCCGTACAATCGCCGCTTCGCAATCACTGCCCCCGCGCGCCCGGTCTCCCACATGACTCTGATCGATATCGGCGCCAATCTCACCCACGACAGTTTCGACAGCGATCGCGAGGCGGTGCTGCAGCGGGCGCGCGCCGCGGGGGTGACGAAGATGGTCGTCACCGGCGCCAGCCGCGCGCATTCGCCGAAAGCGGTGATGCTGGCGCAGACCTGTCCGGGCGAGCTGTTCGCCACCGCGGGCGTGCATCCGCACCATGCGCTTGAGTACACCGACGAATGCGATGCCGAAATGCGCGAGCTGCACGCTCAGCCCGAAGTGGTGGCTGTAGGCGAATGCGGGCTGGATTTTTTCCGCGATTTCTCGCCGCGGCCGGCGCAGCGCAGGGCGTTCGAGCGGCAGTTGCAGCTCAGCGCGGAGAACGGCAAGCCCTTATTTTTGCATCAACGCGACGCGCATGCCGATTTCATGGCGATGATGAAGAACTTCGATGGTCGCCTCGGCCCGGCGGTGGTCCACTGCTTCACCGGCACCCGCAAGGAACTGTTCGATTATCTCGACCAAGATTGGCATATCGGCATTACCGGCTGGCTGTGCGACGAGCGTCGCGGCACCCATTTGCGCGAACTGGTGAAACATATCCCGGCGAACCGGCTGATGATCGAAACCGATGCGCCGTACCTGCTGCCGCGCACGGTGCGGCCACAGCCGTCGCATCGCCGCAATGAGCCGATGTATCTAGCGCATATCGTCGAAGAACTGGCGCGCGACCGCGGCGAGACGGTCGAGGCCGTCGCTGCCGCAACGACGGCGACGGCGACGGCGTTTTTCCGGCTGTAGCGCTTGGTTAGCGCGTATTACGTAGCGCAACGTCCGGCAAAGCAGTCGTAATCATTGACGTGGCACTGGGTATAGCAGGCACTCACGCCAGGGGTGCATGCGTACCAGCACTGCGTGTATTCGGCGTTGCAAACACGTTCGCACACGGAGCCAGCCGCTTCGGTGCTCGTCGCTACGGACATCCCCATGCCAGCGGCCAGCGCCTCGCCCCTACCAACATCCAGGTCGTGGTCTTCATGTCCCTATTCCTTCGTCAATGTGATCGATCCTATCGATTGCCGGATCGACGTGGCTGGGTCGTCGTGGTTCGTTCGTTGAACCATGACGACTCATTCTCATCGGCCTCACCAGGTGTCCGCTTGAGTCGCATCGCGAGCACATCGCAACGCGGCGCTTGAGGTGTTGCACGACGAATTTTGCAAAATCTGTTTGTGAGACCGAACACTTCCTTTTGGAGGTGTTCGGCGTTTCGCTATTGCACGCCCGCAATCATGCCGGGCAGGCGGCCCGACACGCTTGATAGGCGTTATAACAAGCCGCGACGCAGGCTTGATAACCCGGTTTGCCAGTGCAGCCGTAATTGCAGCCCTGGCGGTCTTCGGCGCAATCGCCACGACAGATCGGATCGACGGCATAGCTGTTGGCGCTGAATCCAACTCCGATGCCTGCGCTCAGCGCAAGCATAGCGGTGAGCACGATGGTCTTCATATTCATGTTTCGTTCCTCATTTCTGTGATGCATCATGATGGCCCTGTTGTCGGCCGGGACGTGGACCGCTCCTTTCGCCGCGATGTAATTCACGAGCATACGCGCCCGCTGCGAGGCCGAAAGCTTCGGTCTCGTTCGCTGGAGTGACGACGCGATTTTCGATTGCATGCGATCGATTCAAATCCATGCGATCAATTCAAAGCAAATTGATCGTGCGCACGGCTTACATCACGACTTGTCTCTGACGGGCGGAGCATGCTGAAAAGAATCTGGATGAGAACATCTGGTGACAGTGCTGAGTTTAATCGTGAATCCCACCGCTCACTCGGTATTGAAAATGTCGCTTTGTGGCTCGAAAACCGATTCCGATCCTAGCCACGACACACGGAAGGCGTGGTCGAAACCGCGCCTTTGTGGTCGCTTACGGTGCGCAGCTCGCCCTGCAGGACAAGTAGTCCTGCTGGCAAAGATCGCGACAGTTCGAGCCGCCCTGTGCAGGGCATTGCGCAAGGCATTCGTACCGTATGTCAAAGCAGTCAAAGCAACTAAATTCCTGTGCGCCGATGCTGGTTGAAACGCCCATTCCCAAGCCGGCGGTGGCGGCGAGCATCACGGAAAACAGAATCGTCTTGAGTTTCATTGAAATCTCCTTTTCTATGGACTCGAAAGCCCATTTGTAGGCTGGGCCAGTACCTGTGCCGACGGTTGTCGGCGACCGACGCTACGCGCCGATTTCGATTCTGATTCGTTTCACCGAGAAAGTTCGACACCGTTCACAAGGTCTTCCTGATCTCATCAATCGCATCGCGGATAGCCTCCTCGCGAAAGCCGGCAATCTGACGGTCACCGATGTAGAGCAAAGGCACATACTCGCCGCCGCGACTCTTGAATTCGGCGTAAGCCTCTTTCGATTTATCGACCTGATACTCGGTGTACTTCACGCCTTTTTCGTCGAATATCTTGCGAACCTTGGCGCAATAAGGACAGCCTGTGGTCGAATACATCACGATCTCGTTGCCGGCCTTCTGATACAGCGCCGCGTAATCGCCGGTGGTGTATTGCGGTTTCGGAAACACCTTGTTGTACATCGACGTGGCGTACGGGCCGCCGTACAGACCAGCCGCGAAGCACAGCGGGATTAGCAAAACGGCGAAAACGGTTTTGAGGATCTTAGGCATGGTGCGTTCCTATCGGACCGACAACGACGGCACCGCTCGTCTGTCGCGCGGTGCGAACGTGAGGGGGAAGACGTTGGGTGCTGGAGGACACGAATACTGCGCGTGGTGTTCGCTTGCGTTCGAGGTATGAACGGGAGCGCATTCGGAAAACCCGTGTGCTCGCCCGCTGTCGTCAGGCCCTGCTGTCGTCAAGCACTGTGTCGTCAAGCACTGTGTCGTCAGGCAACAATGTGCGTTGTTGACTGGCCGATCAGCGTTTGCGTTTTCGTCGTCATGTTCGATGTCATGGTAGAGCTCCTTGTTGTTGTGGACACGCGATGATGTACGCCCGCAGCGATGCGCCCTGAGGGCTTCACTGCGACGCACCGCCCCTGAATGATGCAGCGTTTCGCTGTCCTGCCATTCTGGCCGCGTACCGGCGATCCACTTGCTTGCGCATGGGTTCGCTGCGGCATCGCGGATAGCGCGCGAGCCGCCAAGCCCGAGTGCTGCGGTCGTGCGACGCTCGGCGATCCGGCCGAGGCACCAGACGGTCACGACGACCGGATCATCGTTCTCGGCAGTCCTGTTGTCAAAGCGCACTGCTTGCATTGTTCGACGACGCCTCAAACGTCGGTGCCTGCGGCTCGCCCGCTGCGAGCCGTCACCTTTATTAGCGCAGTGCGGGCAAGAATAGGATCACGGCTCGGGCCTTGGCTTGAATCAGCCCTCTGAACCCGAGGCCGATTGAACGCAAGGCGATCTCCTCGCCTGTTTGAAATCTTGGCGCTCTCGCAAAGGACCTCGCATAAAACAGCAGGTGGCGGCCGGTAGAGCGGCCTTCAGGCCGCTGAATCCTGAGAAGCGGCATTCAGGCCGCTGAATCCTGAGAAGCGGCCTAAAGGCCGCTCTACCGAAATCAATACATCGCCAAATCGCCGCAGCCGTTCAGCGGTGCACGGCCCTGGATGACGATCGCGATCCGCTGCGGACGCACCACGCCAGCGCTATCGGTACATGCTTCGCTGCGGATCTCGATCCGCAGGGTTTTAGCGCCATCGCGGGTCTGCAGCATGCCGTCGATCGCGAGCGGACTGCTGCGGGCGATGTCCAGCGCGCCGAGATAGCGGGCGGTGCCGCTTTCGGCGATCTTCGTCTTCGTCCAGTCCAAGGCGACATGGTGCTGGGTCGCATCGAGCGCCTTGATCTCGACGTGCCAGCCCTGGCCCTCACCGATGAACGCAGGGATCGGGCTGACCTTGCCGACCATGTCCGGCGACATTTTCGCAGCGGGCTTTCCGCTGGGTGTCGCGCTGGGCTTTACGCTGGGTGTTGCGCTCTGAGGAGGCGGCGTTTCTTTGGCGCCGCCAGCGACTGCGTTCGGCGGTGTGGCCGCACTGCACGCGGCGAGCAGGGCGAACAGCGACAGGCCGAGACTGTGTGCGGTCATGTTGCGCATGCGTGGCTCCGGCGTGAGGCGAATGATTCAGCGGGGGCGCTGTCGAGAATCCGTACATCCGTCGTCTCGGACAAACGCCGGGACGCTTGGTTCCTGCGTTTTCTTGTCGCGGATTTCGAGCTTCGTCGCTTGCCAGCGCGTGGGTTCGGCGGCATGCGCCTGCGTTGCGAGCATCGCCAGCGCGGCGACCGCCATCAGCGCCGCGAGCACGCGAGTCGGCATCGTTCGCGTCGGTATCGTCGGTTTCATTCGCCTCTCCTCAGCTACGCAAACCCACGCCTTTTTTCAGCAGCGTCAGTCCGAGCGCGCCGAGTACCACCACGAAGCCGATCATCAGCGCAAACGCCAGCGGCAGCGACACGTCCGAGCGGCCGAGCAGGCCGTAGCGGAAGGCGTTGACCATGTAAAAAATCGGATTGAAGTGGGTTGCGGTTTCGGCCCAGGCCGGCAGCAGTTTCACCGAATAGAACACGCCGCCCAAATACGTCAACGGAGTGAGGATGAAGGTCGGCACGATTGCGATGTCGTCGAACTTCTTGGCGTACACCGCGTTGACGAAGCCGGCGAGCGAGAAGATGGTCGCGCCGAGGATCACCGTCGCCAGGGTCACGAACGGATGCGGCATGCGGATGGTGGTGAAGAACATCGCGATCACCAGCACGATCGCGCCGACCATCAGGCCGCGCAGCACCGCGCCGGCGACGTAGCCGGTGAGGATCACCCACGGCGGCATCGGGCTGACCAGCAGTTCTTCGATGTGGCGGCCGAATTTCGCGCCGAAAAAACTCGACGAGATATTGCCGTAGCTGTTCTGGATGATGCTCATCATCACCAAACCCGGCACGATGAAATCCATGTAGCGGATGCCGTCCATCGCGCGGATCTGCGAACCGATCAGGCCGCCGAAGATCAGGAAATAAAGCGTCATCGTGATCGCGGGCGGAACGAGCGTCTGCCCCCAAATGCGTAAGATGCGGGTGATTTCGCGGCGGACGATGGTGAACAACGCGGTGCGATATAGCTGACCCACCGAGCGGGCGTGGAGCGTGTCTTGGGCTGCGTTTTGCATCGGGGTTTCGGTCTGCGCGCTCATGCTGCTGCACCCTTCGCGGCAGCGGCGGCGGCCGCGTCCTGCGGGCCATTGCCGGTGAGCCGCACGAACAATTCTTCCAAACGATTGCTCTTGGTGCGCATCGAACGCACGCGGATGCCGGCGGTGTCCAGCGCGGTGAACATGCCGTTGAGGTTCATCGCCCGCGGCATTTCCAGATCGATGGTGTGGTCGTCGATCGCGACCAGGGTCGCGCCTGCGATCGTCGGCAGCGTCGCCGGCAATTCGCCGTCGATATCGAGCAAGAAACCTTCGACATCAAGCTTGGCCAGCAGGGTTTTCATCGGGCCTTGTTCGACGATGTGGCCTTTGTCGATGATCGCAAGATTGCGACACAGGCTTTCGGCTTCCTCCAAATAATGTGTGGTGAGGATGATGGTGGTGCCTTCGGCGTTGATCTCCTTGAGCGTTTTCCACATGCCGCGGCGGATTTCGATATCGACGCCAGCGGAGGGCTCGTCGAGGATCAGCAGCTTCGGCCGAGTCATCATCGCCCGCGCGATCATCAGCCGGCGCTTCATGCCACCGGAGAGCGTGCGGCTCATCTTGTCGGCTTTGTCCCAAAGCTGCGCATCTTTAAGCACGCGCTCGGCGCGTTCGAGCGCTTCGGCCCGCGGCACGCCGTAAAAGCCGGCGTAGTTCACGCAGATGTCGAGCGGCTTCTCGAACATATTGAAATTGATTTCCTGCGGCACCAAACCAATTAAGCGCATCGCTTCAGCGCGGCGGGCGGCGATATCGACGCCGAAGATGCGCACGTCGCCGGCCGTCTTGTTCACCAGCGAGCTGACGATACCGATCAACGTGGATTTGCCGGCGCCGTTGGGGCCGAGCAGGGCGTAGAAATCGCCCGGAGCGACCTCCAGCGAGATGCCCTTGAGGGCTTCGACGCCGTTGTCGTAGGTCTTTTGCAGATTCTGCACGCTGAGCGCAGACGTGGCGGAGGCGGGGTGAGACGTGGGCTGATCGGCCATAGGACGGCGTTAGAACAGGGTGCTGCGGCAGCGGAACCGGTAGTATATGCGCTGCGTCGGAGCCGCAGACCTTTGGGATCGCCGACACAGACCATTCCATGCCCGCCTCGCTCGCTACTCCACCACGCTCGCTACTCCACTACGCTCGCCACTCCACTACGCGCGCCACTCCCACATTCGCTCCGGTCGATCCCGTGCCCGTCCATTTTCCGCTCAAACTCGTCGACCGCCGCATGCTGGCCCCGACCGTCGCCCACCTCAGTTTCCTGCGCGATGACGGCGCACCGCTGGATTTCATCGCCGGGCAGTTCGTGCAGGTGCATTTCCACTACCCGGACGGCACCGCCACCAAGCGCAGCTATTCACTGGCGACCTTGCACGATCACGCGATGGGCCCGGGCGAATCGGTCGAAATCGCGGTCAGCTACGTGACCGGCGGCGCCGCAACGGCGCTGTTCGAGAACCTGCCGATCGGCGGTACCATCGAAGCCAGCGGCCCCTTCGGCCGCTTCTGCCTGATGCCCGGCGACAGCAACCGCCGCTATCTGCTGATCGGCACCGGCACCGGTGTCACCCCGTACCGCGCGATGCTGCCGCATCTGGCGTCCGCCATCGCCGAGCGCGGCATCGAGATCGTGCTGTTGTTCGGCGCGCGCACCCCAGAAGAACTGATCTACGGCGACGAGTTCCGTGCCTTCGCCAACCAACACCCCAACTTCCGCTTCGTGCCCTGCTTCTCGCGCGAACTGCCCGCCGCCGATTCCGCGCAAGCCCACGCCGACGTACGCAAAGGCTACGTGCAAGAACACCTCGCTGAATTCGCGCCGAACGCCGAGGGCGATATCGCGTATCTCTGCGGCAATCCGAACATGGTCGACACCTGCTTCGAAGCGTTGAAAGGCTTTGAATTACCGATTCCGCATATACGGCGCGAAAAGTACGTCAGCAGTAAATAAGCGCTGCGCACGCGGTCTCGCGCGCTGTCGTTCCCAGCGCAGCGAGCGGCTTGCGCGTCGCTATGCGCCATCGTTCGCGACGTGGTTTTTACAGCGCCGTTCGCTGCGTTGGTGCATGGCTTCCTTCGGCGCTGCTCGCAGCGGTCTATCGTGCATTCCGCGGCGCGAACGATGCCGCAGTCCGTATCGAGAACCGTGCGGCCGGCATTCGCCATCATGCCGATCGCCGCTTAGCCATGACTTCTGGTGCATGGCTGCGCGCAGATTCGAGGGCTAGCATTCAACTATCTTGAATGCGAGCCGCAGGCCAATGGCCAAATCCAAAAAACCGCTGGCTGGAGCTACGCACCTTGCAGACACGCGCCGTCGCAAGGGTACGCCCTCACGCGCACGCGCGCCGCGCAGCATTCAAGACCACATGGCGCTGGACCCGGCGACGTTGAAGACCTTGGCCGATCCGGTGCGCTCGTTCCTGGTGTATTCGCTGGTGCCCGAGGCGAAAACCGTAAAGACGCTGGCGCAGGAACTGGGCGTGCCGGTGACGCGTTTGTATTACCACGTGCAGCGCTTGCAGGCGCTTGGGCTGGTATTCGTCGAAAAGACCCGGATGGTCTCGGGCATTCGCGAAAAACACTACCGCGCGGCAGCGCGCGAGTGGGTGCTTGATCGCGCGGCGTTCGCTTTGGGCCACGCGGTGGATCGCAGCCGCAGCGAGGCTTTGCTGGGTTTCGTGTTCGATCAAAGCCGGGTTGAGATCGCGCGTGCGCTGGAGGCTGGCCGCCTCGACCCGGTGCGGCGCTGGCCCGAAGTCGATGCGCTGATGGCGGTGCGCACGGTACTGCGTCTGGACGCCGCGCAGGCCGAGCGTTTGTATCGCCGACTTGCCGACTTCTGGACGGAGTACGAAGACATCGCGCGCAATCCGGCGCCGAACGGCACGTTCTACGCACTGGTGGCAGCGCTGTATCCCAATGCGGTGGAGGATGGCGTTGGCGATGACCGCGCAACATCGCGCGCACGCAAACGCGACGATATCGCGACGGTTCTGCCATCCGGAGCTGGTGTATGAACACGCACGACGATGCCGATCGCGTGCCGGCTCCCGCAGTCGATGCCACGCCGAACATTCCGACACCGGCAACGATGACGAACAACACGATAGTGTCGCCAACGTCGCCGAAGAAATTTTCGTTGCGCACCGTGTTGACGTTTCTCGGCTTCGCGCTTGGCGGCGCCGCAATCGGTGCGTTCGGCGCGCAGGTCGGCAAGCAAACAGCACTCGCCCATGCGCTGTTCGGAGACGTCTCGGCCTTCGGCGCGCTCGATCTTTTCATGCTTCCGCTGCATTTCTTCGTCGTGATCCTGCTGCACGAACTGGGCCATCTCGCGGGCGGGATGGCCCGCGGCATGCGCTTTCTGCTGCTGATCGTCGGACCGCTGCGCCTGCGCCGCACGGTGTCGGGACTGAAACTCGATTGGTTCCTGCGTGGCGACACCTTCGGCGGTTTGGCCGCAGCCATGCCGCCCGCGAACCGTTCGACGCCGCGCGATTTTCTACCGCTCGTCGTCGGTGGACCTTTGGCGAGCCTCACGCTGGCGGCAATCGCATTCTCGCTTGCCATCGCGCTCGACGGCCGTTGGGCGGTGCATGCGGCGATCCTCGGCGCGATGTCGGTGCTGATTTTCGTCGTCACCGCGATTCCGATGCGCGCCGGCGGCTTCATGAGCGATGGCATGCAAGCGCTCGAACTGCTGCGCGGCGGCAGCGCGGTGGAACAACGCATGACGTTGATCGCGGCGTATGCCGAAAGTCTCGCGGGCGTGCGCCCGCGCGAGCGCAATCCGGCGCTGTTGGAGCGCGGTTTGGCGCTGACCGGGAACGAGCCGCTGCGCGACGTCTCGCTGTGGTGGATGGCGTATCAGGTCGCGCTGGACCGACGCGAATTGGAACTCGCGGGGCAGTGGCTCGATCGGGTCGCGGAAGGCTTCGATGGGTATCCCGCAGGTTTTCGCCAGGCCCTGGCCTGCGATGTGGCGTACTTCGCGGCGCGTTATCGTCATGATCTGCCCGCCGCGACGGCATGGTACGCCCGCGCGAAAGGCGGCATGGTCGAAGCCTCCGCGCGCGCGCTGACCGAAGCGGCGATCGCCCTGCTGCGCGGCGACACCGCCGACGCTTTGGCCGCGGTGGATCGCGGAGAGGGTAAGCTGCGCGATATCAGCGATGCCGGTGCGATCCCATTCCTGCGCGACGAGCTGCACGCGCTGCGCGCCAAGGCCGAGGCCGTGCGCGACAACCGTTCGAACGTCGACGTGAGCCGTTGATGCGGACTCGCGGCATCGGCTGGGGGTCCGGTCACATTTCCCTATGCCGCACGTCTTAGAGCCTAAGGTGGGAACGGCACTGTCTGAAACGGCGAAACGGCATGATGCTGTCGCCGTAACGACAGGCTTGGAAACAGCATCCGTCTAAACTGCATGCGTCATAACGCTGCATGCTGCAAAACGGCATGCTGCAAAACGGCACGCCCTCGTCTAGTCCGCACTGCTTGTCTGATCGCCGAAACCGCAGCCGCAACCGCAACCGCCGCACTTTTTCTTAGTTTTACGAGGATGTCCATGCCCACACTCATGCCCATACGTCTGTCCATGCGCATGTCCAAATCGAATGTCGCCGTGCTCGCCGCCGCGCTCGCCGTGATCGGTCTTGCCGGCTGCGCACAACAGCAGAACGCCGGCCCGCGCGCCGACGACAAAGGCGATCTGCGTTTCGGTGCGTTGACGTTCAAACCGTGTTCGCTCAGCCTCGATCGCGGCGATGCGGTCGAAGCGCAGTGCACCACCTTCGCCGTGCCGGAACATCACGACGCGCCCGCAGGCCGCAAAATCGAGCTGGCGGTCGCGCTGATTCCCGCCACCGGCCAGGCCGAGCCCGATCCGATCGTGTTCATCGCCGGCGGCCCTGGGCAGTCGATTCTCGAAGGCTATCCGCAGTTGCATGCCGGCATCCGCGATGCCCGCCGCAGTCGCAACGTGCTGCTGGTCGATGCGCGCGGCACCGGGAAGTCGCATCCGCTGCAGTGCACGGAAATGATCACGCTGATGGAAACGCCGACCGCGTGGCAGGACCAAGCCGCGATCCGCAAAATCGCCGAAGACTGCCGCGACCGTCTGAGCAAGACCTCCGACCTGCGTTTTTACGGCACCGGCGATCACATCCGCGATCTCGACGCCGTGCGCACGGCGCTCGGCGTGGACAAACTCAATCTCGTCGGCATTTCTTACGGCACCCGCGTCGCGCAGCAGTTCGCCGCGCGCTATCCCGCGCATACGCGCACGGTGACGCTCGACTCGATCGCGCCGAATACGCTGGTGCTGGGGCAGGAACATGCGCGCAATCTCGACGCCGCGATCAAGCAGCAGTTCGCGCGCTGCGTCGCGGATACCGGTTGCAAACGCAATCTCGGCGACCCGGCCGCGACGCTTGGCACCGTGCGCGAACGCTTGCAAGCTGGCGGTTTGGGGCCGGTGCGCTATCGCGACCCGCAAACCGGTGAATGGCGCGAAGAAACGCCAAGCTTCGCGCATTTGAGCGCGCTGCTACGTTTGTATTCCTACCAACCGGTGTCGGCGTCGATGCTACCGCTGATCCTGCGCGATGCCGGCCAGGGCCACTACGAAACGCTGCTGGCGCAAGCGCATTCGATCGGCAGCCAAATGAACGACGCGATCATGATGGGCATGCATCTGTCGGTGAGCTGCACCGAAGATTTCGAGATCCGCGCCGATGCCAACGACGCGAACACGGTCATGGGCAACGACCTGATCGATTTCTTGGTCACCCAGTGCGCGGTGTGGCCCAAGGGCACGCGCGATCCGAATTTCCGCAAACCACTGTCGGGCGATGTCTCGGTGCTGGCGATCAGCGGCGAGTTCGACCCGGTGACACCGCCGCGCTACGGCGACGAGGTCGTGAAAACATTGCCCAAGGGCCGGCATTTAATCCTGCCCGGTCAGGGCCACAGCGTGCTGACCACCGGCTGCATGCCGAAACTGTTCGCGAAGTATCTCGAAACCGCCGATGCCAAAGCACTCGATGCCGCGTGTTTGAAACGGCTGCAGCCGAGCCCGCCATTTGCAGGCAATTATGGCTGGGAACCGTGAGTATCGGCGACCGATGGTTCTGTCGGCGGCCGTACTCGTGCCTGTCATCGCGAGCGTAGGCAGTGACCTGCTTTTGTTTCGCAGCGCGACCCGAACAACGATCGGAGCAACGATCCGAACAACGATCCGAACAACGATCGGAGCAACGATCAGAGCAACGATCGGAGCAATCATGTTCCTCGTCCGATGACACCGGACTTGGAACGACAAACCTTCAATCGCCTTGCTTCGTATCCGCGATTCCAAGTGTCTGCGATTCCAATCGCCGCTACGATCGCGCCGTTACGATCGTGCCGTATACGATCGCGCCGTATACGATCGCGCCGCAAACGTTTTTTGATGCTTACGATGTTGATTTTTACGATTCCCGACGCTCACTCTCCATTTCCGGAAATTCCCATGATCGAAGTCCACGATCTTAAAAAGACCTTCAAGGCCAAAACCGGCCCGGTGCATGCGGTGCGCGGCGTGAGCTTCACCGCCGAAGACGGCCAGATCACCGGTTTGCTCGGTCCCAACGGCGCGGGCAAGACCACCACGCTGCGCATGCTGTACACGCTGATGTCGCCCGATTCGGGTCACGTGCGCGTCGATGGCGTCGATATCCAAAAAGACGCGACGGCGGTACGCCAGCGTTTAGGCGTTCTGCCGGATGCGCGCGGCGTCTACAAGCGCCTGACCGCGCGCGAGAACATCGCCTATTTCGGGCGCCTGCATGGGCTCGATGAAGCGACGATCGCGACGCGCACTGCGGAATTGGCGACGACGCTGAAAATGACCGACTTCCTCGATCGCCGCACCGAAGGTTTCTCGCAGGGCCAGCGCACCAAGACCGCGATCGCGCGCGCACTGGTGCATGCGCCAAAGAACGTGATTTTGGACGAGCCCACCAACGGCCTCGATGTGATGACCACGCGCGGATTGCGCGGCTTTCTGCAGCATCTGCGCGCCGACGGCCATTGCGTGATTTTTTCCAGCCACATCATGCAAGAGGTGGCGGCGCTGTGCGACCGCATCGTCGTGATCGCGGCCGGCGAAGTAAAAGCCATCGGCACGCCGGACGAACTGCGTGCGCTCACCGGCGAGGACGATTTGGAGGACGTTTTCGTCCGCCTTGCCGACCTGGATCGGGAGGACGCAGCATGAGCACGTTTTTTAGCAGCACGATATTGACCGTCGCAAAGAAAGAGCTGCTCGATCTGTTTCGCGACCGCAGAACGGTGATGCTCGGCCTGCTGTTCACGCCGCTGCTGATCCCCGCGATGCTGCTGGGCATCAATAGCCTGGCCGAAAAGAAGCAAAAGACGCAGTTGGAATCGACCCTCAAATTACCGGTGATCGGCGCCGAGCACGCACCGAATCTGGTCGCGTTTCTTAAGAGTCAGAATATCGAACCGCAGAATCCGCCGCGCGATGCGGTAGGTGCTGTTCGCGATCAAACCTTCGATGCTGTGCTGCGTATTCCTGATGCGTTTCCGGCGCAATGGCGCAACAGCAAGCCGGCGGTGGTCGAGATCATTTACGACAGCTCGCGTCAGGATTCGCAGATCCCGGTCGAGCGTATCCGTGCCACGCTGCAAGCGTACGCGGGTCAACTCGGCGCGCTGCGCGTGATGCAGCGCGGGGTCGATCCAAGCATCGCAACGCCGCTGCAAGTGGCGCAGCGCGACGCGGCGACGCCGGAAGCCAAGCGCGGGATGATTCTCGGCATCATGCTGCCGTATCTGCTGATCATCAGCAGTTTTCTCGGCGGCGCGTATCTGGTCATCGATGTGACCGCAGGCGAACGCGAACGGCAGTCGCTCGAACCGCTGCTGGCCACGCCGGCCGCGCGCACCGCGATCATGAGCGGCAAAATTCTCGCAGCCTGCGCCTTCGGTATGCTCAGTCTGTTTTTGATTCTCGCCGCATTCAAAATCAGCTTGAGTTTCGGTCCTGCCGGCATGCGCTCGTTGACGATGTCGGTTCCGGTCATCGGGCAAATGCTGCTGGTGCTGCTGCCGATGGTGTTGATCGGCACCACCCTGTTGACGCTGATCTCGGCCAGCGTCAAGTCGGTGAAGGAAGCGCAGAGTTTCATGACCTTGTTGATGCTGATGCCGATGATTTCCACCGTCGTGCTGATGGTAAACCCGTTGAAGCAGCAGATCTGGCAGTTCGCGGTGCCGTTCTTGGCGCAGAATCAGTTGCTACTTAAGCTGCTGCGCAGCGAGTACATCAGCCCGCAGATCTGGGGCGTGTATCTTGCCTGCGGATTCGGCTTGGGAATGTTGCTGTGGGTTGTCGCTGCGCGACTGTATCACCAGGAGAAGTTGGCGATTTCGGCGTAAGCACGATCCCCGTTTGTTGCATATTGTGGGAGGGCCGGCAGGCCCGATCAACACCGCGACGGTCGTTGAAGTGGTTGGTGCACAAAGCCGCAAAAGGGCGCCGAGCGCGGATGTTCCACAAAGCGGATGCTCCACAAAGCGGATGCTCCACAAAAAAGAAACCCCGCATAACGCGGGGTTTCTTCGTTACGACGCTCTGCTGCGCGATGCGCTGCGGCGTCGGATCGTTTTCGTCTCGGATTATTGGCTCGGCTTAAAACCGATCGTACGACGGGTCGTCACCGGTGCGCCGACGGGCTGGAAACGCCAGCGCTTCACCGCCGCGATCGCTTCGCGATCGAACACACGCGGCGGGTTGCCGCGGACGACGCGAGCGCTAGATACGCTGCCATCGGTGTCGACGGTGAACTCAACCAACACTTCGCCCGATGTGCCGGCGCGAAGTGCGTCGCTCGGGTATTTCGGCTGCGGTGTGCTGATCGCGCGCAGATCGTTCGAGGTCGGCTGCGCGGTCGCGCTGCGCGTGGTTTCCGCTTGACGTGCCGCCTCGGCCTGACGCGCGGCTTCGGCTTGACGTGCGGCTTCCGCCTGACGTGCCGCCTCAGCCTGACGCGTGGTTTCGGCCTGACGCGCGGCGTCCGCCTGCTGCTGCTGTTGGGCGAGCGACTGCGCCGCTTGCCGCTGCGCATCTTCCTGTTGTTTCTTGCGATCTTCTTCGAGCTTAGCGAGGCGAGCTTTCTCGACTTCGTCGGTCTGCGCCGCTTGCTCTTGGCGCTGGGCGAGGGTGGCTTGGCCGTCGGCGATGGACTGCTTCAAGCGCGGTAATGCCGGAGCGGTTTTGTTGGTCTTTTCCATGAGCGCGTATAGGCGCTGGGCTTCGACGAAATCGTCGCGGCCGATGCTTTGCTCAGTCGCGATCAATGTGTAAGGCATGAGGTCGCTCAATGCGCTGGCGATGGCGGCGTCGGTCGGCTGTTTGTCGCGCAGCGCGAGGTAATACTCCATCGCGTTGTTGCCGGCCGGCGCGTACATCCGCTGCTCGGCCTGGGCGGCACGGGCGGCGGCGCGGAGTTGATCGACGCTCATCGCCGCAACCTGGGCGGACACCGCGGGCGCGACTGGCTGACTGGCCTGGGCGGCGGCCGGATCCGGCGGGGCGGCGGGGTCGGTCGCGGCAACTTTGTCTTTATCGCCGCAGGCGGTGATGGCGAGCACAAGCGCCGAGGCGAGCACCATATGGCGCAGTCCAGGACGCAATCCAGGACGCAGGGGACGGAAGGAGAACGGGGGAGTGTGTTTGGCGGCGGACATCAGGGGTACCTGCGGTGGCTGGGTCGGCAGAGGTAGAACAGCGGCAACCGATATAAAAGCACATCTTGTGCCAAGACACCTCTGTTTATGGGGCAGTCGCCCCACGCACGGCCACGATCGCTGCAATGTCTCATTTTCCGATGCAAAAGGTCGAAAAAATGTGACCGAGTAGATCATCCGGGGCCACCCGCCCGGTGATTTCGCCCAAGGCATCGTGCGCGGTGCGCAGGGCTTCGGCGGCTAGCTCCAGCGCGCCGTGTTCCAGCCACTGCCGCGCAGCGACCAATTCGGATTGCGCGCGTCGCAAGGCGTCCACTTGGCGCGCGCGTGCGCTGAACGTGCCCTCAGTGCCTTCGCCGCCGCTGGCGAGGGCTGCGAGACGGGCGTGCAGGGCATCGAGGCCAGCGCCGGTGCGCGCCGACACCCAGAGTGCGTCCTGTTCCGACCCGTCCTCACTCTGACGCAGCGGGCCGTCAATCAAATCGGCCTTGTTGAACAGCCACAGCCGCTGCGGCACGCCTTCGATGGCGGACGCCACCGCGGCGCGGCCGCCATCGAGATCGCGCGCGTCCAGCACCACGATCGCCAGATCGGCGCGGCCCAGTTCGGTTTCGGCCCGGCGCATGCCTTCGCGTTCGATCGCATCGCCGCCGGTGCGTAGACCGGCGGTATCGACGAGGGTGAGTTCCAACCCATCCACGCGCACGGTTTCGCGCAGCAAGTCGCGGGTGGTGCCGGCGATGTCGCTGACGATTGCGCGGTCGCTGCCGGCCAGCGCATTCATCAGCGAACTCTTGCCGGCGTTGGGCGGGCCCACGATTACCGCATGCAAACCGTCGCGTAATTTCTGGCCGCGCTCGGCTTCGCGCAGCAGCGCCGAAAGATTCGCATCGGCTTGAATCAAGCCCGCATGCAGCGCTGCGCCGCCCAGCGTATCCAGTGGTTCATCGGCGAAATCGATCGCCGCTTCCACGTGCACGCGTAAACGTAATAATGCCGCCGCCAACGCATCGACGCGCTTGGAGAACACGCCGTCCAGCGACCGCCGCGCCGCACGCGCTGCGCGCACATCCGCCGCCGCGATCAAATCCGCCACCGCCTCGGCCTGGGCCAAATCGAGCTTGCCGTTGAGAAAGGCGCGCTCGCTGAATTCGCCCGCCCGCGCCTGCTTCGCACCCAGCGCGCAGCAGCGATCGAGCAACAACCGCAACACCGCCGGACTGCCGTGTACCTGCAGCTCCACCACGTCTTCGCCGGTGTAACTCGCGGGCGCTTTGAAATACAGGGCGATGCCGTCGTCGATGGTCTCGCCGTGTTCGTCGAGGAATCGCGCGTAGTGCGCGTAGCGGGGTTTCAGACGTTCTTTGCAGATGTTTTCTGCGATCGCATGCGACCGCGGCCCGGAGATGCGAATCACGCCGACGCCTCCGGCACCGGAGGCTGTGGCGATGGCGGCGATGGTGGTGGGGTTAGTCAACTTTTTCTTCCTTAACATACCCAGCATATTTTACGAGCTTGAGGTAGTTAGCGATTGATGGAAGATATTTTTGATTTGGGTATCTCGGGTTCGGCAGTTCATCGTAAAAATCACGATGATTCGTCTGGGGGTAGGATGTTGAATGACCTCCTTCTACGATCTTCTCTAAATCCTGATTCGACCACGTAAAATATTGACGTAATACTTCTTTTAAATCGACGCTTGTGTTTTTACACATACGACCAATCTCATCGAGAGTGTAAAAAGAAATCGCAGTTTCTTTGTAAATGCTAGGCGGAAATGCTGCATTAAGTGACACATGGTTATTTGGGTTGTTGATTACTTCCAAAAAAATGTCTTTTCTTTTGTGAATCAACGTGCTGAGGAAAAAAAGCCATAAGAGAATAATGCTCTTGTTCTCTTCGATTGAAGCAGCCGCAAGGTTTGCAATCATAAATACTTGCTTCTGCGACCTGAGATCAAGATCGAATGCATCAAAGATCAAAGATATTGTATCGGCTGGAGTTGCTTTTTTCGGATATATGAGCTTATTCGGGAGTCCTAAGGCCAGTTTTCTTGTCGATAAAATTGACGATTCTTGGAAAAGAAGCTTGGCATGATTCACATTATTTGGTGCGGGCAGCGTGAACTCATGATCAAAAAAACGTTTTAGATATCCGCCGCCATTGAAACCTGCCCCATATACACCACAGATCGAATGACTTAGCTGTTCAATGTTAGTAGAAACAACGAAGCAAACATTCGGCATTCCAAAAATGTGCTTGATCTCTTCCAACAAGTTGATGGCATACGACGGACGACAGCGATCAAGTTCATCGACAAACACAAAGGCAGGCAACTTCGCGTCTGCGTTCTGATTGATCAGCTCCAACGCTTTCGACATCGACGCCTTAAAATTCTTGATCGCCTCGCTGCGCTTTTTCTGCTCTCCAAGCGCGCTTTCAAAAATCTTATCGAGCCCCGCCTCGATCTTCTCGCTCGACAGTTCTTCTTGTGGTACGGCTGACAATGCGTCATCGCCATCGATCGCATCCATGAATTCTTTGGTGGTGATGCTTGTGAATTTTTTCAGCAACCCAGCCGCCACGACTTTCGATACAGGTAGCACGGCACGGCGCAGTTCTTTCACACCATCGCGCACCATCTCACCCGCGCGTGCAGCAAGTTCCTGCTTCGCCGGCATCCGCGCCACCCATTCGTCGATCGTTTCCTTGATCGCCGCCATCAGCGCGATGGCGGCTTCTTCGCCGAGGTCGTTCTCCCAAGCATCGAAGAAGACGACTGGATGCCCGCGTTGTTTCAGATCTTCGGCCCAGTGTTTCACGAAGAACGTTTTCCCCGTGCCCCAACCGGCATCGAGCGCGACGGTGATGCCACGCTGCTGACGTTCGGACACGACACGCGTCTGTTCGGTCAGCGCCTTGGTCAAAAAATCGGCGAATCCGCGACGTTCCAGCACATCGTCTTGCCAAATCGCGGCGCGCGGGTCTTCGGTTTCGGGTGTTGGTGCTTCAGGTGTTGGTGCTTCAGCGGTCATGCCACATCCCCTGTTTGCTGTGGACAGATACTAGAGCATTTTTTCTTTAGTTATTTGCATTTGCGTCGGCTCAAATGTCTCGTGCAAAGGCAAGATCAAACGCTTTCGCGCTGACGCGCGACCTACTTTTCTTTGCTCGTGCAAAGAAAAGTAGGCAAAAGAAAGCACTTTTCCCCGACAAGGCAAACCTAAAGTTTGATTGCTAACGGGATTTTTCGATTCGCCGTCCGTGGCGAATCGAAAAACGGCGGGCGTCCTGCCCGCCGCCCGATGGGTCTGCAAAGTCTGCAGTTGTTCTCCGCTATGAAGATCAAAGTCTGTAAACAGCCAAGCCAAAGATGCTCAGGCTGAGTGCAAGGCGGCCCTCATCCGCCTCCGGATCACGTCCGGGGCAGGCTCTTCGGGCACCTTCTCCCGCCCGGGGGACAAGGGAGAACTCTCGGGTAATTTCACTTGCCGTATCTACTGCGGCCGAAAACGCGAAACCCGCCGTGAGGCGGGCTTCGTTACGAGCGTTTAAGTTTGAAATGCAGCTGAATTCGTAGGAGGGCCTTTGGGCCCGATCTGATTTTATTGGTAGCCTTAACCGGAAAGATCGGGGCTGAAGCCCCTCCTACAAAGCAAAAACGTCGTTTCGGATTGACTTGTTTCCAAGCGCAATCACTTCGCCACAACCGCCTTGCCATCCGGCTTATCGCCGTATTTCTTCATCATCCACCACTGCTGCAACATGCCCAATGCACCGTTGGTCACCCAGTACAGCACCAAGCCGGAGGGGAAGAACACCAACGTCACGCCGATGATGAGCGGCATCGCCATCATGATCTTCTGCTGCATCGGCTCCATGCCGATCATCGGAGTCATACGCTGGGTGAGCCACATGATGGCGATGTTGAGAATCGGCAGGATGAAGAACGGGTCGCTGGCGGTGAGGTCTTGCACCCACAGCATCCACGGCGCTTGCCGCAGTTCCACCGCTTCCACCAGCACCCAGTACAGCGAGAGGAACACCGGCATCTGGATGAAGATCGGCAAGCAGCCGCCGGCCGGGTTGATCTTTTCTTTCTTGTACAACTCGACCATCGCGAGTTGGTATTTTTCTTTGTCGTCGCCGTAGCGTTCTTTCAGTTGCTGCATGCGCGGTTGGAACTTGCGCATTTTCGCCATCGACTTGTACTGCGCCGCCGACAGCGGGTACAGCAGCAGTTTGATCACCACCACCAGCAGCACGATCGCCCAGCCCCAGTTCGAGGTGAAGTTGTGCAGCATCGCCAGGGTCCAGTGGATCGGCTGGGCGAGCACGGTGAAAATGCCGTAGTCGAGCGTTAGCCGCAAACCGGGCGCGACTTTTTCCAGGCTTTCTTGAATCTTCGGGCCGATCCACAGACGCGCGGTGGTGCTGCCGGTCTGGCCGGGCGCAAGCGTGAATTCCGGGCCGGTGGCGACGATACCGTATTGATTACCGGCGCTGACGAGCGAGAAATTCGCTTGCTGATCATCTTGCGGGATCCATGCGGTGAAGAAGTAATGTTGCAACAGCGCGACCCAGCCCTTGCCGACGGTGATATTCAGCGCGCCATCGTCTTGGTAATTTTCGTATTTACGCTTCTCGTACTTTTCTTCCGGGCTGTACCACGCCGCGCCGTTAAAGGCGAAGCTGGTGGGTTGCATGATGCTGGTCGCGATGACGGGCGGAATCCGCGATAACTGCCGATAGACATACCCCTTCCACGGCGCTGCGCTGCGGTTGGCGATATCGTCGCGCACGGTCAGGGTGTAATCGCCGCGTTTGAGCGAGTAGGTGCGGCGGATCGCGACGC
The DNA here is from genome assembly GCA_031374725.1 of Lysobacteraceae bacterium. GTDB lineage: Bacteria > Pseudomonadota > Gammaproteobacteria > Xanthomonadales > Xanthomonadaceae > Lysobacter_I. The sequence continues at coordinate 35,563 of JANMGT010000037.1, read as the reverse complement.
CATCGGCACCGGTCCACACGAAGCTGGCGCTCACCGAATCTTGGCCTTGCGCCATCGCAAACTGGCGCTGCGCCTGTGCGGGGACGAAGCCGCCGTTATGGGTCGGCGCGCCCTTGGCGCTGACCCAACCGCTTTGTGCGATGTAGTAGTCCTTTCCGCTGTCTTGCAGCAGGCGCACCGGCGGCGAACCGGCTTTGCGTTCCTGCGGAAATTTCAGCAAATCGGCCTGACGGACATTACCGCCGTCGAGCGTCAGCCGCAGCACATCGTTACTGAGCACGACCGTGGTGGCTGCGGGAGCTGCGCTCATCGCCGCTGCGGCTTCGGTGTTTGCAGCGCTGCCGGCGGCGGCTGGGATGACCGCTTGCGGGACCATACTTTCTGCAGCGGCAGCGTCTGGGGAGGCGCCTTGGGTCGTGGGCGCGCCGGTCTGCGGGACCCCGGGTACAGGTAAACCGGCGGTGGACGCGGCTTCAGCCGCAGCAGCACTTTGCGCAAGCGCAGTCGCGGTATCGTCGCGCATGCGCTCGTGCGACTGCTCTTTGTTCCACTCCATCCACAGCAGGGACGCCACCATCAACCAGGCGATGATCAGGAAAGTACGGGTTTGGCTCATGGGTGGCTGCAGGCGTGGTGTCGTGTCGCAGAGGCGTTAGGCGTCGGCGGACGAGGAGGAAGGCGGTGGCGACGCATTCGGCGTCGGCATGTGCGTTTGAGATAAGGACGCGGGCGGCATTGTGCAAGGCGCGGGGTTCGCGGGCAACGTGCCGCTGCGTAGCAACGCTTGCTCGAACGCGGCCAACAGTTCTGGCCCGGACGCGCGGGCCGCCGTGTTTCGGGCAACCACGACGTATGCGCCACTCGCAAGCATTGCGCGGCGGCGGCGGAAGTAATCGCGTAAACGACGTTTGATGGTGTTCCGACCGACTGCATGACGATCGACCTTACGCGAGACCGCTAACCCGAGTCGGGCAGGTTGATCGTCGGCGAGATAATGCACCGTCAGTAATGGCGTGCTGAAACGACGACCCCGTTCGAAGACGCGGCTGAACTCGGCTTTGGCGCGGACCCGCGCTTGCGGCGGGAAGGTCGCACGGCCTTTAGCGGCGTCGATCTCGCACAGTTCGATCTCGCAGAATTCGATCTCGCGGGACATGAGGCGACCGGCCATTAGCCGGGCAGCTCCGCCAGCGGGATCAGGCGGTGAGACGCTTGCGGCCCTTGGCGCGACGGCGCGACAGGATCTTGCGGCCGTCAGCGGTCTTCATGCGGGCACGGAAACCGTGGTCGCGCTTGCGCTTGAGGTTGCTGGGTTGGTAAGTGCGCTTGGTGGCCATGGCGGGCTCGTGAGGCTCGAGTAACAAAGGGCGTACGCGGTAGGCGCACAATGAACCGCCAATCATGCCCGAGCGATGTAACCTGAGTCAAGCCGCCCCGCCAGTCAGGCGAGCTCAGCCGAAGCATTTGTCCGCGGCGGGCGGCGCTGCCTGCAGTATCCCAGCGACGTCGGTCGTGCGAATCCGGGTGCGGCGCAGCGGGCGGGGTGGTAGTCTGCAACGCTTCCTACCGTCACTAGCCGCGCCGGCCCACCGCGCACGCGGCGCAGCGGTTTATCCGCGACACGATCTTTCGTCCGCCCCTTTGCACGACCCCAACTGATTCGTTGCCTAACCCGATGGATGCTTGGCCCCGCTGCCTCGAACGCCTTGAAGCCGAACTACCGGCGGAGGAGGTTCACACTTGGCTGAAACCGCTGCAGGCGCGTCTGCGCGAAGACGGCTCGGTCATGCTGTTCGCGCCGAATGCCTTCGTTCGCGATGAGGTGCAGTCGCGCTACATGGGACGGATCAGCGAGCTGCTTGGTCACTTCCGAGGCAACGCCGCGGTCAGTCTCGAAGTCGGTTCGGTGCCGCGCCCGGCGGCAGTACCCGCAGCGCTCGGTACGAACGGTCATGGCACCGCCGCGAGCGGACGGGCGCTACCTGCGGTGGAATTCGCCGGTAATCTCGATAATCACTACGGTTTTGAGAATTTCGTCGAAGGCCGCAGCAACCAGCTCGGCCGTGCCGCAGCGTGGCAAGCGGCGCAGAAACCCGGCGACCGCGCCCACAACCCGCTGCTGCTGTACGGCGGCACCGGCCTGGGCAAGACCCACCTGATGTTCGCAGCCGGCAACGAAATGCGCCGTAACAACCCCGGGATGCGGGTGCTGTATTTGCGCAGCGAGCAGTTCTTGGCGTTACTGATGAAAGCGCTACAGGACAAGAGCAACGGCATGGCGGCATTCAAACGCCAGTTCCAGGAGGTCGATGCGCTGCTGATCGACGATATTCAATTTTTCGCCGGAAAAGACCGCACCCAGGAAGAGTTCTTCCATACATTCAATGCGCTGTTCGACGGCAAGCAGCAGATTATTCTGACCTGCGACCGTTATCCGCGCGAAGTCGAAGGCCTGGAGCCACGGCTGAAATCGCGTCTCGCCTGGGGCTTGTCGGTGGCGATCGAGCCGCCGGATTTCGAGACCCGCGCGCAGATCGTGCTGTCCAAGGCCAAGGAGCGCGGGGTGGTGCTGTCGGAAGATGTGGCGTACCTGCTGGCCAAGAAAATGCGCAGCAACGTGCGCGATCTTGAAGGCGCACTCAACACGCTGGCCGCACGGGCAAACTTTACCGGTCGCGCCATCACCGCCGAATTCGCCCAAGAGACGCTGCGCGACCTGCTGCGCGCGCAGCAGCACGCGATCAGCATCACCAATATTCAGAAGGCCGTGGCAGACTACTACGGCTTGCAAATGAAAGATTTGTTGTCCAAGCGTCGGACCCGCTCGCTGGCACGGCCGCGGCAAGTGGCGATGGCCTTGGCCAAGGAACTGACCGAACATAGCCTGCCGGAGATCGGCGATGCGTTCGCGGGGCGCGACCACACGACGGTCTTGCATGCGTGCCGTCAGATCAAAACCTTGATGGCAAGCGACGGTAAGCTGCATGAGGATTGGGATAAATTGATTCGCAAATTGAGCGAGTGAGGCCATCGTTCGCGATGCCCGTAACGCGCCATAACGTGAGTTAGGAAACCTGAGCTGGGATAAGCTGTGGATAAGTGGTGTAGCGTTTGATCGCCGTGAATTTATCCACAGGCTATCCCGGGTGTCCAAGGCCAGTTATTTATGACTTAGTAAAGCAAAAAGTTTATTGAATTCAACAATTTAGTTCGGTTACACTCCGATTTCCGTAACACCATCACCACCAGCTTTAGATATATATCCTTTCGAAGCTTGGTCTTTAGGGGAACCCAACCAGATGCGTTTCAGTCTGCAGCGTGAAGTGCTTTTGAAACCGTTGGCGCAAGTCGTCAACGTCGTAGAACGTCGGCAGACCTTGCCCGTACTGGCGAATCTGCTCGCTCGGGTGGAGGGCGATCAACTTTCGCTGACCGGCACCGACCTTGAAGTGGAGATGGTGGCGCGTGCTCGCGTCGAAGATGCGCAAGCCGGCGAGACCACCATCCCTGCGCGCAAGCTGTTCGAGATCGTGCGCGCCCTGCCTGACGGCAGCAAAGTCACGATTAGCCAAACGACCGATAAGGTGACGGTTCAAGCCGGGCGCAGTCGGTTTACCCTGGCAAGCCTGCCGGCGAACGATTTCCCGTCGCTGGATGAGGTGGATGCAACCGAACGGGTGATGGTTGGCGAAGCCTCGCTGAAAGAACTGATCGAGCGCACCGCGTTCGCGATGGCGCAGCAGGATGTTCGTTATTACCTGAATGGTCTGCTGTTCGATCTCCGCGATAAAGCCCTGCGTTGCGTGGCGACCGACGGCCACCGTCTCGCCTTATGCGAGGCTGCGCTTGAACATACGGTTCAAACCAAGCGCCAAATTATTGTTCCCCGCAAAGGCGTTTTAGAGTTGCAGCGTCTGCTCGAAGGCGGAGATCGCCAACTCGAGTTGGAAATGGGCCGCGGCCATATTCGGGTGAAGCGCGATGACGTGACCTTTACCAGCAAGCTGATTGATGGCCGTTTTCCTGATTACGAAGCGGTGATTCCGATCGGCGCCGATCGCGAGGTTAAGATCGATCGCGAAGCGTTTCGGGCCTCACTGCAGCGCGCAGCGATTTTGTCGAACGAAAAATACCGCGGCGTGCGCGTCGAGGTGTCCCCGGGCCAGCTCAAGATCAATGCGCACAACCCGGAGCAGGAAGAAGCGCAGGAGGAGATTGAGGCCGACACCAAAGTCGATAGCCTGACGATCGGTTTCAACGTGAATTATCTGCTCGATGCGTTGGCTGCGCTTCGTGAGGAATACGTTGTCTTGCAGCTGCGCGATTCCAACTCCTCGGCTCTGGTGCGCGAAGCCAGCAGCGAGAAGTGCCGGCACGTGGTGATGCCGCTGCGGCTTTAGTGATGCTCGGATGCGCAGCGTTATGTTCCACGTGAAACATGCGATTCGCCCGGGCTCTCCCGGGCGAATTCGTTTGGGTCGAACTGCTGCCGTGTTTTGTGCTCTGGAATCGTTTCGCATAGCAGCGCGTCCACGACACAGGGACCGATCCAAGGCGTCTGCTGGGGTAGCGAGTGTTGAACCGTGCGTGAAAGCTTCCTTTGAGCGGTTTCTCAGGGAGCGGATGTGCACATAACGCGTTTGCAGATCGCTCATCTGCGGCGTTTGACTCAGGTCGAGCTTGCGCCTACACCCGGCATTAACCTGATCACGGGTGACAACGGCGCTGGTAAAACCAGTCTGCTCGAAGCGCTGCATCTGTTGGCGTATGGCCGAAGCTTTCGCGGGCGTGTTCGCGACGGACTGATCCAGACCGGCGCTGAGGCGATTGAGATGTTTGCCGAGTGGCGCGAGGTGGCGGGCGCACGTCAACGACGCGCTGGCCTTAGGCACAGCGGCCAAGCCTGGGAAGGCCGCCTGGACGGTGCGAACGTCTCGCATCTGGGCGAGCTTTGCGCGGCCCTGGCAGTGGTGACGTTTGAGCCGGGCAGTCATGCACTGGTGATGGGCGGTGGCGAGCCGCGTCGTCGCCTCGTGGATTGGGGCTTGTTCCACGTGGAACAAACTGGTCGTGGCTGCGATTTTCTCGCCCTGTGGCGCCGTTATTCGCGCGCCCTGAAACAGCGGAATGCGCTGCTCAAAGCCCGGGTTCGGGATCGGCAATTGGAGGCATGGGAGCACGAACTTGCTGAAGTCGGCGAACCGCTGACCCGCCGGCGTCAACACTATCTCGACACCTTAGAACCAGCGCTGCAAACGATCGCCAGTGATTTGGTGCCATCACTTGGATTAGCGCGCATCCAGTTTCAGCCCGGTTGGTCGCGAGACAGCATGTCCTTAGCGGATGCGCTCGTGTTGGCGCGTGAACGTGACCTCATCAATGGTTTCACGTCTGTTGGGCCGCACCGTGCCGATTGGCGGATCGAGTACGCTGCCTTGCCTGGGCGTGAAATGCTGTCGCGCGGACAAGCGAAACTGACGGCACTGTCGCTACTGCTGGCCCAGGCGCAATGCCATGCCGACGCATGCGGCGAATGGCCGATCGTGGCGCTGGACGATTTGGCGTCCGAGCTGGATCAGCAGCATCAGCGCCGGGTGCTTGAACGACTGGTCGCTTCGCGAGCTCAAATTTTCATCACCGGTACCGAAGCACCGCCCGCCTTGCTCGCATTGCAGACGCCTGTTGCGATGTTCCACGTGGAACAAGGTCGTTTTCAGCCGTCGCCACCCTGAGAGCCTGCCCCGCATCTCCTTGCTTCACGCTTCAGACCGGTGCTACTGTCGAATGCTACCCCCTTCGCCAGATACGATGAACACGCAGTCCCGAGTTCAACGCACCATGGCCCGGCGTTGGCGCCCCAGAGTGTCCGCGCTGCTCGGTATCGTCTTCATCGCAGGATGTCAGCCCGCCATGACCAATACCCTTACTCAATCCGCGCTCGCATCGTCTGTGTCGCAGTCACCAAATGTTGGCACCGTCGCCGAATGGCCGCTGCGCTTCGACCATCATCTGTTCGGAGTCGCTTGTTTCGACACCCAAACCTGTCTGGCGCGCTACGACCGCTTCGATTTCGGTAATCCCGAACCGTCTGGGCCAACCACAGCCCTGCCACAACAGGCCTACGATGCTGCGCTGACCGCAAGTTACGGCCCTGTGGCCCGCACCACGCCTGCGGCCCAACTGGCATGGCGGAGCAAGGACGGTACGCAGCTGCAGGCCGAGGTGGACATCGCTGCGCTCTTTGCCGATGGCCTGATTCGTCATCAGCTTCCGCGCGAGGCGATTGCCGACGGCGTCAGCATGGGCTTTACCCACATCTTGCTTGAAGTTAGCGACCGCACGGTTAACGTCTATACCCGGACGATGATACCGACCAAAGATGCGCAAATTCCTGGAAATAAGTACAGTTTTTTCCGCGACGATCTGATCAAGGTCTTCAGTCGCACGTACTGAAGCACAGCCTGCGGCAAGCACTGAAACACCAGCACTGAAACATACGCGCTGAACCGGTACGCTTCCAACGCACACTAAGCACGAGGAACCCTGAGATGGCCGACCACGATGACCCGACGCCGGTCGTACCCGGGCGCCCTAGGCTTGTCGATGCACAAGGCAACGAGCGAAAAATGGACAATGTGCCGGTCGCGCAGGCGACGGCCGCCGATCTGCAGGCTTACTCCGCCGCCAGCAACAACATGGCACGGATGCAGGTTCCGGTTCTCGTCAGCAGCGAGCGTCCGAATGAACGCCTGTTCGTAGCGGCGCTCGACGGCACCGGTAACGATATGAACGACCCCAGCAAGGGGCCGCGCACTGGCGTTGCGCAGATCTTTCAGGAGATACGCACCCAGCAAAGCAGCGGCCAGCTGCAGAATGTCGCTGCCGGCTATGTGCCGGGACCCGGAACGGGCTCGTTCGGCATCTGGGATGGCGCACGCGGACACACCTTCGAAGAGCGGTCCGAAACCATGTACCGGCAGTTCATCGAACAATCCGGCCGCTGGCTGCGCGAAAACCCCAATGCCGATATCCGCGTCGCCGCGATTGGTTTCAGCCGTGGCGCCGAAGAAGCGGCGTATTTCACCCGTTTGGTCGATCAGCGCGGCATCCAAGACCCAACCGGCGCCGTCTATAAAACCGGTGACGATGGTCTGGTGACCAGCGTCCGATACACCAAGCCGCCGCTGGTCGCACCGGGCGAAGTCAAGCAGGCCGCCCTGTTGGAAGACCCGGTTGCGACCGGCGACCCGCGTAACTACGACCGTCGCCTGCCGCCATCCGTTGTGTCGGCCCTGCAGATCACTGCACGCGACGAAACCCGCGACCAGTTTGTCGGTACTCGGCATATCCCATCGGGTTTCAGCGACAACCAACGCTCCTTGAACATCACCGTTCCCGGCTCGCATAGCGATATCGGCGATGGCTATACCGCCAACGGTTTGGGAATACGCAACACCAACATGGCGAAGCAGTACCTCAACGGCCTTGTGGATAACGACCGCCCGCTGCTGACCCTGCGCCCGGAGGCGCAAAACCAGCATCGCAGCAACGTTATCCACGATTCGGAACAGCACCTTTCATGGATCTATACCCGTATGGGTTTCGACCGCGACGGTGTTCGCGACGTGAATACCCAACTGGCCGCCACGCGCTACGAAACCCACGCGACAGGGCGCGGCAGCGTCTCCGTTCCTGCGGCCCCGACGGCAGAAGAGCGCCGACGTGAGCCGATGGATCAGCAGCTCGCAAATGGTCTTGAATACCGCGCACTTCCGATTGCACCGGTGCCGGCCCTAGCGAGCGATCAACGGGGCGCCGCGCTGCAACCGTCTGCTGTGCCGACGACTAACGCTGCAGCAACGCTTCCGGAATCGACCCATATCGGCCACCGAATGTACCAGCAGGCGCTGGTCGGCCTCGAAAGTGCGCCCAATCTTCCGCCCGAGACCTTCGCAACCCATCAGCAGCGCAGTCACGCCGCCTCGGCCCTCACTGCGGCCTCAGTGGAAGGGCAGGACCCGCTCAAACAGATCAACGCCGTGGTGATGAACCGCCAAGCCGATGGCCTGATCGCGATTGAAGGTGGGTTCGGCGACCCTACCAGCAAGATGCGCGCGGTGCCGCTGGCGCAAGTCTTCAGTACATCGGAGCGAGACTACAGCGACCGTGTCCACGCCGCGTTGACAGAACAGCCGGTGCGCTCAGCCAGCGTGTTGGCAGCAGCGCCACAACAAGAACCGGAACGCAGCGCCGCGCCTTTGCGCACAGCGTGAGCGGCTGTTCGAACTTGCCACTGCCTGCACGGACGCAAACATTCTGTTGAAATCTATTGCAAAAAAGACTGAGTCGCAGTTTCGCCGCCAAACATTCGCACGCGAAGTGACGAGGCCTTAATCGCGATCTTAGAGCCTGTTCAAACTCGCGTACCGCCCGAAAAACTGTCATACCGAACGCCCGCGCAGCGGGTGGAGGGACCTGCTGTTTCGGTCGCAGAAAAGCACAAAGCAGGTCCCTCCACCCGCTGCGCAGGCGTTCGGGATGACAGTCAACGGATTCATCGGCGTTGGTTAACGATATTGAGCAGGCTCTTACAAGTGGATAACAATCGTCTAATCGAGCATTAATAGACGGTCGCGAATATGCACGTCATGTTCGCATCCTCTCATTCCGCACACACGGTGCCGCGCCGGCTGCAATTGCAGCGCGTCGATCACGGCCACCCCGATCGCGCCGAGATCGAAACCTTCATCGCCGCCGTGTACCGCGAGCGCTATGGCGCCGAGTTGCGCAGCTTCTTGCCGCACTTAATCGCATTCCGCGACGAGGCGCGGGTGCTGCATGCGGCGGTTGGCGTGCGCATCAACGCGCTGCTGCCCGGCGTGATTGATCGCAACCTCAAAACGCAACTACCGGTCGTGCGCCGTCACGCCGCCGTTACCGCGACGCAGGCAACGCCGGCGTCGTCGCCGACCGCGTCGCATTCCGTCTCGCATTCCGCACCGCATTCCGCATCAACCGTTCTCGTGGAGGTTCCGCATGAAACCGCACTTCCGTAATTCGTTCCTGCCATTGGCGCTGATCGCGCTTTGTGGCCTGTCCGCCGCCGCGCAAGCGGCCGATCCCAGTTTGCCGGCCGATGTTGGCGCGGTGCAGGACCAGTGGGCGCAGATCATGTACAAGACGCCGAAAACGCAGCGCACCGCCGCGTTGGAGGCCCTGTCCAAACGCGCCGAAACCGCGCGCAACGCGCACGCCAAACACGCGGGCGCGCTGATTTGGGAAGGCATCGTGTTGTCCAGTTTGGCCGGCGAAAAAGGCGGCGTCGGCGCGCTGGGTTTGGTCAAACAGGCGCGCAAGGACTTCGAGCAAGCGCTGGCGATCGAACCCAATGCGCTCTCCGGTTCGGCGTATACCAGCCTGGGTTCGCTGTACTACCAAGTACCGGGATGGCCGCTGGGCTTCGGCGACGACGACAAGGCGCGCGCAATGCTGAAAAAAGCGCTGCAGATCGATCCCGTTGGTATCGACGCCAATTATTTCTACGCCGATTTCCTCCACGACCAAGGCGAAGACAACGCGGCCGCCGCTGCCCTGGAAAAAGCGATCGCTGCGCCCGCGCGCCCAGGCCGCGAACTGGCCGACCAAGGCCGCCGCAAACAAGCGCAGGCGATGCTGGGCAAGGTGCGTGCGCAACTTGCGAAGCACTGAGCGGCGAAGCACACTGCCGCATGCGCGTACTCTTGGTCGAAGACGATGTTTCGCTCGGTGAAGGCATTCGCACCGCGCTGCGGCGTGCGGCCTACAGCGTGGACTGGCTGCACGACGGCGCGTCCGCGTTCAATGCCATTCGCGACGATGTCGATCGCAGCGAGATCGATATCGTCGTGCTCGATCTGGGCCTGCCGCGAATGGACGGGATCGAGGTCATCCGCGCCGCGCGCCGCGTTGGCGCGCGCGTACCGATCCTGGTGCTCAGCGCGCGCGAACGTTCGGCCGACCGGACGCTGGGATTGGATGTCGGCGCCGACGATTACCTCGGCAAACCCTTCGACACCAATGAATTGATCGCCCGCGTCCGCGCACTGCTGCGACGCAGCCAGGGCCGCGCCAGCCCAACGCTGCGCTGCGGCGCGCTCGAACTGGACCCGGCGAATCTGGCGCTGCGTTGGCAGGGCCACAATATCGATCTGCCGCGGCGTGAATTCGCGCTGCTACGCCTGCTGATGGAAAGTCCGGGGCGCATCGTCTCGCGCGAATCCGTGCAACAGCGGCTCTACGGCTGGGACGAAGACGTGGCCAGCAATGCGCTGGATGTGCATATCCATCATCTGCGCCGCAAATTGCCGCCCGCGCTGATTCGCACGGTGCGCGGCATGGGCTACAGCCTGGACGAACAGGTCGCAGCGGCAGTGCCAATGCCGGCCGATGCGTCGTCGAATGCGACGGGCACCGACAGCGGCGCCGCATCATGACCGCAATCGCAATGCGCACGACGCGATGCGCACGACGCGATGCGCATGACGCGATGAGCACAACGCGAAGAGCACGACGCAATGAGCATGCCGTAATGCGCACGACGCAATGCGCACGACGCAATGCGCATGACGCGATGAGCACGACGCAATGAGCATGTGGCAATGAGCATGAAGTCGATGGGCATGAAGTCGATGGGCATCACCTCGATCCGCCGGCTCATGCTGGTGTCGCTGATCGCTGCCGTCTCGCTCGTGACCATCGTTGCCGCGAGCTTCAGCTATCGCACCGGTTTGCAAGAAGCCGGCGAACTATTCGATGCCAAACTGGCGCATTCAGCGCGGGTGTTGATGAGTCTGGTCGATGCCTCGCTGCAGGATCTCGCCGAACGCGGCCGTAGCGAACCGCTGGTGATCGAGGTCTGGCATGGCGACGCCAAAGGCGAGGGCACCGAGTTGGCGTTCCCCACCGGACACGTCTACGAAACCAAGTTGGCGTTTCAAGTACGCGATCCGAAAGGCCGTTTGTTACTGCGCTCGGAGAGCGGCCCGACGCAGCCGCTCGCACCGCTGCGACCGGGCTATTCCGACCTCGACATCGACGGCCAGCAATGGCGCACGTTCACCCTGCGCTCGCCCAGTGGCATCTGGTACCAATCGGGTGAAGCCGCCGATATCCGCGCCGAGATCGCCGAAGAAATCGCGTTCGGCACTCTGCTGCCGTTGCTGGTCGTACTGCCGCTGCTGGCAGCATTGGTGTGGGTGATCGTGACCTGGTCGCTGCGCGATTTGCGGCGGATCTCCGCCGAGATCGGCGAGCGCGCACCGGAGCGGATGTCGCCGCTGCGGATTGAGCGGGTGCCGATCGAAATCGAACGCATGGTCTCCGCCGTCAACAATTTGCTCGCGCGCTTGCAGATCGCGTTGGCCCGCGAACGCCGCTTCACCGCGGATGCCGCGCACGAACTGCGCACCCCGATCGCCGCGCTGAAGGTACATGCCGACAATCTGCGCACCGCGCGCAACGAGGTCGAAGCAGACGAGTCGCGGCAGCAGCTTGATCGCGGCATCGAACGGATCGAACGATTGGTTGCGCAACTGCTGACCTTGAACCGGGTCGAACCCGACGCCGCGATGCCCGCGCCGGTACCAATCGATGTGGACGCCATCGTGCGCCAACAGGTCGAAGCGCTGCGCCCGCTCGCGGAAGTGCGCCGAATCGCGCTCGAATCGCAGATCAGCCCTGTCCGCGTGCTCGGCGATGGTCCGGCGTTGGAGTCGCTGGTGCGCAATCTGCTCGACAACGCCCTGCGTTACGCGCCAGAGGGCGGTCGCGTCCGCATCGCTTTAGGCCACAGCGACAACACCGCTACGCTGTGCGTGGACGATAGCGGCCCCGGGATCCCGCCGGAGGCCCGCGAGCGCGTGTTCGAGCGCTTCCACCGCGAAGCGGGCAGCGGCGTCGAAGGCAGCGGCCTGGGTCTCTCGATCGTGCGCGAAGTGCTGGCCCTGCACGGCGGCAGGATCGCGCTCGACACCGCACCTGAACTTGGCGGCCTGCGCGTCCGCATCGTCTTGCCTGCTAACGCAGCCATGGATGGCTGCGCCGGCGAAACAAGCGCGTTAGGAAACAAGCACGTTAGGAAACAAGCACGTTAGGAAACAAGCACGTTAGGAAACAAGCACGTTAGGAAACAAGCACGTTAGGAAACAAGCACGTTAGCGATTGATGATTCGGCGCTGTGCGCCTCACCCTTCGCTCCGCTCAGGGCCAGCTTCGCTGTTCAGCCTCGCGCGCGAGGCTGTCGCCGTGAGCACAGCTAGACACGTACCAGACATGTGCCGGACGTGCGAACTGGAATACCTCCTGGATGGAGGTATTTCAGCAACCTGCTAGGCCTGAGCCGCTGGCCGACATCCGGCGCATGCGGGCTGCGGCTGGTATAATTGCGCCCTCACGCCCTATCTATAATGTGTCGCCAGCGGAGTATTCGTCGGCGGCCTGGATGAACGATCCGAATGACCGACGACACCCAGCAGTCTGGCACCCAGAACAACATCTACGACTCCAGCAAGATCACCGTCCTGCGCGGCCTAGAAGCAGTCCGCAAGCGCCCGGGCATGTACATCGGTGACGTCCACGACGGCACCGGCCTGCACCACATGGTGTTCGAGGTGGTCGATAACGCGATCGACGAAGCGCTGGCCGGCCACGCCGATGATGTGTTCGTCACCATCCACGAAGACGGCTCGGTGTCGGTCTCGGACAACGGCCGCGGCATCCCGGTCGATATTCACAAGGAAGAGGGCGTCTCTGCGGCCGAAGTGATCATGACCGTGCTGCACGCGGGCGGTAAATTCGACGACAACAGCTATAAAGTCTCCGGCGGCCTGCACGGCGTGGGCGTGTCGGTGGTGAACGCGCTGTCCGAGCATCTGTGGCTGAACATCTGGCGCGACGGACACCACTACCTGCAGGAATACGCGCTCGGCGAGCCGCTGTTTCCGTTGAAACAACTTGACGTGTCCAGCAAGCGCGGCACCCTGCTGCGCTTCAAGCCAGCGGTGGAGATCTTCACCGACGTCGAATTCCACTACGACATTCTCGCCAAGCGGCTGCGTGAGCTGTCGTTCCTCAATTCCGGCGTGAAGATCACCCTGACCGACGAGCGTCCCAACGAGCGCGGCGGGCATGCCCATGAAGGGCCGCGTCAGGACGTGTTCCAGTACGAAGGCGGCATCCGCTCGTTCGTCGAACATCTTGCGCAATTGAAGACGCCGCTGCATCAGAACGTGATCTCGGTCAGCGGCGAAATGAACGGCATCGTCGTAGACGTCGCCCTGCAGTGGACCGACGCCTACCAAGAAACGATGTTCTGCTTCACCAACAATATTCCGCAGAAAGACGGCGGCACCCATCTAATCGGCTTCCGCGCCGCGTTGACGCGGACGCTGACCAATTACATCGAGCAGAACGGCATCGCCAAACAGGCCAAAGTCACCCTGACCGGCGACGACATGCGCGAAGGCCTGATCGCGGTGCTGTCGGTGAAAGTGCCCGATCCCAGCTTCTCCAGCCAGACCAAGGAAAAGCTGGTCAGCTCCGAAGTCAGACCCGTCGTCGAAACCACGTTCGGGATGCGCCTGCAGGAGTTCCTGCAGGAACATCCCAACGAAGCCCGTGCCATCACCGGCAAAATTGTCGACGCTGCGCGTGCGCGCGAAGCCGCGCGCAAAGCCCGCGACCTGACCCGCCGCAAAGGCGCGCTGGATATCGCCGGCCTGCCCGGCAAACTTGCCGACTGCCAGGAAAAAGATCCGGCGCTGTCCGAATTGTTCATCGTCGAGGGCGACTCGGCCGGCGGCTCGGCGAAACAGGGCCGTAACCGCAAGAATCAGGCGGTGTTGCCGCTGCGCGGCAAAATCCTCAACGTCGAACGCGCGCGCTTCGATCGCATGCTCGCCAGCGCCGAGGTCGGTACGCTGATCACCGCGCTGGGCACCGGCATCGGCAGGGACGAATACAACCCCGACAAGCTGCGCTACCACCGTATCATCATCATGACCGACGCCGACGTCGACGGCTCGCATATCCGCACGCTGCTGCTGACGTTTTTCTACCGGCAGATGCCGGAGCTGATCGAGCGTGGATACATTTATATCGGTCTGCCGCCGCTGTATAAAATCAAGCAGGGCAAGAACGAGCTGTATCTCAAAGACGACGCGGCGTTGGACGCGTATTTGGCGAATAATGCGGTGGAGAACGCCAGACTTATTCCGGCCGATGGCGAGCCGCCGATCGAAGGCGCGCACTTGGAAAAATTGCTGTTGTCCTACGCCGGCGCGCGCGATGCGATCGGCCGCAACGCCTATCGCTACGATCCGGCGGTGCTGGAGGCGTTGATCGACTTCACCCCGCTCGACGCCGCCTCGCTTGCGCGCCACACCGATGCGCGCCACGAACTCGATGCGCTGGAGGCCCGGCTCAATCGCACCGGTTTGGGCCGCCCGCGCTATCGCGTCAGTGCCCAGATCGCGAATGACACCCAGCCCGGCGCATTAGTCGTGACCCGCACCCACATGGGCGAGTCGCAGGTGCAGGTGCTGCCGCTGTCGAGCTTTGAACAAGGCGAACTCCGCCCGCTGCGCGATACCGCCGCGCTGTTGCACGGTTTGCTGCGCGAAGGCGCGAAGATCGTGCGCGGCAATCGCGAAGAATCCGTCGCCAGCTTCGCGCAAGCGCATGCATGGCTGTTGGAAGAAGCGAAGAAGGGCCGCCAGATTCAGCGCTTCAAAGGCCTCGGCGAAATGAACCCCGAACAGTTGTGGGAAACCACGGTCGATCCCGACAGCCGTCGTCTGCTGCAGGTGCGCATCGAAGACGCGGTCGCCGCCGATCAAATCTTCAGCACCCTGATGGGCGACGTGGTCGAACCGCGGCGTATCTTCATCGAAGACAATGCGCTGAAAGTCGCGAACCTCGACGTGTGACGTCAACGCATCGTCGTTCGTCGTCAACGGCCGCATGCGCGGCGTTGTCATCGCCGCGCATCGGCTTGCTTCGCATTGCGAGCATCCGATGCGCGTTGCGGAATCGTAATAATTTCGTTCAAAACACGTAAAGTACGCCGCCGACGTTTGTGTTGCGCTGCGCAATTGCGGCGAATATCCAACAAAAGCGAGTAAAAAATTACCGGGGCAGTTGACATCGCATTTCAGCGTGTAACCCTACAAACCCTTTCCCTTGCAGGGAGCTGGCCGTGAACCACCGCACCATTCGAAACGCGCTGCTCAGCGCCGCGATCGCGACGACTGTGGCCGGTTGCGCAACCACGACATCGTCCACCGGGCGGACGCAGTACGTCGGCGCGGTGTCGCAGCAGCAGTTGGATCAGCTTGGCGCGCAAGCCTTCGATCAGGCCAAGACGCAGAAGCCGCTGACTCAGGACGGCCGCCAGTCATCCTATGTGCGCTGCGTGGTCGATGCCATCGCCGCCCAGTTGCCCGAGGGCCAGCGCCGCAATTGGCAAGAAGCCGTGTTCGTCGACAAGAACCCCAACGCCTTCGCCCTGCCCGGCGGCAAGGTCGGCGTGTATACCGGTTTGTTCGATGTCGCCAAGAATCAGGACCAGATGGCAGCGGTGATCGGCCATGAGATCGGCCATGTGCTCGAACGCCATCACGACGAGCGCATCACCCGCGCCTATGGAGCGCAGGCCGCGCTGACCGTTGCCGGTTTGCTTACCGACGCCCGCTACGGCCAAGGCGCGGCGCAAAGCGTGACCCAAGGCGGCGGCCTGTTGCTGCAGACCACCTTCCTGCTGCCCGGCACCCGCGTCCAAGAAACCGAGGCCGATATCGTCGGCCAGCGGTTGATGGCGCAAGCCGGCTTCGACCCCCGCCAAGCCGTGAACCTGTGGCAGAACATGATCGACGCCAGCAAAGGCGCCCGCCCGCCGGAGTGGCTGTCGACCCACCCGGACCCGCGTGCGCGCATCGGCGAACTGCAAAAACGCGCCGAACAGCTGATGCCTGTGTACGAACAGGCCCGCGCTGCAGGCCGGAAACCTAACTGCGGCTGAATCGCCTGCTGGCGCATCCATACCGATCAGTCACTTCTTTTCGCGCATCACCAACCACGCCCGACCTCCGAGACCGCCACATGAAACGTCCTGCCGCTGCCCAAGCCCCGCGCATTTTCCTACACGTGACTGCCACCGCACTTCTTGGCCTTGCCCTCGCCGTGCCCACGTTCGCGTTTGCACAAGACAGCGACGCCGATAGCCTTGAAGACGTCAAACGCTCGTCCAGCAGCAGCCGCAGCGCCGCCGGCGCATCCGAGCGCGGCCGCAAAAAGAAAGAGGAACAAGCCTCCGGACAAAAAGCGCCCGAGCTGTATCCGCTGGCCACGCGCAAAGACCCGAATATCAAAGCCAGCAACAAAGGTTCGAAAGCGCTGCGCGAGATCGTCGCCGCCTTCGACGCGAAGAAACCCGACGAGGTGATCGCGAAAACCGAAGCCCTGGCCGCCGAGCCATCGGCGAATGCCTACGACAAGGCGTTCGCGTATCAAGTCGCGGCCAACGTCGAAGCCGATCGCGAGCCGCCGAACTACGCCAAAGCGGCCGATTACTATCAGAAGGCGGTCGCTGCCGATGGCTTGGACAATAACGGCCACTACCAGATGCTCTACAACTTGGCGGTGATGCAGAACCAACTCGATAAGTACGCCGAATCGCTCGCGAGTCTCGACCGTTTTCTGAGCGAAACCAAGTCAGAAAAACCCGAAGCCGTTGGTTTCAAAGCCTACTTGCTCAGTCAGGTACAACGGCCTGCGGAAGCGGCTGTTCTTTACGAGCAAATCCTCGCGAAAAACCCCGACGACAAGGCCACTCTGATGAATGCGGTGTCGCTCTATCAACAGGCCGGGAACACCAAACGCGTCAACGAATTGCTCGACATCGCGCGCAAGAAAAATATGCTCACTACCGACACCGAATACCGAATCCTGTACGTGCCGCTGATCAACGCCAGTAAGCTCGAAGAAGCGATGGTGTTGATCGATGAAGGCATCGCCAAGGGCGTGATCAAGCCGTCGCAGAAACTCGCCATTGATTACGCTGTGATCGCGCAGAATTATTATGCCGCCCAAAAGACTGCGAAAGCGATCGAGCTTTATAGGCGCGCCGCCGCTGCGTCCGAGAACGGCGAGGCCGCGCTCAACCTCGCGCGGGTGCTGCGCAACGAGAATCGGATCGCCGAGGCGAAACAAGCGGCGCAAGAGGCATTAAATAAAGGCATCAAAAATTCCGACGACGCAAACAAAATAATCGCCCTACCCGGGAAATGACCCCCATAAACCCCGACCCGGGCGGGGGGTGTTGGTAAGTCCCGCCGTGATTCGTTATCCTTGGGGGTTCCCGCAGTCGTCACAGTGAATGTGTCGGCTGCGGTTCGATCGAGCGGGGCGCTACGGCGTCCGGCAAAGTTCGCACCGGAATTCGAGTACTATCGAGCAAATGTTCGAAAGTTCTCGAACGTATCCAACCCCCGGTATCGAGCCTGTCCTATCGAGTTCCTCTCATTGAGATCGACTCGATAGAGCCCGCACACCGAGCCTGCAACCCCGAGCCAGCTGCGCATGACCGACCACTTGCCGACCTCCGACAAGAAGCGCGACGACCGCGACGATACCGGCCTGAATTGGCCGCGTATCACCGCGATCAGTTTCGCGATTGCTGCCCACATCACGGCCATCATGCTGTTATTGGTGCCTGTGACCCCGCCGGGCGCGCAGCAGGACGAAGAAGAAGTCACCAGCGTGGTGATCATCGAGCCGCCGCCGCCGCCGCCGCCGCCGCCACCGCCGCCGCCGGAACCGCCGAAAGAAATCAAACTCACGCCGCAGGAAACCCCGCGGCCGATGATCGAGCCGCCGCCGGAAGAACCGCCGCCGGTTCCCGATCTTGCGCCGTCTCCTATGGATACACCTGCGCCGCCGCCGTCGCCGCCTGCGCCGCCGTCGCCGCCTGCGCCGAGCGCGCCACCGCGCAACACCGACGACCTGCGTGCCAGCATCTGTTCCAAGCCCTCGCTCGCTCCGCTGCAGGCCGCAGCGGGTCGTGCCGGCGGCAGCACCGACCTTGTGCTGTCCCTATCGTTCCAAGCCGACGGTACCGTCACCGACGTCACCATCGCCAAGAGCAGTCGTAATCGCGATCTCGACCGGGCGGCCCAGACATGGGCGCGCAAGGTCAAGCTGTGCCCAGGTGCTTCAGGAACCGGCCGACTGCCGTTCTCCTTTAGTGCCGAGTAATCCATCCTTCCACACACAAGAAAGGTAAGCGTTATGCTGCAGGAAATCCTCACCCTCGCAACTACCGGAGCCGGCGGTAATGCCGCAGCTCTGTCGCAGATGGGCGTCGACCATCTGATGGCAGAAATGCTTGGCAGTCCGAGCAAATACGTCGTCCAGCTCACGGTCGCCGCCACGCTGTTGTTGATGTCGATGATGTCGCTCTACTGGATCGCCATCAACTTCATGAAGAACATGAATCTGCGTCGCCGTGGCGATGGCGTCACCGCCACGTTCTGGGAAACCCCAAACGCACAGGACGCCATCCGCTTCATGGAAGAACAGCCCAAGAGCGAGCCGTTCTCTAAGATCGCGCTCGATGCCGCTCAGGCCGCCGCCCACCATCAGCGTCATGAAGGCTCGCGTCTGGTCGAATCGCTCAACCGTTCCGAGTTCGTGGACCGCGCCCTGCGTCAGGCCGTGACCCGCGAATCGATGAACCTCGAAAGCGGCTTGACCGTACTCGCCACCGTCGGCTCCACCGCCCCGTTCGTTGGTCTGCTCGGTACGGTGTGGGGCATCTACGGCGCGCTGATCAAGATCGGTGCGACCGGCCAGGCCTCGATCGACGCCGTTGCCGGCCCGGTCGGTGAAGCGCTGATCATGACCGCAGTCGGTCTGTTCGTCGCCATCCCGGCGGTGCTCGCGTACAACTTCTTCGTGCGCATGAACCGCATCACTAACAATAAGTTCGACACCTTCGCGCACGACCTGCACGACTTCTTCGCCACCGGCTCGCGCGTCGGCGAAGTCGGCGGCAAGCGCTGATTTTTCGTTCGCGATACTGACTAGCGTATTTCACGGAGCACAGCCATGTCCTTCAGTAGCGGTAACGATAGCGGCGGCCCGATGTCCGAAATCAACGTCACGCCCCTCGTGGACGTGATGTTGGTGCTGTTGATCATCTTCATGATCACCGCACCGCTGATGTCGCACAAAGTGAAGGTCGAGCTGCCGCAGGCGAACCTGACCAATCGGGTCGACACGCCCCCCCCGGCACCACCGATCACGGTCGCGGTCACCGAAAAAGGCGGGCTTTTTATCAACGATGAAGCGGTCACCCGCGAGCAGCTGGAAAGTCGGCTCTCGGTGGAAGCGCAGAAAGTGCCCCAGCCTGCAGTGAATGTGCGCGGCGACAAAACCACCCCGTATCGGTTCGTGAACGATGTGGTGAATGTCGCCCAGGCCCAGGGCATGCGTAAAGTCGGCTTCGTCGCCACCCGCGAACGCTGACGCGTTCGACGTCAAGAATTCGGAGATACCGAGCAATGGCTTTTTCTTCCAACTCCAGCGGCGGCCCGATGGTCGATATGAACGTCACGCCGCTCGTCGACGTGATGCTCGTCCTGCTCATCATTTTCATGGTGACCGCGCCGATCATGTCGTATCCGATCGACATCGACCTGCCGCAGAAGACGCTCGACCCGCCGAAGAATCCGAAGGAGCCGCCGGAGCCGATCAAGCTTCGTATCGATCAAGCGGGACAGGTTTATTGGAACGATAGCCCGACACCGATTTCGGCCTTGCTGAGCATGATGCAGAGCGAGATTGAGCGCGATCCGAGCAACCAGCCGACCCTTGAGATCGACGTTAATCAGGATGCAAGATACGAAGTGCTGGCCAAGGTGCTTGCCTCGGCCAAAAATGCCGATATGAAGAAGATCGGCTTCGTGAAGAAATAAGGGAAGAAATAAGGCGTAACTCGGCTGCTCGGACTGCAGCCCGAACCGCTGGTTTTTGCCAGTTTCGGCGAGACAACGCGAATCAAAACGTGCGCATCAAAACCGTACGTATCAAAACCACGCATATCAAAACCGTTTACCGAACGCCGCCCAGTGGGCGGCGTTTTTTTGTGCGGTCCGCCTTGCATACCCGCGCGGAGGCGGCGTAAGGTGATCCTGCGGCGCGCGGCACACGTGGTCACGCAACGCCAGGACGCAGTGCCCCACGGAGCGGTTTCTCCCATCGTCGATCGAAGGAGTACGCCATGGCTTTCGCACAGGCTTCGCAGCCCCGCACTCTCGCTGAAATGAACATCACGCCGCTAGTGGATGTGCTGTTGGTGATGCTGGTGATTTTCATGATATCCGCCCCGGTGTTTTCGCGGCCGATTCCGCTGGATATCGCACCCGGTGAGCACGCGGAACCATCGAAAATGCCGCCGATCGAACTGCGCATTGATGCCAGTGGCGAGGTCTTTTTCAACGATCGGCCCGCACCCTTGTCCGCGCTGAATGCGATGTTCTCGGCCGAGGCAGTGCGTGCGGGCGAAGCGTTGCCGGGCGTTAGCGTGAGCATCAGTGCCAACGGCGATGCCGATTACCAAGTGGTCGCGAAAGTATTGGCGACAGCGCAGAACGCGGGCTTCACGAAGATCGGTTTCGCGCGGTAGCGAGAAAGCTCGTCGTTCGCGGCGGGCTTGGTTAGAAGAACGTAAGCGTATTCACCGCTGCGCGAACGATGCGGCTCGCTGCGGTTTCGCCGCTGTTTTCGCGAGCGCTGCACTCGCGAAAACAGCGCTCGCAACATCAGGTACTGATCGCAGACGAGCATCGCAGCCAAGCCGCCGGTCAATGTGGCGATGGTGGCGTACGGCCATCCTTGGTGCAGCGAAAAGAACGCATGATCGCGATAACAGCCTGCGCCCGTAACCGCGAGATACGCGAGGTAGACGGTGGCGCCGAACGCGCCGCAACTCGATGCGCACCATGGCGATGTCAGCGCCCAGAAGCGATTGGCCTGTGTTTGCGCCGCAACAGGGTGCCGCCGAACACTACGATCCGGCCTGTGGCGAAGGTAACGATGGCGCGATCGGACATGCAGATCGCGATCAATAAAACACATAGGAAGCGAGCCATTAGAAACTCTGCGGCGATCAGCGCTCGCGGATGATCGCCAGGTACGCCTTCACCGTTGCTGCTAAGCCGGCATACAGCGCCTCGCCGATCAGCGCATGGCCGATCGAGACTTCATGCACATTCGGCACCGAGCGTAGAAACAGACCGAGATTGGCCTGACTCAAATCATGGCCGGCGTTCACGCCCATACCGACGTGCTGTGCGGCAAGCGCGGTGGCGATAAAAGCCGGCAACGCGCGTTGCGCATGGCCGGCTGCCTGCGCTTCGGCATACGGGCCGGTGTAAAGCTCGATGCGATCGGCGCCGCTATCGGCTGCGGCGTTCATCGCGGCGTCTGCAGCGTGGGTTGCATCGAGCGCATCGGCGAAGACGCTGACGCGGCAGCCGAGCGCTTTGAGTTCGCCGACGTGCGCACGCAAGGCTTCATGATCGCGGACGAAATCGAAGCCATGATCGGAGGTGAGCTGGCCGTCGCCATCGGGCACCAAGGTCGCTTGCGCAGGCCGCACCGCGGCGCAGAGTGCGGTGAACCCTGGGTAGCCCGTGCGCGGTGGCGCGAAGGGATTGCCTTCGAGGTTGAACTCGACGCCGTACGCGCGTGTGATCTCGGCCAAGGCATAGACATCATCGGCGCGGATATGCCGCGCATCCGGACGCGGATGCACGGTGATGCCGTGCGCGCCAGCATCCAGGCAGGCGCGCGCGGCGGTCACCACATCGGGATCGCGACCGCCGCGCGAATTGCGCAGCACGGCGATCTTGTTGACGTTGACGCTGAGGACGGTCACGAAACGCGGCGGCGCATCGACACGGCCGGGCCGATTAGCCGTTGAGTATTGGGCATCGACCACGTCATGTGTGTGGATGAGCGACGTGGCGCGGCGAAGTGTGTCGCGGCCACGTTATTTGGAATCACGCTTTTCAAATCAACTCGTGTCGAGATCACGTCTGCGGCGATTCGCCCGCGCCCGCCGTCGAGTTGGCGCTTGTCGCGTCGGCGTTGCCCTGTGTGCGACGGGCCTCGGCCTGTTCGCGCAAGCGACGCAGTTCTTGCGGATCGATGATCATCGTCTCGCTGCGCGCGGTGTCGCCCATGCGCTGCGCCATCATTCCCATCAACCATGCGGCAGAAAAGCCCAAGGCGACCAGGATCGAAATGGTGAGCACTGCGACGGAGTGCGTCGTAAACGCGATCAGAAAGGCCAGAGCGGCCAGCAGCAGGAATAACCAGGACATGGCGCCGCTCCGTTCGGGGGCTGAGAGACGGGGTGAAGTGTACCGCGCGATTTCGGCGGTGTGGCCGCTGCGGCCGCCGTTGGACGGACGGTCTTCGCCGCTCGTCGTGTTCGTGGCGTCTCGGCTGCGCGGCCGGCCCGCGACCCGCGCCCTACAGCAGCGGCGAGAGCAGCCGCGCCAGGGCCTCGGGCAAACGGCTGGCCAAGAAGGGCTGCGGTCGGTCCTCGCGCACACGCGGCGCATTGGCGAACTCACCCTCGATCAATCGGCCCAGCGCTGCAGCCACGCCGCCATCGACAAACAGCATCGTCACCTCGAAATTGAGGCGGAAGCTGCGGTGATCGAAATTCGCGCTGCCGATCAGCGCGGCATTGTCGTCCACCAGCAGGGCCTTGGTGTGCAGCATGCGCGGTCCATACTCATACACCTTCACCCCGGCGGCGATCAAATCGTCGAAGTACGACCGCGCCGCCAGCGTCACCAGCAGCGAATCGCTGCGCCGGGGCACCAGTAGGCGCACGTCCACCCCGCCGAGCGCAGCGGAGGTAAGCGCCATCATCGCCGCCTCGCCGGGGACGAAATACGGCGTCACCAGCCACACCCGTTGATGCGCCCCATGAATCAAACCCACGTGCAGACGATGGATCGTCTCCCACGACGAATCCGGCCCGGACGTCAGCACCTGTGCCGCGATCGCGGCGTCCACCGATGCGCCCGTCGGCGGCTCCGGCGTGAGCATGGGCTGTGTCCGCGCCAGATCGGACATGACCTCGCGCCGATCCGTCGTATAGACCCAATCCTCAACGAACACCTGCTGCAGCGCGCGCACCACATCGCCTTCGATCCGCACGTGCAGGTCGCGGTACGCGTCGGGGCGCAAGGCATCGTTTTCCTCATCGGTGATATTGATGCCGCCGGTGTAACCGATGCGATGGTCGATCACCACGATTTTGCGATGCGTGCGCAGATTCATCCACGGCCGATACCAAAAGCGCAAAAAACGCGTGGGATGGAACCACGCTAGTTCGCCGCCTGCGGCTTCCAGTTCGGCAAAGAACCGGCGCGGCGCTTTTGCCGAACCGATCGCATCCAGCAACAGCCGCACCCTCACCCCGCGCTTCGCACACGCGATCAACGCATCGCGCAGCGCGCGCCCGCTCGTATCGGGCGTGAATATGTAGTACTCCAGATGCACGTGATGCTGCGCCTGCGCGATATCCGCGAGCAAGCGCGTAAATTTCGCATGTCCGTCGATCAATAACTCGACCTTGCGCGCATGGCTGGGTCCGATCCCGGTCGCCGCGGTCGCGACCCGCGACAACTCCAACGTCTCCGCCTGTCCTTGTAGCGATATCGACGCATCGTTGCGCTCGGCATCGCGCACGCGGCTGCGGACGCGACGCAGCCGTTGGCGCACGATCCGCTGCGGCCCCAGCAAGTGATAGATGAAAAAGCCGAAATACGGCAGCACCGCGAGGGCGAGAATCCAACTCAAGGTCGCCACCGGCTCGCGCTTCTGCAGCACGATCCAAACGCCGAGCACGATCAAATACGTCATCCAGGCCAGATAGGCGTAAACGCCGAGATGATCGATCGAATTCAACCAGGCCGAGAGATTCGACCAAGCATCGTGAAACGTCTGTGCCATGTTTCACCGAGAATAAAAGGAAGCGATGCCGACAATGCAGCGGTGGCGCCTGTCGTCGCACCGACTGAGACGCGACCAGCGTAGCCTAACCGCATGCGCGACATCGGCAAAGTGAATCCGAAGATCCACGGCCCGCTCAAAGGCCGCGGCGCGGCATCCTACGTGCCCGGCCGCTACGAAAAGACCGCGACCGAAGCCGAAGACGATGGCTGGGGCTCGGTCTATGCGGCAGCGCTTGGCGAGGCTGTCGATGAACAGGCCGATGGCGATGATGTGGCCGACGCGCGTGAAGCGCGCGCCACGCACGCGGTGGCGCCCACCGCACCGCGATTGCAAACACACATCACCGAAGAACGTGCGCGCAGCATCGTCAGTCGTAATCAATCACCGGATATTCCGTTCAGCCAATCGCTGAATCCCTATCGCGGTTGCGAACACGGCTGCGTCTATTGTTTCGCACGGCCGTCGCACGCCTATCTCGACCTCTCGCCCGGGTTGGACTTCGAGACGAAGCTGTATGCGAAGACCAACGCCGCCGAACTGCTGCGCAAAGAACTCGCCCGCAAAGGCTATCGCTGTTCGCCGATTTCGCTGGGTATCAACACCGATGCGTATCAGCCGATCGAACGCCGCTATCGCATCACCCGTGAGTTGTTGGAAGTGTTCGCCGAATGCCGGCATCCGGTAAGCCTCATCACCAAAAGCGCGCTGATCCAGCGCGACCTCGATATTCTCGTGCCGATGGCCAAGCAGGGCTTGGTGACGGTGTACGTATCCATCACCAGTCTCGACAACACACTGTCGTCGAAACTCGAACCACGCGCCGCCGCGCCGCATACGCGGCTGAAAACGGTGCAGGCGCTGCACGAAGCAGGCATCCCGGTGGGCACGATGGTGGCGCCGATCATTCCAATGATCACCGACCGCGAACTCGAGCAGATTCTCGAAGCCGCCTACGCCCACGGCGCCCGCGCCGCTGGTTATGTGCTGTTGCGCTTGCCGCACGAACTCAAACAGGTGTGGCGCGAATGGCTGTCGCTGCATTATCCCGAACGCGCGACGCATGTGATGAGCTTGGTGCAACAAATGCGCGGTGGTAAAGATTACGACAGCGCCTACGGCACCCGCATGCGCGGCGAAGGCCCGTTCGCCGACCTCATCGCGATGCGCTTCGCGAAAGCGTACAAAAAAATCGGATTTGGTCGATTGCCTGCGTTGGACACATCGAAGTTTTTGCCGCCGCTGCAGCCGAAAGCGGAATCGCCGCAGGGCCAGTTGTTCTGATGGCTTAGCCGTAGTCGCGTAGGGTGGGGTGAGCGCAGCGATGCCCACCCAAACCATCGATAAGTCGCGTAGGGTGGGGTGAGCGCAGCGATGCCCACCATTCCGATAGGTCAAGCCTGGACGCAACGATTGGAGCTGCGAAGCATCATGGGGCTTGTTGAATGCGTGTTTGATGGTTTGGGTGGGCATCGCTGCGCTCACCCCACCCTACGCCTCCGTTTGCACAGCGATCACGACGAATTCGCATCGCCCAGCGGAATGGACGTGCGCCACGCATCTGTGCACTCGAACATCGGCACAAACTCGCCTTTGTAGTGCGATGAAGCGAAGGGTGAGGCGCAGAGCGCCGAATCATCAACCGCTTACATGCTTGCTTCGCCAGCGCAGCCATCCATGGCTGCGTTAACAGGCCACTGAAGACCCGCTGACGCAGCTATTTCAGCGGCCTGTTACGACGATGCCGTGAACAAACTCGAAAACACCTTGTTCTGTTGCTCAGCCGTCACCACCGACCACGACGAAAAGTGCGCGAGTAGATTGATCTGCGTCGCCGTCAGCTCGGTCGAGAATGTGCCGTAGTGCGGAAATTGATTGGTCGCCAGCTCCGATGCGATCGCGCTTTGCACCGGCGCATTGTCGGCGAACAGCGCGGCCCAATCGCTGGCGTAGTTCAGATACACCCAGACGATCGTCATCGGCGTGCTCCGCGCGGCCACGCCGAACCACGCGTTCGCCTGCACCGTGAGGCTTTGCGAGAAAATCGCTGGTTGCGTTGCCGGCGCGCTGCTGCCGGCGGCAGCCCACAGTCCATTGAGTACGTCGGCGAATGCGCTCGATTCGAAGACTTGGCTATTGGCGAACAGCATGTGCTCCGGGCTCGCGCCGCCAGCCGAGTACAGCACATAACCTGTGGTCGCATCGTAAGGCTGATAGCCGAACAACGGCGGCAGTGCGTCGTCGACGACCACCATCGTTCCCGGTAGCCAGCCGCCGTTGCCGTCGGAAATGCCCGCGGTGCCTGGCGCCATCGGCGTTTCGCTATTGACGCAGACGATCGCGCTATCGATGTCGCTGAAGGCGAGCATGCTGGCGAGGCCGGTGTTTTCCAGGCTGCCAGCATCGGCGAAGGTATTCGCGATAGGATTGGCGCCCGCAGCGCCCGCGGGCCAGGAGAGATAATGCGGGATCAGATCTTTAGGATTGGGAAACGTGACGTCGGCGATCGCACCAGGTCCCGCTTGCCCACGTGCGACCAGCGCCCGCGCCGTCGCGTGCAGTTCCTCCGGAAGATGGCTCTTGATCCATTGCCAAATTGCGTCGCCCTCCTCGGCAAGCCACTTCAGGAACAGCCACGGATTCGCCTCCCACTGCGCGATCTGGTTTTGTATGGTTTCGGCGAACGCCGCGCTGCTGGTGCCCATGATGTCGGTCAGCGACCACTGCCGTGCTTGCGTGACCGTCGCGGTGCTGCCTGACAGCGACGAGAACGACGCATTGAACGCGAACGAATCGACGCCACCACCGCCCGCCGCAAGACCATTCGCATCGACGGCGTTCGTTGGCGCGCCGACCATGCCGGTCATGATGCCATTCGCTTGAACCGGCGCCAGCAGCGGGAACGTGCTGCTTGCGACAGTGACGAATTGGCTCATGTTGCAGATGTGCAGCGGCCGCTGCGTGCGCGAGGCATCGACCTGATCGGCGAACAAATACGCGGTCTCGTTGGCGAGCGCACTGTTAGCGTTGACGATCGCCGCCAGCGAAGCGGCCGTCGCCGAAAACATATCCAGCGGCGCGAAATTGCTCGTGTTGAAGTCGAACAGGTTGTAGCTATCGAGAATGTTCAGGCCCATCACCGTTTGCCACAGCATATTCGCCGGCAGCGGATCGCTTGGGCTGGTTTTCAGCGATAACTCATACAGCAGCACCGCAGTACCGGCGATGCCTTCCAGCGAAAAGATAATCGATGTCATCGGGTTGCCCGCGTTTCCGGCAGGCAGCGACGCCAACTGCGCCAAGGTCAACGCGCCTTGATTCGCGTCGTACGTTCCCAGATACGCCGCATCGGACGGCCCCGATGCCGGCATGTATTGATACGGAACCGTCAACCACGAACCGCCGGATACTGAGGAGATCGCTTTGATTTGACCAAGCACACTAGCGCCGTTAGCCTGCAACGCGGCGAACGCGCGCAGTTGGCCCATACCGGCGTTGCACGCGCGGGTGCCGCCTCCGGACATGCACAAACCCACGTTACCCGGCGTGGCTGCCGGCGAATAAAGCTGAGCGACGGTCAGCGGCGGCGTGGTGGTGACGGTGGCGGTGAGCGTCTGAGTCGTCATGTGGACCTCCGTGTTGAGTGTCGGGCTGAGTCGTTGGGCGCGCCCGCAGGAGGGCTCCGCCCAGTGCTGTATACACCTTGTCGGTGATATTTGCTTTGCGGCAGCGGAAGGGGTTGCTGGGCGTTTCGGTAAGATGACAGCGTCGGGCGATTGCCGTGTTTGGGCACGTCGAAATTCTTGCCGCCGTTGCCGTCGCAAAAAGACTCGCCGCAAGTAAAGAGTGTTCTTGCGTTCTTCTTGTGGGAGGGCCGGAAGGCCCGAAAAAACGCAGCGGGAAACCAGTCAGCCGCGAAAATCGTGCCTAGACGAATGATGGTGAAATCAGGCGGCCCCGCAGATCTATGCTGTGTTTTGGCACATCGAAATTCTTGCCGTTGCTGCCGTCGCTGTTTCCGCCGAAGATTCGCCGCAAGTCCGAGTGTTCTTGCGTTCTTTTTGTGGGAGGGCCGGAAGGCCCGATAAAACGAAGCGGGAAACCAGTTAGCCGCGAGTATCATGCCTATACGGAAGTTGGTGAAACAAGGCAGCCTGCAAATCTATTTGGCGATTGATGGTGTTGGTTCGATTTTTTGATTGTCTACGAACAACATCGGCAAATCAGACGGCGTGCGACTCTCGGCTATTGGGTTGACTGCAACGAAGCGTGTAGACACTTACCCGGCCCCATACAACCGCTCCGCCCGCTGAAACAACACCCAACTGGTCGCGATGAACTTATCGCCGCGCTGCGGGCGGTTGCCGCGGTGGGTGTGGGTGAACGCGGTCGGGGCGATCAGCAGCGCGCCGGTGTTCGGTTTCACTTTGCGCTGTTGAAACAGGAACTCGGTTTCGCCTTCGTCGAAATCGTCGTTGAGATACACCGTCCACAGCAAATGACGGTGCAGGGTTTCGGCGGTTTGGTCGCGTGGGTACAGCTCGCAGTGCCAATAGGGATAACCGCCTTCGCCGGCGCGGTACCACTGCAGATTGATCCCGCCCGGGCGCAGGCAGGTTTGGATCAAACCGGCGACGTTCGCGTCGTTCATCGCCGACAGGTCTTCGGCGCCGAGTCGGCGCAGGGCGCCGTCGGGGCCGGGCTGCTGCAGCATCAGCGGTGCGATCAGCGTCTGCGGGTATTCGCGCACGTAGCGGATCAGCCCGGCCAGCATCGCCAGATTCAGCGTCTGCTCCACGTCCTGCCACGCCGGATTGCCGCTGATGGTGATGTCTCGGCTGTGCTTGAGTTCGGGATACACGCCGCCGCCGACCTTGCCCGGCTGCAGGTCGGCGCTGGCGCGGATGCGGGCGACGATCGCCTCGCAGCCCTCGCGGGTGAGGGCGTCGTCGGTGACGGCGATAAAATCCTTGTGCGGCGAGGTGTCGGTCATGGCGGGGATCGCTGAAGGCGTTGGCCCGCCGATGGTAGCCGCTGGCGCCCGCTAGTTTCTCGCCGCGGCCCGCAAAACCGGCGTTGTTGGGATTGCACAGAGAAAACGCGCGAGATCGGCCGACGGCCAAGAATCGGCCCGGTCGCGGCGCTTTCCGGCCGCCGCACGGCGGCCTGATACTGCCCGGGCGGTAAAACACGGCGTTTCTCAGCGGGTTTTAGCGCTAAGTGATTGCTTGCGCAGGCTTTCCTGGGCATAATGCCCGGCTCGCTGCGACCGGCCTGTTGTTTCTATGGGCCGGAGGACTGGAACGCGATCCCGTCCGCAAGCCGCCGCGATACCTACCTTCCCGCTTTGCGTGGTGGACGTTCCGGCCTTCCAAGGCCCGAACCGACGCCGGGGCCGCCGTCTCCCAGGCTATGGGAAACAACCACAGATCGCACGCACGCAATAATTGGGTGTTGAAAAACGATCTTCCTGATCGTCTTTCAAGTCGCAAGTCCGGTACATGCCCGGACGTGCTCCCGACAAAACAATCGCTTACGCGATTGCTTCGTCGGCGCAGCCATCCCTGGCTGCGTGAACAGGCTGTTTTTGACAGACTGTTTTGACAAACTGTTTCAACAACCTGTTAACGCGATGCAAGCGCTCTATCGAGAGGTACGTATGTCCCGCGAATGCCAAGTCACCGGCAAGCGCGTTGCGACCGGCAACAACGTGTCGCACGCGAACAACAAAACCCGCCGCCGTTTCATGCCCAATCTTCACGAGCGCCGCTTCTGGGTCGCTTCTGAAAACCGCTGGGTGAAGCTCCGCGTTTCCGCCAATGCCATGCGCACCATCGATAAGAACGGCATCGACGCCGTGCTCGCCGATCTCCGCGCACGCGGCGAAAAGATCTGAGGACTGAACCATGGCTTCCAAACGCGACAAAATCCGCCTGATCTCTTCGGCCGGTACCGGTCATTTCTACACGACCGACAAGAACAAGAAGAACACGCCTGCCAAGATGGAGATCAAGAAGTACGATCCCGTCGTCCGCAAGCACGTGATGTACAAGGAAGGCAAGATCAAGTGATCTTCGCGTAGCGAAGATCATCCCGAGCGCTAGCGAGGGATCTGCTTTTCACAAGCAAGCGAAGATCATCCCGAGCGACTGCGATGGATCTGCTTTTCCAACAAGCAACACAAGACGAAGCCCACCGCTTGGTGGGCTTCGTCGTTTGCGAAGCCAGCGCGCGGATCGGTTGATCGTCCCGAACGCACGCAGCATCGCGCCGACGTGGTTCAATCGCGGCATGTGGATAGATATGCATCCCGGCTATTGGCTGTTGATCGTCGATTGGACGATTCGCCTCGCCGCACTCTGGTGGATCCCCGCGCGCACCCGTCCCGCTGCTGCGCGGAGTTGGTTGCTGTTAGTCGGCTTCGTCCCGCTGCTCGGCTTGCCGTTGTATTTGGTGTTGGGCCACCCCTGGGTGTCGCGCCAGCGGCGCGAGCGCCAAGCCCGCGCTTCGCAGCGTATCCGTGAGGAACAGCGCCCGCTCGCCGCGCTGCGTGCGCCGGAAGATGCCGACGGCACGGCAATCGCACCGTTGATCGAGCGCCTCGGCGGTTTCATGCCGATGCGCGGCAATGCGGTCGAATTGCTGGACGACTACGATGCTTCGGTCGCGCGATTGATCGCCGATATCGATGGCGCACGCCATGAGGCGCATCTGCTGTATTACCTGATGTTCGACGATGCGGTCGGCACGGCGGTCGCCGAAGCCCTGTTGCGTGCCCGCGCCCGTGGTGTGCGCTGCCGCCTGCTGCTGGATGCAGTAGGCGCCAAGCCGGGTCTGCGCGCATGGTCGCGGCGCCTGCGTGCGGGCGGCGTGGAGGTACGTGCGATGCTCGCTGGCGGTTTGGGTTGGCGCCGCAGTGCGCGGATGGATATGCGCAATCACCGCAAGCTCGCGGTCATCGACGGCGTCATCGCGTACACCGGTTCGCAGAATCTCGCCGCGCCGGACTTCGTGCGTGGCTATCCCAACCGCGAACTCGTGGCGCGCGCGCGCGGCCCGGTGGTCGCGCAGCTGGCGGCGTTGTTCGCTAGCGACTGGTATCTCGAAACCGGTGAAGTGCTCGCAGTTTCGCTGCCTGTTGTCGTTACGGAGCGCAATGGCGAAGGTACGGTCGCTCAGGTGCTGCCATCGGGGCCGGCCTATCCGTTCGAGAACGCGCGCGATTGTGTGATCGCGCTGCTGCGGCGGGCGCGCAAGCGCGCGGTGCTGGTCACGCCGTACTTCGTTCCAGACGACGCCACCCTCGGTGCGCTGCGGGTCGCTGCATTATCCGGCGTGGAGGTCGTATTGATGCTCTCGTACACCAGCAACCAACGCCTCGCCGCATGGGCGCAGGCATCGTATTTTCAGGAGCTGCTCGACGCGGGCGTGCGCATCGCCCGCTACTGCCCGCGGTTCTTGCACGCCAAGCATTTGAGCATCGACGACGACATCGCATTGATCGGTTCGATCAACCTCGATATCCGTTCCTTCGCGCTCAACGCCGAAGTTGGCATGCTGTGCTACGGCCGCGAGGTCGTGGGCCGCCTGCGCGCGATCGAGGCGGCATGTCTCGCCGACAGCGAGCCAGTCGATCCCGACCAATGGCGCCGCCGGCCCAGTTGGCAACGGGTGCGCGACGGTTTGGCGCGGTTGGCCGATTCGCTGATTTGAGCGGCTGGTTTGAGTGGCTGGTTTGAGCGGCTGATCTGAGCAGTTGAATTGAGAGCTGGCGCTACAGCGTTCTTTCCATCACAACATCGCCCATTACATAGCCGTTGCCGATATCGAACATCGCCTCCTCGCGCAGCACGAATCCCGATTTGCGATTCAATACCGAAATATATGCATGCGCTCTACTGCGATGCGGCAATCCCGTCGGTAGGGTAGGTGCGCGTCGCAGCGCTGAACCGCGACAGCATTGGTCTTTCTCGGGTCTTTCTGGCTATGGTTGATGCCGGACAAACAAGCGGCGTCATCGGTTCAGCGTAGCCGCAGAAATTCGACAGCCTCTCGTGAGCGGATGCCGGAAATTGATATGCTCTTGAGCGCGACCTCACAACGGTTCGAGCAAATAAAATGTATGTGCATCCGCATAAACAAGAATGGAAAGCCGAATATCTACACGAGAGCGAACGCATCCGCTCGCGTTACGGCAGGGCGATCGAGCTTCATCACATCGGCTCGACTGCCGTCGTCGGGCTATTGGCGAAAGACTGTATCGATATTCTAGGCGTGGTGAGCGATCTGTCCGAGGTTGTAGCGAGAACGCAGACGCTCATCGAGTTAGGCTATCGTTACAGAGGCGAAAACGGCATTGCGGGCAGGCAATATTTTACTAAGGAGGTCAGAAAAGTGCATGTGCATATTTTTGAATCTGGCGACCCTAATGTCGAAAAACATTTGCGCTTCGTTAAACGGATGCAAGGCGACGAAGCGCTTGTCGATGAGCTCAATCGACTTAAAGCACAGTTGCATAAGCGCTACCCGAACGAGCGAGATGCCTATCAAGCCGGCAAAAGCCATTTCTATTCGAAGCTCAATGCGCTGTCTTAGCGAATCGTTGCCGTATTAATGAGGCGCAAGCGAAGGATGCCGCTACGCGAACGCACACAAACCTTACGCGACTGCGCATGTTCCCTGGATTCAATCTCGTGCTTGCGGCGCGGCCGTTTTAGATAGACACTCGTCCACAATGAACCAGCAAAGAAAATGTGATGCATAAAGGCGCATGCTTATGCGGAGCCGTCAGCTTCGTCGTTACCGGAGGTTTAGGCGAGGCCGACGCCTGCCATTGCACGCAGTGCCGAAAGCAATCCGGCCACTATTTCGCGTCCGCGAATGTCCCGCGCGACCATCTGAAGATCGAAGGACAGGAAAAGCTGACGTGGTACCGATCCTCCGAGAAGGTGCGTCGCGGGTTCTGTTCGATCTGCGGCTCGACGCTGTTCTGGGATCCGATCCATAAAGACTGGACATCGGTTGCGATGGGGGCGTTAGAGACGACGACCGGGGCTAGACTCGCGCTGCACATTCACGTCGCCAGCAAAGGCGACTATTACGAGATCGCTGATGGCTTACCGCAGAGTCAAAATTAATAAAACCGCTGCATCTCACAGAGATGTTCGACGCTTCTTATCGATCCGTATGCAATATCGAACGCTGCGATAATATACGCGCAGTACGACAGCGAAGAGCCTGTTTAGACTCTCAGAACGGTTTCCCATCGTAATGCCAACCGAGGAATTCTGCGCATGCAGCATGCCGACACCGCGTTTGTGAGTTGCCCGTATTGCGGCGAAGAGATCGAAATCGTCGTCGACGGTTCCGTCGATCATCAGCAGTACGTCGAAGATTGCAGCGTGTGCTGCCGCCCGATCGTGATGACCGTTGTGGCCGAAGACGGTGAAGTGGTGAGCATCGATGTTCGCGCAGAAGACGATTGATCGCAGCGGTCGCATTGCGGCGCAGCGTGGGATGATGCCTTGCGACGAAACCGGCGGGCTTCGGCTTCGCCTCTCGTACCATCGCTGGATCGCCTAATCCGCATCGCCGGAGCCATATCGCCGGAGCCACATTGCCGAATCCACATTGCCGGACCCACCGCACCATTCGTGCACGACGCTCATAAAAAAATATCCGCGTGTCTTGCTCGCATCGCTGATGGCTGTACAACTGGGCTGCACTACGGCGAAAAACCCTAGCCAATTCGCGCTCGAAGACGTGCAGGGCGTCTGCTGGGAAAGCTGCGACGATCCGGCCGTTCAATTCGCGATTCAAAACGACCGATACAGTGGCGATTTCGCGGGCGACTTCAACGTTCTGGTGGAGCGAGACAGATTGATCATCGAACTAGCGTTTGTACATCCCGAGAAGCGAGAGAAGAACTGAAAAATCTGCATATGCCTTCAAACAAATCGAAGCCCAACGAGCCGTTCGATAGCGACGGATCGAAAACAGATGAACATCGATTCGCCGATCGCGAACATGTGAATGTTCTGTTCGTCTGCAGCCGCAACCAGTGGCGCAGCCCGACGGCGGAGCGAATGTTCAACGGGCATCCGGTGATCATCGCGCGCTCGGCTGGGACCAGCCTCAGTGCCCGACACCGCATTTCCCATGTGGATATCGATTGGGCGGACGTGATCCTGGTGATGGAATCAAAACACCGCGACCGCATTGTCGCGGACTACGCGCAGATGATCGAACATACCCCGATCCATGTGCTCGATATTGCGGACGAGTACACGTACATGGATCCGGAGTTACTCGAAGTATTGGAACAGACGGTCGAGCCGCTATTGTTCGCCTAGCGATTCGTTTCGGGCCGTTCGCTACTAGGTGTTTTAAAGCCGATCAAAAAATGCTGACAAACCGCATCGTCGAACGTCTACTGCCGATTTCCACCGAACTATACGTCGCTTTGATCGCAACGCTCCTTTGGTGCGCGCTTAAAATTCGTTCAAATCTAACCTGTATCGTGGCGTCTGCCATCCATATACGCTACCCTCGTATGAGTGCGATGCCCTGCTGCGGGACAGCATAGTTCAGACGTTAGGCGGCACAAGGTCTGGACTTCAAACGATTCCAAAGTAGATGCTGCGACGCAGTCGCCGCTAGTACACGCAACGCCAAGAACTGGAGAGAAAAGCATGTTCAGTCATGTGATGGTTGGGTCGAACGACATCGAGCGCTCAAAGCGGTTCTACGACGCTGTATTAGGAGTACTCGGCGCAGGTGAGCCGCTGCGAAATACGGCGAAGGCGGGATACACACGGCTGTTCTACAGACACGAAGGCGGAACCTTCTGTGTCAGCGAGCCGATCAACGGTGAGGAAGCCACCTTCGCTAACGGTGGCACCATTGGCTTCAAGTGCAGTTCGCCAGAGCAGGTACACGTGTTTCACGACACGGCTGTTGCGCACGGCGGCACCTCAATCGAAGAGCCTCCTGGCCTGCGAGAAGGCGACATGGGTGCGCTGTACTTATCGTATGTGCGCGATCCTGACGGCAACAAACTCTGTGCGCTTCACCGGCCAAAGACGGATCGCTGAGCGACTAGCACGACAATCGTGCAGCCGCCTAACGTGTTTGCTCAAGCGGAGCGGCGACGCCGAAAAAGCGCTTGGTTAATTTTCTTTTCAGCGCCGTGCGTTTGTCGGAGCGTACCTAAGAGCCTGTTCACGATCTCCGCATACTCCGCGTTGCGCAGCACGCGTGCCTAGGCGGGCCGCTGCGGCGCAACCCGAAGGGCTGAGCCACAGAACGCGCGGCACGGCGTCCTCGCTCGGTCATGGATCGACATCCATTCCCTCGCTCCTCCTTGTTCCGCGCGTTCTGTGGCTCAGCGCGAAGCATGCGGAGATCGTGAACAGGCTCTAAGCTGCCCTGTTTCTTTTTTTTGGGCAACGTCGGCGGTGATTCGTTTTTCCAGCACGCCGCCTGCCTAACAATT
>JANMGT010000029.1:0-38058 GCA_031374725.1 Lysobacteraceae bacterium | reverse complement strand
GGAGATGCTGGCAGCACTGCCGATCGGCCGCTTCATGCTGTGGGTGGCATTGGCGCTCGGCGTAGTGGTGGTCATCGGCTTGCTCACCTTCACCCTGCTGCCGGACATGATTTTCGGCGACACCGGCTTCGGCAGCGCCCTCAGCCGAAGCGTGCAGGCCTGTTTCGCCAATCTGCCGGCGATGGCGATGTTCACCATCGCGATGACAGTGCTGGGCACCGGCCTGCTCGCGATGATGGGACCGCTGAGCTTGATCCTGATACCGATCCTGGGCCAACTCGGCGCCGGTCTCGCGATCAACGCGCTATTCGTCGCGATCCTGATTCCGATCTCGACCAATGCCCTGTATTTCGGCTGGAAAGCGATGCTGGGGGCGGATGGTGATGCGGTTGCTGCGCCTGTGGATCATGTGGTGCTGTGAGCGATTGATTCGCGCCAAAGCGTGAACGCTGCCGCATCGCTAGAGCATCTACAGCTTCGTGTTTCCCTCTCCCCGTGCCCGCACGGGGAGAGGGTGGCCGCAGGCCGGGTGAGGGGCGCTCTTCGTAACGCATCATGGCTGCCTGACCACCATGCTGTCTTCGCCCCTCATCCGGCGCTGCGCGCCACCTTCTCACCCCTGTGCGGGGAGAAGGAAGACCGCATCGGTGCTGTGAGAGCGAGGCAATGCCTCGCAAGCGCGCCTCTTTGTCACCGCTGTGCGGGGAGAAGGAGAACCTCGTCAAGGCTGCAATCGGGTCGGCTTGAACGAATTGTTAGGCGCGGGCCAGCGAGTCGACGGTAAAAACTATAGATGGATAAGTCTCAATGATTGCGTCATCTGAATGCCGATATGAGAAGCCTACCGTTTGACGCCGCCTTTGGGCTGCGGTGACTTGACGCTCACGCCAGACTCGTTAATCGCTCTTTCGGCCGAATGCCCTGTGTCTGATGAGCTCAATGATTGGAGCGCCCCGCGAATTACTCCGCCTCCCTGAGGTACTACGACGATAATCTGTGCATTCTCGATCTTTTTATGGATGGGTGTATGCCGACTCATTCTCGAAGCTTGCCGCTCCGAGCCAGCGGAAATCTTATCTTTTGCTCTGATGGTGTAGTCCAGTTGCATTCCAGCCTTAACGCGCTCAACGAACTCCTTCTTAGAATTTCCTTCAAATTCGAGCTTGTACTCGCCACCTTCGGTAAATTCAATTGTGAAGCTTCCGTCAGCATTGGTGGTGGCTAATACGCGCATCTGTCCTCCCGGATTCTTCCCTCCCTTGACAATTATTCCGCCAATCGGGCCGCCAGGTGAAGCCAAGGCTAGGTGAAAGAAAAATACAAAGATCAGTGCGGACATTATCCTGGCGACATTGATTTTCATGATTTATCCCTTGGGGATATAGCTTTGGCAGGATTAGAGCAGAGCCTGAGGTTATCACTTTTGTTGCATCGATAAGAGTAAGAGTTCCGCACCTAACGCCTGAATTAAGCCGCCCCGCAGCGGGGTGGCGGGCGCGTGCTAGCGTAGCTCAGGCATGTGGCCGATGCAGCGATGCGGGGTTGGGTTGAGCGAATTGTTAGGCAGCACTGGCCGCCCGTGCCTATCTGCGCATGTGCCAATGCTTAAAGAACAGTTCGCCAAACTCAAGAACGGTCAGCCCATCGCACAGCATCTGTGGGTGCAGCATGACTTTGCGCCCCTTCGGAGTCTCCAAGTAGATCGGATAGGACATGCCTAGCGCGTCGCGCTCCGCTCGTAGTTCATGCAGTTCATCGAATTGGTGGCCTTCAATCAACTCGATCTCGCGCGTCTGCATCTCGCCAAACCGCCTCGCTTCCGCCTCCGTAAGTCGCGACGGCGGTATGTACAGCGGAATACGGTGAGCGAGTGCATCGCGGTAATTCTTAAGGTAGTCCGTCTGCCATGCCTTGATCTGAGCGTCGTTGACCCACGCGAGCAACTCTGCGGGCAGGAATGCCTGAGTGGCCGGATTGAACATGCCGATCTTCATGCGATCGGGGTCGCCCCTCTTGTCCGACAGTTGCTTCAACTGCAGCCCATGTCGGAGTACGAACGCCCATGCGAAATTGTCAAAGATGCCGGACAGATTGATCACAAACGCTTGTAGGCTGATCTGGACGACGTTCAGTTGCTCGGACCGCAACGGCATCACTTCCTGCGGAGGAAACAGGTCGAATACCGTGTTCAGGCAGTGCTTCATGAGGGAAAGTCGTCGGCCGACGCCGAAACGCAGATACTCGGCAACCTCTTCTACCGCGACTTTCTGCTCCTCTTTGAGCGAGGTGACCATTAGCGCTGAAAGCCGATCCGCAACCTTTGGACGCTCTTCGTTCAAGCGCGCAATCGACTCGTTCGTGTAGTTCACGGTGTCTCCTTGCGCTGGCGTCGTCGATCAGCGCGTCGTGGGTGTAGCCGACACAATGCTCACAGAATGGAATGTTGAAGCTGCGACGAGCACCTGCTGTGTGGCCTAACGCCTTATGTCTTCAATTATCCGTAGTCTAAGCGCCGAGAGCCCGGTGCGCGCGCCCGATAACGCCTCGGTGCAAACGTCACCGTAACTCAGCCTGGGCCGCGCACCGGCACTCACCTTCT
Organism: Lysobacteraceae bacterium; assembly: GCA_031374725.1. Lineage (GTDB taxonomy): Bacteria > Pseudomonadota > Gammaproteobacteria > Xanthomonadales > Xanthomonadaceae > Lysobacter_I. Next base: position 35,459 of record JANMGT010000029.1, on the reverse strand, counting down.
ACGCCCGAACAGTTGCATGAGGTTTCCCTCGCACCGATAAGCGTGGGCTGAAGGCGAGAAGTGCGCGTAGCGCTGTACATGGCGACACTCTCGGCGGTGCGCTGGGACGCGAAGATGAAAGCGCATTACCAACAGCTCATCGCGCGCGGCAAGGTCAAGAAAGTCGCGCTGGTGGCGTGCATGCGCAAGCTGCTGACGATCGTCAACGCCCGGCGTCGGGATGAGATCCGGGCATGCGAGGGAAAGACCGCTATGACCTGATTACGCCATTGCCGTCAAGACAGTTGCTGAGTTAAGCCGCCCCGTAGCGGGGCAGCGGACACATGCTAGCGTAGCGTAGGCACGTGGCCGACGCCACGATGCGGGACGGCTTGAACGGAAACGGGGAATACGTTGCATAGGAACCTCCAGAAAGCGATGAATTTATCGCTTCCTGGCATACGGTCTTAGGCAGCGGGTTAAAATTAAGCAAGTGAGAACGTTTTTTAGCGGTACACTTATATGACACCAGATGAAGTTAATGCTATGCAACTCACCGCCGTTTTAATCCCCGCAGAGGAAGGTGGTTTTGTGGCGTTCAATCCTGAGACAGGTACTACCACTCAGGGCGAGTCGATCGAGGAAGCGCTTTCCAATCTCCAAGAAGCAACCGAAGCTCTACTTGGAAGAATTTCCAGTGACATCTTACGGCAAGCCCTTGCTGACCACTTTTGAGGTGTCTGACCATGCCGCCTAGCCTTCCGCATGTTTCAGGTGCGGAGGCAGTTCGTGCATTGCAGACGCTCGGCTTCGTTGTACTTCGTCAAAAAGGAAGTCACGCAATGATGCGGCTTGGCACAGCAATCTGCGTAGTGCCGCAGCATCGAGAACTGAAGATTGGCGCGTTATCTGGCTTGCTTAAGCAGGCAGGCGTTACAACATTGTAATTTTTCATTTTTTCTACGGATCTTACAGCCTATTTTTGTTCAGATTTATCATTTCTGACCCCGACAGGCACGTTTTTCTTTTCAGCATTGATGTCGCCAAATTTATGTAAGGCTATATATATAGCGGCTGAAGCGACCATGCAAATAACAATTGAACTAATACGAACAAGATCGCTTTTACTATCACCATGCACATCAATTTTCTTTTGAAAAATTTTATCCCTAAGCTCAAGCAGCTCACTGATTATCCATTTTCCAAGAATCAGCGCCCCCGCAGCTGCTTCAAGTGCGAGAATTAAATCAAGAACGCTGCGACCATTTCCTATGTCTGGCACAAGTATTTTTTTTATTATCGCCAGCACAGCAAGAGCGACAATAAGACCAGCCACAGGATAGATATAGTCATTTTTTTTTTGAGGACTCATATTGTTCTTGTCAAAATTTGAAAAATTCTGAAATAAAAACATATCCCTCATATGCGAGCAAATAAGCGGCCGCATACAAAAAAATAGATTGCATTGAAGACCTTTTTTCAACTCTTGCCTCAATGATTAGAGCCCCGATCGCTAGTGCACAAAGTAACAAAGCGATATAAATAGCAGCAAACTCAATACTCAGAAGGCCGAAAATAACTGCGCTCAAGAAAAAACTCGCTACTGATACTAACGCTGCAAGAATATTTATTTTTCGAGCATTAATTGATTCTGCAAAAAGATAAAAATAGAAGTGAAAGTTAATCGCCCTCGCATAACGTGTTTTTTCTTCGGCGGCATAATGAAATTTTACACTTCGTTGCGCCTCTAAAATCGATTTGACTTGCATGTTTGAAGATAGAAAAATACTATCTTCTTTGAATAAGTCGCGCGAGACAATCTCAGCTCCATAAACTCTTGTTTCGTTTTTTTTAATCAAGTCTGCAGCCGCTCGATTAAGGTGACTTGCGGTGGCAGTTATAGAATTCAATATCTCTTCTTTCTCAGGCACGTCAATTTGTTCTTCAAAATCACTAAATATAAGTGCTATTAGATTTTTCATATCTACCTTACAGATACCGCATATTTCCCGCGCATGAATGACATAAATGTGTACATCTGGCTAGCAAGAGCAGACAACATATACAAATGATAGCCTGAGTTTAGCCTATTAACCGATTGTGTATCTACACATAGAAATCCTATTAATCCGCCGTCAATAGCAACGTTACTTTTTCTGAAGGTAGATTCCAATATTGGTACAACAAGAGCGCTACGATAATATCGGTCGTAATGAGAGCGCTGATTGAAGTATTTTCCTTTTAGTTCATCTTTTTTCAAATCAGCTGAAAAAAAATGCGGTGGCCGACCATCTGGCCGCTTACCAAGAGCGACATCGAATCCAGTATTTTCACCCGTTCCTACCAAATACTTTATGCGACCTGGCACATCTCTTAGAGATAAGTCTTGACTGCGCACATATGTATGAGCAAAACAATCATGGTCTTCAACCGTCACAAGCTTTATTGTGACGATGCACTTTCTGGAAATAACTCGTTCAAAAATATTCTCAATTCTTTGACAAACAGCCGCAAGGGCGTATCTTTCATGCTCAAGCAATTTAACTGCATCAGTCTCCGGCGAATCACACCAAAATAGCTCTTGGACCTTGTCCCTATATATTTGGTTTATTTCAAAAAATTCTTCAGAAATTCCACGCAAAGCAATATTTTCTAACCTAACTTTTATTGAATAGACATACCCAACTAATAACAAGAAAAAAAATACACTGAATGTGGCCAACGAAGCCGCTGCAGTTAACCCCTCAATTTTCTCGTATGCAAACCACATGAAAGCGGCTATTGACGCCCCGCCATTCAAAACCAAGAAAGCTGGCGCTTCGACAACCTGATTAATTAATTTAATTTTTTTGTTCATAAAATAAAATTCTAAGGAGAGTAACTTTTTTTGCCTAGCCCGTTTGTCACCAATAAAAAATGCGCCAATGTGCATCTATTTCACTATATCAAAGGTATTTATCGTCGTTCTAAATCACTAATGTTGAACTTTGAGCGGGACCTAAAACCCATAGGCCACCCTGCAAGGTTGCAGAAAAAGCGACGATAGTCACCCTGTAATATCTGACAGGTAAGAACAGCAGCGGGATGACAAAACCCCATCGAAGCCAAACCTTTAGTTAAATTTTCGTTTAAAAGCATTTTGCAAAAAATCCAGAATGATCTCACAACAGCCCGCTGCGTTTGATGGAGAGGTATTGTTCGACGAGTGCGGCGGGGAGTTGTTCGCAGGTGACGTCGAGGACCATGACGCGGTGGTTGCGCAGGATGTCGTGGGCGGCGGCGCGTTGGGCGATATAGCGTGCAGCGGCGGCGGCGCGGACGGCGGTGCGCACGTCATCGACGGGTTGGTCGAGGACTTCGTCGAGGTCGCGTTCGCGTAGGCTGGCGACGACGACTAAATGTCGACGCTGCAATAAGCGCACGGCGGTGAGGACGTCTTCGATGTCTTCGTCGCGCAGGTTCGTCACCATCATCACTAACGCGCGGCGGCGCTGGCGCAGTGCGAGGTCGGTGGCGGCGGCGAGATAATCGGTGGCGATCGGCGCGGGTTGGATGTCGTAACTCGCGCGCAGCAGCGTGTCGATCGCGCCCATGCCGCGCTGCGGTGCGACCCAGCGTTCTTCGCCGCCGGTGGCGAGCAGGCCGACGGCGTCGCCGCGGCGCAGTGCGATGTACGACACCACCAGCGCCGCGTCGAGCGCGCGATCGAAATGCGATAAGCCGCCTTCGTGCGCGAGCATGCGTCGGCCGGTGTCGAGCATCAGCAGCAGTTGTTGATTTTTTTCGTCTTGGTATTCGCGTGAAATCAATTTACGTGCGCGCGCCGTCGCCTTCCAGTCGATCTGGCGCATGCTGTCGCCGACGCGATACTCGCGCATCTGATGGAAGTCGGTGCCTTCGCCGCGACGGCGTTTGATGTGCGCGCCGACCAAGCGCGAGGCCTGTTCGGCGCTGAACAGCGCGAAGCCGGCCAGCGGCGCGAAATTCGGAAACACGCGCACCGATTGGATCGCGCCGGAGATGCGCGATTGCCGCCATAGCCGCAGCGGCGAATATAGCCGCAGTTGCACGCCTTCAAAGCGAAAATTGCCGCGCGCGCCGGGGCGCAGACGATACGCGAGGGTGCTGACGCTGGCGTCGTCTAAATCCACACGACGCGGCAGGTCGCGCATCGGCCAATCGCCCGGATGCAGATCGTGCACGTCCACGCGCAGCCGGCGGCCGTAGTGTTCGATGCGCAATTGCACCTCGCGCTCGACGCCGATCGGCCACGCTTCGGGCAGGCTGCGCGCCACTTCCGGCGTCGGCGCGCCGCGCAGCAGCAGTGCGTCGATCAGTGCGATCAGCGCGAGCACACCGCCGAACGCGGCCCATACCAGCACATTGGTCCAGCCCAAACTCGCGACGAGGCCGAGCGCGGCCCATGCGATCGCCGCCCAGATCAGCAGCGGCCCTGGCCGCAACCAACTGCGGGTGCGCGGCGTCGCTTCTAACAGATTGCGCGGTCTGGGCGCAGTCGCTTTCGCTGCGGCGGCTGCGGGCACCGCTGGCGGGGTCGGTGGTGGCGTCGCGGCTGTTGCGGGCGTGGCCGCCACTGCGTTCATTGCCGCGGCGCTTCCACCTTGGCGAGCAGGGCTTCGAGCACCTGATCGGGGGTCTGGCCTTCGATCTGCATTTCCGGGGCCAGCGCGATGCGATGGCGCAGCGCGGGTTTGGCGATGCTGCGGATGTCGTCGGGGGTGACGAAATCACGGCCGCCCAACACCGCTTGCGCACGCGCCGCGCGCACCAAGGCCAAGCTGCCGCGCGGGCCGGCACCCAGCGCGATGCCGGGCCAGCGCCGGGTCGCGGCGACGATCCGCACCGCGTAATCGATCACTGCCGCGTCCAGCGTCACCAGCGCGGTGCCGAGCTGCATGCCGACGATGTCCTCGGCGCTCAGCGCTTGGCTCACCTGCGAGAGATCGAAATGCGCGGCAGCGCGGCCGGTGCTGACCGCCGTGACCATGCTCACTTCATCGGCGTGCGAGGGATAGTCGATCAGCACTTTCAGCAAGAAGCGATCGAGCTGCGCTTCCGGCAGCGGATAGGTGCCTTCCTGCTCCACCGGGTTCTGCGTCGCCAGGGTCATGAACGGCGACGGCAGCAGGTGGCTGGTGCCTTCGATCGTGACCTGTTGTTCCTGCATCGCTTCGAGCAGGGCCGATTGCGTTTTCGCCGGGGCGCGATTGATTTCGTCGGCAAGCACGAGGTTGGCGAAGATCGGGCCGCGACGAATCGTGAAACGCTCGGCCTTCGGGTCGTACACCGCGTGGCCGCTGACATCGCTGGGCATCAGGTCGGGGGTGAACTGCACGCGCGAATAGCGGCAGCCCAGGGCCTGCCCCAGCGCGCGCACCAGTAGGGTTTTGCCCAGGCCGGGCACGCCTTCGATCAGCACATGGCCGCCGGCGAGCAGCACGATGAGAATTTGATCGAGCACATCGTCCTGACCGATGAAGGCTTTGGAAATTTGCGCGCGCGCTGCGGCGACGCGCTCGACCAGCGCTTCGCCGATGATCGGTGCGATCGACGCATTCGGCGATATAGGCGCGGAATCGTGCGCATGCTCTTGGTGGGTGGAATCGTTCATATGCGGCGTCTCAATTGAAGAAGTTTGGCGATACGGAGCACGAAATCGCGGGGATCGCGCGGGCGCGGGTAACGCAGTGCGTCTTCGACCTCGCTCACGCTCATGGCGGTGCGGCGGGCGATCGCTTCGATCCGCGCGGGGCCGTCGAGCGCCGCGGCGTAGGGGTCGCGGCGACGCAGCCGATGCAGGAAGGCCTCGTGGACTTCGGCGTAGAGCGTGGCGCTGCGGCCGTAGCGGAACAGATGATCGCCATTGGCCTGCACGTGTTCGAGCAGCGAGCGGCGTTCGACTGCGGGCGACGGCTCCAGCGGGCCGAAGCGCTCGGTGCGCAGCCAAAGCCACAGTAGCAAGGCGAGCGCCAGCGGCACCGCGATCATCCAAGCGTGGCGCATGATCAGTTGGAACAGCGAGGGCACATCGGCGCTGTAGATCAGATGCGTCATTCCGCCATCGCGGCGGTTGGGCTCGAACAACTGCAGCGCCAGCGCGTAGTGCGGGCCTTCTTCGAGCTGCTCATTGGTCAGAAAATCCAGATCGGCCAACACATCCACGCTACCGCGACCGTGCGCGAGCCGGGCGAACACGGTGCTGTCTTTTTCGTCGTTGTCCCAACTGAGCAGGATGTCCGGGCCGTCGTCTTGGAAATAGAAGTGGCGGCCGTAGCAGAATTCGCGGTGATCGTCTTCGGTCGGCACGCGCAAACCCATGCACGTCGATGCGTTGGGTTCGGCGCCCACGACGATGCCCAGATCGCCGAGGATCGGCACGTCTGCCTCGCCCACCTTGTCGCCCTGCGGCGGCGTGCGCAGGATCAGATGGCCGCCGCTTGTCACCCATGCCATCAACGCCGTGCGTTCTTTCTGCGACAGATTGCGCGGGTCGCTGAGCAGAAGAAGCGTGTCGTTGGCGGCCAACGGATTGTCGTCCAGATCAAGACGCTGCCGCGCCTGCGCCGGCCGGCCGTCGGCGATCAAGGCAAGTTTCAGCGCATACAGCGGGTTGTAGGCCGCTTCGCCGCGCGGCGGCAGATTCTGCACTTTGACCACGCGCTCGAAGGTGTGCATCCACCACGCCGCGAAGCCGAGGCCGAGGACCAGTACGCCCAATGCGACCAGCACGGCTACGGTGGTGGGTTTGGACGCGCGCAGTGTTTGATTCGTGCGTGTCTGGTTCGTGCTTGGCTGATTCGTGCTTGGTTGATTCGTGCGCGGCTGGCTCATGCGCGCCACCCGAAGCGTTGCACTAGGGTTTGCAGCATCGTCTCGAAATCCGCTTCCTCCGGCAGACGCTGGCCATAGGCCGCGTACTGCCAGACCCGCACCATCTGCTGGAACACCGTGCGATCGTCTGCCTCGGGCATGCGCCGCGCAACGCGCAGGCATTCGGCTTCGGTGGCGCCCGGCGGCAGATGCGTGCCCGCGCGCGCGACCATCGCCTCGACGCTAGCGCGATACAGCAAGGCCAACGCGCGGCGCGGCTGGCCTTCGCGCCACAGCCGGCGCGCGCTGGCAGCGATGTCCGGCGGCAGCGGTTCGGCATGCTCCGCGGCTTGTACGTCGATCGGCGCGGGCTCCGGTTCGCCGGGCCTCGTCATCGTGAGCAACCACGGGAACCAGCGTTTGGCGGTGAACGCCAAGATCAATACCAACACGCCGAACAACAGCCAGAGCCCATACTCGCCGACGAATGCGATGAGATCGCCGAACCATCCCAACGCAGGCATCGGGCGCTGCTGTTTGGCTTTCAAGGGATCGCGGCGCTGCCAGATCGTGTCGCGTCGCTTAGGCCGCAGCTCTTTGTCGTCGTAAGCGCGTTCGACCGCCTTGCCGAACGCTCGATGATCGGCGGTGCTATCGCCGAAGATCGACGCCAACTCGCGCCGCGGCGCAGCGTCTTCTTCATCGTTGCCGGTGTGATCGTTTTTTTTATTTTTCTTGAGTTTAAGCGCCTCGGCAGCCGCTTCTTCAGGCGTCTTCGGCGTGTCGGCCGGCTTGGTGGGCGCCTTCTTGGCATCATCGCTGGGCGGTTGCGATTGCAGCGTCGGCGGCATCGTGTCCTGCGCTGCGGCGGCGAGCGGCCAGCAGGCCGTGAGCAACAGCAGCGCGCCCAGCGCGCCGGCGTCGATACGTTTGCGCATCCGCCGAAACGCGATTTCCACGTCCCAAGCTTCGAGCTGAGTGCGGCGATTGAGATACAAGCCGAAGCCGCCGCCGATATAGAACGGTTCGATGATCGTCACCGCGATGAAGTCGGAGATCACCAGCAGCAGCACCACCCACTCCGGCGGCCGCTGCGCGATCAGTTCCATCGTGGAATCGAAGAATTCCGGAATTTTTTCGGTCGGCACGAACAGCAGCAGCAGCAACACCAGCGACAGCTGCACGGCGGCAATAAAATGCACGCACATCAGGGTCAGTTGCACGGCATGGCCGCTGGCGCCCGCGCCGATGATGCGGCGACGTTCGCCGAGCAGTTTGGGTTCGCCGCCTTCGAGCAGATCGATCGGCAGCATCACCGCGCGCAACGGGCTGAAGCGGCGCCAAGTGAGATGGCCGAGCATGGTGCGCCAGCCCCAGTGCGCCTGCGCGCGCAGGGTGTCGGCGGTCGTGGGCACGGTGCCGAACACCGCGCGCGACAGCACGTACACCGGAATGCGATCGAACACCGGGCGCAGCCACCACATCGCCAGCCACGCAAATGCGACATTGCCCAGCGACCATGCGCCTGCGCACAGCAGCGCATAGATCGGCACGGTCAGCAGCAGCCAGGGCATCCAAATGGCGGCAGCGTGACGCCGGACCAGGGCGCTGCCCAATTCCATCGCTTCCCAGCCGGAACGCGGGCGCAGTTCGACGGTGAGGGATTCGAGTTTCATGGCGACGCCCGCCCGCTTTCATACTGAATTTGAGCAGACATCCGCGGTAGCGGGTTGTTTTGCCCCCCTCTCCATAACCAAAGAAAGGTGAGCGTCCACAGCGCGCCACCGACGCTGTATTTCACCGTGGCCGGCATCCAGCCGATCGACGACCAAAACGCTTCGACGAATGCGGCGAACACCAGCATCGCGAAGATACCGATGCACAGCAGCGCGCCGACGCGGCCGGCTTCGATCAGCGCATCGACGCGACGACGGCGCCCCGGCGCGATCAGCGCCAGCCCAAGCCGCAAACCCGCCGCACCCGCGATCACGATCGCCGTGAGCTCGGGCGCCGAATGCCCGGCGACGAAACGCCAGAACGGGTCGCCGTGGCCCACGCTTTGCAGATGCCCGGCGATGGTGCCGATGACGACGCCGTTGGACAACAACACGAAAATTGTGCCGACGCCCGCGAGCAGCCCGCTGGCGAAGGTGCGAAAGCCGATGCTGATGTTGTTCATGATGTAGTGGCCGAACATCATTAGATCGGTGCCGTCGTCGCGACCCAGCTTGCGACTGGCGTCTGCGGGGTCGTACATCTGCTCGAAAGCGGCCAATTCCTGCTGCGAAAACACGCTAAGCGCCAATTCCGGCGAGTGCTGGATCGCGATGAACATGCCGACCAGGGGCGCGGCGAACAGCACCAGTGAGGCCCACAGGCAGCCGCGCTGCTCGCGCACTAGGCGTGGAAATTCGGCGATGAAAAACATCAGCGCGCGTCGCCACTGCGGCGCCGGCGCGCGATACAGCACGGCGTGGCCCTGCTGCATCAACGCCTGCAAGCGTTCGACGATCTGCGGGCTGTAGCCGCGACGCCGCGCGAGCGCCAACTGCTGGCATAACCGGCGATAGCGCACCGGCATGTCTTCGTCCGGTAATCCCTCCCATGTCGAGGACCGTTTTCGCGCTTGCTGCGGACTATCGCCGCGCAGCCGCAGCCATTGTTCAAGCAACTGCCATTCGGCTTCGTGGCGGGCGACAAACGCTTCCTGTTTCATGTGCGCCCCAGCAACCAGTTGGCCACGCCTTGCAGGCGGATTGCGCCCAACGCGCCACCGGTACCGACGATCGGCGCGGCGATATTCGCCAGTTCTTCTTGACGGCCCGGCGTTAACAGCCGCGCGCGCTCGGCGAAGGCGATCACCGCCGCTTGCTCCTGCGGCTGCAGCGGCATCGCCGGGGCATAGGCGCCTTGCAATCGGGTCAGGGCTTCGGACGGATCGCGCGGGGCGTGGATCACCACCGTCTTCGCGACCATATCGCCCAAGCGGCGGCCCCAGGGGTCGGCATAACCGACAATCAACCCGACGCCGTAACCGACCGGCAGAAAATCCACGGTGCGCAGCAGATTGCGGGTTACCGACGCCAACCAACCAACCGGTGCGCCGTCGGCGGCGATGACCCGCAGCGCCATCGCCCGCTTGCCCGGGGTTTGGCCGTCGAACAGCACCTCGAACAAAATCGGGTAGCCCCACATCGTCACGAACAGCAGCAGCAGATAGACGCCCCTGCCGGCTTCGCCGCTCATCGCCAAGATCACCGACACCACCGAGAGCACGGCATAGCGGATACCGGCATCAATCAGCCACGCCATCGCCCGCGGCACCGGGCCGGCGGCAGGTAGACGGAGCGCGACGCCCTCGGGCGTGTACACCTCGCGCACGGTGTCGAGCAATACCGCAGGACGTTTCGCCATCAGCGCTGCACTGCCGAACGGATGCGTGCCCGGCGCGCATGCGCGCGCAGCTGATACGCCTGGGCGGCCTCGTTCATCGCTTGCATCGCACCGCCCTCGTTCCCCTGCGCATCGTCGTCGTTTCTGCGTCTACTGTACCGTTCCCGCGTGCGCTTGAGAAACCACTCGCCGCGTGACACTGCGTGCATCCGCTTTTCGCTAGGAAGAACATCGCACCGCTCGGCTTGTAAAACCCACACCCCGGGCGCCAGGATGGCGAACGCATGAACCGCATCTCACACTCAGAACCAGCGATCGACTGCCGACCCGGCTGCGGCGCCTGCTGCATCGCGCCCTCAATCGCATCGCCTATCCCCGGCATGCCCCACGGCAAACCCGCCGGCATCCCTTGCGTACAACTCGACGACGCTTACGGCTGCCGCCTCTTCGGCCGCCCCGAACGCCCCGCGTTCTGCGTGAGCCTGCGGCCGCAGGCCTCGATGTGCGGCGCGGACCGCGACGACGCGCTGGACACCTTGCGGGCGTTGGAGATCGCAACGCGGCCGTAGCGGGCATTCCCTCTTGCAGATGCAACGACGCGTAGAGCACACACCGCGTAGTCATTCATAGGGTGCTGCCTTGGCGCACCGTTTGCTCTTACTTGCTAGGCAAGATCGCATCGAGTTGCGAGTGAAGAGCATAAGCATCGGTTGATGCGTCAATGGAGATGAAACTCAACCTGACCCCAGTTCTCACCCCAGTTTTCCTCCAGATGAAACGCCCGCGCCATCTCCGCGAGCATCCGCGCATCCAGCGTATCGGTCTTCGCCCACTGGCCCGTCGCCCGTGCAAAGTCCCGGGCCTGGCGCGGATTGACCCGCGCGATCCACAGTCCCGCTTCGGCACAGGCGGCCATCACCGCGTCCTCGTAGCCGCCGGTCGCCTCAATCACGATGCGTACGTCGGAGCGTTCACGGAGTAGCCGTAGTAACCGCTCGATGCCATTACGGGTGTTCGGGAAACGCCGGACGTTGCGGTCGCCTTCTATCGCGACGTCCAACGCGCTCTTGCCAACATCGATACCCACTGCCTGCATGACGATTCTCCGCTAAAGTAGGAATGTCGAGAGCGGCTCGCCTTCAGCCCAGGCTTATCGGTGCGAGGGAAACCTCATGCAACTGTTCGGGCGTAGAAGGTGAGTGCCGGTGCGCGGCCCAGGCTGAGTTACGGTGACGTTTACACCGAGGCGTTATCGGGCGCGCGCACCGGGCTCTCGGCGCTTAGACTACGGATAATTGAAGACATAAGGCGTTAGGCACCCCAATTCCTATGCCCGACAGACACCAAAACTATGGAGAAGCAAATTGCGTAGAGAAGTTCTGTTCCATGCGACAAAGCGAGTGCGCGAAGACTTGGAACGTTCAGGTCTCATCCAGATGCTGGAAAAAGGCGTAGACGCTGTTCGCAGGAGAGAAGGAGCCAAAGAGCAGCAGGCTTCGTGGGTATCCTTCGAGGTATTTCAGAAGTACTCCCTCCTTGCAAACAAGTACGGAGTGGCAGAGGAGCGCGTTCTTGAGATTCTCGACTTGTCCGAGATATCAAGCCCCAGCTTTTGGGCAAAGCTTTCGGAATTCGATCCGCCAGATCTATTTGGGCTACGCTCAAGGCTTAAGTTCGCGATTGAGCATCTTCCGAGAATTCTGAAGCTAATCGAGCAAGAGCACGTCGAGGAACTTCGCAATCCCGATGCCTCTACCCCTAAGGCACTTGCCGGCAAGTCTCTTATTACTGTTGTTCTTGTGGAATCTGGGACTGAGTTCTCTTCACCGACGAGGCTGGTCTACGCCCTTGACGCATTCTCATCCCTCTATCAGGTAGTAGCTGCGTTGGAGGGGGATCCAGACACCGGTCTTTCCGTCTTGGCATGTGACTCAGGCAGTGATAAGTCGTTTGACTTTCTCGGCTTGGCCAAGCTAATGGAAGAAGTTCGGAAGTTGATTCTTTCCATCTGGGATCGCCGAGTCTTTTATAGACACATGCAGGTAAGCCAGTGTATCGGAATCATTGCAGAGTCACTCCCTGTAATAGAGAAAATTCATGCCCTAAAACAAACCGGCGCCCTTGGCCCTGAACAAGCAGAGCTACTGAAACGCAAGGCGATAGAGGGGGCAACAAAGTTTCTCGAATCAGGAGCACTGATTGCAGATATGGAGCGTGAATCCGTTCAATCTCCAAGACTCTTGATGCAACCCGAGACGAAGCTTCTCACCGGCCCAGCCCAGGACATAACCGAACCGAAAGTTGACGGATTTGACGCCAATTCTGAGCCTGAGGATGACTCAGACCTGTCTCCATCGGAGATTGAAGAGTTGGAGAGACTGGTAAACAAGGCGAAGGGTAGCGCTGGGAAGAAAAGGCCATCGCGAAAGAGGGGTGTCTAAGCCCTCGCTCAAGCTGACCCGCTACGGCAGGCTTTGACTCGCTCCGGTTCGCTGCCGATGACTTGCATGTGCTGTTCGGCAGCGGCGCGCAATTTGGCTTTGGTGCGCACCGGCACTTTTCGCCCGATCACGTGTTTGAGATCGGCATTGAGACGCTCTTCAGGGTTCAGCTCGGGGCTGTAGCTGGGCAGATAGAACACTTCCATCTGTTCACTGTGTTCGGCCAACCACTGCTTGACCGGCTTGCAGTGATGTACGCTCAGGTTGTCCAGAATCAGGAACACCTTGCGACCGGCATCGGCAATCAATGCCTCGAAGAACTCGATCAGTTTCTCGTGGTTGAATGCACCGTCGATGATCATCCAACGCGCCTTGCCCTGATTGGTTACGCTGGCGATCATCGATAACTTATGACGGGTACCGCCCACGACCATCGCCACAGGTGTCTGCCCGCGCGGTGCGTAGCTGCGGCCACGCACATCCGTGTTGACCAGTGCGGTTTCGTCGCCCCAGTGGATTTCCGCATGCTCTGCCTTGGCGCGTTCGGCGATCACCGGGTAGGTTTCATCCAGCCATGTACGCACCGCCTCTGGTGATTGTTCGTAAGCACGCTTGATCGGCTTTTGCGGCGTGAAGCCCCAACGCTTCAGGTACTTGCCCACCGAGCGAAGATGCAGGCTCACCTTGAAATCGCGCTCGATCAACTCGCGCACGGCCGCCCGGCTCCACAAAGCAAATTCCATCTTCAATTGCTCGGGGCGTTTGTCGCAGATCGTCGCGCAGATCTGTGCTTCCTGTTCTGCGCTCAGCACACGTTTGTCGCCGCTGCGACGACCGCGTTGACGTGGCGCCAGCGCAGCGAGGCCCTTGGCTTCGTAGCGGTCGATGATCTTGCATGTCGCCGAATAGCTCAGACCAACATCGCGTGCGATCTGTGCTTTGTTGAGCTTGCGCTTGTACGCCTGAATGACCTGGCGGCGGCGCTCGTGTTGTTCTGCCGGACTGAGCCGGCGGGCGTCTTCGTTGTCCATGCGCTATTGGTGGACACCAGATCGCGCAGGAAGTTCAGACTATTTATGGGCCTGATCTATAAGGACAAGGTCAGGGCGCAGACTCAGGACGCAATCAGGGCGCAGACCAGGATGAAACCACGGCACCGGGAGACGCCGTGCCGCCTTTGCCATTCGTGGCGAGGTTGGGCGGACGGCCTGGATGGGGTGGCGGCAACGGATGGATTCATGAACGCCAGGGTCTGTCGACGGGTGGCTAAGCTGGTCCGAGCTTGGCGGGCAACAGCCATGACCGGCAGGCATTGACCCGTCCCCAGCCGTTTCGCTGTACGGCAAATAAACGATTTATTTCTTTTTTTTTAAGCCGCAGGGCATGAATACGTATGCAGAGCACGTTTCCTCGCCCGGGCTAGGACTAAGATCCCGCAGCGTGCCGGGGATAGGCTGGACTCCCGCAACCGCGCGCGTCGCTCGCCTGCGCCGCGCCTAACTAAAATCCAGCTTGAAGTGGAGGGGATCCATGCAGCCTTTGAAACGAAATCTGTTGAGTGTGGCGTTAGCGTCCGCGACGCTAATGCTGGCCAACGGCGCTCACGCGCAAGCGGCCGACCAATCGCAAAACCAATCCGGCGAAGACGCCGAAAACCTCGACGAGATTACAGTCGTCGGTATCCGCCGCAGTATCGAAGAAGCGATCGGCACCAAGCAGAACAGTACTGCCATCGTCGAAGCGATTTCCGCCGAAGACATCGGCAAACTGCCGGATACCTCGATTGCCGACTCGATCGCCCGCCTGCCCGGCCTGACCGCCCAGCGCTTCGGCAACCGCCCGCAGGAAATCAATATCCGCGGCTTCGCTGGCGATTTCTCGACCGCGCTGCTCAACGGCCGCGAACAGGCCAACCCCGGCAACAACCGCGGCGTCGAGTTCGATCAGTACCCTTCGGAATTCGCCAGTCAGGTCGTGGTGTACAAAGCCACGCAGGCCGATCTCGTCGGTCAGGGCCTCTCCGGCACGGTCAATATCAAGACCATCCGCCCGCTGGCTTATGGCAAGCAGGCGTTTGCGGTCAATCTCCGTGGCGACCAGAACCGCCTCGGCGGCGATAAAGAGAACGGCTACCGCGCTAGCGTCTCGTATATCGACCAGTTTGCCGACAACACCGTTGGTATCGCGCTGGGCTACGCCCGTCTGAACAATCCGGGCCAGGGCCACCAGTACGAATCCTGGGGCTTCAACGGCGCCGGCTTGCTCGACGGCGGCAAGTTCTACGATTTCAACCAGGAAAACGAGCGCGACGGCTTCGCCGGCACCCTCGAATTCAAGCCCAACGACATGTATTCCACCGTGCTGGACGTGTTCTATTCCAAGTTCGACAAGGAAGAGACCAAGCGCGGTATCGAATTCGGCATCGGTTTCCCATGGTCGGGTTCTAACCTGATCTCGCGCACCGACAATGCCAGCGGCACCGCGACCAGCGCCAGTTTCACCAACATCCAGCGCCCTGTGGTCCGTAACGACTACAACGCCGCGAAGGACGACCTGTTCTCGATCGGCTGGACGCACACGCTGCGTCTGAACGATAACTGGACGTTCACCGCCGACATCAGCGGTTCCGAAGCGGTGCGCGATGAGCGCATCCTCGAAACCTACGCGGGCGCACCGGCGACCGCGCCGCGCGACCGGGTGTCCTACGTCTTGAATCCGGACGGCTATTTTGAAGTCGATTTTGGTTTGGATTACGGCAATCCGGCCAACCTCGTGCTGACCGATCCGGGCGGCTGGGGTCAGGACGCCTACGTTAAGGACTTCCGCGTGAAGGACTCGTTGTCGTCCATGCGCTTAGACCTCGAACGCACGTTCGACACTGGTTTCATCAGCAGCCTGAAGTTCGGCCTGAACTATGCCGATCGCACCAAGAGCCGTTCCTCGACCGAGTCCTTCCTCGATCTGGCCGGTGGCGTCAACGAAGCGCCAATCCCGACCCGGTACATCTCGGGCAGTTCTGGCTTCGATTTCGGCAGGACACCGTCGATTCTGAGCCTAGATGCGCTGGCCATGCTGAACGGAGGCGTCTATGTGCGACGCCCGCAGGTCAATAACGGCGACATCAATAACAAGAACTGGGAAGTCGACGAACAGGTCACGACGCTGTACGCGCAGGCTTCGATCGACGCCGAAATCGCGACCATCCCCGTTCGCGGCAATATCGGTATCCAGGCCATCAACGCCGACCAGAGCTCGACCGGCGTCGCCACGTTTGAAGGCGTGACCCTCAGTGCGCCCTCGTCAAGCGGCAAGACCGTGACCGACTTCCTGCCGAGCGTGAACCTGTCGTTCCAACTGCCGTGGGAGCAGTTCGTCCGCGTCGCGGCGAGCCGTCAAGTGGCGCGTCCGCGAATGGACGATCTGCGTGCCAACGCTGGTTTTGGTATCAATCGCACACCAACCGGTGGCGGTGGTCCTATTTGGACTGGCGGCGGCGGCAACCCGGAACTCGATCCGACGGTCTCCAACTCCTATGACGTGTCCTACGAGAAATACTTCGAGGGCAATAGGGGTTACGTCGGTGTCGCGTACTTCTACAAAGATCTGCGCTCCTACATCTACAATCAGACGACCCAGTTCGACTTCAGCCAACTTCCGGTTCCGCCGGGCGTGCTGCCGGCCGATATTCCGAGATCGCCGATCGGAGAATTCAACCAGCCGGTGAATGGCACTGGTGGCACCGTCAAGGGTTGGGAATTGACCGCATCGCTACCGTTCGGGATCTTCTGGGCACCGCTGGAAGGCTTTGGTATCCAGAGCAGCTATTCCGATACCCGCAGCTCGATCAAACCGCAGGGTCCGACCGGCCCGGACGAACCGATCCCGGGTTTGTCGAAGTACATCACCAACGCCACCGTCTACTACGAACGCTTCGGTTTCTCGGCCCGTGTGGCCTCGCGTCGTCGTTCCGAGTTCGTGGGCGAAGTGCAGGGTTTCGGTGGCGATCGCACCAAGATCGCGTTCAACGCCGAAACCGTGACCGACGTGCAGTTGGGTTACACGATCCAAGATGGTCCGCTCAAGAACTTGGCGTTCTTGCTGCAAGTGAACAACCTCGAAAACGAGCCGTTCACCTCCAGCTTCGACGGTCGTAGCGATCGCCCGCGTCAGTTCTTCGAGTACGGTCGTACCTACCTTTTGGGCGTCAACTGGCGTTACTGATCTCATAACAGGCGAGCACATTTGGCCCTTGTCCGGTACCCCGCCGGCAAGGGCCTTTTCTTTGGGCGATCGCGATTGGAGAGGCGATCAGCGGCCGCGCCTACAGCAGTGTCGAATACGTTCGATCCACGCAGGTGCGGTGTTCATACGCTGATACTTCGTGCATCACCGCATTATTGGCGCGGTCATGCGCGGCATCATCACTGGCTAACGCCGTACCGATCGCCACCGCGATGGGCGGGAGCATGCGAATGGAGGCATGCCCATCGGCGCATGCCATCGCAGCGCAAAAGCCGCACAATGGCATCGACGCCTCGTTGGGCGTCGCGCTGACGACCGGCGTCGTCCCACGCGCGATCCGTTTCGCGCATCCGAACGAGCCTGCGCATGCCCACACCACGCAAGCCCCGCTTACCCACGCCATCTCCACGGCGGAAGACCGCATCAACAACAACGACTGCCCCACCGGCATCGCAAGCGCATGCGGATGACGCTGTGGCGGCGTTGCGCGGCGTCGGCCGTTTGGCGGTCGATGCCGTCATCGCCACCACCGATATCGCCGAGCACCTGCACCGCACGATTCTCGATCTATCGCCGGTCGTCGGCGCGACGCGGCCTGTGCGCACCGGCGGCATTCCTGGTTTCGTCTACGGCAGCGTGCGCAACGTCGCGCGTACCGCAGGCACTGGCGTCGATCTCGCCTTGACTCACTTGGCGCCGCGGCTGATCAGCGATGCCTTGGCCTCGGTCGCGTCGGTCGCGCGTGCGCAGCGTGGAAGGCGCGAGGCCGCGCTCGCGGCGTTGAACGGCGTGGTCGGCGATCATCTCGATGCAACCGGCAACCCGCTCGCGATCGACATGCGGCTGCGCCAGCACGGCGACGATGTGATGCCGGAGACCGAAGGACTCGCGCTGCGCAACGGTGCAGGCGCGAACGGCAAGCTGATGATCTTGGCGCATGGGCTGTGCATGAATGATCTGCAGTGGCAGCGCGACGGTCACGATCACGGCGCCGAACTCGCCAATGCGTTGGCGTATGCGCCGCTGTATCTGCATTACAACAGCGGCCGACGGATCTCGGTGAATGGCCGCGCATTCGCACGATTGATGCAGGAGCTGTACGAACGATGGCCGACGCCGATCGACGAAATCGCGATCGTCGGGCACAGCATGGGCGGTTTGATTACGCGCAGCGCCTGCGAATTCGCGCGGCAAGCCGAGCACCCTTGGCTTGAGCGATTGAAGCGCATCGTGTTCCTCGGTACGCCGCATCACGGCGCGCCGCTAGAGCGCGCCGGCAATCGCGTCGATCGTCTGTTGCGCGTTAGCCCGTACACCGCGCCGTTCGCGCGCCTCGGTCAAATGCGCAGCGCGGGCGTGCGGGACCTTCGCTACAGCAATCTACGCGATGAGGATTGGATTGGGCGTAGCGACACCCACGCCGACGACCCGAGAACGCCGGTCGCATTGCCCGATGGCGTGAAATGCTATGCGCTTGCAGCGAGTGCGCAGCGAGCAGTTGCGCGCAGCAAAGCGCCCGCTTCCAAGCGCGCGCAGAATACCGCGTATGAGGCCCGCGCGCGCCTGCGCGGAGATGGTTTGGTCGCGGTGAACAGCGCCTTGGGCATACACGAAGATCCCGAGTTCACACTGCCGATTCCACCCGCGCAGCAGGCCATCGTTCACGATACCGACCACTTCGATCTGCTTGCCAGCCGAGAGGTCTACGATCGTCTCCACGCTTGGCTTAGCGAGTCCGACGCGTCGCGTCTTGCGGTCAAGCCTTCGAAGAGAAAGAACACTCTACGCTGACGGCCACGCTGCGGAATCAAGCGAAAGCGGCTCCGACAAAAAAGCCTCCGAAATCGGAGGCTTTTTTGTTCGCACTTAGTGCCGTCGATACCACTAGCGAACGCTATCGAGCGCTAGGCTAACGTTGAGGCCGAGATCAGCAACCGTCGCCCTTCTGATCCCAGGTGTCGTCGCCGGGCGATTTGCTGTACTTGCCGTCGATCTGCTCGAACTTGATCGCGCTGTTGGACAGGCCGCGCACGACGGCGCTGCTCTGCGCGGCCGATGGAACCGGCCGGCCAGTGCACTTCACCGACGCTGCGGGATAGCCCATGCCGTCGAAGTAATAACCGACCGCGAAGTTGTGCTTATTGCCGAAATCGAACGCGCCGTACATCCACGGCCTCACTTCGACAAAGGCGGTCATGTCGATCAAGCCTTGGTTGGCATCGCCGATGAAACCGTTGCTGGTCGCGCCGGAAGTGCGGTAGTTCTCGTACATGATCTCGCCGCGATTCTCGCGCACGAGCGCGCGGCCGACTTCGCCGGTCCACTGGTTGTTGATCCATGCGTGCGGGCCGCTCAAATACGCATGATCGAGCAAAGCGACGCGCGACGGCACTTGGTTGGCCGGCAACTGACCGGCGTTCTTCTGCTTCCATAAAGCCGACGTGACGGTGACGGCCAACTGCGCGCCCAGCGAATGACCGGCGATGCGGACTTCGCTACCGGTGTAGCCGGCCATCGCCGATTTATAGACATTGACGAATTGCTGGGTGACGGTCAGCGCGGGGCCCAAACGATAGGCGCCTGAGGAATCGCGCCAACGGGTCGCATTGGTGAACAGATTGCGATCGACGGTGTAGATCTTGGCTTCAGCGTCTTTCACTTCGCCTTCGTCGGCGAGCTGATTCCAGTAAAAAATGCCGATATTCCAACCGCGATCCACCCATGCGCGTGCCACGTCGGCGTTATCGTTGAGGGCTAGGCGATTGAAGCTTTCGCGCCTGAGCTGGGTGGTGGTGCCGTTCTGCCAGCCGTGGATGAAAATGATGGTCGGCCGGGCCGCATTGAAATACGGATTGGCTTGGCCAGCGATTGCGCGCTGGTTCGCGCCGTTGGCGCCGTACCAGTAAATATTGACGTCGAGCTGCTGAAAATTGGCGGGGTCTTGCGCGCTGATGACTTGCGCGGAAGCCGCGACTGGCGAAAGCGCCAATGCTGCGGAGAGCGCGACGGGCGCGAGTAGTGATGTGAAAATACGCTTGAACATTCCGGTTCCTGTCGATGGTGGGTGCGATAAAACGTTGACGAATCCATGTGCCGTCTCGGACATGCGAAGGCCGACATGTTGCGCATGTCGGCCGGGCGCCAGTCTACGTGACTGGATTCGAGTGAAGCCTCGAAACCCGCGACCCTAACGGCAGCGATCACGACTAAGGCATTACAGGGTCTGGATCGCCCGGAGCGAGAGATCTGCACGGCCCGGGCGTGAGCATGCTAAGGGCATGTGCAATTGCAGCATGAACCGGGTGTCCCAATGACCGAGCGATTCCGGAGCTCACAAAGGCCGAAATGGGCGTCAGCCTCAAGACCTTGCCGGTATTCACATGAGATTCCAATCCGATACCAATGCGATGACCGACCGAACCGGTACTTCGCGTTGAATTGGCTAAAACCACCGCTCGTCTAGCCGATCGCACAGCTGCCCGCTGTGGCGTCATCAATGCGGGCGCCTCACGCACAACCTAGGAGTATCGCCATGCCGACCGTTCATTTCGGGACGAAACAACAGCCCGGTTTCGAGTTGAAAGAAAGTGCGGATTTGATCGCCGTGCGCACGCGCAGCCGACGCTCGGTGCGCAGCTTCGCAGCGCCGGTGGACGCGCCTTTCGCAAGCGAGCTCGATGACGGCACGTTGGTGGTCGCGTTCCCCGATGCGGGCGTCGAGGTGTATCGCGTGGACGCGGGTGCGAAGACGCGTTCGCTCGCCGCACGTAAAACCGCACTGCGCGCTGCGCCGGACGTGCGTTTCGCCGGCAGCGTGTTGATGGACCCAAAAACCAAGGATCCGGTGCTTTACACCGAAAACATCTTCGTCAAATTCGTCGATAGCGCCGATCCAGACGGCTGCGAAAATGTGCTGAAAACAGCGGGTTTAACGATCAAAGACAGGCTGAGCTTCGCAGTCAACGCCTATTTCGCCGAGGCCCCGGAAGGTACGGGACAAGAAGTATTCACGATCGCAAATAAGCTGTTCAATCGCAGCGATGTGGAGTATTGCCATCCAGAGCTCATCCGTGAGCGCAAGCGCAAAGCAATCTTCCCGCAGCAGTGGCATCTCAAGCGCACACTTGTCGGCGGTGTGCAGATCGATGCGCATGCCAATGTCGAAGCCGCACATGCGCTGAGCCGCGGCGACGGCATCACCATCGCGATTATCGACGATGGCATCGATATCGAGCATCCAGAATTCGCCGGCACCGGCAAAATCGTCGCGCCGCGCGACGCAACTTCGCGCACGAACGATCCGCGACCGAAGGATTTGTCCGGCACCGGCGAGGATGGCGACAACCACGGCACTGCCTGCTCAGGTGTCGCCTGCGGCAACGGCAGTGGCGGCGCGAGCGGCGTCGCGCCCAACGCACGATTGATGCCGATCCGGCTGACCTCCGGTTTAGGCTCGGTGCGCGAAGCCGAAGCCTTTCGCTGGGCTGCCGACAACGGTGCCGATGTGATCTCCTGCAGTTGGGGGCCGAACGATGGGCGCTGGCATCAGCCGAACGACCCGCGCCACAATCAAGTCGTGCCGCTACCGGCGAGCACGAAACTCGCTATCGACTATTGCCTCGCCAACGGCCGCGGCGGCAAAGGCTGCGTGATTTTGTTCGCAGCCGGCAATGGCAACGAATCGGTCGATAACGACGGCTATGCCAGTAACCCAAGCGTGATCGCGGTTGCCGCTTGCAACGATCGCGGCAAACGCAGCGTTTACAGCGACTTTGGCCGCGCCGTATGGTGTGCGTTCCCGAGCAGCGATTTCGGCCACGCACCGTTCAATCACCCCGATGCGTTGACGCCCGGTATTTGGACCGTCGATCGTCGCGGCGCCGAAGGCTACAACGCAGGCAGCATCGCCACTGGCGACAGCGCCGGCCTCTACACCAACAACTTCGGCGGCACATCGAGTTCGTGCCCCGGCGCGGCCGGCGTCGCGGCCTTGGTGTTGTCGGCCAATCCCGCGTTGAAGTGGAACGAAGTCAAAGACGTGCTCAAACGCGCCTGCGATCGCATCGACCCGCAGGGCGGTGCGTACGATGCTAACGGCCGCAGCGCGCAGTACGGCTTCGGCCGACTCAACGCGCGCACAGCGGTGGAACTGGCGAAACCGCAGCCGCAAAACGCCGTCAGCGTGCGTCGCGTGTTCGATGCCCCGATCCCGGATATGCAAACCGTTCGCTTCACGCTAGACGTCGCGGACACCGCGCTGATCGAAACGCTGAGCGCAAGCATTGATCTGAAGCACACCTTCATCGGCGACTTGATTATCAAACTGATCCCGCCGCCCGCGCTCGCCATGAACGGCGTCGTCCTGCACAACCGCGCCGGCGGCACTGCGAACGCGATCAAGAAAACCTTTGACGCCAGCACCACGCCGGGCCTCGCTGCGTTCGCAGGCAAAAGTGGCAAAGGCACTTGGACGCTGGAGATTCGCGATGCCGAAGCGCAGGACACCGGTACGTTGGTATCGTTTACGTTGAAACTAACGTTTGCGCATGCGGATGCGCATGCGAATCCGATCGTGGTGCCGGCACCGAACGCGCCACAGCCGAAAGCGACGGCTTTGCGTAAACCGCGGACGGCAAAGTCCACCAAGACTGCGAAGCGAGCGAGCGCTGCGAGCAAGCGAAAGAAGCGCACGCCATAACTCACAGGATATGTTTGCAGTGACGTGTATCAGCGACTGTCGGCCGCTTGATCGAACGAATGCGATCCGGCGTTTGCTAGTGTCGATGTTGTCAGTGAAGATGCGGCAAATAAACCGACCCAACATGCGGGAATGAGGACGCGCTTGCAGCCCCGGGTCCGCGCGGTTCTGATCGCCAGCAGGATGCGCCTGCTGGCCGAGCGAGTTGGGCGCATGCACTCGATGCTGCCATAAACACATCGATGAAACAGAGGGCTATCGCACCATTATTTTGTAGAGAACGATATTCACATTGCGCTCTACCGGTAGCAGATACGTACGATGGATTGACAAACACGGGATGCTGAAGGAAAGTCGGGTCTCGCTTCAGATCGAAGTCGGAGCCCATTCCACAAGGGGAATGCAGGATGGCCATAGTCGGCGCAGGGAGCGCATCGTTGCTATCGCACATCGCCGCTTCATTGCCGGCAGCCATCGACGCAATCGCTATTTTCTGCGCGAGTCACCTCGCTGCGCACGGCGTAGCGCTCAATGCTGACGGCGACCGTCACGACATCAAACACGCTGAGTATCACGGCGATCGCGATAGCGCGCCTTTATTGCGTCGAAACGTCATGTCCGGTCGCAATTCTGCGCCATCGCGCGGCACCCCGATGCCGGCCTTGCGGGGCGGAGCGGCGCATGCGTATCGCGATGCGGATGGGCCGAGAATCGAGACCGAAGTGGTACCAGAACGATACCGGCGAGGCCTGACAAAGGCACCCAAACACGCCGTACGCAGCGCGAGCATGGGGCTCGCAAGAATGGACTACTCCAGCAGTGGTTAGACGGCGTTCGGCAGGGCGCGATTGTTCTGCCGATGTTGTTGTTGAAAAGGCATTCCCACCTCCAATCAAACAGGACAGATCATGGCGACCTATACGCGATCAAACGCTTGGAACAACGGCGGTACATTCGATAATGTGGATCTCCTTTGGTATGCAAAAGGCGTTGGTGCGATGGCGTCGCGCGGCTTGAACGACCGGAACAGTTGGTGGTTCTTCGCGGCGATTCACGGCCAATACCTGCCTGGGACGGCCAACGCACAATCCGGGTTTCCAGGTTGGCAGGCGATCCCGCCCGTGCCGGCCGTGCCGACGACACCGCTCCCGACGACGGCGGACATGGACACGTTCTGGGATCAGTGCCAGCACCAGAGTTGGTACTTTCCGCCTTGGCATCGCGGTTATCTGATCGCGCTGGAAGGGCAGATCCGGCAGGCGGTGATCGCCCTTGGCGGGCCTGCGACCTGGGCACTGCCTTACTGGAATTATCTCGGGCCAGACAATCAATACGAGATCCCACCGGCCTTCACGCAGCCGACCTTGCCGGATGGCACAACGCCCAATCCCCTGTTCGTCACTGCGCGTTATGGGCCGAACAACAACGGGGACATCTTCATTCCGATTCCTCCGGTGTCGTCGGCATGTATGGGCAACACCATTTATACCGGCAGCAACGCAGCGACGCCTCGTCCGGGTTTCGGGGGGCCGCAGACCGGGTTTTCCCATGACGGAAACATCAGCGGCAACCTCGAAAGCAACCCGCACAACCAGGTGCACGTTGATGTCGGCGGCAATGCCCCCGACGGCCAGACCTGGGGCCTGATGAGCGATCCGGGCATCGCCGCCCTCGACCCGATCTTCTATCTGCATCACGCCAATATCGACCGCATGTGGGCGCACTGGAATGCGGACGGAAACAGCAATCCGACCGCGACCAACTGGCTGAACGGCCCCGCGGCAACGGGCGAGCGGGCCTTCGTTGTGCCGATGGCGGACGGCAGCAACTGGGTGTATACACCAGGGGATGTCGATGATCTGACGACATTGGATTACACCTATGACGATTTGTCTGCGGCGGCAAAACCATTGGCAGCGAGCAATGCGCTCGCGGTAAGACTGCAAAAGCTGGGAGCACCGGCGATGGCCAAAAAAACCCAAGAATCGAGTCAAGACACCGGCGCCGAGTCGGAACTTGTCGGGGCGCACGATGGCGCACTTCTGATCAAAAGCTCAGGGGCCCGCGCGCAGGTTCGGCTCGACCCAGGCGTGCGTAAAAAACTGTCGAAAAGTCTTGCGGCCGCTTCGGTCGAAGCGCTTCCGGATCGCGCCTATCTGCAACTCGAGAATGTTCGCGGCACGCGGGATGCGCAGAAGCTGGACGTTTACGTCAACGGACATCAGGCGGGAACGGTGGCGCTTTTCGGGCTTCGCCGCGCCAGCATGAAGGACCACGACCATGGCGGATCCGGGCTGAGCTTTGAACTGGACATCACCGGCATCATCGACACCTTGCATCTGGAGAACGCGCTGGATGCCGATACGCTGGACGTGAAGATCCTGCCGACTCAGGCGGTCGACGCCGATGCGCCCATCAGCGTCGGACGGGTAAGCGTTTATCGCGAGCAACACAGATGACGGCAAGCACGCGGGAGCGCAGGCGCGTCGCCGGCGGGTTGATGCTGTCGAGCGCCATCGGCTGGATGATGCTTCTGGCCGTCCCCGGCGATGACATTGGCCTGTCGTATTGTCGGGGTGTGGGGGCGGAGTGGTCCTGGCCGTCGTTTCGCGCGCTTCTGGCGATCTCGCCGCTCAGCTCTTTGGCGGTGGGCTGGATGCTGATGCTGATCGCCATGATGGCACCGACGCTGATCGCGCCGGTGTTCCATGTCCATCAGCGCAGCTTCAAGCATCGGCGCGCCCGGTCGATCGCGTTGTTCGCGATCGGCTATGGCGCGATCTGGATGGTCGCGGGCGTCTTCATGCTCACGGTGAAGCTGATGGCGAACGCCTCGGCGCCGCAAGCCCTCTGGCCAGCGGCGGCGGCAGGCCTGATCGCGCTGGTCTGGCAGTGCTCGCCGCTCAAACAGCTTTGCCTGAACCGCAGCCACAATCATTCCGAACTGTCGGCCTTCGGCATCGCCGCCGATCGCGATGTACTCGTGTTCGGACTCAGGCACGGCGTTTGGTGCGTCGGTTCCTGCTGGGCCTTGATGCTCCTGCCGATGCTGCTGGTGCATGGGCACACCGCAGCGATGATCGCGGTGACGATCCTGATGATCGGCGAACGCCTCGAAGGCCCTCGCCCCCTACGCTGGCGCCTGCGTGGACCGGGCAAACTGACGCGAATCCTGGTCGCGCAAGCGCGCACGCTGCGGCTCAACGCGATCCGCAGCCCTTTGGCCGCGACGGCGTCGGATGGCAATTAGCAGGCTGCTGAAATACCTGCGGTAGCAGGTGTTCAGTCGAAAAAAGGAATCAGAATGGACATTACTTTTGTTGCTTTCTTTGATTTGAGCAAAAAATTCACTCTGACTCGAGTTTTTCTGCCGAGAGCTGGCACGGCTGGGCCTGCGCTCCAAAACTGCCATCCAGCTCCGATGCACCGCAAAACACTTGATGGCTCGGCAGGACGGGTATGGCCATGCCAAGGTCGATATTTCAGCAGCCTGTCGACTGTGCAATGTCAGGCGTCATAAGTGTAAGAAGCCGCCCGCCCCGATACTTACCGAGCGTTGGTGCAGAAGGCGAGTTTCACAGGTTGGCCGGAATGCTATCGTTGATCCTCAACCATGAGACGGTGGACGAATGAGCATTCCGAACAACCTGCAATTGCTCCATGGCGGCGAGGAAGAGCTCCGGGCGAAGACACTGGAATTTGTCCAGCAGTCTCCGGATCTTGGTGACCATCTGGAACTGATGGAACGCACCATGGACATTCTCGACATGCTGCGCCAGTACCACGAAGCCACTGACGATGGGAAAACTATCGTGCAGTTGGGAATGCGTTGCTTCAATAGCTTTGCCGCGGCCTGGAAGCTGACGGCAAGCGGCTATTACCAAGCGGCTGTTGCGACCTTGCGGGACTTGATCGAAACCTCAGAGCTCGTGGACTACTTCTACGGTGCGCCTGAGCAAATCGAGATGTGGCGCAATGCGGATCCCAAGCAATTGGTAAGGGAGTTTGGTCCTTCCGTTATTCGCAAGGCACTTGATGACAGGGCGGGCCTGGGTAAGAGTCGCCGCGAGCAGATCTACAAGAAATTTTGTACGCTAGGCTCGCATCCCACCCTCAATGGTTTCGCCATGCTCCGGCCCGATGGCATGGATGCAGTGATCGGCCCCTTCGTGGACTTAGAGCTGCTGCGGCCAGTGCTGGAAGAGACCGGCGAGTTGGCTGTGCGGGTGGGCTTCGTGTTCAATCTGCACCTGGATACCAGCATTGATCCTTGCAATCAGATTGCGCATCGCTTCCTCGCCGGAGCAATGGAGTATTCCAGGAAGTATCTCGGGAAGGCCTACACGCAAGCTGAGCGCGACGAAGTGGACCGCTTATTTGGTGGGAGCGAATAGCGATGATCGAACCTATTCTTGATGCTGCGGGTATCGAGCTCTCCCGCGAGGGGCTGAGCAAGTAGGGTGAGCGCAGCGATGCCCACCCTGTAACTCGTAAGGCGGGCTTGAGCCCGTCCTACGGCCGAGTATGAAATTGTTTTTCGTAGGGCGGGCCCTGGGCCTAAGGTCTCCCCACTTATTTTTCATTTTCACTCTGGAATTCCCGCCAGGATTTTACGCAACGTCTGCAACAACTGCGGCGGCCAATCACGTCGGCGCCGCAGCCATTCCAGCCCCCGACGTTGATCGCTATAACGATTGCGATGGCTGGCTGTGGCCGTCATCGGATCCACCTCTATCGATGCCGACTTCAATGCCTTCACCAATAACCATGCCGTGAAAGCCGTCATGGCGTGGATCAACAACAGCACTGCCAATCTCTGTGGAATCCGACTCAAGCTGTCTTCGAACCCCATCCCGTAACGATGGCTTTTCAAATCCCGAAACGCCAGTTCGATCTGCATCCGTTTGGCATAGATCGCGGTCACCTGTGCGGCGCTCACCTCCTGTGGCGACAATGACGTCGCCAGCAGCCAGGGCTCGCGTTCTCGCTTGCGCGCTTTTTGCACCCTCCTGTCGCAGGGCGACTCCGCTGCTGCAGTCGTGACGTGATCGCCCTTGCGTATCTTGCGGCGCAAGCGCACCAGAAAACATGGCCAAGGCGCGCCTTTCACCATCGACCATGCGCCCAAAGCTTCGGGTTTGCTGGTGGCGCCAGCGTGCAGCGAATTGCATGGCTGCCAATCCCCCCGTGCTTGCTGGATCTTCGTGTTGTTGCGCAAACGCCCGACATAATCCCAGCCCTGCCCAACGACCGCTCGGAACCAATCGCTTCGAAAGCCAGCATCGCTCACCAGTATCGGGCGCTTGCCTGCCGGAATGATCTTCGTCAAAGCCTTCAGGAACTCACGTTGGGCGTCCGGCGAGTTCAATCGGGCGTTCGGATAAATGCGCTCATATACCGTCAGCGATCGACCTCCCACTGGCACGGCGGCCCGTAACAAACACCAACGACCGTCCCCCTTCAGATCGGACCAGTCCACGACGATCACCGGCCGCGCCTCCGGCAGCAGCCACCTCGCCATCGTCCGATGCAATCCATCCAACTCGCCATGCAAATGACGATTGCTCAACAATCGATCCAGCGCCTTCAGAGGCGCATGAGTAAAGGTTGCACCAATCCATGACCGGGAGAGATCAGTCAGCGTCAAACGACGGCCGGCAATCAGCGATTGGACCGCATTGAGCAACACCTTGCGTCGTCGAGCGTGCATGGGGTCTAGCGCCGGGGAGAGGGTGCGGCGCAGAATCTCAGTCGCGTGCATGGCGTGGTCCTCAGGCTTCGATACCCCGAGGAAAAAACCGCGTCATGCGCGCGCTGTTTTTACAGACAATAAGCCTTATCCCATTGATCGGCAAACAGAAAAAGTGGGGAGACCTTAGGCCTGGGCCCGCCGATGTCGAAGCCGTGAGGGACCAGCAGGAAGACCAGGACACCCATCCCGACACGTAGACAAGAATTCACGCTGCGCCCTATCGGTAGCGGATTCGCGTAATCGATTGACAAAAGTACGAGAACAAATCGAGACTTGGCCCACGCTTCAGATCGAAGTTCAAGCACATTCCACAGGGGGAATGTCGGATGGCCAGGGTAGGCGCAGGGAATGCACCGTTGCTGTCGCACGACGACACATCATTGTCGGCATCGATTGTCGCAATCGCTCTTTTCTTCACAAGCAACGTCTCCGCTCATGGTGGACGGCTAAATTCCGAAGGCTGCCACAACGACCGTAAACGCGGCGGCTACCACTGTCATCGCGGCGGTGCCTCGTCATCGCGCAGTGATGCTGTGCCGATCAATCGTCTCACGCCATCGCGGATTGCACCTGTGCGTGCGTCGCGCGGCTCTGATGTGTTTGCGAATTGTGCGGAAGCGCGGGCCGCAGGTGCTGCGCCGGTGAGACGTGGCGAGCCTGGATATGGGCCGCATCTGGATCGCGATGGGGACGGGGTGGGGTGTGAGCCGAGGCGAAGGTGATGCGGGAGTGATGCTGATGTGAGCGCGAAGAAAAACCAAAGCGCAGCTAGCGATGAGTGATCATGCAACAGCTAGTGGAACTATCTCTTTTTGGAGCTAAGACAGAGATTAGAAGTGTATCTGACCCGAATGGCGCTTACTTAAGCTGTTGCCCCCAGAGTTTTCGTCATTCCCCATACGCGGGGATGACGAGGCTTAAGTAAGTGCCATTAGAACCTGACCCCGTTATGCGAAGGAATGGACAATGCAGATCAAAAAATTGGAACTTCGCACGTCACATAGAGCCAATGGGCTCGCTGTCTTTACTTTCGCCGCGTGTCTCCTTTCCGGATGCACTACTGTGCAGCAAATGCGTGAAGGGCTCCGACCAAAGCCGCTATTCAGTCGAGCTGCCGGAGATAAAGCAGAGATCTACGGAGAAATCGCTGCTGCGCAAAAGCGACGCAGCGAAGCCTACGTGCAAATCGTAGGTAGTGACATCGAACTTCCGCCAACGCCAGGGCAGGGAAAGCCCGCCGATTCACGCAAATACACTATTGATGTATGGTTCGACGACAGTGTAATTGGCGAACGTGGGATATCCGAAGCAATCCGGGATGGGGAGATCGTCGTCGAAGTGCTTGGTGCTAAGGCTAGCGTAGAATCTGCTCCCTACGGCTCTTTGGATGGTGTCGAAATTAACAGCAGGGGAAAGGTCCACGTCGAACTCGACTCGCGCGATTTGACACAGTCTTTCAATATTATCGCCAAAGCGGTGCGGCATGCGCGAAAGTGGCAGCAAAATCAGGAGCAAAAGTTCAAGAAATTGTCTGCGGAGGTTGAGACCGCTACCAGGGAATGCAAAGAAGATTGCCAATCCTATCTGCAACTCAATCGGAATTTAATCGCAAAGAACGGCAGTCGCGCGATCAACCGGTTCGACGATGTTGGCAAGTTGGCGATGAAGTATCTCCAAGCGGGCGAAGCCTACGAGATAGCACGGGCAGAACAGAACCCCTACATGGCAGTGAAGACTATCCGCGTGTTTAACGGCGACCTGCATACGCAGGTCTACATGCTGAGCGATGAAGAAGCACGTGACGGTTTCGGCACCAATTTCTCTAGATACTTCTATGTTGGAAAAGCATACTTTCGGAATCGTCACAACGACAAGAAGCTTATCGTCAACACGACCAGTTTGCGTGCTAGGACGGTTTTTTATCGGGAGCCCGTGGGTGATGAAGATGAGTCTTGGCGCAGTAGATTGACGGGAAAAAGTGCGAAAATGAGCTCAGATTTAGGGGCGTACGGACGCTATGACTACATCTTGGCTGGAGACCAAAAGACGAGCAATATTCTGGATGTCGGCGAAGAGAACACTATTCTCAGTCTCGCTAGATCAAAGGCCGTGATTGATAACCTTTTAGAGTTTGGTAGCGTCTTCCAGACCAATACTAAATTGGAAGAATCAATACTGAGAATGATTGATTCCAGCTTTGAATTCGACACAAATGCAGAGAAAAAGCAAAGAGCTACCGAGTTCATAGGCTTTGCTCTGCAGGCCACTTGGCGAGCCACCTCCCAATGCAAGCCGCCTTCGGTAGGAGTGGCTGCGAACGATGCGGAACTTTACGAAAAAGCATTTCTCGCCATCGAGTCGAACGCCAGCCCGGAGCAGCGTTCAGAAATCGTTCGTAAAGACTCAAGCGCACCCGAGAAGAAGAAGACCGAAGAATTCGTTAGTTGCATCGAACAGACGCAACGACAAACGACATTCGACATGTTTCGTTCGTCGTCCAAGGCCTCTCCGATCGCGCTCGATATGCGTAAGAGAGTCGGGCTGACCGAGAAGATCGCGGCCGCTTCGCGCGATACGTATTGGCAGCAGCGCTTGGCTAGGCATGGCTATCTGTGGCAGGACTATTATCGACCGATGACACTGGAGGCTGTACTCCTGTCGCTATCGGCGAAGACAAAATCGCATCCGAACAATCGAATCCTGGAGTATCTGCAGTCTATCGGTGTGGTTGCAGGATCGCTAGTCGGCCTAAGCGAAATATCGTCACGACTCGCCTCGGAAGCGTTCGCTCAGCGTGTCGCAGTCACCACGGGCGTATTCCTTCCGGAAATCAAGAAGCTGATCATGCGCGACTTGGACCAGTATCTAGCGAATCTTGCGGCCACAGCTTTGCCATCAATTATATCACTGGGGCCTAACGATTCTCGCGATGGCTATGTCTTCTTCCCGCGAGGCCCCATTTACGGTTACGGAGTGGACGAATTTTCGATAAATGAGCCTTCTTACATCGTTAACATTGACAATGACGACGTAGCGGTCGACGGCGCACTGATCGAGGCTGAGGTGCAGTTCGCTGCCGGGCAGAAAGCCATGGACATGATTCAAGCCGCGCGCAACCAAGGTACCGGCCGGGTCTCCGAAGATCTCAAGAAAATGGCAGATCTACAGGCACGGATATTCTCTTATCGCCTGCAGCATATTTCCAACGATGTGTGCGAAATGATTGCTTCTGGCAATAGTCCAGCGGCAGTGAACTATATCAATGCAGTGCAATCTGGAGAGAAGGCCTCCGCCGATTCCCAGCTCATCGCTGAACTCAAGGCGCGCGCAGCTGGAGGAATTGCTTGCGACAAACCGCTGCCGACAAAAGGAAAATAGGGTAGATGAGCATTTGCCCACCGTATGAAGTGCAATACGCTGTTCATATCCGAGGAAACGACTTAATAAAGGGGGTTAAAAATGAAAGGGATTACGCTCGCCTTCGCTCTCCTTTTGGGCAATACCGCTAACGCGCAAGAGTTGGATTTCAGAAGAATTGACGAGATCTGCAAAGCGACCTCGAAGCGTCCTGTCAGTGATGCAAGGGTGCAAAGCATGGTGATTAACGCATACATGCAGAACAAGTTACTTGGAGGGCAAAGAATAGACCGAAATGGTGGACTGGTTAAGATCGGGTATCACGAAGCGGAGAACGAAAAGAACAAGGTTGAAAGCGTGTATGCGTGGCAACACATTGCCAAATACTGGGAAGCTATTTCCACCAACGAGCCCAGTAAAATTACAGTAGCTGGCTTGGAAAAACAGGACAGGACCGGTCTATTCAATCGGTTAAAAAATGTAAGCAATGGCGCGACAGATTTTCGTTTGTCCGATGCCGATTTACTGACTATTGATTCATCGTTGAAAAGAGCGGCCATCGTTGATTTGCCATGGTCTGCTGCTTTTATCAGCCATCTATTTAAACAAGCAGGATTTAGCTCGCGCGAGTTCAAATTTTCGAGTGGTCATGTTGACTATATCGACCAGTCGTTTGTTGCCAGTCAATCGGATCAAGAAGGAGTGGCTAATGAGCATGCGTATCGTGCTTGCGACATCAGAAAAACTCGACCCAGGGTGGGCGATCTGATCTGCTACGCAAGGTCTGATTCTGCAAAAAATAACAGTTTCGACTCTTTCTATGGCCTATTGCTTGCTCGTAGATCAGCAACGAAAGACAAGCCCATCGTGTATTCTCACTGCGACTTTGTCGTGGAATCTGACAAGAATGGGGACTCGAAGCTTTCTGCGATTGGAGGGAATGTGGTTCAGTCGGTTACGCTCAGAAGGATGTATCTGAACCAACAAAAAACGCTGAGTGACAATTACATATCTTCTTCCAATTCTGAAAGTTGCGAGGACACTGAAGGAGACTGTCGAGGAAATCTCAACCGTCAAGCGTGGGTTGTGCTTCTACAATATAGAAATTGAGCGCCAAGGTCGTAAGGTGCAACGAGTTGGGCGGAACCTGCTAAGTAGATTCCACCAAGTGTCGAAATATTAGACAGGTGATCATGGCGGGCTCTTAACAGCGAAGCTGGTCATCGCCTGCGACAGTTGCGCCCTACGAAAGAAGGCTGTGAGACGTAATCCGTAGGGCGGAACCCGCGAAGCGGTTGCCGCCGCATGTGAACAAACAGTGGTCAGAGTAGACATAAGTCTTACGGGGTTTTCTAGCTACTGCGAAAGTCACACTGCCCTTGGATTTAACCCGAGACTTATAGCGCGAGTGTGCTCTCGTGAGCACACCATCGACATTCATAAAGCGATGGTATGTCCTCTTTTCTAGATGGATGCCGTCTCTACGGATACTTCGTGAGCGGCGAATATCGCGCACATGCGTACGTCGCCGAGAACGATGAGCGAAGGAGATTTCCCGATGATCACAGCGGACACGCTGCATAGGTTCGCACCCAGCATCAAGACGCCGGAGATTCACGCCGCTGCGCTGGAGGCCGCGAGGATCGCCAGTTCGGTCAACACGCCGACGCGACTGTGTCATTTCATGGGACAGATTTTCGTCGAAACCGGTGGCATGAGGAGCATGATCGAGAATTTGAACTATAAGAATCCGCAGCGGTTGGATGCGATTTTTTCCGCAGTACGCGGCACTGCGGATGCGCGTTCCCTGATCGCGCGCGGCCCGGAGGCGATCGCCAATCGCGTGTACGCCAACCGTATCGGCAACGGCAACGAAGCCAGCGGCGACGGCTTCCGTTACCGTGGGTCGGGCTACAAACAGTTGACCGGTCGCGCGAATTATCGCGACATCGGTCGTGTTGTCGGGCTTGATCTCGAAGGCCAGCCCGAACTCGCGCGCGAGCCGGTGAGCGCCGCGAAGGTCGCGTTCGCATTCTGGGATGCGCGCCAATGCTCGCCCCTCGCGGACACTGGCGATGTCGATGAAATCACCGAGCGCGTCAACGGTCCGGCGAAACTTGGTTTGGCGGAGCGTCGTGCGGCGACGTTCCGGGCGCTGGGGATCTGGAAATAGCGCAATCAATCGCGCGGCTCTGCTCTCTCTCGATCCAACACCCGCGCTCTAGCCACAAACCGCACCGGCACCCGCGACAGCGCCAACAGCAGTCGTCGTTGTTGGCGGCTTTCCCAGGAATCGAAGCCGATGGTTTCTATCGGTCGCCATCGCGCTACCCAGGCGAGGATCAGCAAGCCTTCCGCCAACACGTCGCCAACACGCCCCCAAGGGGGCCACCGCTGCGTTCCACTGTATGCGCAGTTCGATATCGGTCATCGTGATCGACTCCGATGGTGAACGGATTCACCACCCGCGTGTGTGCCCTAGGCGTTCGCGCGCGATGGCGCGCAACGGCTTGCGTTGATCCGAAGTGAACGGCGAGCGCCTGCCGCAGTGGCGTAGCAGCAATGCATCGTCCTGCGATTGCCCTAACACATCGGTCAAATCGCGATGACGTTTTTTCGACACATGCCGTGCGGGCAACAACTCGTTCAAGAGCGTGTCTTGCTGACGCAGGCGGCGGAGGCGACGTCGATAGGCATGCCAAGCGTCGTCGTCATCCGGGTGTTTTTTGACCCGCTTCGCGGCCTTGTCGGTACGGCGCTGGCTGTGCTTGATCGCATTGCAGACGCTGGCTTCGTCCAGTGCGCGCCAATCCAGGCGCGCGAGGCGCTGTTGTGCAGTTTGCAGACGGAGGCAGCGCGCGATCAACGCCGGATCGCGAGTGAGCGCGCGTTCGAGCATGTCGTCGCGGCGCTGCCGTGCGAGCCGTTCCGCAGCCGGTAGGATCGCGCGAATGGCGGCTGGTGCCTGTGTATCCAGCCGATGCAGGACCTCGATCAGCGCCTGCGCATCGCGCAGGTGCGACAGGCCGCGGCACAGCCGGCTTAGCTCGTCATCCAGTGCCTCTGCGCGCGGACCGAGCGCACGGGACCCGAGTGCGAGCGTGGCGCGTGCGCGGCGGATGCATTTGCGCGCCTGATGGATGCCGTCATGCCGTGCCTCGCCTTCGCGTGCCAGTTCGGCCTGGGCTTGCTGCAATTGCGCGCTGGCAAACAGCATCAACCGCATGCCGAGCGGTGGCGCTGGGGCGGCTTCGCTCGGCATCGCGTCGGGTGTGTCGGCAGTGCGGTTGGGCATGCGCTGGCCTCTGAAGGCTACAGTCCTGCAGATAGTGAGGTCAGGCTCACTTCCCGGCCTCAGGTGCTTTTATCTGAATATGTCCGCGTGGCCTAATCCGTAAGCGCCTGTTTAGACCAGGAAGGCGAAGAGAAGCTGCGTTGATGAGCATACGCTACGACAGCGCATAGGGTGCACGTTCGTGCGCACTATGCGCTGTCAATGGGATCTGTTGGGGTCGCTAGTGTGGTGTCTCAAAAGTACGCAGGCTAATTTTTAATCAAAAACAGCGCAAATCAAGCCGTTCTTTCACGAAAATGCATCAATGTACTTTTGAGACACCACACTAGGATGGTGGGGTTCGCTGCGCTCACCGCCACTGCGCTCACCGCCACCCTAGGCGCTTCGGTGAATGTATTGCGTGCCGAATACCATCGCGGCTTGCGCCGCGCCTACGAAGCGCTTGGTCTTTTCTTTATTCCTTCAAAGCAG
>JANMGT010000105.1:0-2438 GCA_031374725.1 Lysobacteraceae bacterium | reverse complement strand
TCAAGCACGGCATCAAGGCCTCGGGCATGCCGGCCTGGGGCAAGAGTATGCAGGACGAGTACATCTGGAATATCGCGGCATTCGTGCAAACGCTGCCCAAGCTCGATCAAGCGCAGTACAACGCGCTCGTGGCGAGCAGCGGCGGCCACTCGCACGGCGGTGGCGAAACCATGCCCCACGACCACGCCATGCCGGGCATGACCGACGAGAACCACCACGATGAGCAGCCCGCGCATCACGACGATGCGGGGTCTGCACCGCATGCACATGGCGCGACGACAGAGCATCGCGACGATGCCAAGTCAGCGCCACAGGTGAAAAGCGCTGCGGCGGGGCATCACGATGATGCAGGCTCGGCGCCGCATCAGCACGGCGAGGCAACACCGGAAAAAATCGAAGCATCCGACCATACCGGTCACGACCACCAGCACTGATCTTCGCCGATCTTTCTGACCCGCACGCACACGTGCTCAAAGGAACACCCATGTCCCGCAGCGCACCTCTCGCATTGCAATCTCTCGCATTGCTATCTCTCACGGTGGCCTGTGGCCTTGCACTAGCTGGTCCTGCATTCGCCGATGGCAAACACGATCACGCTGCGCATCAGGCCGCGCAGGCGCCGAAAATCAACGTGCCCGCAACCGCCAAGGATGCGGTCGCCGCTGTCGAACGGTTTTCGTCGAACTTAGCCACCGGTCGCCTCGAAGCCGCCGGCGTCGAACTCGATCCCACTGTGCTGATTCTTGAAAGCGGCGGCGCCGAGCGCTCGGCGGCCGAGTATCTGGGCGGTCACGCAAAAGGCGACGTCGCATTTCTCAAGGCTGCGCATCTCCAACTGATCAATCGCACCGCCAAGCGCAGTGGCGATCTGGTCTGGGTCGCCAGCGAAAGCGAACTGCATCGCACCGTGGATGGCAAAGCATCGACCACCCTGAGCACCGAAACCATGATCGTCCAGCGTTTCGGCACCGCCTGGAAAATCGTCCACATCCACTGGTCGTCGCGACCGAAACGATGAACATCATAAAATACAGAATGAGATGCAGAATGAAATCCAGAACACTCGCATTGACCATGACGCTGTTGGCGGCAACCGCCTGCGCGCAGTCGGACCCCAACGATATCGAAAAGAAAGCAACCACCGCCGCGCCGCGAACAGACGCGGCTGCCGGGGCCGCTGCGGCAGCGGTTTCGCGAACCGCATCATCGCGGGTACCGGCGAGTTTGCCGAAAATGCTGGTGCACAAAAGCGCAAGCTGCGGCTGCTGCGGACTGTGGGTGGATCACATGCGTCATGCCGGCTTTGAGTTGGACGTGCGCAATGAGGACAACCTCAATCCGATCAAAGAAGCCCTCGGCGTGCCTTACGGCAAGGGCTCATGCCACACCGCAGAAGTCGGCGGTTATGTGATTGAAGGTCATGTGCCCGTCGAGGATATCCAACGTCTGCTGGCCGAGAAGCCCGATGCGCGCGGCCTGGCATTGCCGGGCATGCCGGCCGGTTCGCCGGGCATGGAAATGCCGGATGGGCGCATGTCGCCCTACACGGTGGAACTGATCGCCCGGGATGGCAGGACAACTGCCTTCAGCCAGCATGGTGAAGGCGTATTGCCGGAGTCTGCGCATCGATAACGCTTGACGCTTGACACTTGATTCAGGTCAAGGGTCCACGCTGCGCCAATGCCCACCAGGATGTATTCACGATGAAGATCGGTGAACTCGCCGAACGCTGCCGGGTCGCTCGACACCGTGCGCTACTACGAACGGGAAGGACTGCTGCCGCAGGCGCAGCGTCTGACCTCCGGCTATCGCAGCTACGATGCCAGCGATCTACGACGTCTGCAGTTCGTCCGCCGCGCCAAAGCGCTCGGGTTCACGCTGCCTGAAATTCGCGAACTGTTGGCGCTGTCCCATCAGGCCGAAGAGGACATGGCGACAATGAAAGCGGCGGACCTGCAAAAGCTTGCCGACGTCGATGCGCGCATCCCCGAACTGTCGCGGATTCGCCAGGGACTCAGTGCCTTGGTCAACGCCTGTCCGGGACACGGGACGATGGCTTCCTGCCCGATTCTCAACGCACTGACCGAGGAGTCCGCATGAATCCGCACGACCATTCCAATCATTCAGACGCGCATTCCTCCACGCCCTCCGGCTGTTGCGCACACACACCATCCGATAGCGCCACCGCAACCGACCCGGCCTGCGCCAACGCGCGCGGCAGCCACATGCGATTCGGCGCGGCGCGCTGCGTTCAAATCGCGCGCGAGAATCGCGATGTCTCGTTCGGGCGGTGGAGGTAGCGGTCGAAGCACATCGCGATAGTACGCAATAACAGCCGGCCGCGTGCCGTCACCAGAATGCGTTCGCGGGCCTTGAAGACCAGGCCGTCGTCCTGCAGCGGACGCAGGCGCTGCAGATCCTCGGCGAAGTACGTTTGG
>JANMGT010000006.1:0-43186 GCA_031374725.1 Lysobacteraceae bacterium | reverse complement strand
GCCTATTCCAGGGCACCGATCTCACGCCGCAGTACGTCGATACTCCGAACCAAGGTCAGATTCGGGCCAACTTGCCCGCGAATCCGCAGCCTGTCTACGGGGAGTCGCTGCGCGAAAGCACGCGTGCGCAGCGTGCGCGCGAACGCGACGGCTACAACTGGATCAAACGCCTGATGGCGGTGTTCGGATTGTCGTAGGACCGTTCATGCATCGACGTTCGCTTTGACGTCAGTCAGTCGCTTTAGAGCGGATCTTCGATCCGCTCTAAACACTGTCAGCTTGAAACATTGTGATCGAACATCATCCGCCAAATTCGCGCAGCGTTCGGCGAGAGATGGCTAGATAGGTATCGCTACATAGGTATCGCTACATAGATACCGCTACATAAGTATGGCTACCTATTGATTCGGCTCGAATATGTTTGAATTCGATGGCGCTGCCCGCGTAGGAGGGGCTTTAGCCCCGAGCATGCTTTTGACAGGGTTTTCTGTAAAAAGATCGGGCCTGAAGGCCCTCCTACGAGCGTATCCAGAGTTCAAACTTCTCTTGGCCGGGTCAATAAAGAGGCTCTAAGCATCGCCATCGTTCGGCCGAGCGCTGCGTCTTCGCGCGCAATGCTGGGCTGCACAGGGCGCGAATCCACTGAGCGCTATAATTCCGGTCCTTTCTGCCGAAGCGCCGCCGATGCTCGCACTCACCCACACCCGCTCGCACGCCGCCGCACGCACCGTGGTCGAGCGCACGCGATGACCGAGACGCAGCTTCTATCGACGCCTGCACCCAGCGTGCCGCCGGCCGCCGTATTGGGCGCGCTGGCGCTGGAACTCGCACCCGGCACCGCGCCGCGGCAGGCAGCGCTGGGGCAAACGCTCGCTTCGGCGTTAGCCGAGCGCATCGCGAGCGATCTGGCGACGCTTGCGCCTGAGGCACGCGGCTTGAATTTAGTGCTTGGCGCCGCGCATTTCGATCCGGCCGAACTGCTGCGGCCGGGCTGGCCGATGCATCGTCGGCTGCAAGACCTACACGCACGTGCGCCGGGCACGGATAGCCCGCGTATCGTCGTCTTCGGCGCGAACACCAACGGCACCGTGCCGCAGCCGCTGCGCGCGGAACTCGAACTGTACGGCGGGCCGCTGCGCGTGCTGCCGTTCGCGCTGATCGGCGATGCCGACACGGTGCGCGACGTCGCTGCGCGCTTCGAAGACACGCTGCTGGAACGCGGCATGGCCGGGGCCGCGACCGCGTTGCAAGCACAGGAGAGCTTCGTTGCGCGGATCGAACATGCGCGCTACCTCACCGTGCACGACCTCGCCGCGATGATCGCGATGCAATACGAACACGTCGGCCTGCAGCGGCTATGGCCGTTGATCGAGACCGCCCTGCTCGCGCCGCAGCGCGAGGCCTGGCTCGACGCCTCACCCGAACCGCTGCTGCGCTATGCCGATGGCAAGGTGCGGATGGCGCAGTTCGATTTCGACGCGTGGCGCCGCCACGATGCACTGGAGCGCGAGCGCGACGGCGCGGTCGATGACGACGCGCGTCGTCGCTATACGTATTTCCAAGCGCGCCAACGGCAGTACCGCGCGGTGCTGCAGGCGCACGGCATCGAGGCCGATGCGGTCGCCTGCAGCGTGCAGCAAGATCCGCACGAACGCTTGCGCTAATTGCGCCGAACGAACGTTGGCGACATCGATCGCACTCATCCGGGAACGTTCGCACTCATCCGAGCACGTTCGCACCAAAAGCACACGATATATGTCGCTCGGTAGAGCGAAGCGCAGCTCCGCTTGGCGGTGATCTCGCTGCGCTTGAAGCGAAGCTGGGCTAGAAGCGAAGCGGAGCTGCGCTCCGCTCTACGGCGATGCGTTTCGTTGCGCTCGGCCGCGCGGCCGATGCCTAGCAGGCTGCTGAAATACCTGCGGTAGCAGGTTTTCAGCAGCCTGCTAACGCAGCCATGGATGGCTGCGCCAGCGAAACAAGCGCGTAAGCGATTGATTCGCTGTGAGCACGTCCGGACATGCGCCGGACGTGCGAACTGAAATACCTCCTGGATGGAGGTATTTCAGCAACCTGCTAGCGCAGATCGACTTCGATCACGCCGCAGGCGACCCGTGCGCCGGCATTGCCGGTGGGTTGCGTGGTGTAGTCGTCGGCGTTGGCGTGAACGATCACCGCGCGGCGGATGATGTCGGTCGGTCCGCCGCCGCCGAGCGTCACCCCGCGCACGTACGCATCGACACGGGCGACGCCAGCGTCGTTCGCGACCAAGTTATCGATATCGCCAGCGTGATGCGCACCGCTGCCGGCGCGGCCGTGCGCGGCAGCACCTGGATTGAAATGGCCGCCGGCGCTGCTGGCGTCGGCCGCGCTGCAGTCGCCGCGCTCGTGGATATGGATCGCGTGCGTACGGCCGCGACCGAGGCCGCCGATCTCGCCGGTGAGATACACGCCGTCGGCCTGCGCGATCACCCGCAGTTTGCCGCTGACCAAGGTGCCGGATGCAGGCGCTAAATTCACCATCGCGAACTGGAATGGCTGGGTTTTGGCCGGTGGCGGCGGCAGCGGCGGCGGCGCGGTGGTGGCGCAGCCTGCGAGCGTCGCGGCGAATAGCGTCGCGGTCAGCGCAATGCGGATGTTGTTTTCGAGGGGCGAAGAGCGCGCCATGGCATCGATCCGATCATGGGGGAAGCCGCAGCTTAGCGCGCTTCGACACGCATGGCTCGACGACGACGGAATCGTGCAGAACGACGATGCAGCAGGTCTCGGCGCACGCATTCGCCGCAGGCGGCTTGTTGGAGCCGAATCGCCGATTCGCGCGATGCATCGCTGCGCGTTGCACTCAACGGGTGACGCGCGGCTTGCGTCCCGGGCCGAGTTTGCGAGTGACGGTATTCCGGCCTAGGCCGAGCCGCGCCGCGGCCTCGGTCCGATGGCCGCCGGTGCGTTCGAGGGCGGCATCGAGCAGCACACGATCGAAACGGTTGCGCGCCTCGGCGTGCAGATCGTCGCGATCGGCCAGCAGTTCGCGCAGCGCCCAAGCGGCGAGCGGGGTTTCCCAGTCCAGTGGGTCGCCGTCGCCCGCTGCATGTTTTGTCGCGCGCGCATCCAACGGCATCGGCGCGAACACGGCGTCGAGATCGGCCGGCAGGATGCGCTCCCCCGGCGCTAGCGCAGCGAGTCGCCAGCAAAGATTTTCCAGCTCGCGCACGTTGCCCGGCCAGTCGTGCGCTTGCAGCCGTGCCAGCGCCGCGGAGGCGAAGCGTTTGGCGGGAGCGCTGAATTTATGCGCCGCCGCGCGCAGGAAACGCTCGGCGAGCAGCGGAATATCCTCGCGCCGCTCGCGCAGCGGCGGCAGTTGCAAGCGCACCACGTCCAAACGATGCATCAAATCGGCGCGGAAGCGGCCTTCGGCGACCAAGGCGTTGAGGTCCTGATGGGTGGCGGCGATCACCCGCACATCAACGCGGATCAGTTCGCGCCCACCGACGCGGAAGAATTCGCTTTCGGCCAACACCCGCAGCAGCCGCGTCTGCAGCGGCAGCGGCATGTCGCCGATTTCATCGAGAAATAATGTGCCGCCTTCGGCCTGCTCGAAGCGACCGATGTGGCGTTTACTGGCGCCGGTGAACGCACCGGCCTCGTGACCGAACAATTCGCTTTCCAGCCATTCCGCGGGAATCGCAGCGGTATTCAGCGCCACGAACGGCCGCCGCGCGCGCGCTGATTCGCGATGCAGGGCGCGCGCGACCAATTCCTTGCCGGTGCCGGTTTCGCCGGTGATCAAGACGCCGAGCGGCGCCTGCGCCAACCGGCCGATGGCGCGAAACAATGCGCGCATTGCCGGCGCATCGCCGAGCAGATGTTCGCCACCGGCCGTATCGGTCGCAGTATCGGTCGATGCGTTCGCTGCGTCGTCCAGCAATCCCGCGCTGCGCGCAGTCTGCAGCGCACGCGCAGCGAGTGCGACTACAGCGTCCAAATCGAATGGTTTGGACAGAAATTCATGCGCGCCGCCGCGGAACGCGCCTGCGGTACTGGCGATGTCGGTGTACGCGCTCATCACGATCACCGGCAAGTGCGGCACCTGTTGTTTGATCGCCTCTAGCAGCGCCAAACCGTCTTCGCCGGGCATACGCACGTCGGTAAACAGCAACTGCGGGCGGTCGCCGCGCGCCAGCGCTTGTCGCACCGGTTCGGCCGAATCAAAGCCGGTCACCGCATAGCCCGCATCGCGCAGCGCGGTCGCCAGCACGAAGCGCACCGCGCGGTCGTCGTCCACCACCCAAATCGTCGACATCCCTTTCTCCAGTTCGTCCAAAACGTTGCGCGTCATCGCGCGTCTCCTGCGCCCGTCGCTGCGGATGCGTTCGACGCGTCGTGCGCGAGGAACGGCAGCAGCAGCGTGAACACGGTGTGTCCCGAGCGCGAGCGATAGGTCAGCGAGCCGCGATGCTCGCGCGCGACCTGCTGCGCCAGCGCCAAGCCCAGCCCGGTGCCTTCGGCGCGCCCGCTCACCAACGGCAGAAACACTTGCTCGGCCAGCGATTCGGGCACGCCGCGGCCGTCGTCGTTGATCTCCAAGCGCAGCGCGTTCGCGTGCACAACATCGCCGATGCGCACGCCGTATTCGACCCGCGTGCGCAAGACGACATTCGCGGCGCCGGCTTCGATCGCGTTGCGCACCAAATTCCACACCGCCTGGGTCAATCGATCGGCATCGCCTAACAGTTCCGGCAGCGACGGGTCATAGTCGCGGATCAATTTCACCGCCCAGCCCGCATCGCTTTCGGCGAGCCGCAGTACTTGTTCGAGGACGACGTGGATATTCAGCGGCTCGTGCCGCCGCTCCGGCTGCGGCGACAGCAGGCGATCGATCAACGCGGTCAGCCGCGCGACTTCCGATTCGATCAGTTCGGTCAGCTCGCGCGATTCGCCGTCGCTCACGCGCCGCGCCAGCAACTGCGCCGCGCCTTTCAAGCCGGCCAGCGGATTACGCAGTTCGTGGGCCAAGCCTTTCAGCGCCGCCGACAGGGCCGATGGCAGGGCCGTCGTCGGATCGTGGCCCGGGAATTCGTCCACCGGATGCGCTTCGACCCACCAACCGCCGGCCGCGCGCCGCGACAGCAGCAGATCGGCGTAATGCAGGGTGTCGGTGCCGGGAAAAACCAGCCGCAGCCGACGCAGGCGCAGCGGATCGCCCTCCGGCGGCTCGGCGATCAACTGCGCGAGTTGCCGGGTGTCGGCCTCGAACGCCGCCAACGGCAACCCCGGCAGCCGCCGCGGGCTCACCTCCAGCCAGCGCCCGAAGGCGAGGTTCGCACCGGCAATCCGCCCCGCGGCGTC
This sequence comes from Lysobacteraceae bacterium, assembly GCA_031374725.1. Classification (GTDB taxonomy): domain Bacteria; phylum Pseudomonadota; class Gammaproteobacteria; order Xanthomonadales; family Xanthomonadaceae; genus Lysobacter_I. The sequence continues at coordinate 37,843 of JANMGT010000006.1, read as the reverse complement.
GGTCCAGGCCACGGGCGTCGCCAGCGCATCGAGCGCATCGGTCTGGAGCGAAGTGAGCGATATTTCGATCGGCATTGCACCAATCTAGTGCAGTGGCGGGTGAATGGCTAGTCGGTGTTGATCGCTCACTTCACCCGCTGCTTGCCCAGCTTGCGCGCCAACGTGCGCCGATGCATGCCGAGGCGCCGCGCGGTTTCGGAGATGTTGAAATCGGTTTCGGCCAGCATTTCATGGATGCGCTCCCATTCCAGGGTTTTAATCGAGGTGGGGCGCTGAGTGAGTTCGACCGAGGCATCGCCGACGGCGCGGCCGAACGCGGCTTCGATGTCGTCGGTGTTGGAAGGCTTCGCCAAATAGTTGCAGGCGCCGAGTTTGATCGCTTCTACCGCAGTGGCGATGCTGGCGTAGCCGGTCAGCACCACGATCAGCATGTCGGCGTCGTGCGCGTGCAGCGCCTGCACGCAGGCGAGGCCGGAGTCGCCGGCCTGCAGTTTCAGATCGACCACCGCATAGCCGGGCGACCACTCCGACAACAGCGCGACCACGCCGCTCAGATTGGCCGCCGTGCGCACGGCATAGCCGCGACGCTCGAAGGAGCGGCTGAGCGTGCGCGCGAAGGCGGCATCGTCTTCGACGATTAGCAGTTCGCGTGGCTCGGGCAGTTCGCGTGGCTCGGGCACCGCAGGTTCAGCCGCATCAGCTGCGGATGAGGGCGACTCAGGCGAGGTCGTCATCGTGCATTTCTCCGTGCAAGATTGCCGTCAGCGGCAAGCGCATGATGACCGCAGCGCCGCCGCTCTCGCGATTGATGGCGGTAATGCTGCCGCCCAAGCTGCGCGCGACGTTTAGCGAGAGAAACAAGCCCAGGCCACCGCCGGGCCGGCCTTTGCTGGATTGGTAGGGCTTGCCGAATCGGGTCAGCATCGCTGGCTCGAAACCGGGGCCCGCGTCATGCACCCGCAACACCAGACGGCCTTGGTCGCGCGAAGCGTAGAGGCCCACCCACTCGGGCGATGCTTCCAGCGCATTGTCCAACACGTTGTGGATCATCTGCTTGAGGCCCCAGTCGGAAATAATCACCAGGTCGTCACCGAAACTGTTGCGGTAGTCGAGCACGCGGACCGGGCGCGTCGCGCGCCATTCCGATACGAGTCCATCGAGAAACGCGCTGATGGTGGTGATTTCCGGCGCCTCGCCGCGCGCATCGCCGGCCGAGCGCAAGATGCCGCTGACGATGGTTTTGCAGCGCGTGAGCTGGGTCTGCATCTCGTCGATCTCTTGCTGCAGTTCCGGCTGCTCGGTGAAGGGCCGCATGCGCCGCCAGTCGCCGAGTATCACCGACAGCGTCGCCAACGGCGTGCCCAGCTCATGTGCCGCGCCGGACGCCAGCAGCCCCATGCGCACGATGTGATCTTCTTCGGCCGCGCGCTGGCGTAGGTCGGCCAAGCGCGCATCGCGCGCGCGCAGGATGCCGCTAATGCGGGCGATGAACACCACCAGCAAAATCGCGTTGAGCAGAAAGCAGATCAGCAGTCCTTGCACATACGGATCGGCCAGCGCACGGGTGGGATCGACCGGAATCACCACCGGACCGGGGAACAGAATCAAACCGATGAATCCCAGGCTGGTCGCTGCGACCACCACCCAACTGGAGCGCACCCGCAGCAGCACCGCGCCCAACACCACCTGCATCAAGTACAAAAACACGAAGGGATTGGCGATACCGCCGCTCAGATGCAGCAGCGCCGTCAGCGTCACCACATCCACCAGCAGCGACAGCAGCAACGTGCTGTCGGTCACGTCTTTGCGGCGGCGCCAGCGCAGCAGGCTGACCAGATTAAACGCCGCCAAACACAGCAGCACCGCCGTCATCGACAGCAGCGGCAAATGGATGCCGAAACCGTAATGCACGGTGGCGATCGTGGCGACCTGCCCGCCCAGCGCGAACCAGCGCAACTGAATCAGCTGCTGCATGTTCTTCATGCCTGCGCTGTCGCGCTGCGGCGTCGATGCGCTTGCTGCGAGCGCGATAATTGCTTCGGCCCCGTCCGATTCAAGATTTGCTGTCGTCGGCCTGTTCTGCATCCGCATACCTCGTGGTGGGTTGAAGCTACTCAAAATCTCCGATCACCGCCGGATCCGTTTCCTGTCATCCCGAACGCCCGCGCAGCGGGCGGAGGGACCTGCTGGCGCAGCATCAGAAAAACCCGAAACAAGTGTATTGCCTCACTCTGTTTGGATTACTTCTTTGAATTACTTCAGCGCCCCTCGGGTACATCCCACGAGATACGGCTGGTTTTGTGGGAGCGACGCAAGTCGCGAGGCCGGAAAGAACGTGCTCATCATTTTTGCAGCAACACACCAGGTCCCTCCTCGGGCAACGCCCTCGTTCGGGATGACAGTTTTTTCCGAATGGGAGATTTTGAACAGTACTACGCCGGCCGACGGTCTTCTCGCAGCACGCGCCAGACGGCAGCCACCACCATCAACGCCAGCGCGAACCAGGTCAAGGCGTACTGCAGATGATGATTGCGGAAGCGCACGACCGTCAGCCCGCCCACCGGCGCCAATACGCCTGAATGATCATCGACATCTCCTGCAGAGCCAGCCCCTGCAGCGCCAGCCCGCGCAGAGCCAGCCCCCGCAACGCCAACCCCAGTTGCGCCAGCGCCATCCGCAGCGTCGGCATCGATGACATCGGCCTCAATGACATCGGCCTCAATGAAATCGGCATCAATGAAGTATGGCGCGACGCGCTGCAAACCTTGCGCAGCGGCAATCGCCTGCACGTCGCGCGAGTACCAGCGCCCGTCCGCAGGCGCATTGCTGCGCAGAAACGCGCCGCCCGGTTCGCTCAGGCGCAGTAGCCCGGTGACGCGGACATCGGGCGTCGCCGCAGATTCTCGCGCCGCGCTGGGCACCCATTCCGGCGCGACGAAGCCGCGATTGATCAACACGATGCTGCCATCGGCGCGCTGCAGCGGGGTGAGCAGCCAATAGCCTGCGCCGATCGCAGTAACCGCCTGAACTCGGGTATCGGCACCAGGCAAATATCGGCCCGTCACTTCAACGCGCATATATTCGTAGCGTTTCGCTTCGGGCTGGGCGGCGAACGAGGGCCATGCCGAAGTTTCGGGCGGCGCGACCGCCGGCGCGCGGACGCGGGACTCGACGCGTTCGATCAGATCCTGCTTCCAGGCGAGCCGCTCAAGCTGCCATACGCCCAGCGCGACGAAACCGATGAAGGCGACGGCCAACCCGCTCAGCAACGCCAAGCGTGCGCCTTTGCGATGCGCTTGCGGTGCTTGCATATCTCGATATCTCCGCGATGTGTCCTTGGTTCAATTCGAGTGCGTCGCATCACGGCGCGTTACGCATCTCGTGCGGCGACATCGGCATCATATTCGTATTGAGGTGGTACATCACCCACAGCGAGCCGGCCAGCATGATGACGACCAGCACCGTGGTGAAGATCAGCGCCAGCATGGTCCAACCGTGCTCGGATTTGGTGTTCATATGCAGGAAGTAGACCATATGCACCACGATCTGCACCGCTGCGAAGGCCAAAATCACCAACGCGGTGACGCCGGAGCTGATCACACCGCCACTCATCACCAGATAAAACGGAATCGCGGTCAGCACCACCGACAGGATAAAACCATTGACGTAGCCGGCCACCGTGCCATGCGCGGCGCCGTCGTCATGATCGTCATGATCGTCGTGATCGCTATCGTGCGCACTGTGAAGCTGCGCGGACTCGTGCTCGGCGCTCATGGCAGCACTCCCATCAGATAAACGAAGGTGAACACGGCAATCCATACCACGTCGAGGAAATGCCAAAACATCGACAAGCACATCAGACGCCTGCGGTTCTCGACCGTGAGCCCGTATTTTCCGACCTGCAGCATCAACGTCGCCAGCCACACAATACCGAACAACACGTGTAGCGCGTGAGTGCCGACCAGCGCGAAGAACGCCGACAAAAACGCGCTGCGCTGCGGACCTGCGCCCTCGTGAATCAAATGCTGAAACTCGTACAACGTCAGCCCCAAGAACGCCGCGCCGAACAATCCGGTGACCGCCAACCACGCTAAGACCGGGCGGATGCGCCGACGCTGCATCGCGATCATCGCGAAGCCATAGGTGATCGACGAGAGCAACAGCATCGCGGTGCTGATCGCAACTAGATTCAAGTCGAATAGATCGGCGCCGGACGGGCCGGCGGCGTAACTGCGACCCAACACGCCGTAGACGGCAAACAAACTGGCGAACACCAGGCAGTCGCTCATCAGATACAGCCAGAAACCCAGCAGCGTGCCGTTCTGCGGATGATGGGTGCCAGCGGCGTCGTAAAAAACCGTTGGCGTACTGGCAGAAACGGCAGGGCTGACGTGCTGGCCGTGCGCAATCACAAGATTCTCAGACATGAGCAGCCAGCGCGTGCGTGCGCGCGTCCTCGGTGCGCACCACGTCATCCGCAGGGATGTAATAGTCGCGCTTGTAATTAAAGGTATGCGCGATCGTAGCGACGATCAGCGCCGCGAACGACAGCAGCACCAGCGGCCACATATGCCAGACCAGCGCGAAGCCGCAGAGTGTGCTCAAGCCCGCAAGCACGATGCCAGCCGCAGTGTTCTTCGGCATATGCACCGCATTGAAGCCGCTCACCGGCCGCACATAGCCGCGACGCTTCATGTCCCACCACGCATCGTTGTCGTGCACGATCGGCGTGAACGCGAAATTGTATGCAGGCGGCGGCGACGCGGTGGACCATTCCAGCGTGCGGCCGTTCCATGGGTCGCCACTGGCATCGCGCAGCGACTCGCGGCGGCGAACGCTGACGAAGATCTGAATCAGGAAACACGCGATACCCAAGGCCACAAGCACCGCGCCGAACGCAGCGATCACGAACCAGATCTGCAGCGAGGGATCATCGAATTTGCTCATGCGTCGGGTCACACCCATCAAGCCCAGCACGTACAGCGGCATGAACGCGAAGAAGAAGCCGACCGTCCACAACCAGAACGAACACTTGCCCCAAAATGCGTCGAGCTTGAAACCGAACGCTTTCGGGAACCAGTAGTTGATGCCGGCGAACATGCCGAACAGCACGCCGCCGATGATGACGTTGTGGAAATGCGCGACCAGAAACAGGCTGTTGTGCAGCACGAAATCCGCCGGCGGCACCGCCAACAGCACGCCGGTCATACCGCCGATGGTGAAGGTGATCATGAAGCCGATCGTCCACAGCATCGGCAGCTCGAAGCGGATGCGGCCGCGATACATCGTGAACAACCAGTTGAAGATCTTCGCCCCGGTCGGGATCGAAATGATCATCGTGGTGATGCCGAAGAACGAGTTGACGCTGGCACCCGAACCCATGGTGAAGAAGTGATGCAGCCAGACCAGATACGCCAAGATCGTGATCACCAGCATCGCGTACACCATCGAGGTGTAGCCGAACAAACGCTTGCCGCTGAAGGTCGCCACCACTTCGGAAAACACGCCGAACGCCGGCAAAATCAGGATATACACCTCCGGGTGGCCCCAGATCCAAATCAGATTCACATACATCATGGCGTTGCCGCCAAGATCGTTGGTGAAGAAATTGGTGCCGGCATAGCGGTCCAACGCCAGCAGCGCCAGTACCGCAGTCAGCACCGGAAACGCGGCCACAATCAGCACGTTGGTGCACAGCGCCGACCACGTGAACACCGGCATCCGCATGAGGGTCATGCCCGGCGCGCGCATCTTGACGATCGTCACCAATAGATTGATGCCCGATAGCAATGTACCGACGCCCGCGATCTGCAGCCCCCAGATGTAATAGTCCACGCCGACGCCGGGACTAAACGCGACGCCCGACAGCGGCGGGTACGCCAACCAGCCGGTCGCGGCGAACTCGCCGACGAATAGCGAGATCATGATCAGCGCCGCGCCGCTGGCGGTCATCCAGAAGCTGAAATTATTCAGGAACGGGAACGACACGTCGCGCGCACCGATCTGCAGCGGCACGATGAAGTTCATCAGCCCGGTCACCAGCGGCATCGCGACGAAGAAAATCATGATCACGCCGTGCGCGGTGAAGATTTGATCGTAGTGGTGCGGCGGCAGGAAACCGGCCTCGCCGTTGAACGCGATCGCCTGCTGCGCGCGCATCATCAGCGCATCGGCGAAGCCGCGCATGAACATCAGCAAACCCAGCACCATGTACATGATGCCGATCTTCTTGTGATCGATGCTGGTGAACCATTCGCGCCACAGATAGCCCCAGAGCCGGAACCACGTGAGCGCGCCGACCACCGCCGTGCCGCCGATCACGACCATGACGAAAGTGGCGATCAAAATAGGATCGTGAAACGGCAGCGCATTCAGTGACAAGCGGCCCAGCCACAGGCTGTCAGCCACAGGCGCATTAGGCGCGAGCGCAATAGCGGCAAGCGCGTCGCTCAATCTGAAATCCAAGGATGGCATCACCATTGCCGCACCTGCATGATCGGAAGCAACTGGTTTTGAAACAATCGATCTTCGACCCGGCACATCGCCGAGCTCACAAAAGGCCCACCGCGCACGTCGCCGACGCTGCGCACCGCGAGCGACGCGGTGCCGTTGCGTTCGACGCCGCCACCGCCGCTGGCGTCGATCGCCATCATTTCGTGCATGCACATTTTGGCCGGATCGACGCAGCGATTAAGGATGGCCTCATACAACCCGGCATCGACCTGTGCGTAGCGTCGCACCGGCTCGAATTCGCTCGGCTTTTCGAGCTGCAGATACTCCGCACGACCGAGCGCGCCGCCATTGCTGCGGATGCTGTTTACCCAGCTTTCGAAATCGCGATCGTTCAAGCCTTTGAGGCGAAAGCGCATGCCGGAGAATCCCGCTCCGCTGTAGTTCGCCGAGAAGCCGACGTAATCCCCGGGCGCGTTCATTACCGCGTGCAGTTTGGTTTCCATGCCCGGCATCGCGTAAATCTGTCCAGCCAGCGCCGGAATGTAGAACGAGTTCATGACGGTGACGCCGGTGATCTTGAACTGAATCGGCCGGTCTACCGGCACCGCCACTTCGTTGACCGTCGCGATGCCCTGCTCCGGGTACAGAAACAACCATTTCCAATCCAATGCCACCACTTCGACGATCAGCGGCTTGGTGCCTGCAGGTACCGGTCGGCCTTCGGCGATGCGATCGATCGGACGATACGGGTCGAGCTTATGCGTGCTCACCCAGGTAATCGCGCCCAGCGCGATGATGATCAGCAGCGGCGCGGCCCAAATCGCGAGTTCGAGCTGGGTGGAGTGGTCCCAGTCAGGGGAATACGTAGCCTGCGTGTTCGCGGCGCGATAGCGCCAGGCGAAGACCAGCGTCAGCACGATCACCGGCACGATAATCAGCAGCATCAGCAGGGTGGCGACGATGATCAGATCGCCCTGCTGCGCGGCCACGTCGCCGGGCGCGTTCAGCACGATCGTGTTGCAGCCGGCCAGCGGCAGCATGGCAGCGACCAGCAGCAGGCGCTTGATCGACGTGTATGAACGGGGCTGACGGGCGAACACGGGTTGACCTGGACGAGTGGCTTTGAGGTGAGCGCGCAGCGTAGACCTGACGCCGTCTGCGGGCGATTGGACGTTTTGTCCTATGGTCGCGGACGCCGCTTGGTGGGAGGCTTACATCCGAGCCAAGCCATGTTGCTTGGGTACAGTCTTGTCTTTAGGCGCATGCTGGTGCACCTGTTGCTACCGAACGAACGCCCCTCGCACACCGACACACTCATCATGACGCCCTCTTATCCTCCTCACGCAGCCAACGCAGTCCACAGCGCACAGACGAGCGCGCACGCCGCGCGACATTCCAAGGTCGCGCCGGGAGAGATCGCGGTGGGCGTGGTCATCGGCCGCACCTCGGAGAACTTCGACTTCTTCGTCTACGGCATCGCCTCGGCGATGGTGTTTCCGGCGGTGTTCTTCCCCAATGCCAGCCCGCTCAACGGCACGCTGTACGCCTTCGCCATCTTTGCGCTGGCCTTTATCGCCCGACCGTTCGGCACCGTGGCGTTCATGGAAATTCAGCGCCGTTGGGGCATCAGCACCAAACTCATCGTCGCGCTGTTCATGCTCGGCACCTGCACCGCGGGTATCGCGTTTCTGCCGCGCTTCGAGACGCTAGGAATGTGGTCGATCCTGCTGCTCACGCTATTCCGCATCGGCCAGGGCATCGCGCTCGGCGGATCGTGGGACGGCCTGCCCTCGCTGCTGGCGCTGAACACGCCCAAAGACCGGCGCGGCTGGTACGCGATGCTGGGCCAACTGGGTGCGCCGCTGGGGTTCATCATCGCGGCGTCGTTGTTCGCGTATTTGCATTCGAGCCTCTCCAGCGCCGACTTCTACGACTGGGGCTGGCGCTATCCGTTCTTTGCTGCATTCATTATTAATGTGGTGGCGCTATTCGCGCGGCTGCGCCTCGTCGTTACCGATGAATACGCGCAGCAGTACGGCGAGTTCGAGCTGCAACCGACGCCAGTAGTCGAGCTGATGCGCGAAAAGGGCCGCGATGTCGTCATCGGCGCGTTCGCGATGCTGGCCAGCTATGCGCTGTTCCACATCGTTACCGTCTTTCCGGTGTCGTGGATTTTGCTGTATTCGGACCGCTCGATCAGCGAGTTCCTGATGGTGCAGGTGGCCGGCGCGTTCCTGGCCGTGGGCGGCATCGTACTGTCGGGACTGATCGCCGATCGCTTGGGCCGGCCACGCACGCTGGCGGGGTTGGCCGCCATCATCGCGATGTTCAGCGGCTTCGCGCCGACCTTGCTCGGCGGCGGGATCGCTGGGCAGAACACCTTCATCCTCGTCGGCTTCGTGCTGCTGGGGCTGTCGTATGGGCAGGCGGCCGGCGCTGTCACCGCCAATCTCGGCGCGAGATACCGCTACACCGGCGCGGCACTGACCTCCGACCTCGCCTGGCTGATCGGCGCCGCGTTCGCGCCGCTGGTGGCGCTGGGCCTGTGTGCCTACTTCGGCCTCGCCTTCCTGGGCGCTTATCTACTGTCGGGCGCCGTCTGCACGCTCGGGGCGCTGGGTTTGAATCGTTTTTTGAAGCTGCGTAACTGAATTGGCGCCTCCGCTTGCGCGGTGCTGATCGGCAGCCTATGTTGTTGCCCATATCACCGCTGATCGAATACCACCCATCATTTGCGCGCCCGCACAAGACTGCTTAGCCCTGCGCATCGTGCCATTCAACGCCGCGCTGCGCGATTATTTCTATCGCCTCAACGAAGCGTGGCTGCGTAAGTATTTCTACGTCGAGGACATCGACCATCGCGTGCTATCGAATCCGGAAAGCGAAATTCTCGAACGCGGCGGCAGCATTTTGTTCGCGATATTGGGTGAGGCGGCTTCGGGCGATGCGGCCCCGGGCGACGCCGCATTGGGCGAGTCTGTCGTCGGCACCTGCGCGCTGATGCCCGAGTTCGATGGCGCGCAGCACTACGGTGTGTATGAACTAACGAAAATGGCGGTCGAAGAACAGCGCCAAGGCCTCGGCATCGGCCGCGCCCTGTTGGAAGCGGCCATCGTCGAATTCCAGCGTCTCGGCGGGCGTCGGCTGTTTCTCGAAACCAACAGCAAACTCACGCCTGCCCTGCGCTTGTACGAAAGCATGGGCTTCGAACATCAGCCGTCGCTCAAGCCCGATTCCCACTACGACCGCGCCAACGTCTACATGGTGTGGCGCGACCCGCAGCGCAACGCTGCAACCGCCTGACGCCGCGCACATCGCAGCGTATCCTGCGGGTCTACTCGCACAGGAGCGGCACCATGTCGAAACCGAACATGCTCACACCAAAAACCCTGCTGTTCGCCTTTCTTGCCGGCGGCGTCGCCACCCTCGTATTCCATCAAGGCCTGCTGCAACTGCTGCACCTCGCCGGAAAAGTGCCGATGGCCGCTTGGAACATGCAGCCATCCGAACCGTTGGGCGTACCGAAAGTGCTTTCGCTCGCGTTCTGGGGCGGGCTGTGGGGCATTCCGCTATGGGCGCTGATCTACAAACGCAGCGGCGCTGCGCATTGGTTGCTTGCACTGGTGCTCGGTGCGCTGCTGCCGAGTCTCGTCGCATGGTTCGTGGTATTCCCGATCAAAGGCATTGCGCTGAACAGCACCTTGATCGGCGCCGCGCTGCTGCTCAACGGCGCCTGGGGCCTCGGCGTCGCGCTGTGCATGCGGCTGTTCGGGCAGCGCGCACGCTGATCGCATGCGCCCAACGATTCCGCTCGATCAGTGGCGTATTGCCATCGATATCGAAACGACCCGCGCCATTCAATCTCAGCGCGGAACGCCGGCATCACTGAGTGAGATGTTCGCCTGTCATCCCGAGCCATCGGCGAGCGACCTGCTTTGCATCGCCTGTTTTTCACCGGCTATTTTAAATGAATTTTCTCGGGTGCTTGGATTGAATAGAGCGCACTCGGTCCGTAAAAATGCTGCGCCGCACCAACGCGCAGCCTTAACTGCATACGAATTCATAGGCCCATCAACCCTGGTGCATCTAAGAACAGCATGGCAATGTGCCGCGACCGATTCCTTCGCATAACGAGAACGCTCCGGTGAAGACCATCGCTCCTGTTTTACTGCTCTGCGCCGCGCTGCTCGTCGGCTGCGCCACTCACGCCGTCGCCACCACGCCGCCCCCGCCCGCACAGCGCACGGCAGCATCGGCCAACGAGGCACCGGCCAACGACTATCGTTCGATCAAACTCGACACCGGCACCCTGCACTGGTGGCACAACGCCACCGTGTACGAGATCTGGCCGCGTTCGTTCAAAGACAGCGACGGCGACGGCAACGGCGATTTCAAAGGGATGATCTCGAAACTCGATTATCTCAATCAGCTCGGCGTCGACGCGATCTGGCTCACGCCGGTGTTCGAGGCGCCGTCGTATCACGGCTACGATTTTCAAGATTTTTACGCGATCGAAAAAGACTACGGCACGATGGCCGACTTCGAAGCCTTCGTCGCCGAATCGCACAAACGCGGGATCAAGGTCATCCTCGATCTGGTCATCAACCATATTTCCGATCAGCACGACTGGTTTCTGAAGTCCGCACGCAAAGAACCGGGCTTTGAAGACTATTTCATCTGGCGCGACAAGCGCCCAGACGGCTGGGGCCAAGCGTGGTCGGACACGCCGAATCCCGAAGCGGTGTGGCATTGGAACGCCACGCGCAAAGCCTATTACTACGCTGCGTTCGGTGGTTCGCAGCCCGACGTGAATCTACGCAATCCGAACGTGGTTGCGGCAATGAACGAGCTTGCCGGCTTCTGGCTGAAGAAAGGCGTGGACGGCTTCCGCCTCGATGCGGTGCGCTATGCGATCGAAGACGGCCCGTTGCCCAATCAAGCCGATACGCAGGCAACGATCGATTACTGGACGCAGTTCACCCAGTACGTCAAAGCGATCAATCCCGAAGCGATGTTGGTCGCTGAAGCCTGGGCGCCGCTGGACATCGTCGGCCGCTATCGCGACGGCGGCAAAGGCCTGGATTCTTCGTTCGATTTCGATTTCGGCGAAATGGTCATCGGTATTCTCAATCCGCAATCGGCGCGCACCGCCGACTTCGGCACCGTGAGTAATACCGCGCGCAACCAGCATCGCGAAAACCTGTGGAACAACCTGCAAGCTCGCGCCAAGGCCGCGCCGATCAATTATTTCTCGCCGTTCCTGACCAATCACGACAAGAACCGAGTGATGCAGTTCCTTGGCGAAGATGTCGCCAAAGCCAAGATCGCCGCCAGCGCTTTGCTCACCTCGCCCGGCACGGCGTATCTGTATTACGGCGAAGAAATCGGCATGTCGCAATACAAGACCGGCGAAGACCGCTACCGTCGCGCAATCATGCCTTGGAGCGACGATGCATACGCCGGCTTCAACGCCAGCGGCCGCAACTGGATCGACTTACCCGCGCCGCAAGGCTACCGCGGCGAGCAAGGCGCCTGGTGGGCGAAATATTGGAACACCCTCCGCGGCAAAGGCCACTCCGTCGCCGCGCAGCAAGCCGATCCGAACTCCTTGCTCAATCACTACACGCAGTTGCTGCGTGTGCGCAACGCCAACCCGAACCTGAAGAACCCGCAGGAAATTCGCTATTACCCCGTCGACGACGGCGACGTGTGGCTGATGCGCGCCCTCGGCGAAAGCGGCGACACGTGGGTGCTGATCAATCTCGATCCTGCGAAGCCATCGACCTTCACCGTGCCTGTCGAATTGCATGGCGAACGCAAGGATCAATTGAGCGGAGCGACGAACATCATCGGCAACACCATGACCTTGCCGGCGGGCATGACGAAGGTGTTTTGATTTAGGAATGTGTTGTCTGCTGCCAAGCAATTTAGGAATGTGTTGTCTGCTGCCAAGCATTCGACGATGCTGCAGCAATGATCGCTTCGGCAGCCCCTCACCCGCCCTGCGGGCACCCTCTCCCCACATGCGGGGAGAGGGGCTCGCCCAAAGTCGCATGCGGGAAGCTTGATTCGCTTCACAGGTGCGGATTAACAAGATTCACAAGCACATTCTGATTTCGTCGAAAGACATAGGCAGCGCCGCTAAAAAACGGCCGGATTCGCTGCAACACGCGAACCCGGCCATGTCTGCACAGGCTCAGAACGATGTCTGCGGCCAGTCCGCGACCGGCACCAGCCGGAACAGTTGCGGATGAAGCGTATTGCCGCAGGCGTAGGTGACGAAGCGGGTGCCGTTAGCGGTGCCGCTGCTCTGCACGCTCATGCAGTACTGCTGGTTGTTGTGGACGCTGCGCAAGCGGCCATCGGTGCCCACCGCCCATTTTTCGCTGGCGCCGCCATCGCAATCCCATAGATGCATGTTGACCAGATTGCCGGCGCTGCCGCCGGAGATGTCGGTGCACATCGTATTGACGTGGCGTGGACGCAGTTGCCCTTCTGCGGTGTAGACGAAGCGCTGGTTGTTACCGCCGTTGCAGTCGTACAGTTGGATGCGCGTGCCGTTACCGCTGCCGCTGCCGTTCACGTCCATGCATTTGCCTGAGGCGTAGGTCGGACGCAGCTCGAAATACCCCGGCAGCGAGCGACGCACGCCGGCCAACGGAATCAGCCCGCCCCAGGTGTCGCCAACATTGCCATCGCGCCCAATCGCGCTAACGCCGTGCGCGACCGCGATGTAGTTGAAGGTGTAGCTGTCGTTCGCGTAGACATGGCTGCTCCACATGTGCATCAGCTGCTTGTGGATGTGCGAGGCGTTGGCGGCGATTTGGTAGTGGTCGCGCGCCTTGAGGTTGCTGCACACGAAGAACTGCGAAGTGGCGTTAGAGACGCCATCCACGGTGCCGCCAGGCACGATCTGGTTCGGCGTACTTTCCACATCCGGGCAGAAAAAGCCGTAAGGCAGGCGGCCGGTGGTGTTGACGATGTATTCGATGCCGCCGCCGTGGGTCTGATTGGTCGCGAGAACCCGTCCACCGGTGTAGGCAACGATGACCCGATTGGACACGCTGGCGAGCAACGGCCAGCCCGCCGTGCTCACCGCTTGACGCAGCGATGTGCGCCCCGGCGCCCAAGGCTGGCCGGTGGCGGCGAGATACAGCTCGTCCCCGGTGAACATGCGCGTGCCGAGGATCTGGCGAATTTTGTCGTCGAGTAAACGCACTTCCGACGAATCCCAGTCGAAGGCCGTCGAAACATCTCCGGCCGGTTTCATATCGACGAACACGACGACCGGGCCCTGACCTGGGTTAGCGTCGAGCCACGTCAGCGTATCGCGCAGGCAGTGACCGATGCGATCGGGATTGCCGGAGCAATTGCGATTCCCGACATTGCTATCGTGACTGACGTAGGGGCCATTGGCATCCAACTCCCAATCGCCCACGTCCACCACGTCCAGCTCGATCGCGCGAAAACCCTGGTCGTACCAGCCCGTGAGCGTGGCGCCATGCTCGTAGGTGTTGTGCTGCATCGCGTAATACGCCTGATCCACGCGATGCACCGCCGGGTTGAGCGGAGCGGCGGCGTAGGGTGGCGCGATACCTTGCGCCTGCGCCGTTGCGCACGACAACACAAAGATGGCAGTCAGCAGCGCTGCGATTTTGCGCAGCGCGAATCCAGTATTCATTGATCAATCTCCTTTGAAGTATGTCGAATCGACCCGCGACGCTAACGGCGCGATGCACCTAGCCGGGCAGCCTGATGTTAGGGCAAAACAGAGTCGAATGGATGTCCTGGCGCTGTGGCTGACGTTATGTCTAAACCGATAGCGCTAAAAATGCCAAACGATGCGCCAATGCGGGAAACATTTCGGGAAATTGACGCCCAGAAACTGACGTCTAAATTACTCAATCGACACGGCGAAAAAAAGCAAAAACCATGCGCCAAGGCGACACCCGATGGCGAGCGGAATCTTACGGGCAGCTGCATCTGCACGACGTTGTCTGCATGTTTGGTTGTGTCGCTTCGCGCGCACCTGCGATCACTCGTCTAGTGCTTCAAAAATAATGAACGCGTTCTTTGCGGCCTCGTTCCCTCTCCCCCTGCGCAGCACGGGCAGAGGGTGTCCGAAGGCCCAGAGGGGCGCTCTTCGCAAGGCATCGTGGCAGCCTGCCCCTGATGCTGTCTTCGCCCCGCATCCGGCGCTGCGCGCCACCATATCCCAGCAATGCGGGGAGAAGGAACGCACGTCTTCATCCGGCCCTCGCGCACTGCGCTCGGGCGCTCATCGGCGCGCGAGGCAGTGCCTCGCACAAGCGCGCCTCTTCGCCCCGCTGTGCGCAGAGAAGGAAACACGCATCGATGCTGTCAGAGCGACGCACATCGCGAAGTGAGCGGCATGCAAAAATGGTGCAAACAGTGTGAAGCACGACACTCGCTGCAGGTTTGCGTCGGCCACGCGCGCATGCCGTGATGTGCATGCGGTGATGTGCATGCGGTGATGCGCGTGCGGTGATGCGCGCCACGGGTCGCATCATGCGCAAGATCGCTCGCGGGTAGGCCGCGCATCCTGTGGCGTAAGTAGCGAATTAAGGTCTTCGTAGCTGGAATACGCCATTCCTGAACGCCTGGACCGCGCACCCGGTACGCGCATCCTGTAGGATGGTCGCGCTAGCGCTCTATTCGCGCGTAGCGTCCGTTTCCGCATTCTGGTCCATATTCGGCCGTTCCGCTCCCTTTCTCGCGTCACCACCCCTGCGACGGGGTGACGTCCTTCGGGAGCTCTCATGCCGGGTTATCTCACGCGCCAGCTCACGCTATCGGTCGGCGGCTTCGCCTATCGACTGCGGGTGTTGAGCGATGTGCAGCAGTTCGCCGATCCCGACGGGCACGGCGCGCGGCTGGGTATTTCTTCGGCGCAGTGGAGCCTGTTCGGTCAGAGTTGGCCAGCCGGGCGCTTGCTGGCGCAGGCGATGCATCGCTTCGATATCGCGGGCAAGCGCATTCTCGAACTCGGCTGCGGCATCGGCCTAGCCAGCTTGGTCTTACAGCGCCGCGGCGCCGATGTGGTGGCGAGCGATATCCATCCGCTGACGGAGCCCTTCCTGGCGTATAACGCGGCGTTGAACGGGTTGCCCGCGCTGCACTATCGGCAGTTGCGCTGGGATCAAGCGTTGCCGACGTTAGGCGAATTCGACGTCATCATCGCCAGCGATGTGCTGTACGAACCTGAGCAGGCAGAGCGTTTGTCCGAAGTGGTGGCGCGGCATGCCGCCGCTGCTTCAGAAGTGCTGGTGACCGACCCCGGGCGCGGCAACAGCGGTCGTTTCTCGCGCTTTCTCGGCGAACAGGGCTTCGTCTTAGATACGGAATCTTGCCCGATGAACGACGACGACCCCCCGCCCTATCGCGGAAAAGTGCTGCATTTCCGCCGCCAAGGCGCTGTTGGAGCGCTGCAATGAGCGCGACGCAGGCCGTCGTTCCACGCGAAAAAAACGTGCATTGCAGCCGCTGCGACGCACTGTGTTGTCGCCTCACCGTGGTGCTGTTTCCCGAAGACGCAATTCCGGGGCATCTGACCGAACGCACCACCGATGGCCTCACCGTAATGGCGCGCGACGACGACGGTTGGTGCGTCGCGCTCGATGGCGGCAAGATGAACTGCGGTATTTACGCCACACGCCCGACGATCTGCCGCAAATTCACGATGGCCGGGCCATATTGTCTTTCCGTACGCGCCGATTCGAGACGCGCGGCGGACGATCTTCCCATCACTTTGTTGCTCTGAGGCCGTTCTAATGCCACGAAAAATCACTACCACTGCTGCTGCGCCTGAAGCGCCGCCCACAGCTGCTGCAACACCTGACGCCGCTCCGGCAGCAACGCCTGCAGCTCCGCTGGGAAAGTCGGCGACAACGCATTTGTTCGCACGAACGAAAGAAGAACGCCGCAGCGCCTTGACCCACGAGCAGATCGAAAACGACCTAGCCGCCTTCGCACGCTCCGGTGGCGAAATCGAGGTGCTGGGCACGACGTTCACGTTCAAATCGATCGGCGCCAACAAGCCGTCGGCACCCTCGAAGCCAACCGCCCCGGCCGAACCGCAAGCCAGAGCGAAACCTCAAGAATAGATCGCTTGATGAGGCACACGTCCTCGTCATAGCGCTCTAGCAGGTTGCCGAAATACCTCGATCGAGGAGGTATTTAGTTCGCACGCCCGGCGCATGTCTGGTGCATGTCGAGATGTGCTCACGGCAACAGCCTCGCGCGCGAAGCTAAACAGCGAAGCTGGCCCTGAGCAGAGCGAAGGGTGAGGCGCGCAGCGTCGAACCATCAATCGACTACGCGCTAAGCACGACGATTCCGAAACATGCCGGCCAATGCGTGCAAAGGTTTATACATTTGAGTAGCGCAAACACAGCCGTCGCTCTTGCCGCGCTGCGCAGAACCGGCATGCGAGCGGCATGCATCCTCGGACGATAGGCCCTAAACTTGAGGTATGAACACACTCTCCATCACTCAGCTTTCGCCGACGCCGCAAACCGGATTCCGCCGTTATTCGAGCAGGATCGCTATCGCTGCGTTATTCGCCGCTTGCATACAGCCCGCCCTCGCCCTGGACGGCAAGTGGACCCCGGCTCAGGTGTTGGATATCGACGCGGCTTGGCTCAAACGGCAAGGGCTAACGCTGCCGCCTTCAGCGCTGTGGGACGCGAAGCGCGGCACCGGGCTGTTGACCGGGACGGTCAATATCGGCGGCTGCTCGGGCGCGTTCGTGTCCGCGACGGGCTTGATCGTCACCAATCATCACTGCCTGTTCGGCGCGGTGCAGGAGCACAGCACGCCGCAGCGCGATCTGATCACGAACGGGTTCCTGGCCCGAGCGCAGGGCGAGGAGTTGCCTGCGAGCACGCTGCGCGTTGAGATTCCCAAACGCTTTACCGATGTCACCGCGCAGGTGTTGGCGGCGGTAGCGGTCGGCGCATCGCCGCAGGCGCGGTTACAGGCGATCGATACCAAGCGCAAGGCCTTGGTCAGCGAATGCCAGCAACAGGCCGAGATCAAATGCAAGGTCGCGGTGTTCGACGATGGCACCAGCTACACCTTGATCGAATCGATCGAGTTGCGCGACGTGCGCTTGGTGTATGCACCGCCGCGCGCGATCGGCGAATACGGCGGCGAGATCGATAATTGGTCGTGGCCGCGGCATACCGGCGACTTCGCGATCGCGCGCGCCTATGCAGGCACGAACGGCAAGCCTGCGGAGCGTGCGCAGACGAATCGGCCGTACCCATCGGAATTCTTTTTCCCACTGTCGAATACGGGCGTGAGCGAACGCGACTTCGTGATGGTGCTGGGCTATCCCGGCATCACCTATCGCGCGCTGATCGCCGACGAAATGCGCGAACGCCGCGAGCGTTTCTTCGTCCGCCGCGAGGACGTCTTCGGCGAATGGATCGCGATCCTCGAACAGGCAGGCGCGAGCGATGCGCAGGGAAAAATCGCGCTGGCCGCGAATCTAAAAGGCATCAATAATCGCTACAAAAATGCGCAGGGCCAGATCGCGGGCTTGGATCGCGGCAAGATCGTCGAACAACAGCGCGCGCGCGATGCGGAAACCATCGCCTGGGCCGCGAAAACGCCTTCGCACGCAGCGGCGGTCACTGCCCACGCAGGTTTGCGCGAGGTGTTGGCCGAACGCGAAGCGACATGGGAGCGCGACTTCTTGTTGAATCTGATTGCGCTGGGCGCCGAATCGCCGGCGGGCGGCATTCCACCGCTGCCCAAGGCGTTGTTCCATGCTGCGACCTTGGCCTACAACGCCCAGGAGCGCGCGAAGCCCGAAGCGGCGCGCGCGACCGGCTTCGTCGATGCCGATCAATCCAAGATCCGCGAGCGTTTACGCCGCGAGCAAAGCCAGTATTTCGCGGCGGCCGACCAGCGCGTATTCGCAGTGTTGGTGCGGCGCGCATTGGCGCTGCCGGCGAATCAGCGCATCGCCGCGGTGGACGCGCAGTTCGGTGGCATGTCGTCTGAAGCGATCGAACGCACGATCGCGCAGATGTACGCGAGTAGCGCTGTGCTCGATGCCGACAAGCGCGACGCGATGCTGGGCGAATCCGAGGACACGCTAAAGGCGCGCAAGGATCCGCTACTCGACTTCGGCCGCGCATGGGCGAGCGACGTGCGCGCACTGCGCGAACGCGAGCGCGACTGGAATGCGCGCGCAGCGGTGTATCGTCCCGCGTGGCGACGCGCAGTGGCGGCGCACGCGGGCACGCCGATCGCGCCGGATGCCAACGGCACGCTGCGCATCAGCTTCGCCCACGTGCAGGGCTACGCGCCGCGCGATGGCCTACGCTATACGCCGTTCACCACCCTGGCCGGCGTGTTGGAAAAGCACACCGGAAAAGAACCCTTCAACGCGCCAGCCGCAGTGCGCACGGCGGCGGCCTTACAACCGACGCTGCCAGTGAATTTTCTTGCCGATGGCGACACCAGCGGCGGCAATTCCGGCAGCCCGGTGATCGACGGCCGCGGTGCCTTGGTCGGCATCAATTTCGACCGCGTGTGGGAGAACGTGGCCGGCGACTTTGGTTTCAATCCCGCAGTCTCGCGCAATATCAGCGTGGATATTCGCTATTTGCTGTGGATGCTGCGCGATGTGGAAAACGCCGATGCGTTGCTGCGCGAGCTGGGGATCGTTCGTGGCATTGGCGATAGACGGTAAACATCACCTATGCACAGCAACAGAATGTCATCCCGAGCGCAGCGAGGGACCTGCTTTGGTTGCGGATCGAATTGCAGAAAAGCGGGTCCCTCGCGGCGCTCGGGATGACAGTTCGATTCGCTACAACTCTGCTCGCTACAACTCTGCTCGCTACAACTCGGCTCGTTACAACTCGGCTGGTTACAACTGCAGCAAATGCAGAAACCGCGTTGTGGTGATGTCGTCGAGGCAGTGAATCATCCGCGCGCCAGCGCTGCGATACAGCGCCTGTCACGCGCGCCGGTCCGGCGGCGGAATGCCCTGCCCGGAAATCGCCTGCACATCATCGTGCAGCAGCGTTTCGCGATCGGCGCTGTCGCCGCCGCGCTGGCCGAGGCGGCCGTAGTCATCGCTGATCAGCAGCAGACGCTTCGGGAAATCGCGACGCAGGCACTGCAGCCATACGCACGCGGCATCGGTGCCGTTGGCGCAAA
The DNA here is from genome assembly GCA_031374725.1 of Lysobacteraceae bacterium. Taxonomy (GTDB): domain Bacteria; phylum Pseudomonadota; class Gammaproteobacteria; order Xanthomonadales; family Xanthomonadaceae; genus Lysobacter_I. Next base: position 18,193 of record JANMGT010000006.1, on the reverse strand, counting down.
GCTCGTTGGCCAGATCGCCTGCGACGATCGCTTCGATCGCCGTGCGCGCCAGCGACGACAAGCCACGCGCGGGATCGCGACCATCGCCCTGAAGAATACGCACGCGCCGTGACACGCCGGCTTCGCGAAGGCGGCTGCGCGCGATGCGGCACATCGCCGGATTGGCGTCGATGCCCCAGCCGCGAAACGCGGGGTCGTGCTCGGCCAAGGCGCGCAGCAAAGCGCCGGGCCCGCAGCCCAGATCAAGCAGCGCATGCACGCCCAACTGCGCGAGCAAGGCCGCTGGCGTGCGCTCCGCGCCGCTGGGCGCATGCAGGAAGGCGCGCGCATGCCGCGCGCGATCGACCGCGTCGCTCGCGGCACGGCGTCCTCGCTCGGTCATGGATGGCGCCATTCCCTCGCTCCTCCTTGTTCCGCGCGTTCTATGGCTCAGCCCGGAGCATGGAGAGCGTCTAAACAGGCGCTAAGGCCGGCGCGCCCCGAGCGAGCGCCATCGAACCCAGGCCGGTCTTAGTCGGGGCATGCGGTATGAAGGCATGGGGTATGAAGGCATGGGCTATCAGGGCAAGTCATTTGAGCGCCTGGGTGCATGGCGGCGAGCCAGTCGCATCCGGTGCGTCAGGGATAGTTAGCATCGCCTTTCGTCTGGACAGCCCGCACCCATGCCGGCGAAGCCGGTAAAATTCGCCCCTGCTGCGGTCAGCGGTGGCCAGATGCGGCCGTTTCGCCCTGCTGGTGGATGTTGTTAGCATCGGCCGCCTCGCCAAGGGGTCACATGCACGATGATGCCGAGTCAGGGATCGATGGCTTCTCGAACGCTCTTCGGTTTTCACCAGGATTCCTACCAGCGGCATGAACCTCACTGACCTGATCAATCGCCGCGAGTCGGTCGATAAAATCGAACTTGAAGAGCTCGCCTCGGCGCTGTGGCCGATGCTTGAGCGTCTCGCCGCGCGCCAATTGCAGGGCCGCAGCGGCCTGACCCTGCAGGCCTCGGATTTGGCGCAGGACGCGTACATCGCGCTGATGCACGAATTCCCCGGGCGCTTCAACAACCGCGACCATTTCTACGCGCTAGCGGCCCGCATCGTGCGTAATATCGTGGTCGATTACCTGCGCCGCCGCGGCGCCGATAAACGCGGCGGCGGCCTGCCTTTCGAGCGCTTGGACCGGGTGGAGCACGAGGTGGCCGGGCCGCTGGACGACACGGTGGACTGGATCGCGGTGGACGCGGCGCTGACCGTGCTGGCCGATCGCCACGCGGCTGCGGCGCAGGTGGTGGAACTGAAATTCTTCGCCGGGTTGACCAACGAACAGATCGCCGAAGCGATGCATTTGTCGCGCGCGACCGTGATCCGACACTATCGCTACGCCCGCGCTTGGCTGATCGATTATTTTGAAGCAAGCCCCGAGGCGGGGCAGATCGCGGATGCGTGAGCACGATCGGGACGGCGGGACAATCGCGCCTAAGACAACGAACGCGCCTAAGACAACAAATACCGCGGGCGACGCCGTTGCCGAGGCGCGGCTGTTCGATGCACTGTGCGAACTGGACGGCACCGCTTTAACGGAACGGCTGCGGGCGATCGAAAGCGAAGATCCGGCGCTAGCCGCGCGGCTGCGCCGGTTACTGGCGATCGACGTCGAATACGCCGAACACACCGCGCGCATGGTCGCAGGCGACGATATGCCCGACCCGACGCGGGGCATTGGCGATGGCGACCAAATCGGCGCCTTCCGGCTGGTGCGCAAGATCGGGCGTGGTGGCATGGGCGTGGTCTACCTAGCGGAACGACGCAGCGGTTTCTCGCAACAGGTCGCGATCAAACTCATGCCGCGCTTCGCGATCGACGGGCGCAGCCGCGAACGATTCGCGCAGGAGCGCCGGCTACTGGCGCAGCTTCGACATCCCAACGTCTGTAGCATTGTTGACGGCGGCGAGCTGGACGACGGTACGCCGTGGCTGGCGATGGAATACGTGCAGGGCGAGAGTTTCTGCAGTTGGTGCGCACGCCATCAGGTGCCGCTGCGCGAGAGGATCGAGCTGTTCGTGCAACTGTGCGACGCGGTGCAGTACGCGCACAATCGACTGGTGATCCATCGCGATCTTAAAGACAACAATGTATTGATCGAAAAGCTCGGCGATGGCCGCGCAACGGTGAAGCTGCTGGATTTCGGCATCGCGAAATCGCTGGAAGAGACGAGCGAAGACAATCGCACCGCGGCGCAGGATCGTTTTTTCTCGCCGATGACCGCCGCGCCGGAGCAAATTCGCGGCGAACGTGCGACCGTCAGTGTCGATGTCTATGCGCTCGGTGCGCTTTTGCATCAACTGCTTTGCGGCTTCCTGCCGTTCGCGCATCCGCGCCGCGACCATGCGGAACTGCAGCATGCCATTCTGGAACTGGTGCCGCCGAAGATGAGCGATGCACTGGACAGCGCGAACAGCACGATACAGAGGCAGACAGCGCAGAAGCAGACGGCCCAGAAGCAGACGACCCAAAAGCAGACGGCCCAGCCCCCGGTGCCCGTGCGCGCGCTGCAGGGCGAGTTGGACGCGATCGTCGCGCACTGCCTACGCAAAGCGCCGGAAGAACGTTACGACGATGTCGGTGCGCTCACGCGCGACCTGCGCGCGTGGCTGTCCGGACATCCGATTTCGATTTCGAACGACGATCGCGTCTACCGCATCGGCAAGTTCGTTCGCCGCAACCGCGTGCCGGTTGCGCTAACGGCCGCCACCGCGTTTAGCGTACTGGCCGCACTCGGCATCACCCTGTGGCAAGCGACGGAACTGCGGGCGCAGCGCGATGCGGCGCAAGCAGCGCAGCGGCGTTCGGAGATCGATCGCGACCGCGCGCGCGCGGTTGCCGGCTTCATGCGCGACACCTTCGAGCAGGCCGATCCGGGCAAAGCATCGGAGGGCGGACTGCTGGCGCGCGAGTTGATCGAACGCGGTAAGCGCAGGCTCGATCGCCTGGATGGACAACAAGACGTGCAGGCGGAGTTAGCGCTGCTGTTGGCCGAAAGCGATGCCGGCATGGGCCTGGTGCAGGAAAGCGATGCGATCTACCGCGCGCATGCGCCAGCGATCGACACGCTGTCATCGACCGACCCCAAACTGCGCTGGCGGGCGCGCCTGCTGCGGATGTCCAACGACATCGTCCTCGGCGCAGACAGCCCGCGCTTGGATGCGGAACTGGCGCAGTTGCAGCGGCTCGCCGATACCCCGGATGCACAGGTGCAGTTGGCATACCAGCGCCAACGTCTGTATGCGCGACGCTCGCAGTTCGCACTCGCCGCACGCACGCTCGAAGAGGCTTGGCGACGATACGCGCCTCAACTCAGCGAAGACTCGAAACTCAGGCTGCAGATCGATCTCGCCCGCGCGCTGATCAGCGCTGAGCGCAAGGACGATGCGCGCCAGATCAGCGAGAGTATCGATCGCGACGCGTTGGATCGGCATGACCCCGAGCTGCAGATTCGCGCACTGAGCCTGATCGCGTATGAACTGAGAGAGCGCGAGAGCGATCCTGCCGCCTTGGCCGATGTGGTCGCGCGCTGGCAGCGCACCGCGGAGCGTTTGTACGGCAGCGAATCGCTGCCGGCGGCGCGCGCGTATCTGTGGTCGGTCGGCCTGACCAATGACCCCAGCGAGCAGGACGCCTTAATGCGCAAAATCTACGGCATCCAAACCGCGAAATTGCCGCCGATCTCGAGCGCACGCGCTCAGGCCGAATACAACATGGCGGACTTCTATCTCAGGTTCCGTAATCGCCCGGATTTGGCCGAACCGCATCTGGCGAAAGCGGTTGAGATCGGCCGCAGCGTGTCCTCGCGCGACCATGCCGATGTCAGCAAGTTCGAGCGCGTGTGGGCAAGGACTTTGAATGGGCTGGGCCGCTATCGCGAATGCCTCGATCGGCTTTCCGATCCGCCGGGAGAACCAGAGGACGCGTCGGACGCGACGACGCTCAGCGAACTGCGGCTGGAGCTGGCGAAAGCCAACATCGCTCTAGGCCGCGCCGCGAACGCCCGCGCCGAGGCCGCCGCGATCACCGCCCTTTGGCAACGCATCGGTAAGACGACGCCCGATGCGCTAGCCAAGAGCCTGCAAACGCTGATGCCTCCGCAGCCGAAGTCGGCATCGACACCGGTATCGAAACCAGCCGACGAACGGTGATCCGATACAACGCTGGACTGCGCTATTCCCAGAGCATGCCGCAATCACAGCCATGGAGGCGGGTTTATCTCGGCGGTATTGCACAACTGTTCTGAACACTCAACACCCGACTCCAGGAATTCCCCATGTTGAAAGCGCTCGCTCCCCTCGCCTTAGTGTTGGCCTGTATTGCAAACGTCGATGCGGCGCCGGGCAAATTTCCGCCCTGCGACGGCCAATCCATCAATTTCGTACCACTCGGCCCACAAATGACGGCATCGCCCTTTATCGTCGGGCATAGCTATGTCGGCGAGGAATCAATAGAAATAGGCGATATCATCAGCACAGGGAAGTGCGACGTCGTCGTCGATCCGCCATCGGGCATACACGACGGGATCGCCGCCATCGACCTAGCGCCCAAGTATGGATCGCAGGCGAGCTACGGCGTAGCCGTACTGCCCGAGTGGCCGACAGTCGCCAGCCCGGGCGAAGAAGTGGCGTACACGCTCAGCTTCGACATGACCAGCGCCACGCCCGCGCAAGGCGATTGGATGGATTTAGTGCAATTGGATTTCAAACGTTCGAATCCATTATCGAGTAATGCTGGTTTCTCCACGGTCTATCGCCTGCGTAAAACCTTCGGCTACAACAACACTGCGATTGTCACGCTCATCGAGTCGCGGCTCGTCGTATCGGCATCGACCGGGAAAGCCGCGCCGGCCGACCGCGTGGTGGCGACCTTGACGACGAACATTTACAGCCGCATCAGCAGCCAGTACATCGCGCTGCGCTGGACGCAGAAAGTAGTGCCGTACACCGGTGCATTGCTCGGCGAGGGAGAAACCCCAGCACCGACGGTCAATACCCGCGTGCAATTGCTCGATATGAGCGGCATGCCGCTGTACACAGCGACCTTGACCAACGAATTCGCCAACAGTTTCTCGATGGGCTTACTCAACCACAACACCACCGCGACGGCCTACCCGACTGACAGCATCATCGATTTCTCGAATGCGACGCTGTCGGCGCAGCCCGCCCCTTAACCGGGGAAGCCGAGATACGACTAAAGCAACGCCGCAAAGCCGGCGTTGCCTCTGCACGAAGATGCGCCGCTAGAAAATAAATCGCGCAAACGCCGGCTTCGCCAGAAGAGAGATGGCGCGCAGAAGCGCACAACGACGGCGCTGCCCGACTCGTTTCACATAAGTCCGGCAGAGGGAGACCGAACAGCTTCGGATCTGCACCGAACTTACGACCAGCGAACGCATCACGTATTTATCCATTTCCGGTCTGGGAACACACTCATTCAGTGGCGTCAAAAGCCTTATCACAGGCCATTATCCGGTGTTAAAAATCATTGGCGCCGCAAGTGATCCTCTCCGGCTGCGTATTCCGCTAAGTGCACTGAGCCGACGACACGCTAGCTCAAAACCTCGGAGCGATCCGCACGACGCATACGATGCGTGCGAGAGCGAACCACATAAAACGATATGGAGAACTACGCATGAACAAGATAGCGATTATTGGCACAGCACTATTGACGCTTGGATTGGGCATGGGCATGAGCGGCAATGCGCAGGCCTATGCCGCCCCCCCGATCGCATGTACGGGAGCAAATGAGGGCTCACTCTACTTCACGCAGATTGGCCCTTTCCGACCAGGGCAGGCCTACAAAATTATTCAGTGGGAATGCTATAGCAACCAATGGTTCATCACTGAGCAGTTCTACTGCGATTACTACGGCGCGGGCTGCATTCAAATGTAGCTCATTACAACGTGATGTTACGCACCGCGCAGTAGTGTGGGTGTGAAAAAGACGGCACCGGGCATTTGTCCCGGTGCCGTTGCACTATCAGGCGACAATCACTCTTGTCGCACCGATTAAGCATATTGAGACTGGTAGTGATGCGCCAACTACGATCAGACCTCGTACGCCGCTTCGCCGTGCGATGCGATGTCCAAACCTTCGCGCTCGGCGTCTTCGTTGACGCGCAGGCCGACGGTGTACTTCACCAGCGTGAACGCGACCAGCGAGACGACACCAGAAACGATGATTGTGATGAGCACGCCCTGGAACTGAATCCAGACCTGCGAGCCGATGCTGTATTCGGCCAGCGCGGTTTCGGTCACGTAATCCCAGATGCCCGCGCCGCCCAGCGACGGCGCTGCGAACACGCCGGTCAGCAGCGCGCCGGTGATGCCGCCGACGCCGTGCACGCCGAACACATCGAGGGTGTCGTCCGCGCGCAGCAGTTTCTTCAGACCGGTCACGCCCCAGAAACAGACGAGGCCGGCGATCGCACCAATCGCGAGCGCGCCCATCAAACCGACTAAACCGGCGGCGGGCGTGATCGCCACCAACCCCGCGACCGCACCGGAGGCACCGCCCAGCATCGACGGTTTGCCGCGTGCGATCCATTCCACCATGCTCCAGCTCAGTACCGCTGCAGCGGTGGCGAGGAACGTGTTGGCGAAGGCGAGCGCAGCAACGCCGTTGGCTTCCAGCGCGGAACCGGCATTGAAGCCGAACCAGCCGAACCACAGGATCGACGCACCGACCATCGTTTGCGTGAGGTTATGCGGCTTGAGCGCCTCGCGGCGATAGCCCACGCGCGGGCCGATCACATACGCACCGACCAAACCGGCGATCGCGGCGTTGATGTGCACCACGGTTCCGCCGGCAAAATCGAGCGCACCTTTGGCCCAGAGATAGCCGGAACCGGCGACCGCAGCTTCGGCAGCTTTGGCATCGGTGAACGCGTCCGGACCGGGGAAGAACCACACCATGTGCGCGATCGGCACGTAAGCGAACGTGAACCAGATCACGGTGAACACCAGCACGCCCGCAAACTTCACGCGCTCGGCGAAAGCACCGACGATCAGTGCGCAGGTAATGCACGCAAATGCGCCTTGGAACACGAAGAACGCCAGCTCCGGCAGATACACGCCCTTGGTGAAGGTTGCGGCCAGCGCGCCGTTCAAACCGTTGCCGAACAGACGATCGGTACCGCCGAAAAACGCATTGCCGCTGGTGAAGGCGAAGCTGTAGCCGTACATCACCCACAGCACCGCTACCAGCGAAAACACGACGAGGCACTGCATCAGCACCGACAGCACGTTCTTGCTGCGCACCAAACCGCCGTAGAACAAGGCGAGGCCGGGCAAGGTCATGAAAATCACCAGCGCCGAGCAGATCAAAATCCACGCGGTATCGCCTTTATCGGCGGTAGGCGCTGGTGCGGGTGCTGGTGCAAGCTCCGCCGCAGGCTCGGGCGAGGCTTCGGCTTTTGCGGCAGCATCGGCAATCACGACATCAACGGCCGCATCGGCGGACGCCGTTTGCTCCGCTGTCGTTTCGACCGCAGGCGTCGCTTGCGGCGCATCCACTTGCGCGACAGTTGCGCTGGACAGACCGATGGCAAGCATCAGCCCGCATAAAAGTAAAAGAACCGCGCGCGCTTGCAGGCCGCACGCGGAGAGAAAACGCATCTTGGACCGTGTGTTCATGGATGGGGTCTCCGAGTGTGTGCTTAAAGCGCGTCAGCGCCGATTTCGCCGGTGCGGATGCGGATCACCTGCTCCAACGCGACCACGAAAATCTTGCCGTCGCCGATCTTGCCGGTACCGGCAGAGCGTTGGATCGCTTCGATCGCGGCATCGAGCTGCTCGCTCGCGACTGCAGTTTCGAGTTTGATCTTGGGCAGGAAATCGACGACGTATTCGGCGCCGCGATACAACTCGGTATGGCCTTTTTGTCGACCGAAGCCTTTGACTTCGGTGACCGTGATGCCGGACACGCCGATCTCGGACAAGGCTTCGCGCACCTCGTCGAGCTTGAACGGCCGGATGATGGCGGTAATCAGTTTCATGCGCTCTCCCGTGATGGATAACGACCGGCGCTTGTCGTGATGATTGCAAGGCGCCAGCGCTCGTCGTGGTCGCCGCCGTTGCCGTGCGATGCGCCCGGCGATCAGCGGTGTTGGGGACCTCGCAGCGCAGCCCGACGTGGGGAAGGAAGCTGCGATGCGGGTCCGCATGCCCGAGTGCATATCGAAGCGCTCGGGCATGGTCTCATCGGCAGCGGTGCCGAGCATCCGGCACTGCCGCTGTGTCGCTCGCGGCGCAGCAACGCAGGTCACACCTGCACGTGCGGCGCCTCGAACGCCAATGTCATGAACACGCTGTACGGGTCTTCGACGTACTCCGCGAAGGGGCCGCACAGCTCGAAGCCGAACCGTCGGTACAACTCGCGCGCCGGTTCGAAAAATTCGATCGAACCGGTTTCCAAACTCAGGCGGCGATACCCGCGACGCCGCGCTTCTTCCAGCACATGCCGCATCAACCGCGTTGCCACGCCTTTGCCCCGATGCGAGGGCGCTGTGCGCATCGATTTGATTTCGCCGTGCGCCGCGTCCAAGTGCTTCAACGCGCCGCAGCCCATCAGCTCGCCATCGCCGTCACGCACCGCCCAGAACGTCATCTCGGGCCGACGCAGCGCATTGAGATCGAGCGCATGCACGCTCTCCGGCGGCGAATGCAGATGCATCTCGTCCAGATGCGCTTGCAGTAATCGCGCGACATCGGCCCCCAGCAAGTCGTCGATTTGGATCTGCATCACGCCTCCGCGAATGGGCTTGGATGTGCCCGCGCCAAGAGCGCCCTCACCCGCCCTTCGGGCACCCTCTCCCGCGTGCGGGAGAGGGGAACAGCCTTGGCAAATCGCAAGGCCCGAAGACCCCGTAGGGCGGGCCCAGGCCCGCCGTTTACTGGCCCGCCGTTACGACAAATCAAATCGTGTAATACATTTGATACTCAAGAGGATGCGTCGCCGCGCGGAAGCGGGTCACTTCCTGCATCTTCAGCGCGATGTAGCCGTCGATGAAGTCGTCGCTGAACACGCCGCCGGCTTTGAGGAACTCGCGATCCTTATCGAGCGCTTCCAAGGCCTGATCCAGCGAATGGCAGACGGTGGGGATGTTCTTCTCTTCTTCCGGCGGCAGGTCGTACAAGTCCTTGTCGCTGGGCGAGCCCGGATCGATCTGATTCTTGATGCCGTCCAAGCCGGCCATCATCAGCGCGGCAAACGTCAGGTAGCCGGTGTTCATCGGATCGGGGAAGCGAATCTCGATGCGACGCGCCTTCGGGTTGGCCACGTACGGAATGCGGCACGACGCCGAGCGATTACGCGCCGAGTAGGCCAACATCACCGGCGCTTCGAAACCCGGCACCAAACGCTTGTAACTATTGGTGGTGGAGTTGGCGAAGGCGTTGATCGCGCGCGCGTGCTTGAAGATACCGCCGATGTACCACAGCGCCATCTGCGACAAACCGCCGTAACCGTCGCCGGAGAACAGGTTGACGCCGCCCTTGGCCAGCGACTGGTGCACGTGCATGCCGCTGCCGTTATCGCCGACGATGGGCTTGGGCATGAAGGTCGCGGTTTTGCCGTTGCGGTGCGCGACGTTCTTGATGATGTACTTCATCGTCAGCAGTTCGTCGGCCTTCTGCACCAGCGTGTTGAACTTGGTGCCGATTTCGCACTGGCCGGCGTTGGCGACTTCGTGGTGATGCACTTCCACTTCGATGCCCACTTCGGTCAGCGTCTTGCACATTTCGGCGCGCATGTCGTGCAGCGAATCCAGCGGCGCGACCGGGAAGTAACCGCCCTTCACCATCGGCCGGTAGCCGGAGTTGCCGCCGTCGTATTCGCGGCCGGAGTTCCAATGCGCTTCTTCCGAATCGATATGGAAGAAAGTGTGGCCCATATCGTTGGCGAAACGCACGCTATCGAAGATGAAGAACTCGGGCTCGGGGCCGAAGAACGCTTGGTCGGCGATGCCGCTGGCCTTCAAATAGGATTCGGCGCGCTTGGCGACGCCGCGCGGATCGCGCGAGTAGGCCTGCATGGTCGCCGGGTCGAGGATGTCGCAGGTCAGCACCAGCGTCGGGTCGGCAGTGAACGGATCGAGAAAGGCGGTGCCGGCGTCCGGCAGTAGGATCATGTCGGACTCGTTGATGCCTTTCCAGCCGCTGATCGACGAACCGTCGAACATCTTGCCTTCTTCGAACAGGGTGGGTTCGACGATCGAGGCCGGGAAGGTGACGTGGTGCTGTACGCCGCGCATATCGGCGAAACGCAGGTCGACGAACTCGACCTTGTGGTCCTTAATCATTTTTTCGACGTGTTCGAGGGACATCTTCGGAAGCTCCGATGGGTGAGAAGGTTGAGTTTCTCTATGCAAGGCGCGTGCCAGCATTGGGACTATCGCAAGTCTTTGATTTAGAATGGGCAGCATTGGCAGGACATCATCATTTGCACTTCATTGGTGCAAATGATTGGGCGGCTTAGCACTTAACTGAGGCAGCCCAATGGCTTCAGTGATCTACCATTGATTTCGCCGCGCGGGCACCGCTTGCGCATGCTCCTGATGTCCTCTGATGTCCTCTTATGGAAGATCGCGTCGATGCGCCTGTTCTCACTCGTCCTGTTACCGTTATCGCTGCTGATCGCACCGGCACACGCTGCGGAATTCGACACCTGCCTGGTGCTCAGCGGCGGCGGCGCGCGCGGCATGGCGCATATGGGCGTGATCCGCGTGCTCGAACGCGAGCGCGTGCCGATCGACTGCATCGTCGGCACCAGCATGGGCGCGGTGATCGGCAGTCTGTACGCCAGCGGCATGCCCGCGGTCGAGATCGAAAAGCAGATGCGCGCATTGCCCTGGAGCGAGATGTTCGTCGATCGCCTCGATCGTCGTAAATTCACCCTGCGACGCAAGATCGAAGACCGCAGCTTTTTAGCCAAGGGCGGATTCGGCCTGCGCGACGGCAAACTCGGAGTGCCGCCATCGCTGTTCGAGGGGCAACGCTTGGCGCTGTCCCTACGTGCGGCGCTAATGCCGAGCGCCGGTATCGAACGCTTCGACGAGCTGCCCATTCCTTTTCGCGCGATCGGCACCGATCTGGAAACCGGCGACGCGGTGGTGATGGACAGCGGCGACTTGGTCAACGCCGTGCGCGCGAGCATGGCGGTGCCCGGCGTATTCGCACCGGTGAGCTATGGCGAGCGTTCGTTGATCGACGGCGGCATCGCGGTGAATCTGCCGGTGGACATTGCGCGGCAATGGGGCGCGAAACGCATCATCGCGGTGGATATCAGCGCCACCCTGAAAACGCGCGATCAACTGCTCGACCCGTTCAGCATCACCGATCAAATGGTCACCGCCATGATGGCGAAAGAAACTAAACGTCAGATCGAACACTTGAGGGCAGGCGATGTGTTGATCGTGCCGACACTGGACGATCTGAGTTCGACGGATTTCGCTGCCGGTCTCGACCAAGGCGTCTTGCTGGGCGTCGCTGCAGCGGACGCAGCGATGCCGCAATTGCGCGGGCTATCGCTGAACGAGGCGCAATATGCGCAATGGCGTGCGCAGCGCAGCGCGAAACTGCGGCCGCTCGGCCCGGTGGCCGAGGTGAAATTACTCAACACCTCCGGCGTCCACGACGCGGCCGTGCGCACGCAACTGCGGACACAGCCTGGCGACATGGTGGAACCGGAGAAGATCGAGCAGGATTTGGCGCGTCTGTATGGATTGGGCCAATTCTCGCGCGTCTACTACACCGTCGAACGCAACGAGCGCGATGAGACCATGCTGACCTATGTCGCGCGCAGTCGTCGCTGGGAAGAAGACGGCACGCTCAAGCTCGGCGTGTTCATGCAGGACGATTTCGAAGGCGGCGGCGAGTATCAATTGGGCGCGCGCTACGGTCGCCGGGAACTCAATCGTTTCGGTGGCGATCTGCTGTTGGAAGCGCGGATCGGCGATCGCAATCGCGCTTTCGCCGAATGGAATCAACCGTTGCGTTTGGACCGCCGGCTGTTCCTGCGCTCGTTGCTGGAATGGCTGGGCCACGACCAAACCTTACTCGATCGCAACGGCCGCGCAGCGGAGTACCGACACAGCGCTTGGGAAACGCGCGCCAGTGTCGGCTTCGATCTGGATCGCTTGGGAGAAATCGCGGTTGCTCCTTTCGCGCGACGCAATCATTTCGATCTGCGCAGCGACCCGGCGAAGCTGCCGGCCATTCCGCGTACTGCGCAGAGTAACGGCGTTGAAGTCTCGCTCGTACTCGACACGCAAGACGATGCCGAATTCCCCAGCAAAGGCTGGTATCTCGACGCGCGACACGCGCGCTATCTGTCTGGTCTTGGCTCCGAAAGCCAAGGCTTCGTCTCGCGCGCGAATGCGAGCTTCGCATTCGAAGCGCTGCGCGGGCGCTGGCTATTGGCGCTGGAAGCGCAGGATCGCCGCGGCGATGCGTACGAAGACGTCGCGATGCTCGGCGGGCCGCTGCGGCTCTCCGGCTACGGCGTGGACGCGCTGCACGGCGATGGTGCTGCGCTCGCAAGCGTGCGCTACAGCTACCCATGGGCGCAGGTGTTGGACTATCCGCTGTTCTTCGGCGGCTCGCTGGAAGCCGGCCAAGTGTGGCGCAGCGGACAACATCCCGCATGGCAACGCTTCATCGCCGGCGGCAGCATCTACAGCGCGCTCGACACGCCGCTAGGCCCGATCTATTTCGGTCTCGGGCTCGCCGAGGGCGGCGAGGAAACCGTGTTTTTCAGGTTAGGTCAGCCGTATTGAGCGCCTGTTCGAAATCGAATCGCTGAAGAACGATCGAACACTGATAGATTCGCGATCGACATCGGACTTCGCTACAGACGCGAACATCCATCGCGTTGAGATCGCCGCGAACTCTCCGAACGGCTGATCTTCGCGGACTGTGAATCTCGGGCTAAAGAATCGTTAAGCGCCGCGCGAGATAGAACGATCGTGAGTACCAATTTCGCACCGTGTCATAGAACGGTCGTTTAATTGTCGATCGATCGCCGTTAGAATCGATACGCCACGCATGGATCGCGGACGAGCATACGCAACGCGCAGCTCAACCTTCATCCGGTCGTTCGCACCGCATCGTCGCCCTATCCAAGCATTGTACAAACGCTGCTCACAGCCCTGTTCGTAGCGAAGTACGCCAGACGATGTCAGTGCGATCTTTCCTCGATGAGTGTCGGCCATGCGGGCCGGCACGGAGCCCCCGCTCCGTTGCCGCTACCCAGCTCGAAAGCGCGAAATACCGCGCTTTCGAATAAAAAGGAGATTTAGATATGCGCACGATATCCCCCGATCTGCACGCCAAGCCCCTCCGCCTCACCGCGCTTGCGCTCGCCGCGTTCGCCATGTTCGGCGCGACCCAGGCGATGGCCGCCTCCGATAAAACCGGCGACAAAACCGGCGCCGAGATGCCGGCCGCGATGAAGTTCGCGCTGCAGCGCGATCTGGGCGTGATGCCCGGGCAGATTGCAAGCTATCTCGATACCGAAAAGCGCGCGATCCGCACCCAAGGCGAAGCGCGCGCGGCACTGGGCAGCAGTTTCGCCGGCGCGTGGATGGAACGCGATGCGAGCGGCGAGTTTAAGCTGGTGGTCGCCACCACCGATCGCAACCGCACCGCAAAAGTGAGCGCCAGCGGGCAGGAAGTTCGCGTGGTGCAGCGCAGCCTCGCGCAGTTGGAAACGGTGATGTCGCAATTGAATCGCGGGCAAGCCGCGCTCGGCCTGCGCAGCGCGCGCGGCGGCATGGACCCGGCGATCCATTCCTGGCGCATCGATCTGCGCAGCAACAGCGTGGTCGTCACCACCGATCCCGGCGCGCAAAACAAAGCGGTCGATTTCATCGCCGCCAGCGGCGCCGACGTCAACGCGATTCGATTCGGCACCTCGAAAACCCGGCCGCAGCCGACCTTCGATATCCGCGGCGGCGACCGCTATTGGACGCCCACCAGCGGCTGTTCGATCGGCTTTTCGGTAACGCAGGGCGCAACCACCGGCTTCGCGACCGCCGGCCACTGCGGCGGCGTCAACACCGCCGTTAGCGGCGCGAACAACGTCGCGATCGGCAACTTCGCCGGTTCGCAGTTCCCCGGCGCGGATCAGGCTTGGGTGCGCAATACCAACCCGGGTTCGTGGGTCATCCGCCCGTGGGTCAATACGTACAACGGCGGCAACCTCAACGTCATCGGCAATCTGGAGACTCCCGTCGGCGGCGCGACCTGTCGCTCCGGCGCGACCACCGGATGGCGCTGCGGCGCGATCACCGCCAAGAACGTCACCGTCAACTACAGCGCCGGCCTGACCTATGGGTTGGTGCAATCCACCGCCTGCGTCGGCTTCGGCGATTCCGGCGGTTCTTTCATCAGTCCCAGCGGCGAAGCCCAGGGCGTCACCTCCGGCGGCGGCATCCCGGGCGGGAGTAACAACAATTGCGCGATCGCCTCGCCCGTCACCTTCCACCAGCCGATTCAACCGCTGCTCAATGCGTATGGGCTGGTACTGGACACCGTGCAAACCTGCGGCCGGATGAATCCAGGGCGCACCCTGGCCACGGGCGGCTCGGTGACCTCCTGCGACGGCCGCTTCACCTTCGTCATTCAGGGCGACGGCCATTTGGTGCTGTACCAAGCCGGCGTGGGTCCTATCTGGTGGAACAATGTCTTCGGTAGCGGCCATGTGCTGGCGATGCAGACCGACGGCCATCTGGTCGTCTACAACGGCGCGGGCCAGCCGGTCTGGTACACCGGCACCAATGGCAATAACGGCGCGTATTTGGCAATGCAGAACGACGGCAATGTCGTGGTCTACAGCCATCAAGGGCAGGCGCTGTGGAATACCGGCACTTGGGGCCGTTGATCCGTTGATGCCTCAGCGGGCTCGCGCCCGCACCGGCACCCAAGACACCTCCGGCAGGCCGGAGGTGTCTTGATTCGACGGCGTCATTGATTCGACTGCGTCCCCCGTCAGCGCGGTTGCGGTCGGTACACTAGTGGTTTGCATTCCCCGACCACCGCATGAATGAATACCTGAGCGCAGTACTTCTCGGCATCATCGAAGGCATCACCGAATTTCTGCCGGTCTCCAGCACGGGGCACCTGTTGATCGCGCAGCACTGGTTGCCGCGGCGCAGCGAGTTATTCAACATCGCGGTGCAATCGGGCGCGATCTTGGCCATCACCTTGGTCTATCGGCAGCGCGTCTGGGCGCTCGCCAGCGGCCTGCGCGAACGCGCGAACCGCGACTATGCGTTGAAGATCGCCGCTGCGTTCAGCACCACGGCGGTGCTGGGCTTGATCGTCAAAGCCTTGGGCTGGGAATTGCCGGAAACCGTTGCGCCCGTCGCCTGGGCGCTGATCCTCGGCGGTGTATTCATCCTCGTTGCGGAGCGGATCGCAAAGCGCCGTGCGCAGATATTGGGGGACTGCAGCGACATCGGCTGGACAGTCGCGATCCTGGTCGGCATCGCGCAGGTGATCGCCGGGGTGTTTCCCGGCACCTCGCGCTCGGCCGCAGCGATCTTCGCAGCGCTGTTGTTCGGCGTCACTCGCCGCCCGGCCGCGACAGAATTCGCGTTTCTAGTCGGGATACCTACGATGTTCGCAGCAACCGGCTATGCCTTGCTCGACAGCCTCGGCGAACACGGCATCGGCGGTGAAGATTGGGGCCAACTCGCGGTGGCCTTTATCACTGCGGCGATCACCGGGTTCATCGCGGTGAAATGGCTGCTGCGCTATATCCAGGGCCACAGTTTCGCGCCTTTCGCCTACTACCGTTTCGCGCTTGGCGCCGCATTGCTACTGCTGATTCCCGCAGGCGAATGACGAGCACCGAATGAAGACGACGACGCCCGCACCCCGCAGTTCCTGGCGACGCGACATCGCGCCGTCGTCGGTGGCGGCGGGCTTCGTCACCGTGCTGGTCGGGTTCACCAGTTCGGCGGTAATCGTGTTCCAAGCCGCGCAGGCGCTGGGCGCATCGGAGGCCGAAACCGCATCGTGGCTGTGGGCGCTGGGCATCGGCATGGGCGTGACCTGCATCGGCCTGTCGCTGCGCTGGCGGATGCCGATCGTCACCGCATGGTCCACACCGGGCGCGGCGATGCTGGTGGCCAGCAACGCCGGCGTGCCGCTATCTGACGCCATCGGCGCCTTCGTGCTGGTCGCAGCGATGACCGCCGTCGTTGGGTTTAGCGGCGTGTTTGAACGCGGCATGCGCCGGGTGCCGCTGGCGCTGGCCTCGGGCCTGCTCGGCGGCGTGCTGCTGCGTTTCGGCATGGATGTGTTCGTGTCGATGCGCACGCAGATGGCGATGACCTTGGCGATGTTCGTCGTCTATCTGTGCGGGCGGCGCTGGTTCCCGCGCTACGCAGTGCTGGCGACGCTGCTGCTGGGCATGGTCATCGCGGGTGGCAGCGGGCTGTTGCGTCTGGGCGATGTCGAACTGCGCCTCGCGCAGCCGGTGTTCACGATGCCTTCGCTGTCGCTGGCGGCGGTGTTCGGCATCGCGCTGCCGCTGTTCGTGGTGACGATGGCCTCGCAGAATATCCCGGGCATCGCGGTGTCGCGCGCCTCCGGCTACGAGCCGCCGATTTCATCCACCATCGGCTGGATCGGCACCACCAATATTGTGCTCGCGCCGTTCGGCGCGTATTCGCTGTGCATGGCGGCGATCACCGCCGCGATCTGCAGCGGCCGCGAGGCGCATCCAGACCCATCGAAGCGCTACGTGGCCTCGGTGTTCGCCGGCATCTTCTATCTGTTCACCGGCGTGTTCGGCGCCACTGTTGCGGCACTATTTGCAGCGTTCCCGAAAGAACTGGTGATGGCCGTGGCGGGGCTCGCGCTGTTCGGCACCATCGGCAACAGTCTGTGTTCTGCGCTGCGCGAAGAGCGCGATCGCGAAGCTGCGCTGATCACCTTTCTCGTCACCGCATCCGGATTCAGCATCGCCGGCATCGGTTCGGCGTTCTGGGGTCTAATCGCGGGCGGTATCGCGCTGCTGCTGCGTCCGCGTGCGCAGTGACTGCAGTTGCGGCATTTCGATGGCGGGCATTTCGACGGCGCGCATTTCGATGGCGGGCATTTTGACCGCAGGCGTTGCGCACCGACCGGCCTGTGCGAGCCTGTTCAAAATTTCCGCATGCATCGCCTTGCGTCGAATCGTGTTTGCTTTGTACGAGGGGCTTCAGCCCCGACCATGGTGAACACCGGCTTAGATGCCGTCGGATCGGGCCTAAAGGCCCTCCTACAACGCCAAAGATCGGGCCTAAAGGCCCTCCTACAACGCCAAAGCGATTGCGGTATTCGGAGATTTTGAACAGGCTCTTGAGGCCGCTCTACCGATGAACATATCGATCGATGCGCATCTACCTAGCGCTGTCTTCGATCAACCAATCGCGCGGTTTCAGGTACTCAGCCAAGCGCGCCTCAGCGCTATCGGCCCCCGGCGTATAGCCGTATTCCCAACGCACCAGCGGCGGCAGGCTCATCAAGATCGATTCGGTGCGCCCGCCCGATTGCAAGCCGAACAAGGTGCCACGATCGAACACCAAATTGAATTCGACGTAACGGCCGCGGCGATAGAGTTGGAACTGGCGCTCGCACTCGCCGTAGACAACGTCTTTCCGACGTTCCACAATCGGCAGATACGCATCGAGAAAACCATCGCCGACCCCGCGTTGATAGGCGAAATCGCGCTCGAAATCCTCGTGCAGATCGTCGAAAAACAACCCACCGACGCCGCGAGTTTCGTTGCGATGTTTCAGGAAGAAATACTCGTCGCACCAGCGTTTATGCGCCTCGTAGCGCGCCTGTCCGCCGAACGGTTCGCACAGATCGCGGGCGACGCGGTGCCAGTGACGCACATCCTCATCGACTGGATAAAACGGGGTCAGATCGAAACCGCCGCCGAACCACCACGCCACCGTTTCGCCGTCGCGGATCGCACGGAAATGGCGCACGTTCGCGTGCGTGGTCGGCACGTAGGGATTGCGCGGATGAAACACCAGCGACACCCCGACCGCGCGCCACGACGCACCCGCAAGCTCAGGCCGCGCTGCGGTGGCCGATGGCGGCAGCTTGGTGCCCGACACATCGGAAAAACCAATTCCGGCCTGCTCGAACACCGCGCCATCG
>JANMGT010000102.1:0-6950 GCA_031374725.1 Lysobacteraceae bacterium | reverse complement strand
CCGGTCATGCGCCCAACCCGTGCAGGAAACGATGATCCGACCCACCAGGCCTCACAACGAGGCTGAGCGCCTCGCCGCCCTGCGGCGCTACGAAATCTTGGATACGCCGCAGGAGGCCGCCTTCGACGATCTGGTGATGATCGCGTCGGCGGTGTGCGGCATGCCGATCAGTTCGGTCAGCCTGATCGATCTCGATCGCCAGTGGTTCAAGGCGAGAATCGGACTAGATGACGCGGAAACGTCGCGCGATATCTCATTCTGCGCGCACGCCATCCTCAATCCAGACGAAGTGATGGTAGTGCCGGACGCGATGGAAGATCCCCGTTTCCGCGACAACCCGTTAGTGCTGTCCAATCCTGCAATACGTTTCTACGCGGGCGCGCCCTTGCTGGGCGCAGAAGGCCTGCCGATGGGCACGCTCTGCGTCATGGACCGACAGCCGCGCAAGCTCGAAGCGCACCAGATCGACGCCTTGAACGCGCTGTCCCGGCAGGTGTCGCGTCTGCTCGAAATTCGGCAGACCAGCCGTGCCCTCAACTTGCAGTTACAGGATCGGACCTGGTACGAGGATCAGTTGCATCGCTATCAGGAATCACTGGAAGCCCACAACGCCGATCTCGTAGAGCAGACCCGCACCGACCCGCTAACTGGTCTGGCAAACCGCCGCGCGTTCTCGGCCGCGCTGGAAACCGGGCTCAATGCGGGTAGGGCCTGCTGCGTGGCGATCATCGATATCGACAATTTCAAGGTGGTCAACGACGTACACGGACATCTGGTGGGCGATCGGGTGTTGGAGGATGTCGCCGTCCAACTGCGGGCCGCGAGCGGCGGACACGGCACCATCGCCCGTTACGGCGGCGAGGAATTTGTCTGGTTGCTGCCGGACATGCCGGCGGCGCAAGCCAGACTGCAGTGCGAATATCTGCGAGAGGCGGTTCACTACGCGTCGGAATCGCTACCGGTCACCATCAGCATCGGGCTGGCGGCGTGGAACCGCGAAGAACCGCTGGCATCGCTGATGCACCGGGCCGATCAGGCGCTGTACGCGGCGAAACGCAATGGCCGCGACCGGGTGGAAGTCGCGGAGTAATGAGTCGAAACCGCCGCAGATATAAAGGTTGTGCCTGATACCGAACCGTTCAAAAAGGACGAAAAAATCGTACTTCTTGGTGCCACTCCTGCTTGGTGCCTCTTGCCCAGTTTTTCTTACGTTATCTGCATTTCGCAGGATGAGAATTCGGTCTCCATGTTGGATTGAAAACGACGCGAATTTTCCGTAGCAATTTGAGCTTCGCCATTTAACGCAACTGAATCCAACTTGCTAGTAAGGATTGGCCTAGTCTGGCCACTGGATATTTGCTCAAAACGGGATCAAGCCGCGCGGTCGGCATCGGTGGTGAAACTCTCGCCGCAGCCGCATTCGGCCTTGACGTTGGGGTTGCGGAACACGAATTGCTCGTTCAAGCCCTGCTTGAGGAAGTCGATCTCGGTGCCGTCCACTAGCGATACGCTATCGGCATCGACGAAGACCTTGACGCCGTCCTGTTCGCTGACCGAATCGCCGTCGCGGGCATCGCGGGCAAGATCGACGACATAGCTCCAGCCGGAACAGCCGGTGCGTCTTACGCCGAAACGCAGACCCAGCGCGCCGGGGCTGTCGGTCAGATAGGAACGAATGCGTTGCAGTGCGGCGGGGGCGATCGAGATGCTCATAGGACGATTGTAGGCTCTGATGACGGCGAACGCGATGCGCGCCTGCGACGGCGGCATCGGGCGGCGACCTGACGATGGGCGCCCGACCGCCGAGATGGAAGCCGGGATCGGGACGGACTCAGTTAAACTTGCGGGTTACGATGCCGCACTGCCTGTCGGCACCGCGACGTCTAAGAGCCTGTTCACGATCTCCGCATGCTTCGCGCTGAGCCACAGAACGCGCGGAACAAGCAGGCGCGAGGGAATGGATGGTTGATCCACGACCGAGCGAGGACGCCGTGCCGCGCGTTGTGTGGCTCAGCCCTTCGGGTTGCGCCGCAACGCGGAGTATGCGGAGATCGTGAACAGGCTCTTACTCCACTTTAATTGGTACGACACAGTAGGAAACCAAGATATGGCGTTGATGAGCGTCAAGCAGGCACTGGCCGGGGACGCGGCCATCGGAAGTGAAGTTAGCGTGCGCGGCTGGGTACGGACCCGGCGCGATTCGTCGGCGCTGAGTTTCGTGCAGGTCAGCGACGGCTCCTGCTTCGCGCCGATCCAGATCGTCGCCACCGATGCGCTGTCGAATTACGAAACGGAGGTGAAGCACCTGTCCGCCGGCTGCGCGGTGATCGCCACCGGCACCCTGGTGGCCTCGCAAGGCAAGGGCCAGAGCTTTGAGATCCAGGCGACCGGGGTTGAAGTCGTCGGCTGGGTCGAAGACCCGGAAACCTACCCGATTCAGCCCAAACAGCATTCGCTGGAATTTCTGCGCGAGATGGCGCATTTGCGCCCGCGGACCAATCTGTTCGGCGCGGTGACCCGTATCCGTCACTGCCTCGCGCAGGCGGTCCATCGCTTCTTCCACGAGAACGGCTTCTACTGGGTCAATACCCCGATCATTTCGACCTCGGACGCCGAGGGCGCCGGCCAGATGTTCCGCATCTCCACCCTGGATATGCTGAATCTGCCGAAGACTGCCGACGGCAACATCGACTTCTCCAGGGATTTCTTCGGCAAAGAGACCTTCCTCACCGTCTCCGGCCAGCTCAACGTCGAGGGCTATTGCCTCGCGTTAAGCAAGGTCTACACCTTCGGCCCGACCTTCCGCGCCGAAAACAGCAATACCACCCGCCACCTCGCCGAGTTTTGGATGATCGAGCCGGAGATCGCGTTCGCCGATCTCAACGACGACGCCAATCTCGCCGAAGCCTTCCTGAAGTACCTGTTCCGCGCGGTGCTAAGCGAACGTGCCGACGACATGGCCTTCATTGCCGAACGCGTGCAGAAAGACGCGATCACGCGGATGGAAGCCTTCGTCAACGCGCCGTTCGAGCGCATCGACTACACCGAAGCGGTGCGGCTGCTGCAGAACGCGAAGCAGAAGTTCGAGTTCCCGGTGGAATGGGGCCTGGATCTGCAGACCGAGCACGAACGCGGGCTCACCGAAACTCACGTCGGCCGCCCGGTGGTGGTGATGAACTACCCCGAGCACATCAAGTCGTTCTACATGCGCCTCAACGACGACGGCAAAACCGTCGCCGCAATGGACGTGCTGGCCCCAGGCATCGGCGAGATCATCGGCGGCAGCCAGCGCGAGGAACGACTGGACGTGCTCGACGCGCGCATCGCCCAATTCGGCCTTGATCCGTCGCTTTACGGCTGGTATCGCGACTTCCGCCGCTACGGCACGGTGCCGCACGCCGGCTTCGGCCTGGGCTTCGAGCGCTTGGTGGTCTACGTCTGCGGCCTGAGCAACATCCGCGACGCGATTCCGTTCCCGCGCGCGCCAGGTTCGGCGGAGTTCTAACTGCATGGTGGGAGCGACGCAAGTCGCGACCAATTGCGGGGTAACGCGCTGGTGATTCATCGTGGCTTGCGCCGCTCCCACAACGAAACCTAATGAAATCGATGCTCACATGATTCTGTTCTTCGCCCTCGTCAGTTTGTCCCTCGCCATCGCCGGCTTCACCGCTTTGGTGATCTTCTGGCCGCTGACGCTCGTGCATCTGCGCGATCGTCATCCAGCATTGCATGCGCGATTGGGCAAGTTCGCTTTCGCCAGCCCAGCCGCGCTGTGGTGGCTGCTTGTCGGCGGCTATCGCGAGACCGATGACCGTAATCTCAGCGGCTTGGCCACGCCGGCGCGAGTCTCGCTGAGCACCATTTTGATCGGGCTGTCCGGCGCCGGCATTCTTTGGCTGTGGTCGGTGGCCTACCCATGAGCACGCCGACCATCGAACGCGTCGAATGGTGGCTGGCCAGCTTGGGACGCACGATCATCTGGGCACGCTTGAGCGTGCATGACACCGGCATCGCCGATGTCTTCGACAGCGACGGCAATGTTCTCGTCTACGACAGCGAAGACACCGCCCGCGCCGCGCTGATGGACGCGGAGTTCGTGTCCTACGACGGCTTGGACGAAGAAGACGCGCTGGAGCGCGGATTTTCGACATCCGCAATTGCGCCGCCGCAGGCCGATGACGATGAGCATCTGCGCGCGCGAATGGTTCAGACCTTGGGCGCGCGGGCCTGACCCAGAGCGACACGGCATGTATCTACCCAGTGCTTTCGCAGATACCGACCTCGCGGGCTTGATGCACTGTTCGCGGCGAACCCGTTCGTCACCCTGATCAGCAGCGACGACGAGCGCATACCATTCGTGAGCCACCTGCCGGTGCTGTACGCACGACACGGCCAGAGCGTCCGCATCGAAGGCCACTGGGCGCGCCCCAATCCGCAGTGGCGGCACCGCAGCGAGATGCTGATGATGGTGCACGGCCCCAGCGCCTACGTCTCACCCGGCTGGTATCCCGATAAAGAGCAGGCCGCGCGCGTACCCACCTGGAATTACGCGGTCGCGCATTTGCAGGGCGAGCCCTTGATCTACGACGATGATCTACGACGATGAAAAATCTCTCGGCGATCTGGTCGACCGTATGAGCCAGCACTACGAGGCGGCCGTCGGCAGCGACTGGCGCTTCGAACCGGAGCGCGAGAATCATCGCTCGCAATTGCGAGGCATCGTCGGCTTCGTGTTCGCGCCCAAGCGCATCGATCTGAAATTCATGCTCAATCAGAGCCTGTTTAGACTCTCAGAACCAGCCAGCCGCCAATCGCGCGGCCGTTCAGCCGCATTCGAACGCAGCGGCGACCCGGGCGCGGCGCAGTTGGCGGCATGGATGGCCGAGCGCGAACCGGACGATCCATCCGCATAGTCCGCCGATGTAGCGGACAGCTCGCTTCACGCTGCGACGCCGGATCGGGATAGAGTGACCGCCTTCCGCCGCCCCAATCCGACCAAGCCCGCATGTCATCGCCCGCGACCGCCCTGCCCCGCAAATCGATACTGCCGACGCTGGTCTTGCCCGATAACACCCTGGAATTGCTGAAGTGGCTAGCGGTGGTGCTGATGACCATCGATCACGTCAACAAGTATCTACTCGCCGCAAGCCAACCGTGGATGTTCAATCTCGGCCGTCTGGCGATGCCGATCTTCACTTCGGTGCTGGCCTACAACCTCGCCCGACCCGGTGCATTCGACAATGGCGCCTACAAACGCACCTTAGGCCGACTGTTGCTGTTCGGCATCATCACCACGCCGACCTTTATCGCCATCGGTTCCACGGTCGAAAACACGTTCTGGCCGCTGAACATCATGTTCCTGTTTGCGGCAATCCTCGTCTGCGTCTGGTTCATCCAAATCGGCGGCGCGGCGGCGAAGTCAATCATGGTGCTGTCCTTCGTGGCTTTTGGCTTCCTTGCCGAATATTTTTGGTTCGGTATCGGCTTCGGCATTGCGATTTGGTACTACTGCAAGCAGCCGTCGTGGACAGCCGCCATCTACGCCGTGCTGTTTTGCGCCAGCTTGAACATCTTGAGCAACGTGTATTGGTCGCTGCTGGCGCTGCCGCTGTTGTTTCTGGCGCATCGCGTCGATTTTCGGGTGCCGCGCCTGCGCTTATGGTTCTACGCCTACTACCCGCTGCATCTGGCGGTCATTTGGGGCCTCCAGAAAATCACCGGCCTGGGCGTGACCTGACGCATGCTCGGCGGAGCTTCGCGCCGCTCGAATTCAGCCATAACGCAGTCTGCCGACTGCCGCACATATTCCCCATCTACCTCACATCGAGATTACACGCCATGGATCTGAACCTCGCCGGAAAACATGCATTGGTCTGCGGCGGCTCCGAAGGCATCGGCCGCGCCACAGCGTACGAATTGGCGCTTCTGGGCGCCGAAGTGACACTGCTCGCGCGCCGCGCCGAGGTGCTGCGTGAGGTCGCCGCCGCGTTACCGACGCCGCAGGCGCAGCGCCACGGCTGGCTCAGTGCCGATATGCGCAACTCAGCATCGCTTCACATGCAGGTCGAAGCCCTGGCCGCGGAACGCCCGGTGCATATTTTGATCAACAACACCGGCGGCCCGCCCGGCGGCCCGGCGCACACGGCAAGCGCAGGCGCATTCGAAGCCGCGTTCGCGCAACACCTTCTGGCCAACCACGCGCTGGTGCAAGCGGTCTTGCCAGGTATGCGTGCAGGCGGCTGGGGCCGGATCGTGAATGTGATCTCAACATCGGTACGCGAACCCATACCGAATCTTGGCGTCTCCAACACCATCCGCGGCGCTGTGGCGAGCTGGGCCAAAACCTTGTCGCGCGAGCTGGCCAGCGACGGCATCACCGTGAACAACGCCCTGCCCGGCTATACCGAGACCGCACGTTTGCGGCAAATCGTGTCCGATCGCGCCCATCACAGCGGTCAGACCGAGGACGCCGTCACCCGCGCGATGCTCAATACCGTGCCCGCCGCACGTTTCGCCCAGGCGGCGGAAGTGGCCGCGGCCATCGCCTTCCTTTGTAGCCCGGCCGCCGCGTACATCAACGGCGTCAGTCTTGCTGTTGATGGCGGACGGATGAATTCGCTGTAAGCTAAAGCCAATGCCTCGAAGGGCGTTCGTCGGACCAGTACTAGCCCCATGCATGTGCCTTTAAAAGATAAAGACGACGACCGCCGCCGCGCGCCGCGCGTCGACTTTGAATGCGTGGTGATGATCGCCCACGGCACCGAGGGCTTCGTCGCGCAAATGGAGAATGTCTCCGCCGTCGGCTGCTGCACCAGCCGACCTGACGACTGGTCCTTGGATGTGGGCGAGCACGTCCGTTTGTATTTGCTGATCGACCTGCGACACGTCTTCAGCGCACCGGCACGGGTGGCCTGGGCCAGCGAACGATTTGTCGGCTTCGAGTATCTAGA
>JANMGT010000085.1:0-5423 GCA_031374725.1 Lysobacteraceae bacterium | reverse complement strand
GAAATTCGTCGCGTCGCGTCGGCTTGCGGTGTTTCTCAAACCCGCTGTCGGACTGCATCGCCAAGGTCATTTGCTTGTGGGACATCGCACCGCTCCAGAATCAGTCAGGTTCTGACCGTAAGCAAAATCAGATGTTCCCTAGAGACGTACGCTATGCGCCATCTGTTCGCTTTCTCGCTTGTCGCTTCCGTCTGCGCGCTCGCGCTGTCGCCGTTCGTCGCAGTAGCGCAGCAGGATTTCTCGAAGGTCGAAATTAAAACGACGGCGCTGCGCGGCGGTACGCACTTGCTCGTCGGCGCCGGCGGAAACATGGTCGCCAGCGCGGGCGAAGATGGCACGTTCCTGATCGACGATCAGTATGCGCCACTGAACGAGAAGATTTCGGCTGCATTAGCCGCATTAGGGCATCCGCCGCTGCGCTTCGTGATCAATACGCATTGGCATGGCGATCACACCGGCGGCAACGAAGCGTTCGGCAAACAAGGCTCGGTCATCATCGCGCACGCCAACGTGCGTAAGCGCATGAGCAGCGAACAGTTCATCGCCGCATTCGAGCGCAAGGTCGAACCCGCGCCAGCGAAGGCGTGGCCGGTCGTGACCTTCAGCGATGGCATCACCTTGCATCTCAATGGCGACGATGTCGAAGTGATTCACGTCGCTAATGCGCATACCGACGGCGATGCGCTGGTGAAATTTCATAACGCGAACCTGCTGCACATGGGCGACACCTGGTTCAACGGCGGCTACCCGTTCATCGACCTGAGTTCCGGCGGTAGCATCGACGGCTACATCGCTGCGCTCGATCGCGGCTTAGCGCTCAGCGATGCGCAAACCATGATCGTGCCGGGGCATGGGCCGCTCGGTGATCGCGCCAGACTGCAGACATATCGCGATCTGCTTAAAGGCGCGCGCGATCGCATCGCCGCAGCGAAGGCAGCGGGCAAAACCAAAGCCCAGACGATTGCCGCGAAACCCACCGCTGAGAGCGACGCGACCTATGGCAAGGGTTTCATCAAGCCCGACCAGTTCGTCGGCTTCGTGTACGACTCGCTGCCTGCGACCAAGGCGAAGCGCAAACGCTGAGGCGAAGCGTGGTCCGGGTCGAATGATGTCATCGATGGCATGGCGATAGGCCTGGCGATAGCGATTCGCGATCGATCCATCCGCAATCGATTCATGACGGATTAGTCCTGCGGTTCGCGCAGCCATTTCATCGCATGCTGGGTGTCGTCGAACAGCCGTACCGGAATGCCGAGCGCGCGCGCGATCGCTTCGCCATGGCCCATTATCGTGCGCAGCGCGCTTGCCGGTTCGACCACGGCGATGCGGTCGAAGCGCGCGGCCTCGGCTCGCAGTAGCAGCGCGAGCTGCGCGAGTTCACTCGCGCCGATGTGCGAGCCCCGCTCGCGGTCGATCAGCACGATTTTTCGGCAGTCTGCGGCATGCGCGGCGGCGACGATCTTGCGCCAGCAGGCGATGCGCGCCGACTGGGTATCGGCGCCGCGTGCGAGGCGCGCGCGCAGGATATCGCCGTTGATACGGAGCGACAGCGCATGATCGGCGGTATCGGATGGCGAAGATCTGCGCATGCGGACGGCTCGCGGCGACGGTTGGTCGTATCTTACGCTTGTCGTCCCGCGTCGAACTGCTGATAATCGCACCGTCAATAGTCGCACCGTCAATAGTCGCACGATCGATAATCCCGCTGCGCAATGCAGCTTCGCAGCATTCACAGCATTCACAACAAATTCGCTACAGGAGCCTCGGATGGAAATCCAGCGCGTTTACGCCGCCATCGAGCCGCCGCGCGCAGAGATTGATGCTGTGGTGGGACACGTGCTGATCGAATTCGGCGCGCCCTGGTGCCCGCACTGCATCCCCGCGCAGGCGCCGCTGACGAAAGTCCTCGCCGCGCGCGACGGCATCGCGCATTACAAGATCGAAGACGGCTCTGGGCGGCCGCTTGGACGTTCGTTCCGGGTCAAGCTGTGGCCTACGCTGGTGTTGCTGCGCGATGGCGTCGAAGTCGCGCGCGCGGTGCGGCCGACGACTGCAGACGAGATCGAACGCGCATTGTTCTCGGCATAAGCACCGATCGCGACGTGCGGACGTGCGATCGAGATGATCGATTACGACGACAAATCGCTGTTCGACAATGAGCGCTTCTTGCCAGCGGAAATCCTCGGGCGTTAACGCGCTGTGTCAGCGGAAATCCTCGATCTTGATCGCGATCGAATCCGGGTCTTCAGCTTCGATCGCGCGCGCGACGGCGCGGTGTTCGGCCGATTCCACCCAATTGCGCAGATCGCGTCCACTGCGGCCATCGGCGCGCAGCGCGAGTTCGCGGCAGCCGCTTTCGATGTCGAATTCGATCGGCTTCTTGCGCAGCAGCACCTGCAGGATGCGGCCCGCGCCGTCGCGATCGGGCAGCGGGATTTCGATTTGCTTCGGCAAGCGCGAGAGCAGCGCGGCGTCGAGTTGATCGATGCGGTTGGTCGCGGCGAGCACGAACACCGCCTGCGTTTGTGCTTTAGCGCCGTCCATTTCCTGCAGCAGTTGGCCGATGATTTCGGTTTGGAAACTGTCGTTACCGCCGCCGCGCGCTGAAGCGATGATGTCGATTTCGTCGATGAACAACAGCGACGGTGCGGATTCACGCGCGCGCTCGAACAGCTCGCGTACTTTCTGCCCGCTTTGACCGACGAACCCCTGTTTGATGTCGGCGGTAGACGCGGCGATGAAACGCAGGCCGGTTTCGTTCGCGAGCGTGCGCGCGATCTGGGTCTTGCCGGTGCCGGGCGGGCCGTAGAGCAATAATCCGCGCGGCACGCCGATGCCGCGTTTGCGAAACGTGTCGGCGTGCTGCAGCAGGCCGGCGGTGGTTTTGAGTTCGCGCATCGTGTCTTCGGCCAATACCAGCGTGTCCCAGCGCGCGTCGTCCGCAGTGGCGGTCGATCCTTGCTGGCGCATGCCCGAGGTGGCGATGGTCAATGCGGCGTCATCCAACATCGACGCTGGCGTCTGCACACGTGTCGTCGCCAACTGTCGCGACAAGCGCTTGGCCAAACTGGCCAATTCGCGGCCTGACATGCCCTGCGTCAGCGTTTCGGTCTGCGCCGGTAGCGGGTCGTCCACATCCAGGCGCGCAAGTTCGTTGGCGAGAATCCGCAAACGCTGCGGCCCATCGGGCAGGCCGATCTCTAGCTGATCTTCGAAGCGCGAAATAATCGCCGGGTCGATCAGGTCGCGACGATTGGTCGCGCCAACCACCCACACGTGGGTATGTTTCTCGAAACCATCCCATTGCGCGAGAAATGCAGCGACGATCTCTTCGGCGAAGCTGTCGGTACTGCTGGCGCCGCGCCGCCCGAATACGCCTTCGCATTCATCGATAAAGATCACCGCGCGCTCTTCGCCCAGCGCTTTGCGCCACAGCGCCTGCACGCGCTCGCCGCTTTGGCCGATGTAGCCGGATTTCAGATCCGGCAGCGACAGCGGATAGAACGCGCAGTCCATGCTGGCGGCGAAGGTCTTGGCGATCAAACTTTTGCCGGTGCCCGGTGGCCCGTACAGCAGCAGTCCGCGCGTTGCGGAGGCGCTACCGGCCGAGAAGTCCGCCGCCAGTCCGATCAGATGGGTTTTCACCGCGTCAGCCAGCACCACGCCCGCCCACGCCACGCGCGGATCGACCGGCGGCGGTTTCGGCCCCATGCCGGTGCGCAGCGTGCGCTCGCGTTCGAGTTTGTCGGCGATCGTCGCGTTGCGGTCGCATAGCCGGTCGAATTCGAGCGCGAGATCGCGCACCGCTTTGGGCAGTGCCGGGAATGCGTCGTGCAGGACGATATCGCGATCCCAGCTCAGCACCGGCAGGCGCCCGCGGGTGCGCAGCGGCACGATCGCAAGACCGCGACCATGACGGTCGTTCACCGAGACCACGATATCGCCGAGCTGGATCGATGGCGCGTAGCGCCACGCTTGCCAGCCGAAACCGGTGACGCCATCGGCCACGCGTGAGACGGAATACACGCTCGGGAACTCGGCCTGTGGCCCGTGATGATGTTCCAGCCGCATCAAGCGGAAACGATGCGTCGCCAATAGGATGCGCGGCAGCACCAGCCGCTCGACGGCGAGCAGCAGCGCTGCGACGATCAGCGGCCAGGCAAGATTGATCTTGGGGATCATCATCCCTAACCAGCCGCCGATGCCCGGCGCGATCTTCGACAGCAAGCCCGGTAGCCAGTGGCTGCAGAGCGTGATCAGGGTGAAGGCGACAACCAGTGTGATCAACCAGCCGGAGGGTGCCCAGAGCGAGATCTTGCGTCCGCGCACGCGATGGCTTTCCGGCTGCTTCAACAACCGGCACATGGCGTGGCGTGCGAAATGCCCGCGCAGGCTGCCGTCGATGCGCCGAGAAAACGCCTGCAGGGTTCGTTCGAGTTCGGCGATGTCTTCCGGCGGCGTCGTTTTGCGGTGAGGGTTCATCGCCTAGTGATGTCCTGCTTAGTAACGCGGCTAAAGCGTTCGTTTTGTACGCAGGGGATGATAGCCGGTCGCTGTGCGCAGCGAGCATGCTGCGAGGCGCAACGTCGGCCTGCACGCCTGGACAGCGCTTTCAACGTCGGCGCCGGTGACTCACGATCGCGATAAAGAAAAACACGGCGCCGAACAACAGAGCAAGCAGGGTCTTGCCCCAGATCGCGAGGGTCTTTCCGTGGTCGGCGCGATAGACATCGCCGTATGGCGCGCTTTGGCGGTAGACGATCGGCAGGGTCTGGCCGATGCGCACGTTGGCTGCGGTCGGCGGTTGATGGTGTTCGCGCGCCTTGCCAGCGGGGACGGTCGCGGTACGCTCGCTGCCGGCATGGTCGAAACGCAGTGTGGCGGTAAAGATCGTGCAATCGTAGCGTTTGCGATGTTTCTTGCGACCTTTGCTGCAGCGGTCGTTGCGCGCGGAGATGTCGCTGACGGTCGCTTGGGCTTCGGCGGCGTCGGCCACGAAGCGAATCGCAGAGATGCCCAGCGCGGCCGCAAAGAGTACGCAAACCGCGGTGAGGACAAGCATGATCGGTCTCAAAGCCATCGTCGTTGACCTCGCTCGCGCTGTGGCTGTGTTCGCGGATGCGCATTAGTTTGATGCGCACCGCTGCTAGTGTGGTGTCTCAAAAGTACATTGATGCATTTTCGTGAAAGAACGGCTTGATTTGCGCTGTTTTTGATTAAAAATTAGCCTGCGTACTTTTGAGACACCACACTAGTGTGGTGCTTCAAAAATAATGAACACATTCTTTGAAGCCTCGTTCCCTCTCCCCGTGCGTAGCACGGGGAGAGGGTGGCCGAAGAGCCTGCCCCGTACTCGATACGGGGCCGGGTGAGGGGCGCTCTTCGCAACGCATCACAGCGGCCTACCCCTCATGCTGTCTTCG
>JANMGT010000082.1:0-9241 GCA_031374725.1 Lysobacteraceae bacterium | reverse complement strand
ACAGGTGTTATCGCTGCCGGAGCGCGGCGGCCGCGTGCTGTTGCTTAGGGCCTGTTAACACTATCCGGGTACATTGCGTTGCGAATTCAGTGGCGTGCCAGGGAGTGCGGGCCGCTTGACCTAGCCACCAGCTAGGCGCTGCGCGGCCCGCACTCCCTGGCACGCCACTGAATTCGCAACGCAATGTACCCGGATAGTGTTAACAGGCCCTAAGCAACAGCACGCGGCCGCCGCGCTCCGGCAGCGATAACACCTGTTGCCGTGTGGTCAGCAAGACGAAGGCGCGGCGGCGATCGCGCAGCCGGAACCTGCCGCCGCGATAGCCCGGCGTTGCCGTGCCAAATGTGTTCCACATCGGCCGCAGGCCGGGCGTATCGGCCAGATGCACCACCTGCGCCTTTTCCAAGTCGAGGTCGCCCACGCGCACTTTTGTACTCTGCAATCCGGCTGCGATCCGCAGCAGGTCGCCATCGAGCGTCACCCGCTGCCGGCGCACGCTCAGCAAGATCACGGCCATTACCGGCAGCGTTGCGAGCAAGGCCCACCATGCCGAGGGATTTTCGCGCGCTATGACCGCGATGCCGACCAACACCATGCCCATCGAACGCGCGAGGATCGCGAAGATCGGCCGCATGTCGAGCGGAACCACCGTGAATTCGCGGGGCATGATGGCCTCACTTGTTCTTGCGCGAAGGCGGTTGCGCACCACGAATCTGTTTGACCCACGCGGCAACATCGGCGATCAGCGCCGGATCGACTTGCCCCGGCGTTTGGTATTCCGCGATCGTGCCTGTGCCTGGAATCGCGAGATGATTCAGCGTTTCGTAAAGTGTGAACGTCACCCGCGGCGTCGCGTGGAATGCCGCTTTCCAGCCCTGCCAATCGGCATCGACCACTTGGATGTCGGTGCCGCCCTGCAGGATCAGCATCGGCTGGGTCAATGGGCGCGCTTCCGCGACCGGGTCCACCGCTTCGAAACTGCGCCAATACGCCACCGGCAAGCCGCCAGGCGTGTCTTGCGCTGCGACCTCACCGCTGCGGCGCACCGCGGCGACGCGGCGGCTGACATCGGCGATCGCGGCGGATTCTTCAGCGCTGGTCTTGCCGTCGTCGAGCACGGCCATGCGCCGCGTTTGTTCGATCAAAATGTCCAGCAGCGGCCGCGATGGCGCAGCCAACAGCACGAGACCGGCGATGCTCGGATCGCGTGCGGCCATGCGCGGCGCCATCATCCCGCCCTGGCTATGGCCGAGCACGAAAATGCGTTTGCTGTTGATCTTCGCTTGCTTGCGCAACAGCGCGACCGCGAGCAACGCGTCGTCGGTGGTTTCGCGATCGACGTTAATGCCGCCGTCGGCGAAATCCTGCGGCCGCGCCTTCGTACGTTTGTCGTAGCGCAACACCGCGACGCCGCGTTCGGCGAGGCCGCGAGCGATATCGAGGAAAGGGCGATTCGGGCCGGTGGTTTCGTCGCGATCCTGCGGGCCGGAGCCGTGCACCAGCACCACGGCGGGGAAGGGGCCTTTGCCGTTCGGCACGGCGAGCGTGGCGCCGAGGCCGGTGGCAGCATCGCCGACCACCACGTCGCGCTCGGTGAACGTGGCGTTCGCCGGCAGCGGCGGCGCGACATACGCGGCGGGTGTCGTCGCGTTTTGCGCTGGATTCGTGCCGCTTTCGGGGCTTGCTGCCGCAGCGCTAGCGGCCGGACGAATCGCGAAGCCGGCGATCGTGCCGTCCGCGGCGAAACCGATCATCGCAATCAACTCAGCGCGCTCGTAGCGCAGCGGAATGCGCGCGATGCGCACGCCGTCGCGGTTCTCGATCGCCGGGTCGCCGCGCCCTTTCGCTGCGCCGGCTTGGCTGGGCAATGTCGTCCACACCTGTTTGAGTTGATTGACCGTGACCGCTGCGGACATCGTCGCATCGAAGCGCGCATGTACCGCCGCGAAATCGCCGGCGTCCATGGCGTCGAGCACGGCGATCGCTTCCTTCGCAGTATCGAAGGTGCTGGTATCGGCTTGGCCGGCAGCTGTTGGCGATACGCTTGCGGCCGTCATGCTGTCGCTGGCGGTGCTGGTTTCGGTTGGCGGCGGCGCGAGCGAATCCTGCGCGCGCGCTGGCTGCACGAAGGCGAGCGCGAGGGCAATCGCAAGGCCGATCGCAAGGCCAATCGTAAGGCCAATCGCAAGCGTAGAGCGCGCTAACAGACGCAGGCGCGCGTGAGCGGTGTTCGGAGATGCGCGTTCGCCGCGACGGCGTTCGATCAAGTGGACGATATGCAGCATGACGATCTCGATAGGTCAAAAGGGCGGTGCGAGCCGCGTGTCAGCGAATGGCTTTGGCGCGCAGATAGCGTGTCGATTCAGCGCGTGGCGGTCGTGGACATCGCTCGGGTTTTTCAGAAAGGACGGACCACTGTAACCGTCGATAGCCGTTTTCCTCGACGAGGACTTGACGTTGCCATTGCGGCGTCATGGCGGAGTCATGGCGGCGTCATGGGGGGGGGTCATCCGGTTCTGGCGGCACTGCGGGCTGTTGCGATAAACGCCCCGCTTTGCGCAGCGCATCGCGCAGCACGTACTCGATCTGCGCGTTGAGGCTGCGCAGCTCGTCGTCGGCCCACCGCTGCGTCGCCGTCAAGACGTCGGCATTGATACGCAGCGGATAGGCTTTCTTCTCGCTCACGACGCGCTCCGCGGATCAGTAAATCGAGCCGGTATTGACGATCGGCTGGGTGGAGCGTTCGCTGCACAGCACGACCAGCAAATTGCTGACCATCTGCGCCTTGCGCTCTTCGTCCAGATGCACCACGCCGTTCTTTTCCAGCGCTTCGAGCGCCATTTCCACCATACCCACTGCGCCAGCGACGATCCGGGTGCGCGCGGCGATGATCGCGTTCGCCTGCTGGCGCTGCAGCATCGCCTGGGCGATTTCCGGCGCGTAGGCGAGATGGCTGATGCGGGCATCAAGCACAGTGACGCCACCGTCGGCGAGCCGCTCCTGCAATTCGTCCTTGAGGTGTTGAGACACTTCGGTGGCGTGGCTACGCAGCGCGAGCTGGCCTTCTTCGTGCTGGTCGTAGGGATAGCTGGTGGCCATCGTGCGTACCGCCGATTCGGACTGGATATGCACGAAGCTCTCGTAGTCATCGACGTTGTAGACCGCTTCGGCGCTATCGACCACTTGCCAGACGATGACTGCGGCGATTTCGATCGGGCTGCCGTCCAATTCGTTGACCTTGAGCTTGCTGCTCTCGAAGTTGCGCACCCGCAGCGAGACTTTCTTTTTGCCGTAGAAGGGGTTGTTCCAGCGCAGGCCGCCGTCCTTCACGGTGCCGACGTACTTGCCGAACAGGTTCAGCACCGCAGCTTGGTTGGGTTCAACCATATACAAGCCGGCCATGCAGAACAGGGCCAGAGTGACGATGAGGATGGCCAAGCCAATCATCGCCGGGTTCGAGTCCGCGCCGGCCACCATGAGATAGGCCGCGACCGCTATCGTCGCCAACAGCGCGAGCAACACTGGAATGCCGGGCAGGGAACGATAGGACATTTCTTTCATAGCAGCGACTCGGTGAGTTAGTTCGCAATATTGATATCAAAATGATATCTATCTCTGCAAGCGGTCGCCGATGAACGGTTCAGGCCGAACAGTTCAGGATGCTCGCAAAAGAATTTGCAACTGTTTGATTTACAATGGCATATCTCTCCGCATCTATCGCCAGGACTCTCTCATGACCTCACCGCAGCCGCTCGAATTCGGCACCCCGCTGTCGCCGTCCGCCCTCCGCGTGCTGCTGCTGGGCGCCGGCGAACTGGGCAAAGAGGTCGCGATCGAGCTGCAGCGCCTGGGCTGCGAGGTAATTGCCGCCGACCGCTATGCCGATGCCCCGGCGATGCAGGTTGCGCACCGCAGCCACGTGCTGAACATGCTTGACGGACAAGCCCTGCGCGAGCTGATCGGCGCTGAGCGACCGAGCTTGATCGTGCCGGAGATCGAAGCGATCCACACCGACACCTTGGTCGCGCTGGAAGCCGAATTCGCCCAGCGCGGCACCCATACCCGCATCGTCCCCACCGCCCGCGCGGCGCGGCTGACGATGGATCGCGAAGGCATCCGCAGACTCGCTGCCGAAACCCTGGGCTTGCCGACATCGCCATATCGCTTCGTCGATACCTTGGAGGACTACCGCGCCGCCGTCGCCGCGATCGGTATGCCCTGCGTGGTGAAACCGGTGATGTCGTCGTCCGGCAAGGGCCAAAGCACGGTCCGCAGCGACGCTGACATCGAAAAGGCGTGGGAGTACGCGCAAACCGGCGGCCGCGCCGGCGCCGGTCGCGTCATCGTCGAAGGCTTCATCGATTTCGAATACGAAATCACGCTGCTAACCGTTCGCCACGCCGGCGGCACCGATTTTTGCGCGCCGATCGGCCATCTGCAGCGCGACGGCGACTACCGCGAAAGCTGGCAACCGCAGCCGATGTCGGCGGCCGCACTTAAACAGGCGCAAGACATTGCGCGCATCATCACCGACGATCTCGGCGGCTGGGGCCTGTTTGGCGTTGAACTGTTCGTGAAAGGCGATGACGTGTGGTTTTCGGAAGTCTCGCCGCGCCCGCACGACACCGGCTTGGTCACGCTGATCTCGCAGGATCTCAGCGAATTCGCGCTGCACGCGCGCGCGATTCTCGGGCTTCCGATTCCCACTCTTCGTCAACACGGCCCGTCGGCGTCTTGCGCAGTGTTGGCACATGGCCATGGCGTGCCTGCGTTCGAGGGCGTCGCCGACGCCCTGCGCGCACCGGATACTGCGCTGCGTCTGTTCGGCAAACCAATGGTGGAAGGCCATCGTCGCGTCGGCGTGACGTTAGCGCTCGGCGACAACATCGACCACGCCCGCACGAAAGCCCGCGATGCGGCGGCGGCGTTGACGATCGAGTTGCGATAAATCATTCGCGAACTACTGCTCGAAGTCGATACAGCGCTTCAGCGCTAAACAAATAGGAATCGGCAATTGGCAGACGCTCCTGGGACGGGCGATTCAAATCACAATTGCTCTGCGACTTAAATCATCCACGATTGCTGTCGTCGATCGGCAACATCCCGCCAGCGCACGCTGAAGCGATCTATCATGCACAGGCCGCTGAGCAGAAGCAGGCGGCGTGACTCACAGCAAATAGCCTCCGAGATTCCCGGGGCGGTTCAGACAAGACAGCATCACGATTGGAATTACTTAGCGCCTGTTCAATATCTTTAATCAACGCCGATGAATCCGTTGACTGTCATCCCGAACGCCCGCGCAGCGGGTGGAGGGACCTGCTTTGTGCTTTTCTGCGACCGAAACAGCGGGTCCCTCCACCCGCTGAGCAGGTGTTCGGGATGACAGTTTTTCGGGCGGTTCGCGATGTTGAACAGGCTTTTGCAACACAGCAGGATTACAGCAGGATTAGGGAGCGGGCTGAATCATGGATGCATGGTGAACGCCAGCGTGAGGCACGAGCGCCCCGGGCATGCCCAGCAGATAGCCCTGACCGTATTGGCAGCCTTGTGCGATCAGGATGTCGCATTGCACCCGGGTTTCGATGCCTTCGGCGATGGTTTCGATCCCGAGCGTCAGCGCCATCGCGAGGATGGCGCGGACCAGTGCGAGGCTTTCGGTGCTGGCCGCGCCATCCAGGCCGGAAACGAAGCTGCGGTCGATCTTCAATCCTTGGATCGGAAAGCGGTGCAGATACGACAGCGCGGAGAAGCCGGTGCCGAAGTCGTCGAGGAAGGCGCAAATGCCATAGCCGCGCAAGACGCGCAGAATTTGCAGCGCCCGCGCGGCATCTTCGATCAGCGCCACTTCGGTGATTTCGATCCGCAGCCGATGCGGATCCTGTTTGGCTTCGTCGAGCATGCGCAGGATGCGATCGACGAAATTGTCCGAGAGAAAATGCCGCGGCGAGACGTTAATCGACACATAGTTGCCGGGCAAGTCGGACATCGAGGCGATGACGTGGCGGTACATCAACCAATCGACTTGTTCGATCAGCGAGCTGTCTTCGCCGACGCCGATGAACTGCGAGGGCGCGAGCAGGCCGCGGCGTTCGTGGCGCCAGCGCACCAGCGATTCGCAGCCGACGACGTGTCCATCGGACAGGCGCTGAATCGGCTGAAAATACGGCTCGAAATGGTCGTGCAGAATCGCGCGGCGCAGATCGGCTTCCAGATCGAGCAGGCGCATCGCTTCGGCGCGCATTTCCGCATCGAACGCGATTCCGCGATTTCGGCCCAAGCGTTTGGCTCGGTACATCGCCGCATCGGCGTCGCGCAGCAGTTCTTCGCCCTTGCGATAGCGCGGATGCCACAACGCGATACCGATGCTGGCGGACGGATACAGCTCGCGGCCTTCGATCCACAGCGGCTGTGCGAGGCAGCGCAAGATGGTGGCAGCGTAGCGTTCGGCATCGGCCGCGTTGTCCACGCCGTCGGCGACGATCGCAAACTCATCGCCGCCCAGTCTTGCGACGAGGTCGTCTTGCGCGACGACCTGCAGGATCCGGCGGCTGACTTCGATCAGCATCTCATCGCCAGCGGCGTGGCCGATACTGTCGTTGATCAGCTTGAAGCGATCGATATCCAGAAAAAAAACTGCGAACGAGCGTGCGCCTTTGCCGTCGGCGTTGCGTACGATCGCATCGTCCAGACGTTCTTGCAGCTGCGCGCGGTTCGGCAGATTGGTCAGATCGTCGTGCCGCGTTTGATGACGCAGGCGCTGCTCCGCGCGCAGACGTTCGTTCACTTGTTCGCGCAGTTCGCGATTAGCGTCGGCCAACTCGTGGGTGCGCGATTCGACCCGACTTTCCAGCTCGGCGTGGGTCGCTAGCAGGGTGTCTTGCGCGCGTTTTCGGGCGAGCGCGGCATCGACGTGATGCGCAACGAAGGTGAGCAGCTCTTGGTCGCGTTCGGTGAAGTGGATCCCGGGCGTATAACTTTGCACGCCGATGATGCCTTCGGCGACGCCGTCGCGGGTCAGCGGGACGCCTAACCAGCAGTGCGCGAGCGGACCGAAGCTGCTGACCAAGCCTTGCACTTCCAAGTCGCGGATCGTATCGCGATTGGCCAGCAGCGGCCGACCGGTGGCGATCACGTACTCGGTCAGGCCTTTAGCGCGCGCACGCGCGAGATCGCGCGGGCTGCGGGTATCGATTTCATCGGCCGAATACGGGAATTCGAGATACTGCCCGCCCTGCGTCAACAGTGCGACGTAGAAATTGCGCGCGTACAGCAGCTCGCCGATGATCGAATGCAGATCGGTGAAGAAACGGTCGAGGCTTTTCGACGTCACCGACAGTTCCGTGATCCGATACAGCGCCTGTTGCAGCTTTTCCGCGCGCTGGCGTTCCTGTACTTCGGTCAATAGCGCGAGGTTTATTCGCTGCAGGTCGCGCGTGCGCTCTTCCACCCGTGCTTCTAATTGCGATTGCGCGGTCTTGCGATCGAGCGCGGTGAGGATGTGCTGGCCGACGTATTCGAGCAGTGCGCGGTCTTCGTCGTTGTAACAATGCGGGCGTTCGTAGTTCTGCACCACGATCGCCCCGCAGATCAGCTCGCCGCGGCGCAGCGGCACGCCCAGCCAGTCTTGGCTCATCGGGCCCCCAGCGTAGTCCTCCAGCGGAACATCGATTGAGGTGAGGATGTTCTGCGGTGCCCCGATCAGCGGCCGTCCGTGGTGCAGCAGCGCAGCGGTCATGCTGTGATTGCCGTGATGCAGCGGGAACACGGTATCGGCGTGGGGATCGAAAGCGTCGCGACGATCGGCGAAGTACAGATAGCGGATGCTTTCGCTGGCGGCGTCGTAGAGCACCAGATAGAAATTCTCTGCCGACATCAGGCTGCCGACGATCGGATGTACCCGTGCCATCACCTCGTGAATTTCAAGGCTGGAGCCGGCGAGGTCGGAAATTTGATAAAGCGCCTGCTGCAGCCGTTTGGATTTTTCCAGGCTTTCGATCCGCGCGTCGGCATCGGCCTTGCGCAGCGCCGCCAGGACTAGGCCGCCGACCAAGGATACCCACGCACGACGATGCCACCATGCCGGCGGTTCATCGGCGAAGATGATGCCCAGTGCAACCCGAATACCGTCGCCAGCGTCGATGCGATCGATCCAGGCATTCGCCGGGTCATCGGCGAATGCCGCGTCTGTCGGCAGTTCGGGTCTGGTCAGCTCGGGTCTAGTCAGCTCGGGTCTAGTCAGCTCGGGCCGGAGCTTTTGCGCATCGTCGTTAGCCGCTTCCGGCGAGGCCACGCGGCGCAGCGTCGCCTCGCAAAGCGCGCGGTCGTCGCCCGACGGCCCGGCGACGCCGGAGCCGAGCAAAGGGTGCCACCACGCGGCGACGGAGCGTGCGCCTTCGGGCAGCGTGCGTTGCAATGTCTCAAAAAGCGCGCGCGCAACCCCCTCGGCAGCCAGAGCGCCCCCTGCCCCGCCTTGACTCGCTGTTTCAACAGCGTGGATGCCAAGCTCCATACGCGCAGAGTTGCACCAAATGCCGGCGCTGGCAACCGGAGCGCATGCACGATGTCGATTAACGCGCTAGTGTTGTGCCTCAAAAATAATGAACACGTTCTTTGAAGCGTCGTTCTTTGAAGTCTCGTTCCCTCTCACCGTGCGTAGCACGGGGAGAGGGTGGCCGAAGGCCGGGTGAGGGGCGGTCTTCGCAACGCATCACAGCGGCCTACCCGTCATGCTGTCTTCGCCCCTCATCCGGCGCTGCGCGCCACCTTCTCCCCGCTGTGCGGAGAGAAGGAAGCACCCATCGATGTTGCCAGAGTGACGTAAATCGCGAAGTCAGCGGTATTCAAAATGGTTTGAACAGGGTGAAGCACTACACTAGCTGTCACCGCATCAGACGTATTGGGCGATGCCTGCGCCAAAAAACCCGCCGATCGTTTCGGGGCCTGCGCGATCGTGCGCTGCGACATACAGCAACGAACCAGCACATTCCGCTTGCGCTTCGGTCTGAAGCGAATCTCGCCTCGATATAAGGTTTCTCGACACAAGGTTTCTCGACACAAGGTTTGTTGCGGCCCGCCGTCAGCGCGCAGCGGTTTTTTCGCTGCCTTTGGCCACCATCGACACCCGCATTCCGCGCAGCCACGGGCCGGATTCGCTGCCCTCGGTCCAGACGATGTGGGCGACCCCGTCGCGCAGGGCGATCTTGGGGAAGCCGCTGCTGCGGCCAGT
Organism: Lysobacteraceae bacterium; assembly: GCA_031374725.1. Lineage (GTDB taxonomy): Bacteria > Pseudomonadota > Gammaproteobacteria > Xanthomonadales > Xanthomonadaceae > Lysobacter_I. The sequence goes on along the minus strand of JANMGT010000082.1, from coordinate 15 downwards.
GCCCGCGACCTTCGC
>JANMGT010000109.1:0-6211 GCA_031374725.1 Lysobacteraceae bacterium | reverse complement strand
CCGCTCTGGCGCCAGTCGTAGCGCCCGCGGCTGCGTCGCAGCCAGATGGCCTCGAACAGCGCGATCAGCACGAACAGCGGCAGCAGCGATTTAACGGTAGCGAAGTCGAAGTCCATCGTGAATGCCCGGCCGCGCGTCGCGGTGTTGTCGATGGCGGCATGCTGGACGAAGACGATGTCTCGAGTTTTTCCGGAAGCGGCGATTTTGTGAATACATGTGTCTGCTTTGAATTCAGCGTGCTTCGAATTCAGCGTGCTTCGAATTCGGCGCGCTTCGAATTCAGCGTGCTTCGAATTCAGCGTGTCAATGCTTGTTCAATATCGCCAATGGCCGCCGATGGATTCGTTCGCTGTCATCCGAACGCGGGTAAAGCCCGAGGAGGGGCCTGCTTTTCCGGCAGAGAGAAGCCGAAGCAGGTCCCTCCACCCGCTGCGCGGGCGTTCGGGATGACAATGCTTATTTCCGAATGCGAGATTTGAAACAGACGTTAAGACGAAGATGTCCCCAACGCTTTCGCGCGTGCGCGCAGCGCGATAATCAAAACGCCGCCGAGTACCATCGCCCCGCCGATCCACAACTGCGGCCCCGGGCGATCGCCCCACACCAGGATTCCAAGCGCGACCGCGAAGACCGGCGTCAGCAGCAGATACGGCATCACCGTCGCGACGGGATGACGTTGCACCAAGCGATAAAACAAGCTGTGGCCGATCAGCGACGCGAACACCGCCGAGTAGACCGCCGCGCCCCACGACGACCAATGCGCGTTCTGCAGCGCAGCGACACCGCCGGGTTCGATCAGTGCGCTAATCGCCAACAGCGGCGCCAGACCGATCAGCGCGGTCCAGCCCTGCAGACTGATCGCATCAATGCCGCTGAGGCCGCGCATGAACACCGTGCCCAGCGCGATCAGGAACGCGGCGAACACCATCATCGCTAACGATGCCGGGTGATCCAGCACTAGCGGATCGAAACCCAGCACCAGCACGCCGACGAAACTGATTGCGATCGCCGTGCCCGTGCGCCACGCGAAGCGTTCGCCCAGTAGCCACCACGCCAGCAGCACCGACATCGGGATATAGCTCTGCATCACGATGGCGGGCGAGGACAGATCGCCGGCCATCCGCAGCGCCCACAAACTGGTGCCGAAATGCAGCGCGCCGTTGAGCAGCGCCACCGCGATCAAACGCGGCCATTGCGCGCGCGGCGGCGCCTTGATGAAGGCGCATAACAGTGCCGCGAGAATGCCCATGCGCAGCGCGCTGAACAGAAAAGGAGGAATCTCGCGCAGCGCGTAGGCGGAGGTGAGGAAATTGCCGGCCCAGACGATGCAGATCAACAGCGCCAGCGCGATGTCGCGCGTGCCGAAGCCCTGCTTGTCGATATGTCGTGCCTCGACATGCCGTGCTTCGAGATGCGATGCGTGCGAATCGGGCTTTTCGATTGTTCCAGTCAAAGAAACTCAAACTCGATGATGCGTCGTAGGAGGGCCTTTAGGCCCGACGCGCCTGCAGGAAAACAGTTGCACGATCGTTGTCGGGGCTAAAGCCCCTCCTACGGGATCGCCATCGCTATAGAACATCGCTGGGCCGCATCGATCAAGCGATCTTGCGCAAAGCGGATCGATCGATGCGTCGTTCGGACATCGCTGTATTGCAGCATCGGCCGCATCAAAAGCTCCAGCCGAGCTTGCGATAAAGCTTAATCAGAATCCATGCCGGGCCGATCATCAGATACACCACATCGGTCAAGAAGCTCGGCTTCTTGCCCTCGATCTTGTGGCCGATGAATTGAATCACCCATGCCAACACGAAGACGCCGATCGCGAGCTGCAGTAAAAATGTCGCACCATAGCTGTTATACAGCCAGCGGTTGAGCCACGACATCGCCACGAATACAGCGAGCATGCCGAAGCCGAGTTTGCGCGAGGCGCGGTAATAGAACATCCAGCCCGCGAACATCGCCAGCGCGCACCAAAAACCTGGCAGAAACCAGGTGCCCGGCACCGGGATGCACCATAGCAACGCGGTCACGCTCCAGAGGATCAGCGGCACTGCGATGTAGTGGATCTTCTGGTTGGTCGGGTTTTGGTGGTCGCCGGAATAATTGGCGAACCAGCGGTCGATGGGGCGGGCAGTGCTTGTGCTCATAAATCGCCTCGATTCATTGATTCGCAAACAAAGTGAAAACCTCGAATCTGTTCTAAAATGTCTTGCTCATCTTCAAGGCTTCGAATCTCATTATAAATTTCTTGCGCCTGATATTCGCCGGGGACGATAACGGAGAAAGAAATTCCGCGCAAAGAAAAGAAATCTCCAGGTGCTCGCCATTCTCGTTCGTGTGTGAAATCGACGAAACCATATTCAAATCTGACATGCCTCCATCGTTCATCCATTGGTACCCATAATCCTTCCTGATCGGGGAGGTACATTACTGGCCGTGTCCCTCTGTTCCAAGCATCTACTTTGCTGAGCATGATTCCATACGGACCATAGGGACGATCGCCTGAACGTCTATACCTGATTACTTCTGGAATCAAAGCATCTTGGGTTTCGGTAAAGCATGCCGCTCTTCGGCTACCTTTGACGAATCCATCATTGCCAGACCCCCTCAAGCCTAATTCCGCAAGTATCGAGATTAGCGCTTCTTTTGACGATATTCCTGACCTATCGCCTGTCAGATGAATAAGGTGGTCGCTGACGTCGCTGCGTATAGGCGGCTGGAACATATGCTGAGCTGCTATGTCAAGATCGAGTGTTAGAATTTAGTGCCGTCATCCCGGCGAATGCCGGGATCCAGCTTGCAGAATATTTTATAAAAACTGGATTCCGGCCTGCGCCGGAATGACAATATATAGACGATGTCTACAGAGTTTCGGCATTCTCATATCCTATCTGTTCAATCCACCGAAATCCCCGCCAACCGCAGCAACGCCTCAGCGTACTTCGCGCGCGTGCGGTCGATTACATCCTGCGGCAAACGCGGCCCAGGCGCGGTTTTGTTCCAATCCAAGGTGTCCAGATAGTCGCGGACGAACTGCTTGTCGTAGCTCGGCGGGCTGATGCCGATTTCATACTGATCGGCCGGCCAATAGCGCGAGGAATCGGGCGTCAGCATTTCGTCCATCACGTACAGGCGGCCGTCGGCGTCGGTGCCGAATTCGAATTTAGTGTCGGCCAGCAGTATGCCGCGCTCGGCGGCGTAGGCCGCAGCGTAGCGGTAGAGGCGCAATGTGGCATCGCGCACTTGTTCGGCCAGTTCGGCGCCGACGGTCTTCACCATCGTGTCGAAATCGATGTTCGCGTCGTGGTCGCCCACGGCGGCCTTGGTCGATGGGGTGAAGATCGGTTCGGGCAGGCGCTCGGCCTGACGCAGCCCGTTCGGCAGGGTGATGCCGCTGACCCGGCCGGTGCGCTGGTAGTCCTTCCAACCGCTGCCGATCAAATAGCCGCGGGCGATGGCTTCCACCGGCACCGGCTTGAGCTTGCGCGTCACCACCGCGCGCTTGGCGTACAGCGCGGCGTCCACGCCCGCCGGCAGCACGCTGGCCACGTCGATGCCGGTTAAATGATTGGGCAGGATGTGCGCGGTTTTATCGAACCAAACATTGCTGATTTGGCACAGCATCTCGCCCTTGCCGGGAATCGGGTCGGGCAGCACCACGTCGAAGGCGCTGAGCCGGTCGGTGGCGACGATCAGCAACAGCGGGCCGAATGCGCGGGCTTCGGCGGACAGACGTTCGGGGGACAGCTCGAATACGTCGCGGACCTTGCCGCGATGACGCAGGGTCAGGCCGGGAAGGTCGGAGTCGAGCAGTGTCGTCGCCATGCGCTACGGGGTTGGGGAGCGGGTAGGCAAGTGTACGGCCAACACCAGCCGTGCGTACTTGCCCAAGCGCGCATTGCGGGCGATCTGTAAACTGGTGGCATGAATAAGCGCTGGTACGGCAAATTTTTCGGTTTCATCGCAGGCTGGCTGCTGTTGCGCCACCCCGCGGGCGGGCTGGTCGGTCTGATCATCGGCCACGCCTTCGACGCGGATTGGCTCAAGAGCAAACGCGACACGCCCTACCGCGTGCTCGGCGTGGCCGAAGACGCCACCGATGCCGAAGTCGAGCAAGCGTATCGCCGCATGATCAGCCAATACCACCCGGACAAACTGGTGGGCGTGGCCGAAGAACTGCGGCGCCAGGCCGAAGACAAGGCCAGCGAAATCAACGGCGCCTACGACCGGATTCAGAAGCTGCGGAAGCAAGGGTAGGAGGGCCTTGAGGCCCGACCAAGCCGCCTGCGATGTCCCACGTCATCGTGTCGATCGTCAAAACCGCACCACGCCGCTGACTGCATGCGCAACCATCGCTTTCAGAAGCGATCGTTTTGGCCACTCATCCGGTGTCACCCCGAACGCGCGCAGCGCGGAGCGGCCTGCTGTTCAACGCAGCAATGCACGCTTACAGATATAGCAGCACGCGTCCCGCAACGTGAGCTTGCCGGCCTCGCATGCTTCGGCATACTGGCCGCGAACACAGGGGAGGTGGCATGACCAAGCGGCTGCGGATTTTGCATCTATCAGACTTGCATATCGGCAAGGAGCGGCCCGAAGACGGCTGGCGCGTCGAACGGGTGATGGGCGAGGCTTGGGCGCGCAATCTGCGCAAGATCGCCGCTGACGGCGCGATCGATCTGGTCTGCTTCACCGGCGATCTTGCACAGAAGGGCAAGCCGGACGAGTACGTAGGCGCGCGCGAAGTCATCGATGCTGTTCTGGAATCGGTGAGCTGCCCGCGCGAGCGTTTTTTCTGCGTGCCCGGCAATCACGATATCGACCGCAGCATCGCGCCCGCCGCATGGACGAAGCTGCGCGAACTGCAATGGCACGATCCGCAGGGCCTCAGTCGCTGGATGGCCGGCGGCAAACCGCCGTTCGGATGCGAACCCGAATGGCGCGATTGCATCGTGTGTCGCCAACAGGCCTACCGCGATTTCCTGGCCGCAGCGGGCCTGCCGCATCTGCTGCCGGAACACAGCCCGCATGGCCGTCTCGGCTATCGCCGCACGCTCGATCTCGGCCTCGGCGCGCCGCTGCACATCGTCGGTTTGGATAGCGCATGGCTGGCCGGCGACGACAACGATGCCGGCAAACTGCGGCTCACCGACGACCAGATCGGCCGGCTGATGACCGGCGCCGACGGCAAAGCCTTGCCGGGCTGGAGCATCGGCCTGATCCACCATCCATTAACCGACTTGGCCGATGCCCATGATGCGCAGCGCCTGCTGGGTGACTATGGCCTCGGCCTGCTGCTGCACGGCCACCAGCATGACCCGCTGATTGAGCACTGGGCCGACCCGCAGACCGCGCTACATATTTTCGCCGCCGGCTGCCTGTACGAACATCAGCGCTACCCCAACGGCTTGTTGGTGGTGGATGTCGAGCTGCCCGAAGCGCAGCCGCTGCGTCCGCAGCAGGTGTGGGCGCGGAAGTGGTCGCATCGGCGTTCGGAGTGGATTGACGACGATGAGTTGTATCGCGGTACGCGCAATGGCCGGCTGAAACTCACGCCCGACGATCCTGTTCCCTTCACGCCAACCCCCGGAAAATTCGTCGGCCGCGATGACGAACTCGATCAACTGCGCGCCGCGCTGTTGCCGGCCGCACGTGGCTCCGACACACGCCCCACCGTGATCTGCTGCGCCATCGACGGCATGCCCGGCGTGGGTAAGACGCGGTTGGCGGAGCAGTTCATCACCGAACACTGGCTGCAGGCCTACCCGCCGCCGGCCGACACGCCCAGCGGCGAATCCGTGCTGCGCCTCGTGCTGCAGTCAGGCGAAGACCAGACCAGCGTGCGCAGCGCCGATACCCTGCTGCGCGATCTGGCCGACCGGTTGAACTTGGAGGGCACGATCAACGACGTCCGCCGCGATCTGCCACCCGCGCTGCAGCGTGGCCCCGGCGGCCATCCGCGACTGGTGCTGATCGAAAACGTGGACAGCGATGCGCAGGCCGAACAGGTCGCCGCGCTGGTGCATGGTCTGCCCGGTTGTCCGGTGCTGGTCACCGCACGCGTGCGCAAGTTCGGTGGGCAACATTGGAAGCGGGTCGAAGTGGAACCGCTGTCGATGGAGGACGCGGTCAAGCTGTTGTGTGACGAGGCCAGCGCTGCTGGCGATGACGCCTGCGTGCCCACCGAAGCACAGGGGAAACACTTGGCCGG
>JANMGT010000071.1:0-67603 GCA_031374725.1 Lysobacteraceae bacterium | reverse complement strand
GTGGGCAAGACCGAAGGCGACGTTTGCGGCCCTGCCGGGCGACGCAAACGTTGTCTTTGCGTCCACGCACCGCCCGGCTCGGAGTTCGAATGGAACATTTCTTGATTTCCATGTTCACGGTCGCGATCGCGGAGATCGGCGATAAGACGCAGTTGCTCGCATTGCTGCTCGCCGCGCGTTTCCGCAGGCCGTGGGCGATCGTCGCCGGCATCTTGGTCGCCACCTTGCTCAACCACGCGCTCGCCGCTTGGCTCGGCGCGCTGGTCGCGCAGTGGCTGCACCCGGAGACGCTGCGCTGGATCGTCGTCGCCAGCTTCGCCGCGATCGCGCTCTGGTCCCTCATTCCAGATCGTATCGACGACGACGCCAAACATCGCGAGGGCCATACCGCCTGGGCGGCGTTCGTCGCGACCGCGGTCGCCTTCTTTTTTGCGGAAATCGGCGATAAGACGCAAATCGCGACCGTGGTGCTGGCGGCGAAATCGCCGTTGCTGTGGCCGGTGGTCGCCGGCACCACGGTGGGCATGCTGCTGGCGAACGTGCCGGTGGTTGCGCTGGGCCATCGTTTCGCGGAGAAACTGCCGTTGAAGGCCGCGCGCATCGCGGCGACGCTGGTGTTCGTCAGTCTCGCCGTATGGGTTGCGGTGCGCGGATTGCCGGCAACCGCGACATTCCCGACGACCGCACCGACGACGAGCGAAGCACGCCGGTAGCGCGCGTCTTAGAGCCGCTGGTTCGAACATCGCGCGCGCGATCGAGATAAGGGCGGAGGCGATGAGCAGCGGGTCGGAGACCCGCTCTACCATGCGAAGATACCGCCGACCTTAGAGCCGGTAGCGCGCGTCTTCGACGCGACGCGCTGCGCTCGCTCGCATCGGCATGCCGGGCGCGAACCGCTATGCTGTAGCCGATGCTGATTCGGGGACGCGCACGTACCACTATGAATGTGACTGGAGACTGGTGGCGCGAACTACTGCGGACGCTGTTGTCGCGGCCGGACGAAATCATGCTCGACCTCGGTGCCGGCGGCGAACTGCTGGTGGCGCGGGTCCGCGCGCTGTTATCTGCGCTGATTCTGCTGTTGCCGCTGGTGGCGGGCTTAGCCGGCGGCAGCGCCACCGAAGTGTTGATCGGGCTGGGCGGAGCGGTCTTCATCAATATTTGCGCGCAGATTTGGCTAGCGCTAGCGCACCATCGCCGTCGCCACGATTGGCTGTCGTACGCCACCACGACGTACGACGTCACCACGACCACCGTTGTGCTGTTGGCCTTGAACTTGAGCGACCCGGTCGCGCCGTTCAACAGCGTGGTGGTGTGGTGCTTTTATCTGCTGGCGATCGCCATCACAGCCTTGCGCAACGACGGCCGGCTGACGCTGTATGCCGGGGCAATGGCGATGCTGCAGTACTCCGTCATGGTCGTTGGCCTGTTCATGATGGCCGAACACCCGGATGAACTGGTGTCGGTGCAATACGGCACGGCCGATGTCGGCACTCAGATCGAGCGCGTCTTACTGATGCTGCTGATGACCTTGCTGACCTCGACGATCGTCTATCGCATGCAGCGCCTGATCGAGTCCTCAGGCACCGATGGCCTGACCGGTTTACCGAACCGCGCGTGGTTGTTGCAGCGCATGCCGCGCGTGCTCGAAGCGGCGCGCGACGATGGCGAATCGCTGACGCTCGCACTGCTCGATCTCGACGATTTCAAACGGGTCAACGCCATGGCCGGGCATCTGGTCGGCGACCGCGCGATCCGTCATCTGGCCGGTGCGATGCGCGAAATCCTCGGCCCGCGCGAGCGCATCGTGCGCATCGGCGGTCAAGAATTCGTGCTGCTGCTGCGCTGTCCGATCGGCAATGCCTGGGAACGGCTCGATCGTTTGCGTCATCTGCTGGTGGAGCGGCCCTTCGTCCCCGAACGCAGCGCCGATCCGATGCCGATCAGCTTCAGCGGCGGCCTAGCCTCTTATCCGAGGGACGGCAGCGATGTCTCGTCGCTGCTGCGCAGTGCCGACCGCCGCCTGCAGGTGGCCAAACTCGAAGGCCGCAATCGGGTCGTGGCGCGGGACACATAAGGTATCCGCCGCCCCGGCCACGCCCCGGAGACAGTTGCCCATGGGCGCCCGCTGCCCTACCCTGCCCAGGTTCGGCTGAAAGCCAGGGGAGCAAGTAATGGAAGTTTTGACGCGGATCGGCTTTGGCCTGTTCGGCTTGGCGGTGCTAATTGGACTCGCCTGGGTCTTCTCCAACAATAAAAAAGCCGTGGACTGGAAGCTGGTCGCCACCGGCGTCGGCCTGCAGATCGCATTCGCGACCCTGGTGCTGCTCGGGCCGAAGCTCGTTCCCTACGTCGAAGGCCTGCTGGGCAGCAACGCCGCCTACTGGCGCGGCTTCGTCAAATACGGACTGTACGGCGCGCTCGGCCTGCTGGTGTTGGCGCAATGGTCGCGGTTGGCGCAGCAACGGGCGCCGATACTGCGCGTCGCGGCGGTGCTGGGCGCCAGCGCGGCGATCTTGGGCCTGCCGCTGATCGGCGAGGGCTTTGAAGCCGCTGGCGGCCTGTTCATCCAGTTGATCGGATTCACCAACGAAGGCGCGAAGATGATCCTCGGCGGCTTCGCCGATCAGGATAAGTACGGCTTCGTCTTCATCTTCCATGCGCTGCCGACGGTGATTTTCTTCGCATCGTTCATGGCGGTGCTGTATCACCTGGGCGTGATGCAGTGGATCGTCAAGATGATGGCGACGGCGATGACCAAGCTGATGAAGGTGTCCGGCGCCGAAACCACCAGCGTCTGCGCCAGCGTGTTTATCGGCCAAACCGAAGCGCCGCTGACCGTGCGCCCCTACATCAATCGCATGACCGAGTCCGAACTGCTGACGATGATGATCGGCGGCATGGCGCATATCGCCGGCGGGGTGATGGCGGTGTACATCGGCATGCTGGCCGGCACCGACGTGGTGCAACAGCAAATTTACGCCAAACACTTCTTGGCCGCGTCGATCATGGCCGCCCCGGCGACGCTGCTGATCGCCAAGATTCTGATCCCCGAAACCGGTACGCCGGTCACCGGTGGCAACGTGACCGTGCACGTGGAGAAAGAAAGCAAGAACATCATCGACGCCGCTGCGGCTGGCGCTTCCGACGGCATGAAGCTGGCGATCAATATCGCCGCGATGCTGCTGGCATTCGTCGCATTGATCGCGATGATCAATGCGGTCATCGGCTGGGTCGGCGACTGGCACCACAGTAGCTATCAGAGCCTCAACATGATGCTCAACGGCGGCGTCGCCGACGTCGCCCAGCACAAGGTGCGCCTGAACCTCGGCCTGATCCTTGGCTACGTGCTGGCGCCGATCGCCTGGGTGATCGGCATCGAATGGAAGGATGCGGTGATCGCCGGCGGCTTAATCGGCCAGAAGGTGGTGCTGAACGAGTTCATCGCCTATCTGCAGTTGGCGCAGACTGCGGTGGGCGATGGCCCTGGCCAGATCAGCGAAAACTCGCGCCTGATCCTGACCTATGCGCTGTGCGGTTTCGCCAACTTCGCATCGATCGCGATCCAAATCGGTGGCATCGGCGGCTTGGCCCCGGAACGCCGCGGCGATCTGGCTCGCTTCGGCATGCGCGCGGTGCTCGGCGGCTCGATCGCAACGCTGATGACGGCGACGATTGCTGGCGTGCTGATTCACTTACGCTGATTCACTGCCGCTGATTCACTGCTGCTGATTCACCTACGCTGATTCACTGCCGCTGATTCACTGCCGCTGATTCACTGCCGCTGATTCACGTGCGCTGATTCACTGACGCTGAGCCGACACGTTCCCGCCATCCACTGAATCATGCGCATTGATCGCGACCGCCCAAGCGGCACCGCGAACGCCGCTCGTAACACCACCGCCGCATTGACCGGCACCCTCGGAGCGATCCGGGGGCCTCGTCGTCCGAGACACTCCTTATGAAACGCACGAAATCTTCTGGCATCGCACAAGTCGTCGTGGTTGGCTCCTTCAACGTCGATCATGTCTGGCGCTGCGACAACCTGCCCGCCGCAGGCGCCACGCTCAGCGGCGAATACCACAGCGGCCCGGGCGGCAAGGGCTTCAATCAAGCCATCGCCTCCGTCCGCAGCGGCGCACGCACAGCATTCGTCTGTGCCCTGGGCAACGATCTTGGCGGCCACCACGCGCGCTCCCTCGCCACCTCGGAAGACATCGACCTGCGCGACGAAGTCGGCATCGCGCCGACCGGTAGCGCCGGCATTTTCGTCGATGCCCAAGGCCGCAACAGCATCATCGTCGGCGCAGGCGCGAACGCCGAACTCTCGGCCGAGTTTCTCGAAGGCCAGCGCGAGTTGATCGCCGCCGCCGCCGTGGTCTTGACTCAGCTCGAAACGCCGGTAGAAGCGGCGATCGCCGCGTTGCGCCACGCCCGCGACACCGGACGCATCGCGGTGCTCAACCCGGCGCCGGTCAATGCGCAGATTCCGATCGAACTGCTGAATCTGGCCGATGTGCTGACCCCGAACGAAACCGAATGCGCCGCCTTGTTCCGTCGCATCGGCGAGCGGCTCGAACCCGACGCGATCGCGCAGCTCGAATCGCCGAAACTGCACGCCTTCTGCCGCGAACTGCTGCCCGGCGGCACGGTCGTGGTGACTCTGGGCGCCTCCGGCTGCTTCGTCTCGCATGCCGATGCCCAACTGCGCGGCGACGACAGCGCGTGGTACCGCGTCGCCGCCGAACCGGTGAACGCCGTCGATACCACGGGTGCCGGCGATGCCTTCAACGGCGCCATGGCATCGGCGATGGCGCTAAGGCCAGACGTAGCGTTTTCGGCGCATGTGCGTTACGCCAGCCGCTACGCCGCGCTGTCCACCGAGCGCCACGGCGCGGCGATGTCGATGCCGAGCCAAGAGGATTTGGACGCGCGGTTTCCTGGCTGATCGATCGCAGAGCAAAAATCTCACGGCAAAACGGACGCGAATGTCCTGTCCAGCGCAGATTACGGCTCCAACCCCCAATCGGAAAGCGTTTCGTCCAACAGCCGCAGCGCGTCGGCATAGTTCACTTTCGTCAGCACATGGCGCACTGCGGCAGCCGACCCTGGGTTTGCGCGTATCGTCGCGAAAAGCTGTGTCAATGCCTGCGAACGATTACTGCTGCCGGACGCCGAAAGCAAACCCTGCTGTTCTAGCAGCATCACGATTTGGCGCAGATACTTCAACGCATCTTCTTTCTGCTCGCACAGCGTTTCATGCACGCTGCCGATGATTTCCTGGCACTGATTGAACATCAATGCAGCAATCGCCGCATGGGTCTTGCGCCGCGCACGCGAGGTGTCGGCGACGGCGAATATCTGGCTCTCAACGACGCCATTTTCTGCCGCGATCAGCCGCGCCTTGAGCGCGCTGATAGCGGCCACGCGCGCCATCGCGTATTTCTTCAGGATCGCTTCTGCGTCGCTCAACCACGCCATGACCGCATCGATGAACCCGGGATCGCTGTTTTGATAGCGCGCGACCAGCGCAGGCGCTTGCAGTAGCAGCGCGTGCAGTTCGTCGATCGCGAGGGTAACGCTCATGCGCATGGTGGATTACTCCGGCAACAAGCGTTTGATCTTCGGTCGGGCTATTGGCCTGGCAGGGTCGGGCTTGCCATCGGGCGGCGGCGGCGGATCTTCGAGGTGAATCTCCAGCGCATCCTCACTGATGCTGAGCTTGAGATTGACCAGTAAAGACGGATTGCCGATCTCGCGCAACGCCGCCGTTCGCGCTTCCACCGCGATCCCCACCGGCTTGCGCGGTAGCGCTTGAATCGCGACGTTCAGGCTTTCGCGGATCGCCGCAGCGACTTTCTTGAAAGTTTCGCCCGCGGTTTCTTTCGTAGGCTCCTGCCCGGTGGGCCGCGCGCGCGCCGATGCCCGCGTGTGGTCGTGCAATTGCGCGCTCAGCACGTCGGAAAACCCTTCGTACAGTTCGCCGCCGGAAAGTCGCGGATCGGCCTTGATGATGCGAGTGACCTCACTGGTGGTGATATGCAGTTTGTGCTCCTTGAGCACCGGCCCCAGCGCCTGCACGATCACCTTCGACAGCAGCGCCGTGTCGGCGCTGGTCTTCTCGGCGTAGCCTTCGGGCACCCGATCGATCTGCACCGGCAGTGTGATTTCCAGTGTAGGCAAACGCATTCTCGGCACTGCGAAATGGCGCAGTAGCTGAGAATCATCGCTGACGTATTCATGCGCGATACGTACGGCTTCCATGTCGGCACGCACGCGTGCACGCGCCACTTCGCAGAGCAAATGCCCCAGATATTCGCCTAAATCGGCCACGATGAACTCCCTGTCGTTGAGTGATGAAGACGTGTTGCAGCAGTCGATCGTCTGCGACGATCGCTGGCAATCGTCGCAGACAACCGCCGTCGAAGAATAACGCAAGCAAGACTGACGCGGATCGCCGCGCCAGCCACAACTCGCGCTACGCCATCGTCACGGAGGTGGCAATGGCGTCGCCTTCATCGCGCCTTCCAGCAAACTCAGCAGCTTTTCCATACCCGCAGGCATTTCATCTTGCGATGCGCGAACGTGAATCTGCATCGAGTACGTGCGCTCTACGGTCGAGCCGGAAGCCGTTTTCTTCTGATACGACGCCGAGACGCTCAGCTTGGCACCGCCTCCAGGCCAGCGTTGCCGCACTTCAAGGTTGCCGGAAATCGCGGCGTCCGTGCTCTCGCTGCGCGTCTCCATCGAGTTGATCTTGGCGTTGAAGTCGATCGTCGCTTCTTCGATGCGGATGAAGGGAATCGGCAGCATCGTGAGGATCGGCACTTCGATCTTCATGTCTTGATACTTGGCATCGACCGCATCGACTTTCGCCTGCCATTTTATTGTCAAGGCAGCGCCACTTCCTAAGCCTGCACCCACATCAATTTCGGCAGTTGTTGGCTGCACCGCATAGCTACCCGGATCGATCATTTCGACACGAACGATCTTCCCACCTTCTACGATCGCGTTGGCTTGCGCGCCAGGAGGGGTGAATTTTACTGGGTAAGTTGACTTGTCGTATGCTGAACCACCATTAGTGACGGTAACCCCAGAGACCTGCGCCGGAACCGCCGGCCTGTACGGCGCCACTTCTTTGGGATACTTAAATTCCACATAGATCGGCTTTTTGTCGGCGTCGAATCCGACCGTCTTGATGAAATCGGCGGTTGCGCGCGCCGCCATAGTTTGCGCTTCGATGACCGCGACCAGCGGGCCCCCGATCAGCGCGCCGAAATTGATGCTCGAAAGTTCTTGACCCGGATTAGCCATGATGTCCCCCTAGTTGTTGATCCTGTTGTACGACGATATGTTGTCTGTAATGAGCCACTTCGATCTCCTATCGAATTTGGGCTGCTAGTTCGATACTGCCTGTTACCGCAGCCCACAGTAACCGGCATCGCCAAACGGCGAATCGCGATCGCGAGATCATGTGCATTGGCCGCGCCGAGACAGATGGACCAGAAACCGGAGCGCGCCGACGCCGCAGCGTAGACAAGCGACCGCCAGCGGCCGGCCGTCAGCACGATTGTGTGATGGCTTCACGCCAACGCACTCGACCACGCCGATGCTATCGGCGCGGCACCCGTCTTTTTTCGTTTAGTTCGCTCTACGGTATCTGACATGCCCTGCGCCCCCTGTAGCCCTCTTCATTCTTGCATGTGATGCGACGCAACAACGAGTCGAATTCCGATGCTTCGCTCTTTAACACAAAAAACATTGAATCGAACTTGCTGTTTGACCTGCGCTGGGGCATGTCGTTTGACTGCGACTGAACTCTATAAGACGCGAAATTTGAAAGAATCCGGCCACTTGATCTGGAGATGCGCCCACGCCATCGCGCGCTCGAGCATGCCGAGCTGATATTCTCTATGGATATCAAACTGTGGAGCCCACCATGGCAGGCAAGTTCGTGATCAGCAAGCGCAGCAACGGCGAATTCCAGTTCAATCTGAAAGCCGGCAACGGCCAGACGATTCTCAGCAGTGAAGGCTATTCCGATAAGTCGGGCTGCAAAAACGGCGTCGAATCGGTGAAGAAGAACAGCCAGGACGACAAGCGCTTCGCGCGCGAAACCGCCAGCAACGGCAAGTTCTACTTCAACCTCACCGCGACCAACGGCCAGATCATCGGCGGCAGTCAGATGTACGCTGATGAAGCCGGTCGCGACAACGGCATCGACGCGGTGAAGGCCAACGCCCCCGAAGCAGATGTCGTCGACGAGACGGCTTGAACCCGCCGTTGCGAAGCCCCAACGCCCGGCACGGTCCGGGCGTTTTCGTAGGCGGGCGTCGACGGCCGTAGAATGCGCACATGCAAATCGGCCCGCACACCATCGCCCCGCGCGTGATCCTGGCCCCGATGGCCGGCGTCACCGATAAGCCGTTCCGGCAGCTTTGCAAACGCCTCGGCGCAGGGCTGGCGGTGTCGGAGATGACCACCTCCGACCCGAAACTCTGGAACACCCGCAAGTCGCTGCACCGCATGGACCACGACGGCGAGCCCGCGCCGATCAGCGTGCAGATCGCTGGTACGGTGCCGGAGGTGATGGCCGAAGCGGCTCGCTACAACGTCGATCATGGCGCGCAGCTGATCGACATCAACATGGGCTGCCCGGCGAAAAAAGTGTGCAACGCTTGGGCGGGCTCGGCGCTGATGCGCGACGAGGCGCTGGTGGCGCAGATTCTGAGCGCGATCGTGAAGGCAACCACTGTGCCGGTGACGCTGAAGATCCGCACTGGCTGGGCTGCGGACGCGCGCAACGCGCCCACCATCGCGCGCATCGCCGAAGACTGCGGCATCGCCGCGCTGACGATTCATGGCCGTACCCGCGACCAGCAGTACACCGGCATGGCCGAATACGACACCATTGCCGCGATCAAAGCGCAATTGGCGATTCCGGTAATCGCCAACGGCGATATCGATTCGCCGCAGAAAGCGAAATATGTACTGGACGCGACCGGTTGCGATGCGGTGATGATCGGCCGCGCGGCGCAGGGGAAACCGTGGATTTTTCGCGAAGTGGCGCACTACCTCGCCACCGGCGAAACGCTACCGCCGCCGTCGTTGGGCGAGATCCGCGACGTATTACTTGGCCATCTCGAACACCTGCATGCGTTCTACGGCGAACACCAAGGCGTGCGCATCGCGCGCAAGCACTTGGGTTGGTACGCGAAAGATCGGCCGGAGCATACCGACGAACAGCGGGCGGCATTCAAGGCTGTGGTCAATCGCGCCGAAACCGCTGAGATGCAACTGCGGCTGACGCGCGACTACTTCGATGCGTTGATTGCTGGAGTCGCGTCGGAGTGGTCGGCGGCAGCGTAATCCCACCCTGCACTATTGGAGTCGAAGAGATGAACGATCGCAACGAATCCACGTATTTGCACGGGTTCTCCAGCACCGAACAGGCGCGCTTGGTGAAGCAAGCGCGCATCGCCGAGAGCACGATCTTCCGCAATATCGACTACACCGGCGCGATGCGGCTGCTGGAAGTGGGCAGCGGCGTCGGCGCACAAACCGAAATTCTGCTGCGACGTTTTCCCGAACTGCATGCGACCTGCGTCGATCTGAACGAGGCGCAGCTCGATGCGGCGAAACACAATCTCGGCGGCATGCCCTGGCTCGATGGACGCTACACGCTGCAACATGCGGATGCCACCGACCTGCCGTTCGAGGCGCGCAGTTTCGACGCCGCGTTCCTGTGCTGGGTGCTGGAGCACGTGCCATCACCGACGCGCGTGCTGGCCGAAGTGCGCCGCGTGCTATCGCCAGGCGCGCCGGTGTACATCACCGAAGTGATGAACGCCGCGTTCTTACTCGACCCGTATTCGCCGAACGTCTGGAAGTACTGGATGGCGTTCAACGATTTCCAAATCGAACATGGCGGCGACCCGTTCGTGGGCGCGAAGCTCGGCAATCTACTGCTGGCTGGTGGCTTTCGCGATGTCACGACCGAGATCAAGACGTTTCACTTCGACAATCGCGAACCGGTGCGGCGCAAAACGATGATCGCGTTCTGGGAAGAACTATTGCTTTCGGCCGTGGATCAATTGATCGCTGCGGGCGCGGTCACTGCGGAGGTGGTCGAGAACATGCGCCGCGAAATGCGCTTAGTGCAGAACGACCCGAACGCGGTGTTCTTTTACTCGTTCGTGCAGGCGCGGGCGACGGTGCAGTGATGCGAGTTTCGAGACGAGCGCGGTGCTTCACCCTGTTTGGATCGCTTCGGACCCCACATGTTCGCGACTTGCGTCGCTCCCATAGTGCATGGCTTATTGTTAGAGCGACGCAAGTCGCGAGACGAGAACGTTACGTGTTCAACATGTTTGAAACACTCGATTAGCACGTTATTCGCTATACCGATATCGGATTCGACTGTGGGAGGGCCGGAAGGCCGGAAGGCCCGACAGATCGCCGGCCGTTCATCGGGCCTTCCGGCCCTCCCACAAGACGCACTACTGCGACTGCATGCCTTACGCTAAGGCATAAAGACGATAGCGTGTCGAATCAAGACTCTCCGCTCTCCGGCGATGGCTCGTGCCAGATCCGCGTCCACATGTCACGCAACCTCCCTGCGCCATTCCACGGCCACTGCAATTGCTCAGGTGGGATCGCGCGCCACGTCGGGCTGTTTCGCTTTGCCACGACGAAACTGAAGATGTAGTCGGGTTCGAGGCCCATGCGCAGATCGCTGAGAATCAATCGCCCGTCGCGTTCCTGCGCTTTCATGAAGCCGCGATTGAACCAACGCAGGCGTGCGACGGCGTCGTAATTCGCGACCTCACGCAGCGCGGCCACATCGGAGGGCCGCGCGCGGAAGCGCATCGCGCCGCGATCGGCCACCAGCGAGCGTTCGCCTTCGACGTAACCGTCCGGCGTCATCGCCACCACCCGCCACAGCAACGTGTTAAACGGCATCGGCACGGAGAATCGCGACGCGTCTTGCAGGCCGATCTCGGCCAGCGCCTCATCTGCCGCCCGCTCCACCATCGTTTTCGCCGCCAACGACCAGCCCAGATACGCCGTGCTCAACACCAACCCAGCCACGAGCGCGCGCTGCGCGATGATGCCTTCGCGCGCGCGCCACGCGACGACGCAAGCAATCAATAGCCACAAGGTATACAACGGGTCGATGATGAACACGCTGGACCACATCGTCGGCGGCACCTTCATCGGCCACCACAACTGGGTGCCGTAGACGGTGAAGGCATCGAGCACCGGATGGGAGATGAGTACGAGTTGGATCGCCCAAAACCACTGCATCGGCGCTTCCGCAACGCGGCCATTGCCGAAACGTTTGTACAGCCACCAGATCAGCGTCGCCACGATCGGCAGCACGAACAGCGAATGGCTGATGCTGCGATGCCAGGTCATGCGCAGCACCGGGTCGTCGGTGAGCAGCGCGATCGGAATGCCGTCGAGATCGGGCAAGGTGCCGAGTGCGGCGCCCGCAAGCAACGCGGCGCGACGGTGCCCGGGCGGGGCGATGGCGGCGGCGAGCGCGCCGCCGAGCACGATTTGGCTGAGGGAATCCATCGGGCGATGCTAACGAATCCCTTCGCCGCTTCGCCGTGCCAAAGGGCATGCGCGCGTCAACGTATTCAGCCGGTTCCCAACACAGCTTTCGTCGCCGCAATCAACCCAGCGGTGAAACCGGCCTGCGCCTGCACCGTGGCAACCACCAACTCCGGCGAAGCCTCGCTTGGATCGCCCGAATGCACCGGCGGCGATGGCGCGTACTGCACGAACAGCTGACTGCTTTGCGCCGTCTCGACATCGGTCAGCCTCTCCACCAGTTTCAGCGCAAGATCGATCGAGGACGAGATACCGCCGCCGCTGAAGCGATTCTTCTCGTCGTCGATATGCCAGCGCGGATAACCGGGCACCAGCTTGATCGCGGGAAACAGCGCCAATACCGGCCGCGCACTCCAGTACGTCGTTGCGCTGCAGCCGTCGAGCAATCCAGCCGCGGCGAGAATGAAAGCGCCGGTACAAACCGAGCCGGTCCATTCGGCGCTGGCTGCAACGCTCTTCAACCACGCCTGCAGCGTGGGGTCTTGCATCGCCGCGCCAACGCCATCGCTGCCGCCGCCTGGGACGAACACGATCGACAGCGGCGGGTGATCGTCGAAGGTGGCATTTGGCATGACCGATACGCTTTCGGTGGTGGGAATCGGATCGCGATTGGCCGCGATCCACACCACGTCGAAGCCTGCGGTGTAGGCGAAGATCTGGGTTGCGCCTGCGAAATCGAGCAGGGTGCAGCCGGGGTAAAGCACGAAACCGACGGTGCGCGTCGTAGACATATAACGTTCCTCGAAAGTGAAGCGCGCTGCGGCGAATCGCTGCGGCGCGCGTTGTTGTGTTGCGGGTTCATGCGGTATGGACAGCGCCGATGCTGAGACTAACGACTTCTATTAAAGCCGCCTGCCATTAAAGCCGCCCGCCATTAACCGCCTGGGTTCACCGGCTGATACTCGAAGCTCGGGCCGGTGTTCGGTGCCGATGCGTTGGGGATGCCCGCCATCATCGCCTTGGCTTGGCCTTTGAGCGACATCATCACGCCGATCGCACGGTTCATTTGTTGCTCGGTGTTACTGCCGTTGAACAACAGATGCAGCGCGCCGAGCAAGTTGGTGTAGGTGTAGTTGAAGGTATCGTTAGCGAAGGCTTGCGCAGAGCCCGGCGGATACGCGCTGGCTTTCGGATCGGTCGGCAGCGGATACACGCCGTTGGCATCGAACAACACCGGCGCACCGTTGAACGCCCACGGCGGGTTGCGATGCGGCGCCGGCTGCAGGGTCGCGGCACGGTAGATCTGCATGAAGCGGTAGTAGTGCGCCGGCTCGTCGCTGTT
This sequence comes from Lysobacteraceae bacterium, assembly GCA_031374725.1. Lineage (GTDB taxonomy): Bacteria > Pseudomonadota > Gammaproteobacteria > Xanthomonadales > Xanthomonadaceae > Lysobacter_I. Next base: position 54,702 of record JANMGT010000071.1, on the reverse strand, counting down.
CGGGCTCTCTTCGGGCGATGTGGACGTGCCTTCGCCCTGATCGATGATGATGTTCAGCGCCTGCTGCGCGGTGGTCAAATCGGTAACGACCACCGCGCCTTCCATCAGATCAGGGCCGACCTGATTGCGCGGCGGGTTGGAGAACGACCCCGGCGGCAGTTGCGCAAGCGCTGCGATGATCGCTTGGTAGAACTGACCGATCGTGGTGCCCTCGTCCTGCGCAGAGGCATCGCGCTTAATCGGCAGCGGATCTTCCGGCTCTTCGATTTGCAGGAAGGTGCCCAACTGATCCGGCGTAAACGGCGCTAGATGCACGATGAGATCGCTTTCCACGCCGCCGGGCAGCGGCCCCGGATAAGTGGGAATGAAGCAAGGCGTATCGATCTGCGGCGAACCGCCGAGCGCATTGAGCACGTTCGCCGCGAGCGTCATGTGCAGCATTTCTTCGATCACCACCGATTGGATGATGCCGACGATGGCAGCGTTCTTAGCGGGATCGAGCGAGTACAGCGCGTAGAGATAAATCGGGATGGTCGAATGCTCCAACTCCACTGCGCTTTGCAGCGCGGCAATGACGGAATCGACGGTGGGCTCGGCCAAGCCCTCGATCATGCGACTTTGCAGGCGAATCATGGGTGCATCTCCTTATGGGGTCAGATTCACGAGGCGGCGAGCGATCGCCGAGGCTTTGCCGCGCGGTGGCGTCGGTTTCGCCGGCATCTCGGGTTTGCTCTCGTTCGCGACGTGCGGCGCTGCGGCCGCGTTCGGTGCAGCTTTCGCTGCGGCTTTCGGTGCTGGAGCCGGCGGCGTGCCTAACGGCGGTGTGGCCTGCGCTAACCAGGTCAAGATCGCTTGGCGTTTGGCGGCGGACAGATCGCGCGTGACCGGCATGCTATTGGGATTGGCCGGATCCAGCCCGAACGCGAGCAGCAGCAGGCGACGATTGGCGACAACATCGTTGTAATCGGCGAGATTCAAGAACCGGTTCATCACCGGATACAAGTTCGCGTACTGCTGAAAAATCGGCTGCAGATCGGCGTACCAGGTCGGAATCGGCGTTTGCGTCTGATACTCGCTCCACAGCAGGATGCTGACGAAATTCCAGGGATTGATCACGCCGTTGTCGGCCGCGTTCTGAAACGACGGACGCACGCCATACACCTGTCCATCGATGCCGAAATCGGCACCCTGGTTGAACCAGCGCGGCGTGCCCGGGTTCTGCATCGTCAGCGTCAGCGATGCCTGCCCGTTGGCGTCGGTGTTCGCGGTGTAGACGATGGGCGGCGCTGGCGGATCGGCATAACCGATCGCGGCCAGCGGCGTGCCGACCGGCGGCACATCCAGCGGATGCACCATATTGCCTGGCTGCAATTGCGAGTTGTCCGCGCTGAAGCTGATGGCCGTGCCCTGCGCCACCGGCGCGCCGTAGCAGGTGGCGTAGACCTGCATCGTCACGCTGTCGCTCGGGCTGGCGCGATACACAAAGCGATCCGCGCGCACGAACATGCCGGTATTGGATTCTGTGATCGCATTGCCCTGCGTGCTGCTAAGCGTCAGCGGCGAGCTTTGCACGCGCGGCATCAGTAGCGGATCGACCGTCATCACCACCACGCCGGCGGTGTTCGCATACCAATCGGCGGCAGTGTACGTCGCTGCCGTCACCGTGCCGATCGGAACGATGCTGCCTGCCGGGTTCGGCGGCGTGAGGATCGGATCGTAGACGCCGAGCTGCACATCGCCGATGTCCAGCATCGTGCCGCCCGCGCCGGTCTGCAGTGCGTTGCCGAGGTCGAGATACACTAGACCGGCGGTTTGATCGACGCGCGCCACGCAGAAGTTAATGCCACCGGCGGGGACGAAAAAATTGCCGCCCGGCGCCTGCGCCGCCATGAACTGCCGCCCCAGCACTACATGCGCCGGTTCGGCGGCGCTGGTCGGGCCGATGGTGCCGGTGATGCGGCCAGTCATGAACTCGGGCGAGGTGTAGTCCAGATTGAAGCTATCGACGTTGATCTTGATCGACAGCAGACCATCGGTCGCCGCCGCCTGCAGCGCGAGCAAAAACGGCGAGGCGGAAACATTGCCCCACTGCAGATTGCGCAGCACCGATTGGTGGATCGCACCGGCATCGGCGTCGCCGCCGCTGGAGACGGTGGCACGGTCCCAGATATCGATGAACGCGACGGGATCGAAATCACCGCGCAGCAGCGTATTGCCGTTGCCATCGGCGATGCGCACCTGCAGACCCCAAATTTCCGAGACCAGTTGCTGCTCGGGGTCGAGATCGCAAAGTTTCGCCGGCGGCTGGGTGTCGGAATCGGCGACGATGCAGGCCAGCACCGGATCGCTCGCGGGCACCGCGCCATCGGGTGCGAATGCCGCGGTCACGGTACAGCCCAACAGGCGCCACGCCGCATCGCCTTCGGGATTGAACCAGCCGTTGGCTTGGGCTAAAAAATTGACGCCCGACATCTGCTGGTATTCGGGCTTGAACGTGGCGTTCTCGAAATGGCCCGCATCGTTGTTGACCGTAGACACATTCGCTTGAAAACGTCCGGCGAAATGCAGTCGTAGTGCATTGAGATAGCTCATGGAAGCGCTCCTAGCGCATGGCGTTGGGACATCATGCCGCGAACCGCGCGGCGGCGGAAAAACTCACTCGCACTCATTCACTCGTATAAATTCACTCGTATAAATTCAGTGCGTATAAATTCAGTGCGTATCAAGTCAGTCGGCGAACGGTTTGATCAAACCGATGGCATTGCCTTCCGGGTCGCGAATCATCGCGAAGCAATAGCCGTCCACCGGCGTGGGTTCGACGAACCGCTGCCCTCCGGCGTGCACGGCCTTGTCGATGGTGGCGTCGAGATCATCCACCAGCAGATAGAAATTGCAGCCTGGGGCGAAGCCGGGCACGTCCTTCTGCGCTTGACCGATGCCGCCCAGCAGCGGTTGCGCATGCACTGGGAAATGCACGTAGGCGAAACCACTGGCGCCGGTGTGATACGTCCAACCGAACACGGCGCTGTAGAACGCTTTCGCTGTCGCTTGGTCCTTGGCGATGATTTCGAACATCACCGATGGATGTCGGTTCGCGGGTAATTCTGGATCCTTCACGAGGCACCCCCTGTGGATGTTGAACTATCAGCGCAATTGTCTTTACGATCTTCTTTACGATCTTCTTTACGATCGTCTTTACAATCGTCATCGTCAGTACTTCCGATAGCGCGGCACGGTTACGTCAAACGCTGCAACCGACGCAAATACTGCCCGGGCACGCCGATGTTGAGGTGGTTGTCGCCATCGTAAACGAACGGCCGCTTCTGCACGGTGCCGGTGTAGGCACGCATCACATCGGCGAACACCGTGTGCTCGATCGTACCGCCCGCACGCGGCGCCTGCGGATCGGGCACCACCGTGTAGGTTCCGAAATAGGCATACGGCTGCGCGGTCGAAAAGCTTTCGATCAACAACGCATGCGGCACCTGCCACGGCGCCGCAGGACTCAACCAGCTTGGCTGCGGTTGGCCGCCGAACGGGTCCGCCGGAATACCCAGCGGCGGGTTTTGCGAAATCATCAGACTGAAATGTCCGCTGCTGTCGTACACCCAATAGCCAGCCGACGGCTTGCCCCATGGCCACGTCTTGTTTTTGGGCTTAGCAGGATCGTCGCCGATGTCCCAGGCTTCGATCATGTCCCAAGTCCCGACGATGGAACGCGTATTCGTTTTGTTCATGCTCGACTCCTGGCTTGTTTGACCGATCGCTATCCGATGCCGCTATCCGATGCCACCCACGTTGCTGATGCATGTCGTGGCTGCACGCTATCGTCCTATTGCACGAGTGCAGATTGCACGAGTACGTATTGCGCGAGTGCGTATTGCCCGAGTGCGTATTGCGCGAAAGCGAATCGCTACAGCGGAAATCCTTGCTCCATCCACGCCTTGAACAAGGCCACCTGCTGCGTCGTCATCGGCGGATACGGTGGCGGCGGCATGCTCTGGGTGCTGATCTGGTTGTAGACCATGTCCGCATTGAGCTTGATGTCGTCGTATTTGGTCAGGTCCAGGCGCCACAGCATCGATGCGCGGTATTGGCTGAACAATGGGGCGATGTCGCGAGCGAACGAAATGCGCGAGGTCATGCTGGTGTACTCCAAAGCAGTGGCGGCGATTCGCCAAACGCGCCCGCTTCCGGCGCTGGCATCGATACGTTTGTTCGCGGTGAATTCGAATGCGCCGAAATCCACCACATAGACCCAGCGGCCGTCGTTTGAAAACGCGACATCGAGCGGCCGCAGCGGCCCATCGACAGACACCGCGTGCAGCGTCCAGTCGTGCGTGTCCACGCGCACCAGATCGCGCGCGACCTGCGGGCCAGCGGGCCCGGTCAGCGGGCGCTCGTCGCCGAACTGCGCGACCAACACATCGCCTGCATGCGGCTGCCCATCGGGGATCACCGCGAACTTCACCGCACAGGCATTGATATCGAATTCGACCAGTGCGCGCTCGGGTGCGGGCAAACCGGCGTGGTTGGCAATCGCGAACGGCTGCGCGCTGCCGTCGGGCGCGCGGTAACGGGGGTGATCAATCGGTAAACCGGCGAAATAATCCGGCCAGCCGTACCAAGCGCCGCGTTTCACTTCATAGAGCACATCCGGGCAATTCCACACCGGGCGCAGGCCGCGAACGTCGGCGCCTTGATCGGTGGCCAGCAGACGGCCATCGGGCAGGAAGCCCAAACCATAGGCGTTGCGCAGGCCCCACGCGACCAGTTCGAGGTCGCTACCGTCCGCGTTGCAGCGCATCACCGCTGCTGTGCATGGCGTGCGGCCCTGCAGTTGTGCGCCCGCTGGATGCACGGTGCCGAACGGTGCGAATGCGCCGGTGCCGGTGATCGCGCCATCAGCTCCGGCGCTCGCAGCCGAAATGCCCGCGAGGGTGATGTCGTAGCCGGGAATATCGGCGTTGTGCTGCAGTTTGCTGAGCCACGCTAAATCGACCGAATCCGGGCCCATCACCGCGCTGTTGGTCATCGCACCCTGACTGAAATACAGTTTGTCGTCTGGGCCGGCCGCGACCATGTTGGTGTGGTAGTTGCCGAAGCCCGGCAAGCCATCGACCAGGGTCATGACCGCGCCGGTCGCCGGCGTGAAACGTAACAACCGCCCGGGATGCCCGCCCTCGGAGACAATCAGTCCGTCCTCGTGCCACAGCAGCCCGTTGACCGGCGCGCGCAGGCCATCCAGCACGCGCTCGCGACGGCCGTCGTCGTGCAAACGCCAGATCACGCCGCCGGGCGGCGCGCCTGCGAACGGTAGGCCGGATTCGGCCACATAAAGATCGCCGTTCGGCGCCTGCGCGAGGCTGGTCGGGAAGTTCAGTCCGTCGGCGAAGACATCCATGCGCACGGCCTCAGCTCTCCAGCCAGAAGCCGCGGATCGCGAGCACGCTGAGATAGGCGCCGACCGCAATTTCGATACGCTGCGGCAGGAAGCGCTTGAACCAGTGCCCTGCATACAGCCCGGCACAGGCCATCGCGGCGCTTACGCTGCCGACGATCAGCGCCGACATCGCCAGCGGATAGCCAGCGATACCGATACCCGCGCCGGCAATCACGTTGTCGATGCTCAACGTCAACGGCAGCCCCAGCAGTAAGGCGCGTTGATTCGCGAAGCCGGACAGCGCACCGCCGGCCTGTTCAGAGTGCGCTCGTTCGAGGTGCGCTCGTTCGAGGTGCGTACGTTCGAGGTGCATACGTTCGAGGTGCGCACGTTCAAGCTCCGTTTGCTTGGCGCCGTCGCGACGCAGCGCCAGCCACAACACCACGATGCCGCAGCCGAGCATCGCCGCAGGCGCGAGCCATTGGGCCACCGGCGCGATCAGCGAAAGCACGGCCTTGCCCAACAACAAACCAAGCAAGGCGCCGCCGATCTCGCTCACGCAGAACGCCGCCGCCAGCACGTGCAGCCGCCGCTTTTGCAAGGGCAGCAGGGCCAGCGATGCGCTGACCTGCAGATTGTCCAGGCCGGCCAGCACGCCGAAGATCAGCAGTTCGATCATGGCCGCCTCATTTGCGCAGGCCGTAGACGCGAAGCACGCCACCCTGCCGGCCGAAGATCAGCGCCCCGGCGACCATGTAATCGCCGCTCACCGCAGGGCCGAGGCAATAGCCATAGCCGCCGTTCATGCCGCCGGTTTGTTCGCCGAGGTCATCGCACCACAGCATCTTTCCGGAATAGGCATCGAAGGCGTACACCGCCACTTTCGAGGTGGAGCAGAACACCACATCGTTGACCACCACCGGCGAACTCAGCCCCGATTCGCCCGGCGTGCGGTACATCGGCGGCTGCGCCTCGATGTACAACCGTGGATCGCTCTCGTCCATCGCCCACGCATCTTCCAGCGTGTTCCAATCCAGCGCACGCATAAACGGCGTGGTCGCGTAGTCGATGCCGGCTTGCACGTTGTGGTAGTTGTTACCGCCCACGCAAATGAAAAGCCGACCCAGCGCTTCGTGGACTGCGGCGGTGCTGTAGGTGCCGGAATAATTCTCCTGGTCGATGTCGTCGGACATGCGATTGGGCACAAACGGGTCCATCCGCGAATCGTTCGGACCCACATGCGGATCGACGCTGGGAATCTGAGTGCCGTCGTTGTAGTACGGCAGCAGTTGCCGCCAATTCAATAGTTCCAGCGTCGCGGCATCGAGTACGAAAAAGCCGCCGTTCTTGCAGCCCGCCGCGACGACGCGGCGGCCGTTGAGCGTGAATAGCGTCGGCGAGCCGCCGAAATCGACATCGACATCGGTCGCGCGATAACTGCTTTCCGGCAGCGCTTGGAAAAACCCGCGAAACTCGCCGGTCGGCGCGTCCAGTGCGAGAATGCCGTTGGACAGGCCTTTGGTCGGCAGCGGGCCGTCCGGCACCGGGTTGCCGGTGGCGCAGTACAGGCGATCGAGCTGCGCGTCGTAGGCGATCGACGACCACACCGAAGCACCGCGAATCTCCGGGTTGCACGGCCCCACCGAAAACGGCGCTGGCGGCGTGCCGTTCACCGTGCTCGGCGGCAGCACGTTCGGCGCATTCGGCACGCCTTCCACGTACTCGCAGGTGCAGTGAATCCACTGCACTTGGCCGCTGTTCGCATCCAGCGCGTACACGAAGCCATAGCAGCCAGGGTTCTCGCCCTCGCCCATGCCCACGAACACCAAACCGTCGTCGGCCGATATCACCGGAGACGACCAGCCGGCCGCAGGCGGATTGGGCAGCGGTTCGCCCAGATTGTTCACGGGCTGATTGAACGCCAGATCGGCGTGGCGCAGATCCACCACCCAACGCAGACTTAAATCATCGACGGCCAAACAATAAAACTTACCGTTGAACGCGCTGAAATACAGATTGCCGTTCCAAATCGCCGGCGTGCAGCCCATGCCCATGAAACCGTGGCTATCGCCGTCCTTCGGATCGATCGGCCACTCGAACTGGGCCACGGTCTTGCCGCTTTTCAAATCGATCTTCATGAACTTGCCGCCGTTCGCGCCGGGCAAGTCGTGATTGTTGGCAAGGCCGACGTACAGCACATCGTCGACGATGGCCGGAACCGACAGCACCGGGCCGGAGATCGGAATATCGTGCAGCAGACCGAAGCGGCTCAGCGTCTCGCGACGGATCGCGCTGCCCTGCACTTGGCCGCTGTGCGCGGCGTCGCCATGGAACATCCACCAATTGCTCTTCGCCATGTCTGCGCGCTCTGTTGGGTCAAGCCGAAGGGTCGGCGGGGATGTAATCGAAGGTCGGCCCTGCGGTCTGGCCCGGCACCACATCCTGCGCCATCAGCAATTGCGCTTGCTGCTTCAGGTTCTGCATGCCCAACAGCGCCGGCCCCAGCCAATCGGGCCGGCCGTTGAAGACCTGATGCAAGCGGCGCAGCAGTACCGAGTACGTTGTGTTGAACGTGCGATTGAGGTCCTGCAGCCGCGGATGCCGCGCATACGTCGCCAGCGATGGGTTAACGATCACCGGAAACACGCCGGCCGGATCGAACGCAATCGGATGACCTTTGAACACCCACGGCGTCTTCTTCGCCGCGACCGGATCGGGATTCGGGATCAGCTTCCGGCCATGGTAGATCTCGGCGTACTTGTAGTAGTGCGCCAAACCGTGCTCGGGATCGAGCGGACTGGTGCTGCTGCCCTCGCCCTGTTCGACGATCAGATCGATCGCGCGCAGCGCCGAGGCTTGATCGATCACGCCCGCGTCCTGCAGTTCAACGAAGCCCACGCGCAGTTGGCGTGCGGGATCGCCGGTGAAGATGTTCTTTTTTTTGTTCAGAGCGACAATTTCGCTCTTCAAATGCTGATAGAAATCGCCGATGGTGATGCCTTCCTCGGATGAGGAATCGCCATCGACCGCCGTTTCCGGCGCTTCGATCACCATGAACACGTCGTGCACCACTTGCTTGGACAGCGGCGCCAATGGCACCGTGAGTCCGCCTTCGACAGCGCCCGGCAGCGGCCCGGGGTAGTTCGGTATGAACCTCGGATGGTCGATCTTCGGCGCGCCGCCGATGGCGTTGAGAACGTTGCAGTCCAGCGACATATGCAGCATTTCCTGTTTGACGATCGACAGGATCAGCGCGGCGATTTCGAGATTGCAGGTGTCCTTGATCGAGTACAGCGCGTACAGATACGGCGGAATGGTCGAATGCTCCAGCTCGATCGCGATCTGCAGTTTGTGTTTGAGCGCTTCGAGTCGCGCGGCCTCGTTGCGCGGTACCGCAGAGATCAAACTACGTTTCAGCTGAATCATCGGCTTCCCCTCCCGTTCGATGAGCGCACTGCATCGGATGTCTGGCCGCGCGCGATGCGCCGCAGCCACACGCGGTGACACCACCACATCGCCACTGGCAATGCAGACATCGTGCAGAGCGTCGCGAGCGGCGTCGGCGCCTGTTCGCCCCACCACGCGCTGAGCGCATACAGTGCGCCCACCAAAGCGGACGCGGCGGCGGCATTCGCGAACGCGGCCACCGGCGGCACGCGCCACACGCCCGCGAGCAGCGCACTCAATTCGGCCAACACCGGCAGCGGACGCGCGATCACGATCCACCACAGCGCGCGTTCGCGCGCCTGCGCACTGACGCGATCCCACAGCGCAACACCGACCCATTGCCGCAGGCGGGTTTCGGGCAGTAATCGGCCGATGCCATAACCGGTCGCGAAGGCCAGAAAACTGCCTATTGCCACCGCCACGCCGCCCCACACGGGGCCGAGCGTCCAGCACAGGCCCATCGCAATCACGCTGCTGGGCACCGGCAACACCACGTCGGCGACCAGTAACGCGATTCCGATCGCAGCGATCCACAGCCGTGCGTCTTGCGCATTCAACCACTGCGGCGCGGCACGGTCGAAGCCATCACCCCACAGTGCGAACGGCAGCACCACGCAGAGCAACAAGACGAACGCGAACGCGCCCATTCGCAGCCAAGACACGTCCATTCGCAATAAGAAAGGACGCGGCCGGCTCACGGCATCCGCCATTGCAAGGCCAGCCGCAGCCGCCGCCCACCGAGTTCGCTGCCGATCGCTTCTTGCGCATCGCTATCGAGCGCGTTGTCGAGCGCGAACGTCAGATCGACCGGCCCCAGCGGTTGCCGCAGCGACAGATCCAGCACCGTCATCGACGCCAGCCAGCGGTCGCCGGTCGGAATCGAAGAATCGAAGCGGCGCCCGAGATGACGCAAGGTCGCGGTGAGATCGCGGCGACCACCGAGCGGCCACTGCCCGGTCGCAGCCCACTGCATACGCGGCCGATGCCGCAGCGTGGTGGCGCCGCTCGCGTCGCGGCCGCTCGCGTCGCGGCCAATCGGGTCGCGCACGCGCATCCACGCGCCGTCGAGTTGCAGCCGCCAATCGTTCGAGAATCGCCGGCCAACGCGCCACTCCACGCCATCGGCTTCGATTCGCGCGCGATTCACTAACTGCGGCGGCGGGCCGGAATCGAAATCGACCAAGTCTTCGTAGCGCGCGCTGAACAGCGTGAGCCGTAGCGGCCAGGTCGAATCCGGCGCCGTCGCGTAGTAAATCTCGCGATGCAGGGCGCGCTCCGGCTTCAACGCGGCATTGCCGACCAGCGGATGTCCCAGCGCGTAGAAACTCGGCATCTTCGAGGAACGCGCGAGCGATAAACCCCATTGCCCATTGCCATTGCCATTGCCATTGCCATCGCTCAGCGTGCGCTGCAGCGACAGCATCGGATGCGTCGCGCTGTCGCCATTGCGCGCAATGTCGCCGTCCTCACGCGTGCGCTGGTGACGCAGGCCGCCTTGCACGGTCCAGCCGCCGCGCTGCCAGCGCAGTTCGGCGAAGGCGCTGTCGCTGCGACGGCGGAGTTCAAAATTCGCGGGTAGCGCGAAGAAACCGAAATCGATCACGCTGTCGAAACGCCCGCGCTCGCGCTGATGCTGCAGGCCGACGCCCAGCAGCCACGATTCGCCCAGCGGCATTCGCCATAAGGCTTGCAGCTCATCGCGGCGATATTCGGTACGCGACGCCAGTGCGGGCAGTCCGAACGGATCGCGCAATCCCGGCGCGACGCCCGGCGTGGTGTCGTCGCCTTCGCGCGCAACCGTGGCGAACTGGGCCTCGAACACGCCGGCTGCGGGACGCAATTCGCCGCGCAGCGATAACTGTTGGCTGTCGCTGCGGCGCACATCGAGGTCTCTGATGACGGCGTAGCGCGCGCCGCCGCTATCGTCGGCGAAGCCGCGGTTTTCGCTCTCGCCCAAGCGCAGCGATGCCTGCAGGTCGAGGGTTTCACTGACATCGCGCTGCCAGCCGGCATTCGCTGCGCGGGTGCGGTTGAAGCCGCCGGCATCGTCGCTGTCCTCGCGTTGCGTCGCGCCGATGCGCCAACCGCCGCCGAACCATCCCGCATGCCCCGCACGCAGGCCATCGCCACCAAAGCCGGCGCCTACAGCGCCACCGGACGCACCACCGGACGCACCACCAGAGCCGGCGCGGCGCGTGAAAATATGGATCAACCCGGCCATCGCATCGCTGTTGACCACGCTGGCGTTGCCGCGAACGATTTCGATGCGTTCGATATCGTCGCTGGTCAGCGTGTTGAGATCGACCGCGCTGCCGCGCGAGGACAGCGGATCGTTTTGACGCACATGATCGACCAGCACGACCACGTGGCTGGGATCGGCGCCGCGCAAATACAGCGACGCGAAGCCGCCGCTGCGCGCGCCGCGATCGACCACGATGCCGGCCTGTCGGGCGAGGATATCGCCGACGCTCAAGCCGCGCATCGCATCCAGCTCCTCGCGGCGCAGCACGGTCACATGCTGACTTGCCGCTGCGGGCGTGGTCGGCAGCGCACTGGCGGTGATGTAGATGCGGTCGAGCGTGTCGGCGGTATCGTCGCCAGCCTGCGTCTGCGCAGACGCAGATGCAGATGCAATTCCTGCAGATGCAATACCTAGCGCGACTGCGCATGCGGCGGCCGCGATGCGACCACAGTCTACGCGCGCGACTGCTTTATGGGTGGGCACGATACGCACAATATGCACATGCATGGCGCGATCATCGCTTGTGCATGCGCTCGATATCGTCTGCGTCGAATCCCTGCTGCAACTATTCCGATCCATACGCGTTCTGATGCCTCTCCCTCGGCGACACATCGAAAACCGACGCATCCGCAAACCCCCGTGCTCGCACCTTCGATTCGCATCGCCGTTGTCGAACAACGCTTGATCGCCGCAGCTTGATCGCAACTGGTCGATCGCAACTGGTCGGTCGCAACTGATCGATTACCACGTCATACCGAAGCCCTACCCGCGCATGCCGATGACGGCGTGCCGCGCGCGAAATAACGAAGATGCCCCCTGTACCCGATTCCCTCGGCAATACTCGTCCTATGGCCCTGCATGCGTCAAGTGCCGATGCGGGTTCAGTTGTTGCGCGCATCCCAGCGCAACATATCGGGCCGCGCGGGTCACGCCGCGCGCGAGTACACGCCGCGCGCGAGTAATAGGTATCCGAAGTCAGCAGCAATCGCGGCGGCATTTCGGCGAGTACTTCGCCGCGATGCGACAACAAACGCAAGGTGCCTATCGTCTTCTTCGACGAATACGGTCAGACTTTCGACCCAATCGCCATCGTTTGCGTCGATCACACCATCGCACTGGATCAACGCCGCTCGTTGGATATGCCCGCAGACGATGCCGTCGAGCCCGCGACGACGCGCATCGTTGATGCCCGCCCGCACGTAACGCGCGATGTAGCGCTCAGCGGCGGCGCTGCGACGTTTCAGGAATTCCGCGAGCGACCAATAGCGCAGGCCCAGCCGCTGCTGCGTCAAGTTCAGCGAACGATTGCCGGTGAGAATGCGTTGCTATAGCCGGCTGAAGCGGTCTGCGAGATCACGCAATCGCTCCGCGCGGCTGCAAATAGCGTTGGCGCTTTTTCGGCAAGACGCGCTGAAGATCGACTTCGATCAGGCCATCGATGCTGTCGCTGAACGCTGGGTCCACGCCGAAGGCGAGGAAGCGCGCGCCACCGGGTTCGCATAGTTCGGTGTACTGCTTGTAGAGCACCGGCACCGAGGCGCCGTGTGCGGCAAGATTGGCTTTAAGCACGTCGAACGCGGTGTCGGCATCCACTTCGCCGAAGCACGGCGGCGCTTCGAAATAGCGGAACGGCCGCAGCGATGCGGCGACGCGATCGTCGTCGCCGTAATAACGTTGGTAATACGCAACCAAGTGTTCGCGCGCCGGCAGCGGCAGCGCGGCGCTGATCGAGACCGCACCGAACAAATACCGCACCTGCGGATAGCGCCGCAGATACGCGCCGATGCCCTGCCACAAATACTCCAGGCTGCGGCTGCCCCAGTAGTCGTGCGCGACGAAACTGCGGCCCAATTCCATCCCTTCGGCGATGCGCGGCAGCGCTGCATCGGTGTAGTGAAACAAGGACGCCGTGTAGAACCCGGCCAAACCCTGCCGCGCCAGCACCTGCGCGCCGCGCGCGACGCGGTACGCGCCCGCGATTTTTCCGGCGGCGGCGTCCCATACCAGAATGTGCTGATAGTGCGGATCGTAGTGGTCCAGATCCCGGCTGCGCCCAGTGCCCTCGCCGACGGCGCGGAACGTCAGCTCGCGCAGTCGCCCGATTTCCTGCAGCAGCGGCGCATCCGCGTCCAAGCGCGCGAGCCGAATCTCCTTGCCATCGCCGGTCTTGCCGAGCAATTCAGTCTGCGCGATGCCAAGGATCAACTCGGCGTGGCCGATTGCTTCTGCAATCGGTTCGACGCTGTGCTCAAGCGCGGCGTTCGCATCGCGCCGACGCCCCAACGCATACACCTTCGCCCGCATCTGGCGCAGTACGTCTGCAGGATCGGCCTGCGTATCGATACGCTCGGCCGTGCCGAAGTGCAACTGCAGCGGCCGGCCGCTACGCACGAACATCTCACGCGCCAGCAGCGCGGTCGCCGCTGGTTTGTACAGCGCCGATGCGCCGTAGAACAGCGCGGAATTGCGCGCCTGGATCCGCGCCGGCAGCACCGGCGTATTTGTCTTGCGCGCATAGCGCACAAAGCCGTTGCGCCATTGGCCGTCGCGCACGCCAGCGAAGCCCAATCGCGACACTTCGCCGGCTGGGAACACGATCACGCATTGTTCCGCTTCGAGCGCATGCTCGATCGCGCGCAGGCTCTCGGGACTGGGCCGGCCACCGAGAATGCGGATCGGCAGCATCAGTTCCGCCAACGGTTCGATCGTCGCCAGCACATCGTTGGCGACGATTTTCACGTCGCGGCGCACGCGTCCGACCGCTTCGAGTAAAGCCAGCGCATCGAGCGCACCCGACGGATGATTGGCGACGATCAGCAGGCGACCGGCCGCAGGAACCGCAGCCAGATCGGCGGGCTCCACGTGGTACTTGCTGCCCACAAACGCCAGCGCAGCGGGCAGGAAGTCGAAACCGCGCAAATGGCTGTTCGCATTCAAGAAGGAGGCGATGTCCGGCAGCCGCGACCAGCGCCCGATCGCGCCGAGCAAGGGCCGCGTCAGCCGCGCGCGGCGACCGCGGAACCACTGCGGATAACGATGTTCGAGATGCTGTTCAAGCGCCTGCATGGGTCTTCCCGCCATGGCTTGGGCCCGACGGCCCGCGATGGCCGGCAGCCTGGGGGATCGTCGCGACAAGCGCGTGGCGTTTAGACGGCATTTCGATGACACTGCGGCGGCTCGCGTATCGCCGCCGGACGGTCATGCAATTGCCGCCCCCGCTGTGTATCATTCGCACCCATCTTTTCATCCTGATCAAGGGATGAATCCATCTACTCAAAGGAAGCCCAGTCGATGTCCAGCTATCTCTTCACCTCCGAGTCCGTGTCCGAAGGTCATCCGGACAAGATGGCGGACCAGATTTCCGACGCCGTGCTCGACGCCATCCTGGCCCAGGACAAGCGCGCGCGCGTCGCCTGCGAAACCATGGTGAAGACCGGTGCGGCCATCGTCGCCGGCGAAGTCACCACCAGCGCTTGGGTCGACATCGAATCGCTCGCGCGCAAAGTCATCAACGACATCGGCTACAACAATTCCGACGTCGGCTTCGACGGCCACACCTGCGCCATCATCAATATGCTCGGCAAGCAGTCGCCGGACATCGCTGCGGGCGTGGACGGCACCAGCAAAAAAGCCAAGAAGCCCGAAGAACAGGGCGCGGGCGACCAAGGCCTGATGTTCGGCTATGCCTGCAACGAGGCGCCTGAGTTCATGCCGGCGCCGATCTACTACTCGCACCGTCTGGTCGAGCAGCAGGCCAAGGTCCGCAAGAACGGCAAGCTGAAGTGGCTGCGCCCCGACGCCAAGTCGCAGGTCACGCTGCGCTATGACGCGAACCACAACGTCGCCGGCCTCGACGCCGTGGTGCTGTCCACCCAGCACGACCCGGGCATCAAGCACAAAGATCTGGTCGAAGGCGTGTACGAAACCATCCTCAAGCCGGTGCTGCCGAAGAAGTGGCTGGACACGCTGCCGAAGAATAAGGTGCACATCAACCCGACCGGCATCTTCGTGATCGGCGGCCCGGTGGGCGACTGCGGCCTGACCGGCCGCAAGATCATCGTCGATACTTACGGCGGCATGGCCCGTCACGGCGGCGGCGCGTTCTCCGGCAAAGACCCGTCGAAAGTCGATCGCTCGGCCGCCTACGCCGCGCGCTACGTCGCGAAAAATATCGTTGCCGCCGGCCTGGCTGATCGCTGCGAAGTGCAGGTCAGCTATGCGATCGGCGTGGCCGAACCGACCAGCATCTCAGTCACCACCTTCGGCACCGGCAAGCTGCCCGACGATAAGATCGAACAGCTGATCCGCGCGCATTTCGACCTGCGCCCGTATGGCATCGTCAAGATGCTCGACCTGATCCACCCGGTCTACCAAGCCACCGCCGCCTACGGCCACTTCGGCCGCAAACCGAAGGAAGTCACCTACACCGACGGCGCCGGCAAGCAACACACCGCTACCGCGTTCTCGTGGGAAAAGACCGATAAGGCAGAGGAACTGCGTAAGGCAGCAGGCTTGAAATAAGCGTCGCAAAACCATCGCGAAGCGGAAACACGAAGGGCGCCGGAAGGCGTCCTTCGGCGTTTTGGGGTATGCCAGCAAACCGGCATAGCAGACAGCACGGCATTGTTTCGTAGCCCGGGTATAGCGCAGCGACACCCGGGGCTTTTGAAATGCCCGCAACTTCCGCGATACCTCGTGGATTCGTGATGCAGTTCGCTTTGTTGCGAACGGTATGCGGGCTTTGAACGGTCTCGAAAAGCCCCGGGTGTCGCTGCGCTCTATCCGGACTACTCCGGCAACCGAAGATCATGCTTGACGTACTATGCAGCGCACAGTACTGTGCGCCCCATGGCTGACACCGACGCATTCGCAAAATTGGAGCTGGAGCTGCGGCGCGGGGTGCTGGTGTTGGCCACGCTCTCGCAACTGCGCACGCCGCGCTATGGCTATGAACTACGCCAAGCGTTGATCGAGAAAGGCATGCCGATCGAAGAAGGCACGCTGTATCCGCTGCTGCGTCGCTTGGAAACCCAGGGCCTGCTGAGCAGCGAATGGAAGATCGAGGACGGCCCACCGCGGCGCTACTACGCGCTAAATGCGGACGGGCGCAAACTGCTTAAGAAGCTCACCGGGTCCTGGCAAGGCATGAACGCCGCCATGAATCGACTTTTGAAAGAGGACTGATGATGAACGCGAATGACTTGATCGAGTGCTATGTCGCCGATGTCGCCGGACAGCTGCCGCGCAAGCAGCGCAACGATGTGGCATTCGAACTGCGCGCGCTGCTCAACGAAGAATTGCAGGCCAAGGCCGACGCCGCCGGGCGCGATGCCGACGCATCCATCGCGATGGAACTGCTGCAGGCCTTCGGTCATCCGCGCGATGTCGCCGCACGCTATCTCCCCGCGTTGACCATCATCGATGCCGCCGACGGACACGCATTTCTGCGCGCCACGCTCATCGGCCTGGCGGTGATCTGGAGCGCGGGATTGCTGGAGATCCTGCAGCAACCCATCGACCCGGGATGGGACGTACTGACGGTATTGAGCCGGTGGTGGTGGGGCGCCGTGAGCGTCGTGGTGCCCTCGCTGTGGTGGCCCGGCATGTTGGTCGTCGGATTCGCGATGTCCGCGAGGTCACGCCGCAGACGCCCGCACACCGCCGCATGGACGCCGCGCGCGGGCAAGCGCACGCACGTCAACCGCACCGCGATGGTGCTGGGTATCGTCGGCATCCTGTGCGGGCTGTTCGTGCTGATCGAACCGCGTTGGTTGCTGGATCTGTTCTGGAACGGCCGCGCGGCACCGGCCGCCTATGAGGCGCTGACCTACACCGACACGTTTCGCTACCGTCAAGCACCGATTCTGCTAGCGCTGCTGCTGCTGAACATTCCGCTGATGATCGCTGCGATCATCCGCAGCCAACGCTCGCCCAGCCTGCTCCGCATGGAGATCGCACTGAGCCTCGTCACCTGCGCTGCGATGCTGTGGACCGTGCTCGACGGCCCGGTGTTCATGGCTGCCAACAGCGACAGCACGGTGAAATTCGCGATGGTCGTCATCATCGCGATCACGCTGATCGGCTACGGCATCCAATCGTTCCGGCGCGTGAGGCCGAAACCGAATCGACACGTTCAAACGCAGCTGTAGCCAGTGCGGACAACGACGATAGGCGCCGCAAGGCGCCTATCGTCGTTGTAGGAGGGCCTTTAGGCCCGACCGCACACCACTCGCAAGAAATTGTCAGACTCGAATACACGCCTCTTGCACGAACCGACACATGAAGTGATGCAAAAGCTATTGTGCCCTCAATTGCAGCGGCACTTGTAGGAGCAGCGCAAGTCGCGAGTAAAAAAAACAGCTTCCGTATAGCGCGTAAGCCAAACGCACCATATGCCACAAAAGCATTGCAACCACCGAACCCATGAAACGCTCGATCACGCTTCACCTGCGCATACTTCAATAACCTTATCAAGCTTACGGCCTTGAATTGCGCCCTTCGAATGGCAGCCCAGAACAAAAGGCCTATCTTCGTTCACAAGCATGTGCCGTCGAGAGCAACAGTTCCAGAACGCGACTGCCCGTTAAATAAAAGGCGTACACCGCCTTCACTTGCTGTCTGCTGCTGATCGGTCTGTACCGTCATCGGAGGTAGAGCCAAAGAACGACCATCGACGAAATTACCGACTCCTCGAATCGAGTAGGACTCCACCTCACAAGCAGCAGGCGCAGCGGCCAGCGCAAACTCTTTGCTTTCACCTTGTTTCACCACAAACTCGCCGACAGCACGTACTACGTCCTCTCGGGATGGCATCGTCCGAACTCCGTATAGCGTGACGACACCGCGCCCTCTGCCCTTGCCGGGGGAGCAAGTGTTTCCACGCCCCTGTGCGCTCGCAGTCACCTGCACACCGTTTCCGGACAATTCGGCCCTTGCGCCGCCGCGACTATTGCTTTCATCGCGAAATTCAAAGCGCTCTAACGTAAATCCTGGACGGTCAAACGCAATCAGGCGGCTTTCACGTTTTGTCCCGGTATTGCAACCATTATTTGACTTCTGCACGGAGGCTGTATAGCTATAACGCTCTACCACTTTGCAGATTGGCGTATCACTCACCGTAATTTCAACTTGCTGCGGCGGCACGACAGAAAAGCCCGCCGAAACCGTGATGGGATCTCCGCAGGAAAGTCCAAAGAAGCCTTTCTTTTCCGCCTGAATCTTGATTATGTACTGGCCGGGTGCCGTATTCTCTGGCATCCGTACGTCGATTTTTTCCACATCTTGCGCAATCACTGGCAGGGCGAATTCGCTGTCGTTATTCAGCCCGACGGCCTTCGCCGAAATGCGGCAAACCTGCTCTGAACGCCACAAATTTGCGCCACGCACAACGAGATGGCGATCGCCCATGCCCGACTCGTGCTTGATAACGTATGGCACGCCTCGCTGCACGTCCTCAACGAGGTACGCTAGCGGAGCTCCCTTCACGAGCGGGATGCTTGAAAGTGAGGTGTTGATACCGCTCTTTACACCAGCAATTAGGAGTTGAGCTTCGTTACCTACGCACCTAGGCAACGCATCAAGCGTTCCTTTTAGTGCGTTCGTTATACCCCGCGCCGCGCTGACTTCGGCTCGAAGCGTAGCATCGAGCTGATCCAACGGAGTGGTGATTTTATCGCCAAGTATGGCTTCCAGCCGCGTTAATGCTGCCTGGGCTTGTATCCCTATTTGGCCAACGAGCACTTGACCAGAACCCTCAGCCTGCTCTATCACGGTTCGCAGCTCGTCCGCGACTATCTTTCCGGTGAGAACTTCCGATTGTGCGGAAACACTTCCGACCGATCCCCCAACAAAAACGAGCGCTGCAAGCAGCGCATTTCTGAATAAAAGTTGCACAGATGGCTCCGTTGATTAATAGACTTCACGACTCATGATTAATAGACTTCCCCGCTCACGCTTTGCGAGCGAGGCTAGCTTAGCTGAAATCTGTCCAGGCTGAATGTCGAAGTGCAGCAGCATATATCTCAATTTCTGCAGCGAAACCTACGCGACCAACGACGCTTGTCTTCTTAACTTGGCCCACTGATGGCGAGGCCCTGCAATCGCAGCCAGTGCAGCCGATATCCGCTTGCAATTTTTGTTACAACCCACACCAGCGCGCGTCTTTTAAAAGAGCCTGTCATTTCTTCACAAGCAACGTCAATCCTAAAGCCGAGGACGTATCACCACCAAAGCTTTTGCATCCTGCTCGGCCGATATCGCAGATGGCTCGGCCGCATTGACGGCGACAGCGGGGCCACGTAGACGCAGATTCAGCATGGCCGGTTGGCAGCGCTATCGCTAGGTCGCGAATGCGATGCGCATTCGCGCCTCGCCCAACGATCGCGCTTCCGGGCCGAACCGCCGCTCACTGATTTCCGCATGATCGTCCGCGATCAGCACGACCGTGCTCGCTCGCGTGCCGTACAACTCGTGCGCGATGAACGCAGGCGATAGAAAACGTTCGCGTTCCAGGCCGATGCCGGTGTCTGGCAGGCGCGCATCGTCGGCGATGGTGGTGTCGGCGAGTGCAGCGAAGAGAGATTCGAGATCGGGCGGCGCAGGGTCAGAAAGATTCGCAGCGGGCGACGCGCACCATGCGTCGAGCCGCGTCATCAGCGTTTCCGTTTTCGGCCACGGCGCATCGAGCGCGCCGTTGGAGATGCCGTGGATGCCGGGTGCGAGCGTACGCATCGCGACACGTGGTTCGCTGGCGATGTTTGCGCTGTCGGCACGATTGGTGGCGAATGCGAGCGTGTCGCCGTCGTGCACCAGCAGATTGAAGAGACGGTACTGCGCGTCGGCGCTCGCGAGCGCATGCAGCGCAGCGCTCGCATCGGTATCGCCGCGCACGAAGTTCGCGACCAATTCGCCGCGCGAGCGTCCCTGCTGCTCGGGCAAACGACGCACGTTGGTGACTGCGGCCAAGCGCGGCCCGCGCAGCGCAAGCCAACTACCGCCGTGCAGCGCATCGCGGCCACCAACGATGTCGGGCGCGTCGTCCCATGCGGCCAGCGGCAGCGTCGGCCGCGCGTGGAATTCGTCGCGATTGGCTGCGAGGATCAAGCGATAACGCGGGTGTGCCTGCCATGCGAGCGCGATCAGGCACATGGCGGCATTGTGAGGTTGGCTTCGATGCGCATGACGGGACGGCCAGGGGTGGGGTTGCTAGCATAGCCAGGGCATCGTCGATCTTGGGAGGCGGATTGACGCGCCGCAACATCTAGGCAAGCCGCGCGGCGCATGCTATTGAATGGGAGGAAGGGGTTTGGCCGAAGGGGTCGCCCCTCAATTCTGTCCACCCTCGCTGCTATGGATCGCTGCATGACGCAAAGATTCGACGAGATGCACGACGACGCCGGGGCGCCGCGCCCGCATTACCGCGTCTTCGACGAATGGCTGCGCAGCACCTCCGAGCCGGTAATTCAAAACAAGCGCCGCGAGGCCGAGATCGCCTTCCATCGGGTCGGCATTACCTTTTCGGTCTACGGCGAGGATTCCGGCAACGAGCGCCTGATTCCCTTCGACATGGTGCCGCGGATCGTGCCCGCGGCCGAATGGCGGATGCTGGAAGCCGGGCTGCGCCAGCGCGTGCATGCGCTGAATCTGTTTCTGGGCGATGTCTATGGCGAACAACGCATCCTGCACGACGGCCGGGTGCCGACCGATCTCGTGCTGGGCAACGCCGAATATCGCAACGAAATGCGCGACCTGCGCGTGCCTGGTGGCGTGTATTCGCACATCTCCGGGATCGATCTGGTCCGCGCCGGCGACGGCGAGTACTACGTGCTGGAAGACAATCTGCGGGTGCCGTCGGGCGTGTCGTACATGCTGGAAAACCGGCGGATGATGGCGCGGCTGATTCCAGAATTATTTGCGCGCCAGCAGATCGCGCCGGTCGAGCGTTACCCCGATGCGCTGCTGAGCACATTGCGCGAAGCCGCGCCAGAAGGCATCGACGATCCCGTCGTCGCGGTGCTGACGCCGGGCTCGGCCAATTCCGCATATTTCGAGCACGCCTTCCTCGCCCAGCAGATGGGCGTGGAACTGGTGGAAGGCGCCGACCTGTTCGTGCGCGACGACACCGTGTACGCGCGCACCACCCGCGGCCCGCAGCGGGTGCACGTGATTTATCGACGGATCAACGACGATTATCTCGACCCCACCGTATTCCGCCCCGAATCGATGCTCGGCGTGCCCGGTTTATTCGGCGCCTATCGCGCGGGGCGCGTGACTTTGGCCAACGCGCCGGGTACAGGCGTGGGCGACGATAAATCCGTGTACCCCTACGTGCCGGAGATGATCCGCTTCTATCTGAGCGAAGAACCGATCCTGCACAACGTGCCGACTTGGCAACTGCGCAAAGACGACGACTTGCGCTACGTGCTGGAGCACCTGCCGGAGTTGGTAGTGAAAGAAGTGCACGGCGCTGGCGGCTACGGGATGTTGGTCGGGCCGGCATCGACCAAGGCCGAGATCGAAGACTTTCGCCAGCGCATCTTGGCTAATCCATCGAATTACATCGCGCAACCGACGCTGTCGCTGTCCACCTGCCCCACCTTCGTCGAAAGCGGGCTGGCGCCGCGGCATATCGATCTGCGCCCGTACGTGCTGTCGGGCAAGCGCATCCAGGCGATGCCGGGCGGGCTGACCCGCGTCGCACTGCGCGAGGGCTCGCTGGTGGTGAATTCCTCGCAGGGCGGCGGCACGAAAGACACCTGGGTATTGGAGAGCTGACGCATGCTGTGCCGAACCGCCGATGATTTGTACTGGGTGTCGCGACACATGGAACGCGCGGAGAACACCGCGCGTTTGATCGACATCACCACCCGCATCGCGTTGCTGCCCGAGCGCTTGGATCGCGGCAAAGCGCAGGCCGCGCCGTGGCGGCGGGCATTGGACGCGCTGGGTGCGGCCGACACCTGCCTCAAGCGCTACGGCACGATCGACGCCGACACCGTGCTCGATCATTTGCTGCTGTCGACGGACAATTCCTCGTCGATTTTGAGCTGCCTGCGCGCCGCGCGCGAGGCCGCGCGCGCACAGCGGGTTGCGATCACCTCGGAGATGTACGAAGACCTCAACACCTCATGGATCGAAATGCGCGGGCTGGACACCGCCAGCATCGGCCGCGACGGGCTCAGCAATATTCTCGAACGAGTGAAAAGCCGCTCGGCCTCGTTTCGCGGCGTCACCATCGGCACGCTCGGGCGCGGTGAGGGCTACCAGTTCATGCAATTGGGCGTGTTCATCGAACGCGCCGAATGGGCGGTGCGTCTGCTCGATGTCGTCGGCAGCGACGGCGATCTGCCCGAAACCGGCGAAGCGCGCGACACCGTCGAATACTTCCAGTGGACCGCACTGCTGCAATCGTTATCGGCCTTCGAAACCTACCGCCGGCTGCATCGACAAACGGTCACGCCAGCCGGCGTCGCCGAAGTCATGCTGCTGCACGACGCCAACCCGCGCTCGCTGCAGACCTGCACCCATCAACTGCATCAAGTGCTGCGCACGCTGGCGGGCGGGCAGACCCTGGAGGTGGTGCGCAAGGCCGGCGCGCTGTCGGCGCATACGCGCTATGCTCGAATCGACGAAATCATCGCCGATGGTTTGGAACCCTGGCTGCAGGACGCGATGGAGCGATTGGACCGTCTGGGCAATGCGACCCATCGGCAATTCATGAGCGCCGCCGACACCTTCGACACCCGGCCGCCACTCAAAGCCATGGGCAAGCCGCCGTCGCAACCTCAATTCCAGGCGCAAACCTCGGCCTGATTCGCTTCACACCGCAGCGCCCTTCCGGGCAAAATTATCGCTGCATCCGCGCGGGTATCGTTTCTTAATGACGTATTGCATCGGCTTGAATCTCGACCACGGCCTCATTCTGGCCTCCGACTCGCGCACCAACGCCGGCGTCGACGATATCCGCCGCACCGGCAAGATGCGGCTGTTCGTCTCCGAAGGCGAATACGTGGTCGCCGCGCTATCGGCCGGCAATCTATCGCTGACCCAGAACGCATTGAATTTGATCGACCAACGCTCCACGCTCGACGGCGGCCGCCCGGGCATCGGCAAGTCCACGTCGATGTTCGAAGTGGCGCAACTCATCGGCGACGCGCTGCGCGAAATCCGCAAACGCGACGAAGCCTACCTGCGCGACAGCGGCATCGACCCCAACGGCAGTTTCATCGTCGGCGGCCAGATCCGCGGCGAAGCGCCGCGATTGTTCTTGGTGTACTCGGAAGGCAACTTCATCGAAAGCTCGCCGGAGATGCCCTACTTCCAAACCGGCGAAAGCAAATTCGGCAAACCCATCCTCGACCGCGTCATCACCCCGCAGACCTCGCTAAGCGAAGCCTGCAAATGCGTGCTGGTGTCCTTCGACTCGACCATGCGCTCGAACCTGTCCGTCGGCCCGCCGCTGGACCTATTGTTGTATCGCCGCGACAGCTTCACCGCCAACCTGCGCCAGCGCCTGGTCGAAGACGACCCCTACCTGCAAACCATCCGCCGCGAATGGAACGAAACATTGCGCCGCGGCGTGCGCGAGCTGCCAGGGCCGGAATGGCTGCGGGATGCGGAGGATTGAGGGCTATGCGCAGGGCGTGCTCAAGCACGCCGAATGCCATCCACCCCGCATTGTCCCCACTCAAGCTCGATCGCCAACCGCGCACAAGCTCCCCACATCACCAATAGGGTGCTGCCTTGGCGCACCGCTCTCCCACGATTGCGACTTCGGCGAAAAAACAGCATTGCGCACCAACCACGAGCAGACGTTTCGTAGCCCGGGCCTCGCAATCGGCGAGACCCGGGATGACGGCATGCAGGTGCTTAAGGGCAAGGACGGGTTTCGGCCAGAAACAGAATCGGCCGCGTTGCAAGCCGCTGTGTCGCTGTCCGGGATCGGCGCGATGGATCGATTGGATAGAACGAAAGAATGCGGGAGAGCGCTATTTCAAACCGCTTTGGCCCTGCATGAGGACCGGATAGGGATTGATGGCGGTTCCCTGCCACCAGCGACGTTCGGGGCCCAGCAGTAAGATCGCGAAGTGCAGGTGCGGCGCGGCGGGATCGGCGTTGCCCGTGCTACCGACGTAGCCGATGATTTGTCCGCGACGAATGGATTGCTTTTCCGCGAGGCCATCGGCGTATCGCTGCAGATGGGCGTAGTAGTAAACGTATCTGCCGGTGGGATCGAACTGGTAGAGCGTCAGTCCGCCCCGCGCGCTGTCGAACAGCTTTTCGATATGTCCATCCGCCACCGCGAGCACAGGGGTTCCTGCGGGCGCCATGATATCGATGGCGTCGTGCGAACGCCCCTGGTCGCGCGCCTCGGTGAACGTGTCTGCAAGCCGGGCGGCGGTTGTGCCTTGAACCGGAATCGACAGGCCTGCGAGTGGCGCTTCGATGTCGCCGCTGATCGCCGATTGGCCTGGCAGATTCCGGATCGAAGCCGTGGCCGGTGACGCCTGGCCTTGGACGCTGCCCGCGACGGACCCGGCCGCGGGCGATGCGGGCGTCGACATCTGCGTCTTCGGAATGGAGGCCGATGCAGCGGCCCGGCAGGCATCTGCGCAATCCGGGCGCAGTGCCTGCGCCGGTGGGCGCCGCATGGCCATCTCGCGATAGCCCAGTGCGCCCAGCAGCATTCCCAGCAGCAGCACGCCCAGATATTTCATCCGTTATTCCTGCATCACCACCGGCACCGAAGCGTCCACCGCTGCCGCCAGACGCTCGGCATCCCAATTGGTCAGGCGGACGCAACCATGCGATTGGCGTTTGCCGATGCTGGACGGGGCGGGCGTGCCATGCAGGCCGTAGTGCGGTTTGGATAGATCGATCCACCGGGTGCCTACCGGGTTGTTGGGGCCGGCCGCCAACGTGGCTTTGGCTTGGCTCGGATCGGCGTCCCAGAACAGCTTGGGGTTGTAGTGATACGTGGGATTCACTGCGGTCGCCAGGATCTTCCATTCTCCGATCGGCAGCGGATCGCGTGTACTGCCCGAGGAGACCGGGAACTGGCCGATCGGCTTACCGGCGCTATCGATGAGGGTGAGCGTGGAGTCGGACTTGTCCACGACGAGTTTCGATGCCTTCGGCAGCCCGGGGATATCCGCGACGTTGGGCACGAGGATCTGCGCGCCGGCTTTTCGGAAATCCGCCTTCGGATTGAGTTGCTTGAGCAGGGCGGGGCTGGCGTGAAAACGCTCGCCCAGCGCCTCTTCGATGGACTCGAACCCGAGCGCCTTGAGTTTGCTTTGTTGCAGCATGCCCTTGGGCAGTTTGGCGAAGGCTTGCCCCACGTCCTCAGCGGTCAGCGTGTACGCGATGACCGCAGCTGGCGCATCGGCGTTGAGTATCGCCCAGGTCGCGGCGTCGAGTTCGCCAGTGCCGGGCAGGCCGCGTGCGATTTGATAGCCGCGCACGGCGCGACGCTGGTTGGAACCGATGCGGCCGTCGATCTCGCCGGGGGAAAACTGGGCGCGATCCAGAAGTACCTGCGCCCGCAGCTGTCCGGCAACGCCCGTCGTTGAGGCCGGCAGATTTGCGGCGTCCGCGAGAGACGCATTCTGGGCATGCGTCGGCATCGCGAAAACGGATGCGGTCAACGCGAGTGCAACGAACAGAGTGGATTTGGTCATGAGGGTGCGCCTTTTGTGTAGAGAGCGTTCGGTAGGAGTCGACGGGTGATCAACGCAATGCGGAGCAGCGCATTCTCAAAACGTAGCCGACCGAACTGATGCAGAGTCTATCGCGGCTTGGTTCAACGCGAATTTCACGTGCATTGTGCACGTCGTGCACGATGCCATCATGCAAACGCCATGCTCTGGCATGGCTTGCTTGGAACGTGCGCCGTAGTGCTCCGAAGCATCTCCAAAAAAGTCCTTGGGAGGTCCTTGAACATTTTCCGCGCTGCGTCGTTTACGTGGAGAGGGGCAGGATGCCGCATCGCAGCAACCGGAACGCTTCCAATAAAATGTATCGATGAAACACTTCCCTCGGCAAACAGGTTGCCGGACTCAACGCCGTAGTACCGGTCATCGTGTCGCGTAGCGTCATGCAGCTTGATCCTACTCCCGCTTAACGGACACCCGAATCAGCGATTCAATATCGTCATCCGCGGTGGAAGCAATGACCAAGAAGAAAGCCGATGCAAAGAAGCAAGGAGGCAAGATCGGTGAGGCGAGACCGGTGTGGAGGCGAGATCGGAACACCCACAATTCAGAAAATCCCGACCAACCGCTGGCCTCTTCTCTGACAAGATTCACCGTTATGGTCGCTTACGATCACAGCATTGCCCCGTCGAATCGGGGGTGCCAGCACCATTGCCCAGCGCAGTAGTGGGTGTCCTTGTTTTTCGTCCTTGTTTTTCGACACCTACCCGGCAGACTGCTCGAAAAGGGCGTTTTAACTTCCTATACTTTTGCCACTGCTGGCGGAGGGGAGTATGGTCGGCTGAGGCAGGGTAGCCATCGCACGATTCGCTGCGTCGGTCGCCCAGCCGTTGCAGCCGGCGTCCGGAGGCTGGTATTCCGGTGCCGCCCATTTCTATTTCCATTTCTGGGAGATGACGTTATGAAAATCTGGAAGTTCTCGTCGATTTCGATAGTCGCTTTCGTGTTGTTCGCAGTCACTGCGCTGTTCGTTCCATCGAGCATGGCTGTGAACGATGTGGAAAACAGCGCTTGCGCCACTGAAACGAACGCCTGTGGTAAATGCGGCGATGGTTATTGCAATAAACGATGCGGCGAGACCGCATTGAGTTGCCCGAAAGACTGCGGCAGCGTTGAAGGATCGATCCAAGAAGAGCGGATACAGGCAGAGCCGATCCAAGCGAAGCCGATCCAACTCGCATGTGCCAAGTGCGGTGATGGTGTCTGCGCCAGATCCTGCGAAAATGAACGTAGTTGTCCCAAGGACTGCGCTGTGAAAGTGAAGAGTATCATCGCGCTCAACAACAACTGATCGATACCACCCGCGCCCGTCCGCAATACGCATGGCGCGGGTGTTATCCATACGACCATACGGCGGATCGGTTTGGCAAGCCGAGATCGGGACACCCACAATCCTGAAAATCCCGACAAACCGCTGGCCTCTTCTCTGACAAGATTCACCGTTATGGTCGCACGGTCACCGCATTGCCCCGTCGAATCGGGGGTGCCAGTACCATTGTCCGGCGCAGTAGTGGGTGTCCTTAGTTTTTACGTCCTGAGCTTTGAACATCAGATCTATCGGAAGCGCATCCATCCTACGATGGGCATTGCCTTTCCCTTCTCCCCCCGGGGGAGGTGGCGCGCAGCGCCGGATGAGGGTACGTTTGCCGAGAAGGCTCGTAGCGCATAGGGCATGCTCAAGCACGCCGAATGGCATCGGCCTCGCATCTTTTGCGGTCAAGTTCGATCACCGAACTCACACCAACTTCCCACTTCACAGATAGGGTGCTGCCTTGGCGCACCGCTCACTCTCGACTGCTCCTTCGGCAAGAACCGAACATCGCGCAACGAATCACGAGCAGGCTTTCCGTAGCCCGGGCCTCGCCATCGGCGAGACCCGGGATCAACGGTAGACAAGCACTTTTCCGCATCCAACAGGATTTACAGATGCGCGAATATGCCGATGCAGCATCATTTGAATTGGGTGCAATCTTCACGCACCATGAATTGCGGAAAACGTCGCAGTCGGGGCAAGAGATTCCCGGGTGTCGCGGGGCGACACCCGGGCTACGGGACTGAGTTGAGTCACAATAACGAAACCGTTTTTCGTCATTATTCAAATTTCGAAATGGTGGGCATAAAGCCCACACTAGGGCCCTAAACCCTATCTCATTGATCTGCAATCAGAAAAAGTGGGGTGACCTTAGGCATAAAGCCCACCCTACGGTACTAAAAAAGAAAACCAGAAGTACGGTGATTGAAGTCCTCATTAGGCTTTTATGGATGTTCAGAACTCATTATTTATCACGATATAAAAGATTATCAACATCAAAGTCCTCTTCACCATTGCCATAGGTAAGAACCTTTCCACTCAGCAACGCCCGAACAAAATCTTTGGAGAGTGTTTCAGCCTGCACTTGATCTGCTCCGAATATTTTTTTCTCGTTCGATAGAAACGGAGAAAGTGAAACTTTGCAAAAATGCTCATCGTTGATCGATTCTGGCTCAGAAATAGTCAAGCAATATTTTGTCAGCTCATTGTTGTCTCTGACATAAAACTCATGTGAAGTTGTATTTTCTTTTGTCATTTCAATCACCATTAAAAAATTAAGCGCCTTGCCCAGTAAGCCCAGCAATTATGGCCGCAGGAATAAGCAGAAACCACCAGAGGGGCGACATAGTCGGCTCCTGTTGGGGCTGTGTTTGCGGAGGCAGATCAGGTCCGGTATTCCGCCAAACGGTTGTATCCAAATCGGGAATCTTTTCACCTCTCAAACAAGAAGCATACCTTTGCGAAGCAGAGGCAAAACATCTGCGAGCTGCGTCCGCACCTCGCTTTCTGCTAATGCCATTGCATACAGGAATATCTACTTCGTAATGTAAATAATCACACTGTTTCTCTCTATCCTCAGTCGGACAAGTCTCCGCAGTTAGTCCCGTAAAATCGGAATGCGTCATCGGGTTGCCATTGGCATAGGCGTAAGCACTGATGCCACCTGCGAGCCCAATCGGATCTGGTTGCGTATATCGACCGTGGCCAGGCTCCAACTCTCTATAACCGTTGTGAAGCAGCCCACTTTCACTATCGTATAACTGCCCCGGATACCTCAAATTAAACGTATACGTCACCGCATCCGCATCGGGGTTGTTATTCGCCGCATGTTCACCAAATGCTGTATTAGTAATATTCCAACGCCAAACAATATTGTTCTCCACCGGATGAATCACCGCTCTCGGTGTGCCCAGATGATCGGTTTCCACAAACTGATACATGCTGGCATCGTGGTCAGATAGTACTGCAACCAGTTGATCGTCTAACCAAACGTATTCCTGCACGCGGGTGCCGTTGGCGAGGTACTCGCCGAGTAAGTGACCCACTTCATCATAAAAGTAATAACGATTGCTGGTGCTGGTCGCCGAGACCACTTTACTCACCCGCTCGCCATTGCCGTTATAGCGATACGTTCTTGTGACGGTAGTGCCGCTGTTTTTATAATCGCGTAAACGATTGCGGTCGTCATACACATAGGCTTTGGCACCAATGGTAGCGGTGTTGCCGTTGGCGTCGTAACTACGTGCGGTGGTGCCCGTTTGCGTTAGGCGATGGCTACTGGCATCCAGCGTATTGGTGGTGACGGTAGTGCCGAGGGTTTTACTCAAACGATTACCGGTGGCGTCGTAGGTAAAGCTTTGCACATTGGTGCTACCGTTTTTCAGGCTCAGCAAACGGTCCATATTGTCATAGGCAAATCGACGAGTGGCATTCGCCGTGGCATTGGTGCGTTCGGTAATGGCGGTGATATTGCCCATCACATTCACGGTGCTGTCTTCGCTTAAACCGGTGCTGCTGCTGTCACTGACTTTATCAATATTGTAATTTTGATCGTAGGCTTTCGTCAGCACACGGCCGTTACCGAAGGTCAGCGTATTGAGCGGGCCGAACGGCAAGTAGGTAGCATTGCTGACCATGCTCACTTGCGCGCCCATAGCAGTGGGTTTGGCATCGACACCAATAATTTGGCCTTTGGCATTGCGCAGGTAAGTAACAGTCGCACCGCTGGGGTACGTCATGGCCACCATGCGGTCGGCAGCGTTATAGGTGCTGACCAGGGTGAGATTGGGGCCACCAGTGACGCTTTGTACCTTGCGTACCGGCTGGCCTAAACGGTTATAGCAATAGCGGGTGCTACCGGACTCGTCACGAATGCGAGCCATACGACCGGCGGTATAGGTTTCACCCGCTTGGCAATCGGTTTGGGTAGCGTCGTAATCAAAGAACACATTCTGTGCTGCAGTGGGCACGCTAACGCTGGTTAGGCGGTTGGCCACATCGTAGTCATAAGTGCTGGTTTTGTTGCGCGCATCGGTTTGGGTTTTGCGGTTACCTGCTGCGTCGTAGGTATAGACCGTATTGCCGGTATCAGGACTCGATAAAGCGGTTAAATCATTTAAACCGTTATAGGTATAAACCGTATTCAGATTTTTCGGGTCGGTCACTTTGGTGAGGTTGTCACGCGCATCGTATTCAAACTGTGTGGTCGCATTAATCGTGCCTGCACCTTGGTCTTGAATGGTTTTGATTAGACGATTAAGTGGATCGACGTCTTGGTCAGTCACGCGACTCAAACCATCGGTGGTCGTGTTGAGATTGTCGTTGGCATCGTAAGTAAGCGTATCCAGCGCGGCTCCGGCAGCATTCTTGCTTACCTGCAAACGACCCAGGGTGTCGTACACGCGGCTTAAGCTGCGCTTGACGGTGTTACTCGGATCTTTAGTGGTTTCTGCGGTGCGGTTACCGGCATTGTCCAGTGTATAAGTAATGCTGTTGCCCAAGGCATCGCTAATGCTGGTTAAACGATGGGCAGCATCGTAGCTAAAGCTGACAAAATCGCCATCGGCTTGAATGACCTTGGTCACCTGACCGGTGAGATCGTATTCCATGCGGGTAATAGCATCATCGGCTTCACTGGCGTTGTCGCTGCCGCGTACCTTGCGGGCGGTGAGCCAGCCACGGGCACTGTATTCCATATCGGTGATGACGTTATTGGCGTCCTTCATTTGCAGGGCACGGCCTGCGCCGTCATACGCAGTGGTTTCGGCTGTTTGGTTTAAGGCATTCGTGACTTTCCACAAATCGCCTTTGCGATGCGGGCAAGTGGTCGGTGCCGTGGCACAGGTGGCATCATCGGTTTGATAGTAAGTGAAAGTACTGATATCGCTCACGTCGGTGCGCGGGCCATTGCTGGCAATCGCTAAACCAATTAATGGGCAGGTGCCTGCGGTGATATCGGCCTGTTCGCAATAGGTGGTGGTGCTTTGACGCACGCCGACCGGTGCATTGGTCGATGAACCACAAACGTACGCCATCGCCGTGCTGTTGTTAGGATCAATCTGGCACATGGCGGTCGCCTGACCACGACCGTTATAGGTATAGGTATTGCGTGATTCGAGCACATTTGTGGCATTCAATATTCGACGCTCAAGCGGCACATTGAATGTCGCATGCCAATCGGTTTGGGTAGTGCGTTTGGTGGCGGATTGATTGGCCGATTCGATTTTTTGTGTCAGCAAACCACGGGCGTTGTAATCGGTGTCGGTGGTGGTGCCTGCGAAGTCGGTTTCAATATCGGTTTTGCCGTTTGTGTCGTAAGTGCGTGCGGCGAAATTCACACCGCAGGCAGGACAAGCGCTGCTCATTGACGCGATTTCTTTAACACCGTTGATAACAGAAAAACTGTAGGTGCGCGCTTGGTTGTAAGGATTGGTGATGGTAGTACTGCCATCGACATTAAATACGAGCGATACCTTATCAATACCCGAACCCGGACTGCCGTGTTCGCTGCTAATTGCAGGTCCGCCTGGAATATGTTGCCAATTCAAAAATTGAATTCCTCGCTCAGCAAATAACCCGGTTAATTGATAGGTCGAAGCATTCGTACCATTGCCATATTCATAACGACGGTAGGGATTGTCGGTAGTATTGGTGGGTGTTGCATCAGGATAAATAACACGCTCCAGCATTCCGTTGGCGTCGTATTGATAACTAATGACTTGGCCATCGGGTAGGCCCAGAGTGGTAAGACGACTATTCGGGCTTCCTCCGGGCAGGTCACTTTGAAGAGTGTAAGCAAAAGTCAGTGCGCGGCCTTTGTCATCAACTACGGCAATAAGCTGATCTTGATCATATTGCATGGCCAAAACACGACCATCACGACCCTCAATGCTCAGCAGCAGACCTTCTTCGCTGTAGCGTTCTTTATTATCGCTATTGTCAGTATAAATCCACCCACCACCAATGCTGTGTTCCAAGCGTTCGGTAAAACCAGCATCGGGTGTCCAAACGCTATTAACCAACGTAAAATATTGGCGACCGCTATCGGGGCGGTCAATCAAAACACTATTTTGATTTATAGAAAGGGCGCGACTGTAAGTATGACGCCAATTATTACCTAATAAACTTGGTGCACGGTGGGTAGCGCTGATATAAAACCGATCAAAACTTAAGGCCGAACTAGTAGAGGAATAATCGTTCTCGATTTCATTTTGATAGCCCATCCATGAATGAATTGGTAGTGTTTGGTTCTTATAATTGGGGCATCTACCATGGCAATCATTCTTTTCTGGCGGTAGATCGTTTGGACGACAAGGCAGAGTCCCACCGCCTATTGCAGAATATCCCGCAGGACAAGAAACGACACGATTTCTAACCATCGTTATGCCGCCAATTCCGATATTTGCGTTACAGGTTGTCCCAATCCCATTGCCATATAGACTTGCCGAAAATTGGCCTCTTTCACCATTAAAGTAACGAACTCCATAAGATGAAAAACCAGCTACTATTTCCTGATTAGACCACTCACCTGTTACCGTTATTACGGTGGGGCTGCATGTCCACAGAGAGGCATTGATTGAATTAATTGCTACATCCAGAGCCGATTTTTCGGTGGAATGGTTATGGCTTTGACCATTGCTGCCGGCTGTCGCCCAAGAGGTGCCATATCGCCATGGACCAGCTATATAGTTGCGATCTTCGGCTCTTACACTTTGCGCAACCAAAGCAATCACTATAATCAAAAGAAGTTTAAAGCGCATAGCAGGCCCCAGAAAGATATTGGCAAACAAACAAAAAGCACGGCTTTCGCCGTGCTCGAATGAATTCATTTCGGCGCGACGCACTTCCGCGTGCGCCATCCAGCGGCAATTCACAATGTTGGGTTGCGCCCTGCGGGCGGCTTACTGCATGTCCATGCATGGCGTCCTTATCCTTTATTGAGTCGCGTGTACTTGCGGTAGTGAAGCTTCCTGTACTGACACCCTAATCGTGTCCGAGGCGATTGTCCACAAAAATGTGACGGGCGACACATAAATTAAGGGCAGGGCCAGGGGAATGGTCATCAACGCTTGTTCATCGCACCGAACTTGCCCCCCAGAAGCCTGAAGCCGAGCCACGAGCGGTCTATGCGCCCCAGTGGCGGTGCTGCCTGCGCGCTCCCATCTCGCAGCAACGATCCGGGGCTAGGCGAAGCGAGCGAGCGGCAGAAATGGCCGCCGCAGACGATCGCCCCGCCACAGCCCGCCTGACGCCGTTTGGCAATTTCGATCCTCCAGTCCCTCCCCCACCGCAACGTTCCGCGCGCTATGACTTCCGGCCCTGAGCTTCGGCGATGTAAATAACTATCGTGGAGTCTGCTCACCATCCTTCGCTGGATTTTTGTCATGTCTCTTCGTTCCGTCTTGATCGCCCTGCTTGTTCTGCTGAGCCTGTAACCAGTCGTCGCCCACGCGAGTGTGCTGACCGAGCATCAGGGCAGTTGGCTTGGCGAGATGAAAATTCCCAATGGGCCGACGATCAAGATCGGCACCGAGTTGTTCACCCGGGCCGATGGATCGCCCTGGGCCAGCATCGCTGTCCCGGATCAAGGTCTCCTCGATATCCCGGTCTCCACGATTCACGACACCGGGGCGACCGCAACGCTGGATTTCGAGCGGGCCAGACTCAAGTTGACCTGGGCGACCGACCACTTCAACGCTGAATTCCAGGAAGTTGGCGGTCCGCCGCTGACGTTCGAGTTGAAGCAGGTGGCCGCGTTTCCGAAAAAGATTCGTCCGCAGACGCCAAAAGCGCCATTCCCCTACCGCGATGAAATCCTCGCGATCCCCAGCACCGATGGCGTGACATTGGGCGCGACGCTGTCCATTCCCGATGGCGTGGCCCGCCCGAATGTCGTGGTGCTGGTGCATGGCTCCGGCCCGAATACCCGCGACCAGAACGGGACGCTGTCGGTGCTGGCCGATTATCTGGCGCGGCAGGGCATTGCCGTGCTGCGATACGACAAACGCGGCATCGCGCGTTCGACCGGAAGCTACGACACGCATACCAAAACAGATCTGGCCGAGGACCTGTACGCCGTGGTGCAGGCGCTGAATGCGCGCAATCAATTCAAACGCCTCGGCCTGGTGGGCCATAGCGAGGGCCCCGGCATCGCCGCCGCGGTTGCTGGCGAGCATCCGCAATCGGTGGATTTCCTGGTGTCGCTGGCGGGCGTGGGGTTGCCCGGACTCGAGATGATGCTATTGCAGGATCGCGCTACCGCAGTGGCGAATGGCGCCACGCGCGACGAAGCGGAAAAGATCGTGGCGTATTCGCGCAAGTACTACGCCATCATCATCGACCAAGCGGATGCCGAGCAGCGCATCGCAGCGCTCAGGGCGCTCGACGGCAAGCGTTCGCCGGAGGACAAAGCGATGGCGGACAAGTACAAGATGAACCAGGCATCGTTGTCGGTGGACAATGGCTTCGCCGGCAAGGAATTTCTGCGGGTCATGTTGATGGCCGATACGCCGCGCGACTGGCGCGCGGTGAAATGCCCGGTGCTTGCGCTCAACGGCAGCCTGGACCAGCAAGTGCCGGTCGAAAGCCTCGCCGGTATAGTCGCCAGTGTTGAGGCAGGCGGAAATCCGAGGGTGGAATCGGCCATCCTGCCGTCGCTCAATCACATGCTACAGACGGCAACGACTGGCGCAGAAGACGAATACGGCCGCATCGAGGAAATCATGGCACCGATGGTGATGCAGCGGGTAGCGGCGTTCGTGCATCGGCAGGAGTGATGTCGTAATCAGCGCAAGGCGAACCCGGCATGATATTCAACGCATAAATAGTATGTTCCTCGGCGCACCTTCTTTTCCTTGCAATCTCGCGGAGGCGTAAGCCGACGCCATCATGCGCCACACCTCTGTACATGACTGAATAGCGATTCGCAGACAACAGGTTCGGCGTTTTTATCGATGCACGCGGCAGCGCACGCATGCCTCACGGTCTCATCCGATTTATGAACGCTATCGTGCGATACGCACGATTCAACTGGCCGCCAACGTCCCAATCGTTTAGCCTCAACATAGGCGCCTCTTTTTGCACTGGCTAGCGCGCATATGGGGACGAATATCTTACATTTCAACGGACAAAGGGAGTATTGTGGCTCCGACTACATGGCCATCGGACATTTTGTATGGAAGGCCAAACGTCTCATCGCATCGCTGCCCTCTTGGCGCATCGAAGCCACAACGACACCGGTGCAGGAAGCGTTTCGAGGTGCGTTGTTTCGCTATGCGAGGACATCGGCGCGGCGCTCACCCCCATCGTAGGCATACCCGGCGTGGCCGCTCTCTACAAACGCAGCCTGTTCCTGACCAGCCGTGAGCATCCGGCACTCTTGGGCCTGCACGAAAGCATTCAATCGACGATGGAACTGTCGAGCCTGACAACGATCTTGAACTCTTTGAGCGAATCCGAAGCCAACAATGTCGGTGCCGCACTTCTGCAGTCCTTCTACGAGTTGCTGTGCAGCTTGGTGGGACTTTCGCTCACGGAGCGACTGCTCAGTTCTGTTTGGGACCGCCCGTTGAGCGACCCGCCCGCATCGGTATCGACACCATGACAACCAAAGTAGCCATCCATCGCTTGCAGACCGGCGTGCCTGGGCTGGATGAAATCCTGGGTGGTGGTCTCCCGGAATTCTCGTTCAACCTCATCGCCGGCCCACCCGGCTGCGGCAAGACCACGCTGGCCCATCAGATCATGTTTTCGTTGGCCAACGCGCAGCGGCGTGCGCTCTACTTCACCGTGCTGGGCGAGCCGCCGCTGAAAATGCTCAGATATCAGCAACAGTTCGACTTCTTCGATACCGATGCGATCGATCAGACCATCCGCTTCGTCAATCTCTCGGAGGACACGCTGGGCGGCGACCTGGATCTGGTGCTCAAGCGCATCGTGAGCGAGGTCGAATCGTTCAATCCAACGCTGGTCTTTGTCGATTCCTTCCGCTCGATCGTGATCGCCGGCACAAGCAACGACAATCCGCGCAATACGCAGCAGCAGTTCGTTCAGCAGTTAGGCATGGCCATGACCAGTTGGCAGGCCACGACCTTTCTGATCGGCGAATACTTCGCCGAGGCGGACGCGAACCCAGTGTTCACCGTCTCCGACGGGCTGATCTGGTTGCGGCAAAGTGTCGTCCGCAACTCCATGGTGCGGAAAATGGAGATCATGAAGATGCGCGGCCAGCCCACGCTGCCGGGGCTGCATACCTTCCGTATTTCCCAGTCTGGTATCGAAGTGTTCGCGCCCTTCCATGCCGCGTCGGCACTGAATGCGACATCGAAGACGCTCGATGCGCTGCCGATCAAGCGGCTCAACATGGGCGTGCCCCGGCTCGATGAGATGCTCGGCGGCGGTTTGCCTCAAGGGTATTCGCTGCTGGTTGCGGGGCCCTCTGGATCGGGCAAAAGCCTGTTGGCCGCCGCCTTCCTTGCCGAAGGGGCGCGGAGAGGCGAAGCCGGGGTGATCGCGGCGTTCGAGCAGCGGCCAACGCATGCCCGCTCGCCGGCCATTGCGGAATTGATCGAAAGCGGCCAAGTGGGTTTGGTCGATAGCTGGGCGCCCGACCTGTCGCTCGATGAAACCACGCGACTGTTGCTCAGCGAAATACGCCGTCTCAACGCGACCCGGGTCGTGATCGACTCGTTATCCGGTTTTGAACTGGCACTGGCGCCGACGTTTCGCGAAGACTTCCGTGAGAATCTCGCGCGCATGGTAATGGCATTGGCCGCCGCTGGCGTGACGGTATTGATGACCTCCGAGTTGGAGGATCGATACACGGACCTGCGCTTCAGCCCCTACGGCACGGCGTTCATGACCGATGCCATCATCGTTCAACGCTATATCGAGGTCGAAAGCCGCTTGTTGCGGGTCATTGCGGTGGTCAAGGTGCGTGCGAGTGTGCACTCCAACGAGCTGCGCCTGTTCAGCATCGACGACACGGGCATTCAGATTGGAGATCGGTTGTCCGGGCAGGAGGGGATCTTGGGCGGCCAACCGACCCGCGAGCCATCGCAGGCGCTCAGCGTCCGCGGCGGCCATGATCGATCCCCAGCCTAGGCGGCCCTGCGATGACGTCCCCCGAACATCGCCCCTCCATCGAAGAGCAAAGGATTGAGGCTGCACGTCGCTTAGCCGAACTCAAGCTGGAAGGCAAACAAGCCCAGGCCGAAGTGGTTGAAACACGCGCCACCCTCGCCCAATTGAATCTGCAAGTGGAAGCAGCACGCCACGGTCTGGACGACTATGATGCCGCGTTGCTGTTGGAAGCGAATCAGCATCTGTTGTTGTCGAGCCTGCAAGCTCAGTCCGAAGCGGACGCTTGCGCCGACACGCTGGAAGACCTGTCTCGATCCGCCCAAATGGACGCGCTGACGGAGCTTCCCAATCGCGAACGTCTGCTCGACAGGTTCGCGGATGCGATCGCGATCGCGCGGCGAAAAGGCAATCATCTGGCGCTGTTGTTCATCGATATGAACAACTTCAAGATGATCAACGACACCTTGGGCCACACGGTCGGCGATCAGGTGCTGAAACGTGCTGCACAGTGCTTGTCGTCCGTGGTACGCGAAGTCGATACCGTCAGCCGACACGGTGGCGATGAATTCCTGATCCTGTTGACGGATATCGGCAGCGCTTCCGACGCGGTCGTCGTTGCGCACAAAGTGATCTCAGCTTTGGGAATGCCTTTCTGCATCGCAGACCATGTGCTTCGCCTCACCGCAAGCATCGGTATCGGCCTGTATCCCCAAGACGGCGATACGCCGCAATTACTCATCGATCGCGCAGACGCAGCCATGTATCGGGCAAAGCGCCAAGGCGGCTGCAGCGTTGCGTTTCACGAGGAAAGCGCCGAACAGACAGCGCTCCGCCCGCCGGGCGCGTCGGTGTCGTTGCAATCACCGGTCATTCATCACGACGTGGTCATCGCCGACCATGCGCGCAATACCGCGCTATTGCGCGAAGCCAACGAGCATCTGGTGTTAGCGGTATTGAACGCGCAGGTTCTTCAAGCGGCCGCCGAAGAATCGCAGCAGCGCCAGAAGGAATTTCTGGCGCTCGTTGCGCATGAACTACGCAATCCATTGATGCCTCTCGGTATCGCTGCTTCGATGTTGCGCAGCTCTGACGCTAGCGATCTGCAGCGCATGAAAGATATTATCGAGACGCAAGTCGATCACATCACGCGATTGATCGGCGATCTACTGGATCTATCGCGCTCCAACACGGGTAAGCTGCGGCTGCATTTCAGCAACATCGATCTAGTCAAGGTCATCGACGCTGCCGTCAACGCATCGAGACCGTCCATGGATGTGCGGCTACAGCATTTCCGTTTAGACATCTCATCGCAGCCCATTGTGCTGGAAGCGGACCCGATTCGCTTAAGTCAGATCCTAAGCAACCTACTCGACAATGCCTCGAAATACACGCCCGATGGTGGCGAAATATGTTTGCTCACGCATGTTCAAGCGAATGACTTGGTGATCCGTGTGAGCGACAACGGCATCGGCATCAGCCCCGACGCACTACCGCGCGTGTTCGAACCGTTCGCCCAAGACGCCCATGCCACGGGCTTCAATGGGCAAGGACTGGGTATCGGGCTCACCGTCGTAAAGCAACTGGTGGAAGCACACGGTGGAACGGTCACCGTCGCGAGTAGCGGCATCGGACTTGGAAGCGAGTTCAGCGTCACCCTCCCGTTGAATGTCTTTCGGGAAGAAGACATTTCGAACTAGCGTGGTGTCTCAAAAATAATGAACACATTCTTTGAAGCCTCGTTCCCTCTCCTCGTGCGTAGCGCGGGGAGAGGGTGGCCGAAGAACCTGCCCCGTACTCGATACGGGGCCGGGTGAGGGGCGCTCTTCGCAACGCATCACAGAGGCCCATCCCTCATGCTGTCTTCGCCCCTCATCCGGCGCTGCGCGCCATCTTGGTCCAGCCCTCGCGCACAGCGCTCGGGCGCTCTTCGGCGCGCGAGGCAGTGCCTCGCAAGCGCGCCTCTTCGTTCCGGCCCTCGCGCACTGCGCTCGGGCGCTCATCGGCGCGCGAGGCAGTGCCTCGCAAGCGCGCCTCTTCGCCCCCGCGTGCGGAGAGAAGGAAACATCCATCGATGTTGCCAGAGCGACGTAAATCGCGAAGTCAGCGGCATTCAAAATGGTTCAAACAGGGTAAAGCACTACACTAGACATCTACCAGACATGTGCCGGACGTGCGAACTGAGACCTCCTGGATCGAGGTCTCAGAGCCTGTTCACGATCTCCGCATGCTTCGCGCTGAGCCCCAGAGCGCGCGGCATGCGGAGATCGTGAACAGGCTCTCAGGGTTGTACGGACAACGTGCAATTTGAATTTGCGTCGTGGCGGTTCTTATCAGTGCCGTGGTTGAAACCGGGCTCGGAGTGGAACGGCGTTGCGTTCACAACAACCACGTTCCAAGTCTCATAACAACCACGGCCGCCGTCATGCCAAAACGGTGATGAAACGGTGATGAAACGGTGACGAAACGATGTCGAAACGATGATTAGTACGTTTTTTTGTGCGCTGTGCATGGTTCGGATGCCGTTGGTCGCCGTTATTCGAACCATAGGGCGAGTGCGTTGCGCGTGATGAATCGCCAACCGACGGTAACGCAGGGCATCCATCATTTTCTACGTCCCCTCGGTTTACATGCGTCCCGCAGGGTCGGGTGAGCTTCGCTGCACTCACTCCCGCCTATGCCGCCATCGCAGCTCGCGCCGCGCTGACGATAAGAGCCTGTTCAATATCTTTAACCAACGCCGATGAATCCGCTGGCTGTCATCCCGAACGCCTGCGCAGCGGGTGGAGGGACCTGCTTTGTGCTTTTCTGCGACCGAAACAGCAGGTCCCTCCACCCGCTGCGCGGGCGTTCGGGATGACAGTTTTTCGGGCGATGCGCGAGTTTGAACAAGCTCTAAGAAGTGTCGACACAGGCCATTGACCCGGCTCTTCGCAGCGCCTATCGCCGTTTGGCGGCATCGGTCGTGCGCCCATCTTTCCG
Organism: Lysobacteraceae bacterium; assembly: GCA_031374725.1. Taxonomy (GTDB): domain Bacteria; phylum Pseudomonadota; class Gammaproteobacteria; order Xanthomonadales; family Xanthomonadaceae; genus Lysobacter_I. The sequence goes on along the minus strand of JANMGT010000071.1, from coordinate 14,548 downwards.
CAGCGCAGCAACACGGGCGCATGACTTCCGGCCCTGAGCGGATGCTGAACCCGGGCGTAGGCTCAGCGCCTGTCCTGCCCCTGAAGGAGTGCGCACCATGCTGCGTCGAATGCTGCTGACCGCCGTGTTACTCGGCCCTAAGTTACTTGGCCCTGTGTTACTCGGCCCTGTATTACTCGGCGCAGCGCAGTCCGCGCATGCGCAGTCCGCGAAAACCTTCACGGCGGAAGAACTCATCGCTAAGAATCTCGAAGCCCGCGGCGGCGTGGATAAGCTACGCGCGGTGGAGACGGCCCACATGACCGGGAAGTTGCGGTTTGGCGGCGGTATCGAGGCCAAGAACGAGATTTATGCCGTCGATGGCAAGAAGATCCGCTTTGAGCTGTCGTTGCAGGGCATGACCGCGATCAACGCCTGGGACGGCAAGGACGCTTGGGCAGTGCAGCCGTTCCAGGGCCGCCGCGATCCGCAAAAAACCAGCGAAGACGATGCCAAGGGACTGATCCTGGCCGCCGATATCATCGGCCCGCTGCTGGATTGGAAAGCCAAGGGCAGCAAAGTCGAATATCTAGGCACCGAAGACATCGACGGTACCGATGCGCACAAAATTCGCGTCAGCTACAAGAATGGCGACAGCCGCGTGGTGTTTCTCGACCCGGATCATTTTCTCGAAATTCGCGTCGAAGACCATCAGTTCATTCGCGGGCAAGAGCAAGTCGGCAGCGCCGATGTGGGCGAGTATGTGTTGGTGGATGGCGTGTATTTCCCGTTCGAGCAAGGGCCAGCGCAGATCGAAACGATGACATTGAACACGCCGCTCGACGACGCGCTGTTCGCGTTCCCCACCGCAAAACCCTAATCGAGGAGATGCTTCAATGTCGCACCCGTATCCGCGTCTCCACCGTTGCTCGCTCGGCCTCGGCATCGCGCGTGCGCTGATGCCCGCCGCCCTGCTGTCCACCACGCTGCTGTCCACGACGCTGCTATGCACGACGCTGCTGTCTAGCGCAAGTTTCGCCGCGAATACCACCGCAAGCGCCACTGCAAACGCCACCCAGAGCGCTGCATCTGGCGCCGAGCCGCGCATCGACGACGGCGTGGTCTCCGGCCTGGGCATCCGCAACATCGGCTCGGCTGCGATGAGCGGCCGCATCTCCGCGCTTACTGCGGTGCGCCGTAAAGACAATACGCTGACGATCTTCGTCGGCGCCGCCAGCGGCGGCGTGTGGAAATCCACCGACGGCGGCACCACCTTCCGCCCGAAATTCGACAAGCAGCCTGTACAGTCGATCGGCGCGATCGCGCTGGACCCGAACAATCCCGACAGCGTGTGGGTGGGTTCGGGCGAGGCCTGGACCCGCAACTCGGTGTCGATCGGCGATGGCGTGTATCACTCTGCCGATGGCGGTGAGAGTTGGAAGAACGTCGGCCTGCCCAACTCCGAGCGCATCGTCAAACTCAGCGTCGATCCGCGCAACGGCAATACCGTGTTGGCGTGCGTAACCGGCAAGCTGTGGAGCGATTCCAACGATCGCGGCGTGTACCGCACCACCGACGGCGGCAAGAGCTGGAGCCACGTGCTCAAAGGCAGCGCCTCCACCGGCTGCGGCGGCATGAGCGTGGATGCGAAGAACCCCGATGTCATGTTCGCCTCACTGTGGGATTTCCGACGCAAAGGTTGGACCTTCCGCTCCGGCGGCGAAGGCCCGGATTCGCCCTCGAACAGCGGCCTGTATCGCTCGGCCGATGGTGGGAACACCTGGAGCGAAGTGACCGCCGGCGGCCTGCCGTCGAAACCCTATGGCCGTATCGCGGTCGCGGTGGCGCCCTCTGACTCGAACGTCGTCTATGCCTTCGTCGAAGGCGTGAAGAGCGCGCTATATCGCTCCGACGACGGCGGCAAAACGTGGGATCGTCGCGACGATAGCCAGATGATGGTGTGGCGGCCGTTCTATTTCGCCAATCTCATCGTCGATCCGAAAAACGCGGATCGTTTGTTCAAGACCAATCTCAGCCTGATTCAGAGCTACGACGGCGGCAAGACCTTCTCCGGCACCGGCAATGCGCACGCCGATTTCCACGATGTCTGGATCGATCCGCAGGATCCAAAAACGGTCATCGCGGGCGACGACGGCGGCATCTGGTTTTCGAAAGACGGTGCCGAACGCTGGTGGAAAGGCAACAACTTGCCGATCTCGCAGTTCTATCACGTCAGCGTGGACGACCGCGACCCGTATCACGTCTACGGCGGCCTGCAGGACAACAGTTCGTGGGTGGGCGATTCATCGTATCCCGGCGGCATCACCAATCAGCGCTGGGAAAACATTTACGGCGGCGACGGGTTCTGGACGTTCTCCGATCCCGCCGATCCTGATTTCATCTACGCCGAATCGCAGGGCGGCAGCATCGGTCGGGTCAATCGGCGCACCTTAGAAACCCGCGACATCCAACCGCGCAGCAGCGACGGCGAGAAGCTACGCTGGAACTGGAACACGCCGATTCACATGTCGCCTAACGAAACAGGCACGCTATACATCGGCTCGCAATATCTGTATCGCACGCGCAATCAGGGCCAAACCTGGGACCGCATTTCGCCGGATTTGACCACCAACGATCCGAAGAAACAGCAGCAGGAGCAATCCGGCGGCATCACCGTCGATAACTCCGCCGCGGAAATGCACACCACGATCTATTCCATCAGCGAATCGCCACGCGATGGCAAGACCATTTGGGTGGGCACCGACGACGGCAACGTGCAGGTCACGCGCGACGGCGGTAAGCAGTGGAAGAACGTCGTGAGCGGCGCGAAGGTGCCGGCGCATTCGTGGGTCGCTTACATCGATGCCAGCCATCATGCCCCCGGCACGGCCTACGTCGCCTTCGATCGCCACACCTACGGCGAGATGGGGCCGATGCTGTACAAAGTGAGCGACTACGGTGCGAAATGGACAGCGCTGTCCACGCCGCAGCAGCCCAAAGGCGTTCGCGGCTATGCCCACGTGCTGCGCGAAGACCCTGTGAAACCCGGCCTGCTGTATGCGGGCACCGAATTCGGCATCTGGGTGTCGCTCGACGACGGCGCCAGTTGGGCGCAGTTCAAAGGCGGCGATTTCCCGGCGGTGGCGGTGCGCGACATCGTGGTGCAGCCGCGCGATCACGATGTCGTGTTGGCCACGCATGGCCGCGGCATCTGGATCATCGACGACATCACCCCGCTGCGCGCGCTGACGGCCGAAACACTGAAGCTCGAAGCGGCGTTTCTGCCCTCACGCCCGCAGCAGCAGCGCATCAACACCTTCGGCGGTTGGTCCGAAGGCGGCGCCAGTTATGCTGGCCAAAGCGCGACGAACGATGTGGTCATTACCTATTATCAGAAGACCCGTCACCTGTTCGGCAAGTTGACGTTGGAAGTGTTGGACAGCAAGGGCAACGTGGTCGAAACCCTGCCCGCGAGCAAACGCCGCGGCATCAACCGCGTCACGTGGTCGATGAACGTCAAACCGCCAGTAGTACCGCCAGCCGCCTCGATCGCCTTCAACAGCATCCGCGGCCCGCGCGTACCGCCGGGCACCTACACCGTGCGCATGACCAAGGGCGATCGCGTCTTCGCGGACACGATCGCGGTAGGCTTGGATCGCCGCGCGACATTCAGCGTCGCCGACCGTGAAGCCAACTACGACGCGACGATGAAGGTGCATGCGATGTTCGGCCGGATGAGCGATCTGGTCGCGAAAATCCAAGCCGTGCGCGGCGGCACCGATGGCATCGCCGGGAAACTATCGGCCAGCGATCCGCTGCGCCAGCAGTTGAATGCGCTGTCGGCCAGTGCCGATACGCTGCGCAAAGAGATTGTCGCGACCAAGGAAGGCGGCGCGATCACCGGTGAAGAGCGTCTACGCGAACATATGGACGGCCTCTATGGCGGCCTGATCGGCCATGAGGGCAAACCGGCCGATACGCTAATTGCATACACGGGAGTGCTGCAGAGTCGGCTCGAAGGCCTTGAAAACCAGTTCGCTACGCTGCGCGACGGCGCGCTGAAGCAAGCGAACGATGCGCTGAAAGCCAAAGGCATGCCAGAGATTCGCGTGCCGGATAAAGCCCCGGTCGCATGGCAATACTCGGGCGATCCGAATGCGATTCCCGCAGCGCTGCGCAATCATCGTAAGGCCGGCAAGGTCCGCAAGTGATCTGACTCCGTAAGCGTTCTAACTCCGGTCAGTGTTCTGACTCCATACGTGATCTGACCCCGTGTCGCGCGTCGCGCAATGAACGGGGTGCCGAAAGGCGCCCCGTTTGTTATGAGGATGACGGTCCGCTTGTGATGAAGATAGCGCTCGTGTTGAGATGTTAGCCTCTCTGCGACATCGAACCTATGGCTCACCGCACGACCGCATCGATTTGGAAGCTGATCCTTTGGATCGTCGTGATCGTCGTGATCATCGTCGCGTTTTTGCGATGGCGAAGCGCATGGCTGGAAGAACGTCGCGCCCGCGCCGATTCCGGCAACGCGCTGCTGAATGCGCAACGCGCCGCGCGCAAACGCGGTCATCCGTCACCGCCGCCGAACGCGCACATCTACGAAACGCCGCGCTATCGCATCATCACCACCGCCGACGCGATGCAAACCGAACAGGTAGCGCATGCAGTCGAGAGTCTGCACGACGCATATCTCGACTTCTTCCACGAGCAATTACCGGAAACCGCAACGCGCAGCCACACGAAAAAACTCAAACTCACGCTATATCGCGACCGTAGTCAATTTCAAGCCTATAACACCAGCTTGCCGTGGGCCGAAGCGTATTACCGCACGCCGATGTGCCATGCTTACTATGTCAAAGGCGCGCCCAATCCGTATCATTGGATGGTGCACGAAGCCACGCACCAGTTGAACGCGGAAGTCGCTCGCTTCAAGAAAGCGCCGTGGATCGACGAGGGCCTTGGCACCTATTTCGGCACTAGTCGGTTCGTGAACGGCACGCTGCGCTTGGGCGATATCGATAGGGACACCTATCCGATCTGGTGGCTGCCGACGTTCCCGATCAGCGGCGATCTCGATGCCGACATCGCGCAGCAGCGCTGGATTCCGCTGCACGCATTCCTCACTGGCAAGAACGCACCACCGATGGCTGGACGGGTGAATCAGTACTACATGCAGTACTGGAGCCTCACTCATTTCCTATTCCATTACGACAATGCCCGCTATGCCATCGCCTACAAACAGCTCATCGCCGATGGCGGCACGCTCGCGAACTTCGAGACACGCATCGGCCCGGTGGATCGCGTCCAGCGCGAGTGGTATGGCTACTTGCTGGGCTTGCGCGATGCGGCAGCCGATGCCGAACAGGCGGAACGCGCGAAGACGGAACGGCATTCCGACATCGATACGCTCGTCACTGTCCCCAAACCGTAGAGCGGAGCGCAGCTTCTGCTGACCGCTGACCGCAGACATCGACGCACATCACGCCATGAGCGGAGCTGCGCTGCGCTCTACGCCGAAGGTCAGGCTTTGCGCATCCGGCAGCGGTCCGAGCAGTACTTGACCTGCGCCCAATCGCGCTCCCATTTCTTGCGCCACGCGAACGGCTTGCCGCAGGTCGCACACACCTTGGTCGGCAAATCGGTTTTCTTGATTCGAGCTTGATCGGATTTCGCCATGTCGCTGCACAGGTCGCGCCCAAGCGCAAAGCATAATGCCTGGACGAGGGTGTCGCCTGTCCGCCAGCCGATCTCAAAGGATGAGACCAGCGATGGCATAATCGGGCCATGCGATTATCCGAAAAACTCGCGATTCTGGCCGACGCCGCCAAATACGACGCCTCTTGCGCGTCCAGCGGCGGCGACAAGCGCAACTCCGCAAAAACCGGCGGCATCGGCAGCACCGGCGGCATGGGCATCTGCCATTCCTACACGCCCGATGGCCGCTGCGTCTCGCTGCTGAAGATTCTGCTGACCAATTTCTGCATCTACGACTGTGCGTATTGCGTCAACCGCGTGTCGAGCAACGTGCGGCGCACGCGCTTCGCGACCGACGAAGTGGTGCGGCTCACGCTCGATTTCTACAAGCGTAATTACATCGAGGGCCTGTTTCTCTCCAGCGGCATCATCCGCAGCGGCGATTACACGATGGAGCAGATGGTCGAAGTGGCGCGCAGCCTGCGCGAAGACCACCGCTTCGCCGGCTACATCCATCTCAAGACGATTCCCGAAGCATCGTCCGACCTACTCGCCCTCGCCGGCCGCTACGCCGATCGGCTGAGCATCAATATCGAACTGCCGACGGAAGCGGGCTTAAAGAAATTGGCGCCGGAAAAAACCCTAAGCGGCATTCACGGCGCCATGGGCGAGCTGCGTCAGCGGATCGACGAAAGCAAAGACGCGCGCAAGCCGAAGGCGACGACGACGCAACGGCGCGCGAAACCGCCGCGTTTCGCCCCGGCTGGGCAGAGCACGCAAATGATCGTCGGCGCCGACGATGCCGACGATCGCAACATCCTGCATACCTCCAGCGCCCTGTATAGCGCTTACCGCATGCGCCGCGTGTACTACTCCGGTTTCAGTCCGATCCAAGACGCTTCGTCGATCCTGCCGGTGAAGGCGCCGCCGCTGCTGCGCGAACATCGGTTGTATCAGGCCGATTGGTTGCTGCGGTTCTATGAGTTCGGCGTCGAGGAAATCGCGCCGGACGCCAAGCACGGCGGCAGCGGCATGCTTGATCTGGACATCGATCCGAAACTCGCCTGGGCGCTGCGCAATGCCGAACGTTTCCCGGTCGATCTCAACGCGGCTCCGCGCGAGATGCTGCTGCGCGTGCCCGGGTTGGGCGTGCGCAATGTCGATCGCATCCTGCTGTCGCGGCGCCATGGCAAGCTGCGCGTGGCCGATCTGGCCCGCCTGCGCGCGCCGCTGCAGAAAGTGCTGCCGTTCGTGCAGTTGCTCGATCATCATCCGCGCAAGCGGCTCAACGATCCCGACGCCTTGCGCACCCAGTTGGCGCCCAAGCCGCGCCAGCAAGATCTGTTCGCTGTCGCATGAACGGCCCGTCCGACGAGATCCGCAGCGCAGTACGACCACCATCGCGCGAGGCCTCGCCGTACATAGCGCGCATCGAACCGCCGTGGGATCTCGACCCATGGCGTCAGGCCGCGCGCGCCGGGCTGCGCGCGCAGGTCGCGCCGGAACATATTGATTGGAGCGCCGCTGCGCTAGGCGAAGCGCAAAGCGGCCTGTTGCCCAGTTGCGACCTGATGACGGCGCCCCTCACCCGCGCCGCGCCGCCGATCTCCGCGGCGTTCTTCGAGCTTGCGGCCACCACGCTCTGCCATCGCGACCCGCAGCGCCACGCCCTGCTCTATCGCATCGCGTGGCGTATCGCGCAGGGCGAGCGCCATCTGCTCGCGCGCGCGACCGATCCCGACATCGTGCGCGCCTCGCGTCTGGCGAAAGCCGTCAGCCGCGATACGCATAAGATGAAGGCGTTCGTGCGCTTCCGCGAAGTGCCGGGCGAAGACAACGCATTCATCGCATGGTTCGAGCCCGATCATTGGATCGTCGATCGCGTCGCGCCGTTCTTCGCGCGCCGCTTTGCCGGCATGCGTTGGGCGATTTTCACCCCATACCGCTGTGCGATTTGGAACGGCGATGCGCTGGCCTTCGGGCCGGGCGCGCAGCGCAGCGACGCGCCGATCGACGACGCTAACGAACCACTGTGGCGCACGTATTACGCCAACATCTTCAACCCCGCGCGGCTCAATCCACGAATGATGCGCCAGGAAATGCCGCAAAAGTATTGGCAGCATCTGCCGGAGGCGCATCTTCTTCCTGAACTGATCCGCACCGCAGGCGAGCGCGTGCGCGCGATGGCCGAACGCGAGGCGCAGCCGCCGAAACGTCGCATTCCGTCCAAACGCACGCGCGACTGATCAGGCCACGCATGCTGTCCTTCATCATTCCCGCTTACAACGAAGCCCGCTGCTTGCCGGCGACGCTCACCGCGCTGCGCCAAGCTGCTTCGGTGATTGGACAGGCGCACGAGGTCATCGTCGTCGATGATGCTTCTACCGACGGCACCGCCGATGTCGCCATCGCACACGGCGCCGACGTGCTACGGGTCGAGCATCGGCATATCGCCGCAACGCGCAACGCTGGCGCCGCGCATGCCCACGGCGACATCTTGTTTTTCATCGATGCCGACACCTGCATCGACGCGAATGTCGTGCTTGCCGCACTGCGCGCGTTGGACAGCGGCGCGGTCGGCGGCGGCGCCACCGTTCGCCTGCAAGGCGAACCCGCGTGGCATGCGCGCTGGGCAACCGCAGTCATCATGTGGATGCTGAGCGTGGCGAAGATCGCGCCGGGCTGTTTCGTCTACTGCACGCGCACCGCGTTCGACGCGACCGGCGGTTTCGACCAGACCCTGTACGCGGCCGAGGACGTCGCGATCAGTCGCGCGCTCGCCAAGCAGGGGCGTTTCGTCGTGCTGCGTGAGACGGTCGCCACGTCCGATCGCAAATTGCGCACGTTCTCGCTTGGCGAGCATCTGGCGCTGATGTTCCGCTTCGCATTTCTTGGCAAACGGATGCTGCGCTCGCGCAAAAACTTGAAGCTGTGGTACGAGGATCGACGCGACGATGAGCGCTGAAGAACGCGCGCACGATTGACTATCAATCACATGAATTCGAGCTCTGTAGAGCGGCTCTCCGAGCCGCTACCGGCTACCAACGTCAACGCAGAAATCTGCAGCGGGTCGGAGACCCGCTTTACCTCTGCGGAATCGGCAGCGGGTCGGAGACCCGCGCTACCATCGCGGTCAGGCGATCTTCACCCGCACATCGCCGTCTTTCACGCTTACCGGGTAGGTCTTCAATGCCTTCTCGCCGCGCACCACGTTCAACAAGCCGATGCCGGGCGGAAAATTCGCCCAATCGATCACCTCGCCGGTCTTGATATCGAACCGCGCGCGATGCAGCGGACACTGTACCTTGCAGTCTTCCAACAGCTTGCCTTTGGCCAAGGGCGCGAACATATGGCTGCAGTTCGCCTGGGTCGCGTAAAACCCATCTTTCAGGTGATAGAGCACGATCTTCGTGCCGTCCACCGAGAAGGACTTCATCTTGCCCACAGGCAAGTCATCGACGCTACACACCACATGCTGTGTCATGACGCACTCGCTCCGATTCTATTCGTCGATCGGAAGATAGCATAGGCAGCTTCAACACGTCGGTGTATGTCGGCGCCCTCGCTGCCGGCGATCACGATCACCGAACGCATGCAGGACGAAACCTAACAGGTTGCTGAAATACCTCCATCCAGGAGGTCTCAGTTCGCACGTCCGGCACATGTCCGGACGTGCTCACGGCAATACCATGACTGCATGACCAGGCTGCTGAACACCTGCTGCCGCAGGTATTTCAGCAGCCTGCTAATGTGGTGACTCAAAAGTACATTGATGCATTTTCGTGAAAGAACGGCTTGATTTGCGCTGTTTTTGATTAAGAATTAGCCTGCGTATTTTTGAGACACCACACTAAGGAAGCACGGAGCAAGCCCACCCCCGGATCATGTGCGGGGCAGGCTCTGGACGTGTTCAGTGTTCGCGAGCTCGGTGCATGCCCGAACTCGCTCTCGCCAAATCAATCACTGATGCGATCGATTTGCGGGCGGCACGTCCACGTGCCGCAGCAACGCTGATTTTTTCGGCGTAGCCTGAAGCAATGGTTCTATTTTTTCGCGGCAAGGCTTGGCTGGAATCCGGTCTTATTGTCGGGCAAAGCGCCATTCGTGGCGACCTCCGGCTTCGCATTCTTCACGAACTCCTCCAACCACGCGTCGGTTTCGGCCAGCATGTGCAAGATCGACTCTCGCGCACGATAGCCATGGCTTTCCTTCGGCAGCATCACTAGCCGCGCGGTGCCGCCCAAACCTTTCACTGCGGCGAACATGCGCTCACTCTGAATCGGAAATGTGCCGGAGTTGTTGTCCTCTTCGCCGTGAATCATCAGCAGCGCGTCTTTGATCTTGTCGGCGTAGTTGAACGGCGACATGGTGTGATACGTGTCGCGCGCGGCCCAGTAGTTGCGCTCTTCGGCCTGAAACCCGAAGGGTGTGAGCGTGCGGTTGTACGCGCCGCTGCGGGCGATGCCGGCTTTGAACAGTCGCGTGTGCGCGAGCAAATTCGCGGTCATGAACGCGCCGTAGGAATGCCCACCGATCGCGATACGGTCGCGGTCGGCGACGCCGCGGCGCACGACTTCATCCACGGCAGCTTCGGCGCTTGCGATCAACTGCGGCAGATACGTATCGTTAGGCTCTTTGTCGCCTTCGCCGACGATCGGCATCGACGGGTCGTCGAGCACTGCGTAGCCGCGCGCGAGCAACGGGTGCGGCCCCCAATAACCGATCGCATTGAAACGATACGGTGAGTCGGTGACCTGCGACGCAGCTTCGGCGGATTTGAATTCGCCGGGATACGCCCACATCAGCAGCGGCAGCGGCTTATCGCGGCCGGGCTCGAAGCCTGGTGGCAGATACAGCGTCGCCGTCAGCTCGACGCCATCCTTGCGCTTGTAGCGGATCTGCTCTTTGCGCACGTCTTTCAACTGCGGCGTTGGATGCTGGAAACGGGTCAATTGCAACAGCGACGCATCCTTGCTTGCCGGCAGCGTTTGCACATATAAATTGCTCGGCTCCGTCGGCGATTCGCGGGTGATCAAGATGCTCGACGCATTGTCGTCCAGCACCGATAGCACATTCGCGTAAGTCGGCGCCGCTGAGCGGAACACGCGTTCTTTGCTGCCATCTTCGACGTTCCAGCGATCGAGGAAAGGGCGATCGCCCTCCGGCGATGCGCCAGCACCGATCAAATACAGCGTTTCGTCGCCTGGGCCGAACAGCAGGCGACTGAAGCCATTCGCATCGCTGATCGCGACCGGCGTGCCGGGGTTGTTGTAGCGGTCTTCGCTCGAGCCTTCGTACAGTTTCTTCGGCGCTGTGTCCGGGGCATCCGGCGCGATTCGCCATGTTCGCACTTGCCGGGTCTTCCACCAAAATTCGGAGACCAGCGCGAAATCGCCGCGGCCCCACTGCGCGCCGGAATAGCGATATGCGAGCTTAGCGAGCAACACCGGCGCGGACGCGAAAGGCGCCGCCTGTTGATAAACATGATCGCGAATATCGACGGCCTTCGATGGATCGCCGCCATCTTGCGCTTCGGCCCAAACCAATGTTGCCGGCGCATCGCTGCGCCAGCCGATCGAACGCACGCCGGTGGTGGTCGCGTCGTTACCGGTGGGTAGGCCTTCGAACAGCGGCAACTTTGCGACGGTGTGCAGTTGCTTGCCATCGAGATTCACTACGTCGATACGGCGCGGGAAGAAATTCACCGGAACGGCGTAGGAAAACGGACGTTCGAGAATCTGCGACAGCAGATGCTTGCCGTCGGGCGATGGCGTCAAGCCAAGATACAGCGCCGGTTTGCCGATCGGCGCGAGTTTGCCATCGACACCGACGAGCGCTGGCTGCGCGTTGAGATAATGTTCGAGCGTCTTGGCGTCGTTCTCGTTGCGCAGCATGTCCTGAAACGTCCGCAGTTGCCGCACCTGACCGCCGCCGCGCACGTCTTGCATACTCGGCCCGGCCGGTACGCTCCGCGCGGCGGGCGCGGCTTCTTGCACTGCCGGACGCAGATGCACCAGCAAGCGTTTGCTGTCGGGCATCCAGCGCAACCCGCTGACGATGGTATTGAGCGGCCGCTGTGTGAGCAGGCGCGCGCGACGCGCTTGCACATCGATCAGCCATAGCGCATTGCTGTCGCTCGACGCCTCTTGCTGCACGAACGCGAAGTAACGTTGATCGGGCGACCACGCCATGCTCGCGACCGAGAGCGGCGACGGTAGGCCGTCGATCCGTATTTCTTTGCCGGTCTTCACCTCCATCAGCCACAGGTCGGTGCCGAACGAGAAGCGGCTGGCGGCATAGCTGCGCGGGTTCAGACGCAAGCCCGCGAGTTTGAGCTCCGGTTGCGACACCATCGCGATCGACGGCAGCGCCGGCACCTGCATCAGCGCCAACAGATCCCGCTTGGGGCTGAGCATCGTCTGCGGCGGGCGCGGCGCATCGACGATCGCCTTCAGCGCATCATCGGGGGTTCGGTAACCGCCGCTGTCGTTCGCGGGCGTAGGCGCGCGCGTTTTCGCTGCAGCCTGCGCGGGATCAGTGGCGGGTGCGGGCTGCGAAAATGCAGCGTGGCTCAACGCCGCGAGCGCTAAGGAATAGGCGAATGTCGGCACGAGCCGACGCGATGGGCGGGAAAGCGACATACGGTTGGGCTCCGAAACGGCGTTGGGCAACCCTGCATCGCTCCGACATGGCGCGAGAGGTTCACCCAGCATCTTTCGCGATAGTGGGCAATCAGGTCAATGTGGCGCAGGTCATGATGAGGCCATCCCCGATGCACTCGGAGGTTCTGCGCGCCATGACGGGCGCCCCGCTGGCCGAGCACTCGCGCACCTTCGCCGCGCAAAGGGCCGAATCCTGGGTTGCGGCCGAGCGCTTGCACGAAACATTCGTAGGTGCCCATGAACAAGGCAGGGGCATCGAAATCCACCGGCTAGCCAACGTTGGCTAGCCCTCTCCTCACATCTTCGGTCAATCGGACGAGGGCTTCATCTTTCCATCGCGAGAAAGCGATATAATGACCGCCTGTGCGAAAAGCAGCCATGCGCCCGCCTTTCGCACAGGACGACATTGCCCCGCCGAGGGGCGCTGCGACCGTCCCGCAACCCCGTCTTCGACGGCGCGTTGTGCCGACTCCCATCACATGGGGGAATCGGACGGCCAGGCTCGGCGATGCACACGATGCAACCGCGCCCGTTCACTCTGAAGCGTCTGCTCTCGCCAGCAGGCACCACGATTCAACGGAGAACCACCATGAATGCTGTTGTTAATTTGAAGAACGATTACAAGGTCGCCGATCTGTCGCTCGCCGACTGGGGCCGTAAGGAACTCGATATCGCCGAGCAGGAAATGCCGGGCCTGATGTCGATCCGCAAGAAATACGCCGCCGGCCAGCCGCTCAAGGGCGTGCGCGTGACCGGTTCGCTGCACATGACTATCCAGACCGCCGTGCTGATCGAGACCTTGAAGGATCTCGGCGCCAACGTGCGTTGGGCCTCGTGCAACATTTTCTCGACCCAGGACCACGCTGCAGCCGCCATCGCCGTCACCGGCACCCCCGTGTTCGCCTGGAAGGGCGAGACCCTTGAAGAATATTGGGACTGCACCCTCGATGCAGTGACATTCCCGAACGGCAAGGGCCCGGAGCTGGTGGTCGATGACGGCGGCGATGTCACCCTACTGATCCACAAGGGCTATGAGCTCGAAAAAGGCAGCGACTGGGTCAATACGCCGTCCGGGTCGCACGAAGAACAGGTGATCAAAAATCTGCTCAAGCGCGTCGCGAGAGAGCGTCCGGGCTTCTGGACCAACGTGGTCAAAGACTGGAAGGGCGTCTCGGAAGAAACCACCACCGGCGTGCACCGTCTCTATCAGATGTTGGAGCAGGGCAAACTGCTGGTGCCAGCGATCAACGTCAACGATTCGGTCACCAAGTCGAAGTTCGATAATCTCTACGGCTGCCGCGAATCGCTGGCCGATGGCCTCAAGCGCGCAATGGACGTGATGTTGGCCGGCAAATATGCGGTGGTGTGCGGCTATGGCGACGTCGGCAAGGGCTCGGCCCACTCGCTGCGCGCCTATGGCGCCCGCGTCGTGGTCACTGAGATCGATCCGATCAACGCCCTGCAGGCAGCGATGGAAGGCTTTGAAGTCAACACCGTCGAGTCCACCCTGGGCCGCGGCGATATCTACGTGACCACCACTGGTAACAAAGACGTGCTGACGCTCGAACATATGTCGAAGATGAAAGACCAGGCGATCGTCTGCAACATCGGCCACTTCGATAACGAGATCCAGGTCGACAAGCTCAACGAATCCGACGCCGTGCGTCTAAACATCAAACCGCAGGTGGACAAGTACACCTTCACGGCGGGCAACGCGATCTACCTGCTGGCCGAAGGCCGTTTGGTGAATCTCGGCTGCGCCACCGGCCACCCGAGCTTCGTGATGTCGAATTCGTTCGCCAACCAGACGCTCGCGCAAATCGACCTGTGGACCAACAAAGACAGCTACGAAGCCAAGGTCTACATCCTGCCGAAGAAATTGGATGAAGAAGTGGCGCGCCTGCACCTGGAAAAGATCGGCGTGGTGCTGACCGAGCTAACGACCGAGCAGGCCGATTATCTGGGCGTGTCGAAAGATGGCCCGTACAAGCCGGATCATTACCGCTATTGATCCAGGCGGTTGCGAGTAAAACGAAAACGGTCGCTTCGGTGCCCGTTTTCTTTTGCGGTCGTAGGGCGGGTCTTGTACCTAAGGTCACCCCACTTTTTCTGATTGCATATCAATGAGATAGGGTTTAGTGTCCGCAAAAACAGCGCGTGCATGACGCGGTTTTTTTCCTCGGGGTATCGAAGCCTGAGGACCACGCCAT
>JANMGT010000070.1:0-22028 GCA_031374725.1 Lysobacteraceae bacterium | reverse complement strand
CCCACCCCCCCCCCCACCCCCCCCCCCCCCCCCCCCCCCCCCCGGGTGCGGGGCGGGGGGGGGGCGCCCGCGCCCACACGCGATGCATCGTCGGTGGCCGTACCCTCACCCGCCGCAGAAAGCGCGGCGACCTCTCCCGAGGGGAGAGGTGAAAAAAGCGACGCCGGCACCGTCGTCGGCGCGATGCAAAGCTCCGACGCCGTGCGCAGCGAAGCCGCAGTCGCGGTGGGCGGCGTGAAAGCGATGCCGGCGGTGCGCGCGATGGCGCGCAAGCTCGGCGTCGATCTATCGCGCGTGCGTGCCAGCGGCGCCGACGGCGTGGCGACGATGGACGATGTGAAGCGCGCGGCGGCGGATGGTTCGGCCAAGCCTGGCATTGCTCCTGTGGGAGCGGCGGGAGCCGCGATATCCGGCGCTGCCACCAACGCCATCGCGGCTTCCGCCGCTCCCACAACCGCGAATCCTGCCCCCACGCAGCAGCGCACTCAACTCTCCGCCAGCGGCAAACCGATGCGCACGCAGCCGCCGAATGTGTCGGTGAGCGGCCAGCCGGAACAACTCAAAGGCGTGCGCCGCAATATGGCGCGGGTGATGGCCGATGCGCACGCGAAAGTAGTGCCGACCACGCTCACCGACGACGCCGACATTCATGCTTGGTCAACTGCGAGCGCCTGGGCGCACGGCAACGATATGACCGCGCGACTGGTGCGCGCGATCTGCGTCGCCGCGAAGGCCGTGCCCGCGCTCAATGCGTGGTTCGACGGCGACAATCTCACCCGCACCTTGCATCCGCACGTTGATATCGGCATCGCCGTGGACACCGACGACGGTCTGTTCGTGCCCGCGCTGCGCAATGCCGACATGCTCGACGCGCACGGCGTGCGCGAAGCCATCGGCCGCCTGCGCACGCAGGTGGAAGCGCGCAGCATTCCCGCTAGCGAACTCAGCGGTTACACCATCTCACTCTCGAACTTCGGCATGTTCGCCGGCCGCTACGCCACGCCCGTCGTCGTGCCGCCCTGCGTCGCCATCGTTGCCGCCGGCCGCGCGCGGCATCAGATCACGCCGGTCATCGGCGGCTTCGAATCGCACAAAGTGATTCCGCTATCGCTCACCTTCGATCATCGCGCCTGCACCGGCGGCGAAGCGGCGCGGTTCTTGCGGGCGATGTTGGATGATTTGGGGTTGCCGGGATAACGCCAACAACCTACGTTCTGCAACTGACAGATTCAATACCTCGGAATCGTCGAATCCACATTCAAACTCCACACCTCAATCCCGCCGACAACGTTGTACACATCCGTAAATCCCTGCTGCGCGAAGTAGCTCGCGGCCTGCGCGCTACGGCCGCCGTGGTGGCAGAGGAAGGCCAGCGGTGTGTCTTTCGGCAAAGCCATGAGTTTCTCTAAACCGCCGCCTTCCAGCGCCGAATACGCGATGGCGACGGCGGCGATTTCGCGCTCCTCCGGCGGACGCACATCGACCAGGGTCAGGCGGCCGTGGCGCACTTGCGCGTCGGCGTCGGCGGCGGAGAGATTGCGGTAGGCCATGTTCGGTTCCAGCTGGGGAGACAGGTCGTGGCATGATGCCGCGATGACCGCCCTTTCCGCCAGCCGCGCCGGTGCCGTGCATCGCGTTTCGCGGTATCCGTATGCGTGGCTGGTCGTGTTCGCAATGTCGCAAGCCGCAGTCGCGGCACTGTGGTGGCGCTACGGCGCGGCGATCGGCGTCACCGCGCTGCTTGCGAGCCATGCGCCGTTTTGGTGGGCCACCTTCTGGCCGCGCGCCTCGCTGTTCGGCCCGAATCTCGCGCGTTTGCCGACGCAACAACAATGCGTGTGGTTGACGATCGACGATGGCCCGTCCGATGACACGCTGGCGATTCTCGATGTGCTCGATGCGCATGACGCGAAAGCCACGTTCTTTTTGGTTGGCGAACGCGCGGCGGCGCGACCGGATGCGGTGCGCGAGATCGCGCGACGCGGGCACAGTGTCGGCAATCATTCGATGACGCATCCATCGGCGTGGTTTTGGGCGCTGGGGCCATGGCGGCTAGCGCGCGAGATCGGCCGCACGCAAAGGCTGTTACGCGAGATTCTCGGCACGTCGCCGCGCTGGTTTCGCGGCGTGGTTGGGATGAGCAATCCATTCGTATTCGCTGCACTCAACGCGCACGGGCTCGCGCGTGTGTCGTGGTGCGCGCGCGGCTTCGATGCGGTCTCCACCGATCCCGCGCGGGTCGTGGCGCGCATCGAACGCGGCCTTGCGCCCGGCGCGATCGTGCTGCTGCATGAGGGCGCAGCGCATGGCGGCAATGTCGAGGCGATTCGCTTATTGCTGCAGCGTTTGGATGCGTTGGGATATCGCGCGGTGTTGCCTGAATCGTTGTGAATACGGATTGCGGGAGAGCGCCGCTCCCAGCCGCTCCATTCGCGATATCGAAAGTGCTTTTGTAGGAGGGCCTTCAGGCCCGAGTGCGCGTACCGCATGTTCGCGCCTTCGCCGTCGGGGCTGAAGCCCCTCCTACGACAGCACCAGCTCAGTCATCAAACAATCATCGCCGCGCGACGATCAACCAGTTATTGAACGGGGTATCGGCGTACAGCGGCTGGGTTTCGACGCGTAAGCCGGCGGTTTCGAGTATCGCGCGCAGGCGGTCGAGGGTGGGATAGCTGCGCGGGCGGAACTGCATCCAGCCGATGACATTGGCGAGCCGGTCGGTGATGCGCGAGGTGCGGGCGCGACCGCTGTCGTCGGCGATGGCGCTGCGGATCACCAGCACGGCATCGTCGGTGAGCATCGCGGCGGCGCGTTCAAGCACGCTGCGCTGCGCTGCGGGTTCGAGATATTGCAGCATGTCCAGCATCGCGACGCTGCCGCGATGCGTGGGCATGCCGTGCGCGAGATCCACTCGCTCGAAACGCACTGTCGTCATCTGGCATTTGTCGGCGGCGCGCTGCGCGCGCGCGATTTTTGCCGCGTCGTTGTCCACGCCCAGGTACTGCAGCGCGCGGCCTTCGGCATGCAGCGCATGCGCAAGCAAGCCCAGTCCGCAGCCCAAATCGAGCAACGGTGCTTCGCTGCCGCGCAGCGCCGCGAGCGCGCCGGGATACAGCGGGTCGCTGCGCAGTTTGGCGCGCACGTAGTAATAGTCGTAGCGATTGCCCAGCGGGAATCGCGGTAAAAATATCTCGGCGATGCGCTGCGCGACGGCTGGATCGAACGGACGCCCCGCGTCGCTCATCGTGCCGGCGCTCGCAGCAAGCGCAGCGCGACCGGTAGCGCATCGGCGGTCCATTGCGAATACATCGCGGACGAGGGATGCAGGCCATCGTCCGCCAACATGTCAGGTTCGGCGCCGCGCGCGCGACTGGCCGGTACGATATCGACGAAGGCGATGCCGTGCGCGGCGCAGATGCGCGCGGCGGTCGCGTTGAACGCGTCGAGTTCCTGCGCGATGCGCGCGGTGTCGCGGCCCGATTGCGCTGCGAACGGGGTGACGCCCCAATCGGGAATGCTCAACACCAGCACGCGGTCGCGGCGGCCACCGGCGAATGCGGTCGCGCGTTCGAGCAGCGCTTCAAACTGCGTGGCGTACTCGTCGACCGAGCGCCCGCGATATTGATTGTTCACGCCGATCAGCAAGGTGACGAAGCCGAAGCGCGGTGACGCGGCGGTCGCGGTATCGCCGCCAACGCCGACGCCGGCGACGGATGCGTCGCCAGATGCGACGCCGAATGCATCGACGAATTCGGCGTCGATCGCAGCGGACAATTCGTCCGTCGTCCATCCCGTGCGGGCGACGATATGCGGGTCGTCGATCGCGACGCCGCGTTCGCGCAGCGCGTCCGCCAGTTGCATCGGCCAACGGCCGGCGGGTGCGACGCCTTCGCCGATGGTGTAGCTATCGCCGAGGGCGAGGTACGACAGCGTTTGTTTGCGCGCTTGGCCGCCGTCGTGCATCTCGGCCGGTTGGCCGCTGGCCGTGGTGGCGATGCTTGCGGCCAGAACGCCCGCCGCGAGCACCGGGACGACGGCTGCGACGGGCATCGTTCAGCCCACCGCGATCCGTTGCACGACGGCGTCCGACACCGCCGCATCGGCGCGCTGCGCCAGCACGCGGTCGATCCGCGCGAACACTTCGCGCAGCACCGGCGCTTCGGGCAATAGGGTGACGCGGAAATAATTGCGCTCGGGCACATTGAAACTCGACCCCGGCACGATCAGCACGTCCTGGGTTTCCAGCATTTCCAGTGCGAAGGCATGGTCGTCGAAGCCCTTGGCCGCAGCGCCGACCACGGCCGGGAAACCGTACAGCGCGCCGGAAGGCGCCACCAAATCTAAGTGCTCGCTTTGTGCGCAGCAGTCGATCAAGGCGCGGCGGGTTTCGTACAGCCGGCCGCCGGGCGCGGTCAGCGCGCCGATGGTGTCGGGGCCGTGCAGCGCGGCGTCGATCGCGAACTGTCCCGGCACGTTCGCGCACAGGCGCAGCGCGCCGAGCAGATCCATCGCGTGATGGAATTCGCCGCTGACCAGCGGGTCGCCGCTGAGCACCGCCCAGCCCACGCGCCAGCCGCAGGCGCGATGCACTTTCGACAAACCGCCGAACGATAAGCACGGCACATCGCCGGCCAGCGGTGCCAGCGGTTGGAAGGTGTGGTCTTCGTAAAGAATATGGTCGTAGATTTCGTCCGTCATCAGCAGCAGGCGATGCTTCTGCGCGATCGCGACGATTTTTTCCAGCAGTTCGCGCGGATAGTTCGCGCCGGTGGGATTGTTCGGATTGATCAGCACGATCGCGCGGGTACGCGAGGACACCAAGGACGCGATTTCGTCGGGATCGGGCAGGAAGCCGTCCTCGGCGCGGCAGCGGTAGTACACCGGGCGGCCGTCGTTGAGGATGGTCGCCGCCGACCACAGCGGATAATCCGGCGACGGCAGCAGCACTTCATCGCCCGGGTTGAGCAAGGCGCGCAGGCTGAGATCGATCAATTCGCTGACGCCGTTGCCGATGAACACGCGCTCGGGCGAGGCGTTGGGTGTGCCGCGCTGTTTGTGGAAGGCGGCGATGGTTTCGCGTGCGGCCGGCAGGCCCTGCTGATGGGTGTAGGGGTCGGTGTCGGCGATGTGATCGGCGATCGCGCGCTGCAAGTGTTCCGGTGCCCGAAAACCGAACGCGCCCGGGTTGCCGATGTTCAGTTTGATGAGCTGCCGGCCCTGGCCTTCGAGTTCCCGCGCTCGGCGCGCGAGTTCGCCGCGGATTTCGTAACGGACTTCGGAGAGGCGTTCACGGGTGACGAGGCTGTGATGAGGCATTGGAGGACAGGCTCAGCGGGCAGCGAAAACGGCCGCCAGACTAGCCGAAAATCAGCGTCTGCGCCGCAGTTTTATCCTGGCCTGGGCGCTGCGGGATAGAATCCGCGCATGTCTACCTATCCGATCGTCGCTTGACCTCCACCGCCGCGTCCGCTGCCGCGCTGTCCGCGCTGCGTGCGATCGGCTGGCCGCATCTGGGTGCCCCAGATGATGGCCCCTGGGCCGCCGCAGTGGCCGCTCACCCCAGCGCACGGCCCGCGCGGGTGATCGAGCAGCACCGCTCCGGCTATGTCGTGGCCGAATCGATCGAGTACCAGCGCCCGGTGGAATCGCCGCCGGAATGGATGCGCCGCCGCTTCCCGCCGCAGGACCGGGCGGCGGTGGGCGACTGGGTGCTGATTGAGGGCGATGGCCGCGTAGACCCGCAAGATCGTTCGCAACAGCATGCGCGGATCGTCGCCTTGCTGCCGCGCCGCAGCGCGATCAAACGCGCCGCTGCGGGTGAGCACTACCAGCAGCAGGTGATCGCCGCGAACATCGACACCGTGCTGGTGGTCTGCGGTTTGGACGCCGATTTCAATCCACGCCGGATCGAGCGCTATTTGCTGTTGGTACGCGGCGGCGCCGGGGCGGACGCGCCCGAAGCCGTGGTGGTGCTGACCAAGTCCGATCTGGACGGCAGCGATGCCGAGGCCTCGCTGGCGGCGCTGGGTGAGCTGCGCGCGCAGGGCATCGTCGCCGTCGCGGTGAACGCCAAAGACCGCAGCAGCGTGGCGATTCTCGAACCCTGGCTGCACGCCGGCCGCACCGCGGTGCTGGTGGGCTCGTCTGGCGCGGGCAAATCCACCCTCACCAACACCTTGCTGGGCATCGAACGGATGAAGACCGGCGAGGTGCGCGAAAACGACGCCCGCGGCCGTCACACCACGACCTTCCGCACCCTGATTCCGCTGCCCTCGGGCGCCTGCCTGATCGACACTCCCGGCATGCGCGAGCTGAAACCCACCGGCGAAGAAGATGTTGCCGGCGGCGGTTTCGCGGATATCGAAACGCTGACGGCGGCGTGCAAATTCCGCGATTGCCAGCATGCCCGCGAACCCGGCTGCGCGGTGCGCGCGGCGCTAGAGGCCGGTACGCTGGATTCCGCGCGCTTCGCGCACTATCTGAAGCTGCGCGATGAAGTGGCCGGCGCTGCAGATAAATTGGCGACGCGGCTAGTGCAGAACGCCGCCGCGAAGACCGGAAGTAAACCTCGGCACAAGCCATCAGACGATCGTTATGGTCGGGAGTGAGGCGCTGGCCACCTATTCGGCCTGCGGCCACCCAGTCATGGCGTTGCGGAAGAGCGCCCCTCACCCTCGCTCGCTGCGCTCGCTCTTCCCTCTCCCCGCCATGCGGGGAGAGGGTGGCCGCAGGCCGGGTGAGGGGGCGCCGCAGCCGTGAGCCTTAGCGCCGATATCGCCCACCACGCCGCGCTGGACGCGCGCATGGTCGCTGCCGTGCGCGGCATTCGCCTGCTCGACACCCTGAGCTGGCCGGCCAGCGCGCAGGAGACCTTCCTCGCCGCCTGGGCCATCGGCCGCATCCATTTACCGACGATCGCATATCCAAAAAACGACTTCAGCGCGGTCCGCGCCGAACTGGACGCGGTGCGCAGCGGCGCCGATCCCGATCATCCGCTGGGCCAGTACCTGATCCAGACCGCCGACAGTTGGCGCATCGGCACGCGCTTGCTGGATGCCGCAGGCAGCTTCAAAGTCACCGCCTATTCCACCCGGCTCTACGGCCGCCCGGTGGAAATGCTGCCCGGCGACGGCCCGACCAATCTCGAAGCCGCCCAGCATTTCGTCACTCTGGCCGACGACATGGACCAAGAGCTGCGGTTGATCGAGCCAGACGCGGTGATCGGCGCCGAAACCGTGCGCGACGAACTGCAGGTCGAGATCAATAAGTTTTTCACCCGGCACAAGGTAAACGTCGAACTCGACCCGGCATTGATCGCCAAGGCTGCGGCCAGCCCCACGCGCATCCGCCTGCGCACCAACACCGGCTTCAGCGAATACGACCGCAATCAACTGCTGGTGCACGAAGCCTTCGTGCATACCCTCACCGGCATCAACGGCCGCGAACAGCCGCTGTTGAAGTCGATGGCGCGCAGCGCACCGCGCACCACCGCCACGCAAGAAGGCTTGGCGACGTTCGCCGAACTGATCTCCGGCGCAATGGACATCGAGCGCATGAAGCGCATCAGCTTGCGCATCGTCGCCATCGACATGGCGATCGGCGGCGCCGATTTCGTCCAGGTGTTTCGCTTCTTTCTCGACGCCGGACAAACGCCCACCGACAGCTTCGCCTCGGCCCAGCGCGTGTTCCGCGGTGCCCCACTCGGCGGCGGCGCGGCGTTCACCAAAGACACGGTGTATTTGCACGGCTTGCTCAGCGTGCATACGTTTTTTCGCTGGTGCCTGCGCCACCGCAAACTCGGCATCGCGCGCCAGTTGTTCGCCGGCAAACTTGCACTGGAAGACGTATTCGCGCTGCAGCCGATGTTCGATGCCGGCGCGATCGCCGCACCGATCTATCTGCCGCCATGGATGCAGCGCGCCAATGGCTTGGCCGGGATGCTGGCGTTCTCGCTGTTCGCTAATAAGATCAAACTGGATCGCGTGGATGCGGACGATTTGGTGCTGGGGCTGGGGCTTATATTGTGATTGACGTCACATTTTTTACGGTATAGCATCAGTGTTGCGTGGACATACTTAGAGGAAGTCTACGTAACCCCAAAACTAAGATAAGGATCTCAAATGCATATTAAAGTAGCTGGATTCCTGATTGCTGGCGGAATGCTTTTTTCTCTCCCAGCAGCGGCAGATAGTGTGATCGTCGGTGGAATGACTTACACCTGCACGAACACATGCGTCATTAGAACAAATTCGGACGGTAGCATTACAATTTCTGATTGCTGTGGTGGCAGAGTCTCCGTCAAGTTTCCACCCAGGCCTATCCAAGTAAGTTAATTCAGTTTTAAATCGAAAAAATGGCATCTCAACTACATCGAGATGCCATTTTTTATAAATCTAATTTCGCGCGAAAAGCATATGAAAAAAAAATCATTTTTTTATTTTTCGACTGCAATCTTAGCGGCGCTGCTGTTTTATTTTTTTTTCGCGTTCGTGAAAAAACCTCAGGATTCCGTCGAAAGCCAGCAACAAACTGTATTGGCCGAGACTACCAAGCAATTCGAGCCCAGAGTCGCTCTTTCGGATCAGACATCAAGCGACGGTGCAAAACCGATTGCCCCCCCCCCGCTCGTTATCCAAAGGAGAAATTCTTCATCACCAGAAAAACTTCCATTTGAATACGGTCTGCTCTTGGGAAAATCTATGGACTCGAAAAAAATTCAATCATTATTATTTTCGAAAGAGTTCGACGAGCAAATCGACGCATTCGCTAATCAATCTTTGGCCGATCCGGATGCGTCAGAGCTTTCGTCTATTTACAAGAAAATGCTCGAAAAACAGATGAAAAATAACAAAATAAAAATTAAACTCAGAAGACTTGTTTGCGGCACATCGATATGTGTCGGGACAATGGAAAATGGAAATGATTCAGAATACGCTCGCTGGTCTGGCGTCTTTTTGGATGATTCGGCAACGCCCAACTATGGGTTCGTAAATTCAACCATATCGGTTGGCGCCGATCAGTTTGAAAATCGCTTCGTGTTTTCAACCGATCCTGAGGCCAACAGCATTACAGTGCCACACAAATGAAGCAGCAGACTACACTTTGGGGTCGATTTTTTACCTGCCAAATCGACCCTGTACACCCCCACCATTCGCCACCGCACGGCGTATGTCGCGCGTACCGGCTAGAATCGGCGGCCCGATCCGAAAGGCCGGCCGCTGGCCGCTGACCCGATGTCCGATATCAACGACCTGAAAGAAGCCGCCCTCGACTATCACCGCCAGGACCCGCCGGGCAAGATCAAGGTCGTACCGACCAAGTCGCTGGTGACTCAGCGCGATCTTGCGCTCGCCTACTCGCCCGGCGTGGCCTACGCCTGCGAGGCCATCGTCGCCGACCCCAACGCCGCCAGCGAGCTGACCGCCCGCGGCAATTTGGTCGCGGTGATTACCAACGGCACCGCGGTGCTGGGCTTGGGTGACATCGGCCCGCTCGCCGGCAAACCGGTGATGGAAGGCAAGGGCGTGCTATTCCAGAAATTCGCCGGCATCGACGTGTTCGACATCGAAGTCAACGAGCGCGACCCCGACAAACTGGTCGAGATCATCGCCTCGCTCGAACCCACGTTCGGCGGCATCAATCTCGAAGACATCAAAGCCCCCGAATGCTTCATCGTCGAGCGCAAGCTGCGCGAGCGCATGAACATTCCGGTGTTCCACGACGACCAACACGGCACCGCGATCATCGTCGGCGCCGCTGTGCTCAATGCGCTGGAGATCGTCGGCAAAAAGATCGAAGACGTGAAGCTAGCGACATCCGGCGCAGGCGCGGCCGGTATCGCCTGTCTCGATATGCTGGTCGCGCTGGGCATGAAGAAAGAGCACATCCTCGCGGTGGATGTCGATGGCGTGATCTACACCGGTCGCGCGCGCTTGGATCCCGACAAAGCCCGCTATGCTCGCGATACCGACAAACGCACGCTTGCCGACATCGTGGTCGGCGCCGACGTGTTCCTGGGTCTTTCCGCCGCCGGCATTCTCAAGCCGGAGATGGTGGCGACGATGGCCGACAAGCCGGTCATCCTCGCGCTGGCGAATCCGAACCCGGAGATCTCACCCGAAGACGCGAAAGCGGCGCGCCCGGATTGCATCATCGCCACCGGCCGTTCGGATTTTCCGAATCAGGTCAACAACGCGCTGTGCTTCCCCTACATCTTTCGCGGCGCGCTCGATGTCGGCGCGACCGAGATCAACGAAGCGATGAAACTCGCCTGCGTGCGCGCGATCGCGCAACTGGCGCGAATGGAAGCCAGCGACCTCGGCAGCGCCTACAGCGGCGAAGTACCGCGCTTCGGGCCGGACTACATCATTCCGCGTCCGTTCGATCCGCGCCTGCTCACGGTGCTCGCGCCAGCGGTGGCGCAGGCGGCGATGTCCTCGGGCATCGCGCAGCGGCCGATCACGAATATGGCGGCGTATCTCGAAAAACTCGCGCAGTTCATCTATCGCACCGGCCTGCTGATGAAACCGGTTTACGACCGCGCGCGCAAAGACCAAAAACGTGTGGTCTATGCCGAAGGCGAAGAAGAAACCGTGCTGCGCGCAGTGCAGACCGTCATCGACGAAGGCTTGGCGAAGCCGATCCTGATCGGCCGGCCCGACGTGATCGACAGCCGTATCCAGCGCCTCGGCCTGCGCATGAAGGCCGGCGTCGATTTCGAACTGACCAATATCCACGTCGATCCGCGCTTCAACGAGTACTGGCAGCAATACCACGCGCTCACCGAACGCCGCGGCGTGTCGCCTGCGGCGGCGAAGAATTTGCTGCGCTCGCGCCCGGCGCTGATCGCCGCGCTGATGGTGGAACGCGGCGAAGCCGACGCGATGATCTGCGGCCTGGTCGGCCGCTTCCACAAAAAACTCGGCTACTTGCGCAGCATCTTCAATTTCGACCGCGGCGTCACCGGCACCGCGGCGATGACCGGCGTCATCAACGACCACGGCGTGTGGTTCTTCCTCGACACCCACGTGCAAGTGGACCCGTCGGCGGAACAAATCGCCGAAGCCACGCTGCAGGCGACGTATCGGCTGAAATTGTTCGGCATTGAACCGAAAGTCGCGCTGTTGTCGCACTCGAATTACGGCAGCCACGAAAACGCCAGCGCCGCGAAAATGCGCCGCGCCTACGAACTCATTCGCAAGCGCGTGCCGAAGCTCGAAATCGACGGCGAGATGATGGCCGACACCGCCTGGGACGAAAGCCTACGCAAACGCATGTTCCCCAACACCACCCTGCACGGCCGCCCCAATCTGTTCGTGATGCCCAACCTCGACGCCGCCAACATCACCTACAACATGGTGCGGGTGATGACCGACGGCGTGGCGATCGGCCCGATCCTGATGGGCTTGGACCAACCCGCTTACATCCTTACCCCCGCCTCCACCCCGCGCCGCATCGTCAACATGACCGCGATCGCTGCGGTCGAAGCGCAGATCCGCAAGCAACAGCGGGAGGCCGATGCCTCTAACCGCAGGGCGATGAGCGAGGACTGAGCCAATATTGGTAGGAGCAAGCGTTGTGTAGGAGGACCGGAAGGCCCAACGAAGCGAAGCGAGAATCTCTTTTGGAAGAGCCGCAAGGCCCTCAACGTCAAACAGGCGCCGCAAATGCGGCGCCTGTTTGGTTCGAGCCATAGAGCGTCTTTGTTAGATGTTGACGATGCGTTGCTCGGGTCAGTTGACGAGGATAACGCGGCTGGTCGTATGGTTGGTGTTGAACACCCGACCATAGGCATCGCTCACCGGCCTCAGCGTGAGGGTTCTGGTTCCGGCCGTACCCCATTGCTGCATGCCTGCCACCGGCGAAGCCGGCGCACCGGTCAAACTGGTGGTGTTGCCATTGCCCCAGCCCATCGCATACGTGACGTTGTTAGTATAAATGTAGCAGGGGCGCATCCGAGCGGTGTAGGTGGTCATCGTGTTCACACCAGTGGTGCTGGGCCCGCCGATCATCGGACGCAGCGCAGTGGAGCCAGAACTGATCAGATCCCAGAAGCGAATATGCTGTTTGCTCGAACTCCACAGCGTTGTGCTCCACGGGTTACCGAGCACCGCTATCTTGCCTTTAAGCTTGAGCTGCCAATCCAGATTGAAGGTCAACGCACTGACATTTTCGTTGATGCCGTTACCATCGGCGTCGCCGCACATGTTGCCGTTGTAAGCCCAAAGGTCGCCGAGAAGATAGCCTCTCAAACCGACTTGCGTATACGCGAACGCATCGTGATAGAGATACGCCCGTACCGCGATTTCGGCATACGGCGAAGGCTGGATACGGCCGGAGATGCTGGCACCGAACGGATTGGTAGGGTTCTGGAACGACGTGGAAAAATTCTGCGTCCCGCTGCAGCCGCTGCCGTTACAGAGGTAGTTGAAGCTGCCTGTCGCGGTGAGGCCGGCATTGAATTGCACTTGCCCAGTGACGCTAGCGCTGATTTCCGCGCCTATGCTGATTGGCAGATTAAAACCGACATACACCGGAACCGGACCGGCCATGAACGCAAAACCGCCCAAGGAAGGCTTCGCGATCTTGAATTCGATCGGGCTGGGATTAGTGAAGTTGATGGTGCCATTGAGCGTGACCGTACTATTCAAGTTCAAGTTACCGAACACGCGTGCATGCTGAAATCTGACGCCGTAGGGCACGCAGGTCCAGAACACTCGCGCACGCAGAACTCGGATTTGGATTTCGCCGGTCGCATTGACATTACCGCCGCCATTCGCACCGAGAGTGCCGCTGAAACCTCCACCGAAGTTCTGATTCGCGTTGAAGCTGGGCGAGAAGCTCAAGCCTCGGCTGCGGGTGATGAAGGTGTCGCTGCATGAACTCCTCGTGCCAAAGCTGCCATCGGTCATCGCCAAGGTCTGGCTGCCATCGAACGCGCCCTTGTCCTGGTTGGCGTATTCCAACAAGGCCGGTGTTGGCGCGCCTTGCTTGAGCGATATCGCGATCTCATCGACGATCGGAGCAGTCAGGGCGAAGCTGACCGTCTCGCTGTCTTCGGACATCGCCATCTGTTCGATCAGTTGGTTTCGAATCTCTTCAGGTATAGGTGCATACGTCACACCTTTGGTGCCGGCGATCTCATAAATTTCGGAGATGATAGGTTTCCCCATTTCATCCACGCTTTCGAACGGCACCCGTCTCCATCCCTCAGGCGCTTGAGGTGCATCGATCGGTAGCGAACCGTTTTCGCCGGGCTGGATGACCGATTCTTCTCTGGCCTGGGCTGCGGGGACGCCTAGAATACAAATAGCCAGGGCCGCGGTAAGACCTTGCATACATCGTATGACCCGCCGCGAGTTGAAAAATTTAATGCTGATGGAATCTGATCTCATGACTCGTGTCCTTGATGAGAATGGTATGGATTGAACAGCTTCGACTGCACATCGGCGATGCTTTGGTCTGCTCCCAGACCTCAATGCGATTGACCTCCTCTATCTCCGTCTAGAATCTCCTGTTGATCAATAAAGAGTCGGGTGGCGCCGAAACATCGGCGTCGTTGTCTTCAGGAACGATGCGGTTTCGGCATCGATCCGGGCGATTGGTCTACAAAAGTTGAAGATTCGTCAGTTGGTTTGTTCCCCGCGCAGATCGCCGACAACTGCAGGCATATCGCACTTAGCAGATACGCTGCATTGCGGTGGGTCGTAGGTCTGCCGGGTCGAAGCTACAGCCCATGACCTCGCTTTGCCAGGCGCTTTTCGGGCTAAAACCGGGTCTAAATCGTAGATCTGTTCATCTTTTCAACGGAGGGTTTCATATAAATCAATGTCTTGATCCATTTCCGGTTAAATCCGCGGCTCTCGCCGCAGTGGACATCCTCACCGACGAATGTCCGTCCGAATCCACCTGATTGCATGCCGCTGGCGATCAGACCTCGCAGTTGTCGCGCGCGTCATGACCCGGACACACAAGGCAGCCCTTGGCCAATCCCGATGCGCGAGACTGTCGGTTGCAGCGCAGAAGATCTGCTCGCAACCGCTGCGGATCGCAGGCGATGCGCGCTGCCGCAACCTGAACTCATATTCAGAAAGGACATCGATCATGATCAAGCGCACATCCTCCGTACCATCCTTCGCTCGTTTGCTCGCGCTGGCTTTTCTGTGGCCATTGATCCCCAGCGCGCACGACACGATGCCTTCCGAGGCAGGCGCGGCATCGGGGTCGACGAATCGCGTCGTTCACGAGTTCGATCTGAGCGCTCAGCATCTGTTAAGGCAACGCTGAACAAGTACATCCCCGGATCAGGTCCGGGGCAGGCTCTGGACGTGCTTAGCGGTCGCAAGCGCGAACCACGTGCGCGCTTGCTCGCGCCGAATCAATCGCTGACGCGATTCATTACTCGGCGCCGCGCACCTCGCCCTACGGGCCGGCTTCGGCGTTCAACCTTCGGTTGTCGCGGGCAGCACATCCATGTGCTGCGGCAACGCTGACTTCATCAGCGTTGCCTTAACGATTGCTGGCAGGCGCAATATCAATCTCGACACGGATCGCTACAACAAAGCCTGGTGCGGAAATATTTGCATTTTTTGAGAGCAGCCATGACCGATTGATTAGATCGATTGACTCAAGCTGCTGACTAAGCGCGGCCCATCGCCGCCATCGCAGGAATACCGACGCTCTGCCCCGCCGCCACTTCAGCTCACGTCAGGGCAGAGCGTCGGCGATGCGCGAGAATGCGGTCGATACGTTGCTGCAGTGGTTCGCGTAGATCGATGTCCAATCCAGCGTTGGCGAGCACGAAATACGCGGTTCTGAGCACATCGCGCCAGCGCGGGTTCTGCGGCAGCTTGGACAAGGCCAGATATCGTTCCATGACCCGCGCGCGTAAGCGGCCATCGTCGACATTCACCCGCCAGATCCGACTGCGTTCAGCCAGTTCGATCCGCGAGGTCGCGGTGGCGCGCTCCCAGGCTTCGACCGCAGCGAGCATCAGCGCGACCAGCTCGCGGCGATACTGGTCTTGGGCCTCACTCTGGCCGTGTTCTGACGAGACCGAAGCGGAGCCCGTTATTGATGAGGGCTGATGCTCTGGGGCTTGATGCTCTGCGGCTTGATGCTCTGGGGCTTGATGCTCTGCGGCTTGATGCTCTGCGGCTTGATGCTCTGCGGCTTGATGCTCTGGGGCTTGATGCTCTATTGGCTCATACTCTAAAGACTGGGTATCCGAATCGCTTGCAGCCAGAATGTATGCGTGCGCAGGCGCATGGTGCGGTTGAATGTCTGCATGTGAGAGATCGTCTGCAAGCAGGCGCGTCGATCGATCATCGTCGGCAGCCGCGCGCAAACTCAGCGATAACACGTCGCCATCGAACTCCCATTGCGCAATGTCGGTCGCGATCGCAACGCCTTCGTTGGTGCAGAGGCGCCATCGGGCGCGGCCGCTTTCGTCAAGCCGATCGAGCATCCCCGCCCATTCGCTGCGATCAGACGCTTGCCAACGCATCGCCAGCCCAGTGCCGATCAATTCGTTTTCATCGACACTCAGCAAAGCACAGGCTTTCGCATTCGCGGCAAGCACTTGCCCCTCCGCATTGAGCAGGCACAAGGCTTCGTCGCTGGTCGCAAGTAAGCCAAGCAGCAGTCGGCGATCGATCTGCAAGGCCTCGGCTGCGCGGCGATAGCGCTCCATGACCTCCTCATTACGGGCCCGGCGTTCGGCTTCAGCGATGCGCGCACGTTGGCGTCGCCGCATGGCGATCAAATATGCACCGAGTAGTAGGGCCAGCGCCGACACCGACACCAACCAGAACCACATTCTGCGTTGCAGATTTTCGTGTTCCAAATACGCGATGCGTCGCTCGCGCTCGCCGGCTTCGAAACGACTCCGCTGCCAGCCGGTTTGACGGTCGAAACGCGCTAGCGCGTCCTTACGTTCGAAATGTTTCGCTTCGCGCAATACAGCGATCGCCTGCGGGTACTGGCCGGCATCGGCAAACGCCAAGCCAAGCTCTTCGAGTAAACCGATACGATCGGGGTCGCTGGCAGACAAACTCGCCAAGGCCGCGCGCAGCCGTGCGGCAGCCTCATCGCTGCGACCTTCGGCGCGATCGATGCGTGCCGTCTGCAGATTCAAAGGCGCAGGTATCGGCAATCGATGCTCGG
Organism: Lysobacteraceae bacterium; assembly: GCA_031374725.1. GTDB lineage: Bacteria > Pseudomonadota > Gammaproteobacteria > Xanthomonadales > Xanthomonadaceae > Lysobacter_I. The sequence goes on along the minus strand of JANMGT010000070.1, from coordinate 5,864 downwards.
CGGCGAATGCCAGACCATCTGCGCTCCAGCGCCTAGCGCTACGGGTCTCGCCTTCGAGCAAAGCGGCACGCGCTAAGCCCGCATAGACACGCAGACGGTCAGGGCGCTGTCCGGCGCTTTTGTAGGTGTCGAGCGCATTGCGCAGTAGCGCAATCGCGGCCGCAGCATCGCCGCGATCCAATTCGATCACGCTCATCCTTTCAATCGAATGCGCGGCCTCAACTTCATCGCCATGCCGGCGATACGCAGTCAACGCCTCACGGTAATAGCGCATGGCCTTGGTGGAGTCTTTTTTCTCCCGATACAAATCGCCCAGAGTATTCAAGGCTGAACCGATCTGACTGTCGTCGCCGGCGCGCTGGATGGAAACGCTACGCTCCAACGCGGTTTGCGCGCCGCGATAGTCGCCCAGGCGCAGCATCGCGGCACCGATATTCTTGCTTTGTTTGGCGATCGCGGGGACATCATCATGACGCTGAGCGATATGCAGTGCGCACTCGAAGCCAACAAGGGCCAGCGCGATGTTTTCGCTTTGGTATTCGAGTACGCCATAGCGGCGCAAAGTTTCATACTGCTCGCGCCAATCGCTCGGGTCCACTTGCGCGCGCGCGCAATCCAGTGCGACCCGTGCGCTGTTGAAATCGCCGCTGCGAATCTCGGCATCGGCGCGCTGGCGCAGGCCTACGCCGCGATCTTGGCCAGCGTTCGCGCCAAAACGACGCACGCACAGTGCTGGATCTGGAATCGGATGAATGGCGATAGCACGACATGCCTGCGGCAAGCTGTCAGCGGCGATCGCCTGAGTGGCGCACAACAGCGCGACAAGGCAACACCATTCCATCGGCATCAATCCCTTGTGCCCCATCCTTGGCTGCTGTGTTTTCCGCATTCGTCCGGTTCCCTGTTGCGATGAGGAGCGGGCCTAAGCCCGTTCCATTTTCAATGTCCAGGGTATAACGCGGCGCATAGCAAATACGAATTGGCCGTCGGCTGGCATGCAGCCGTTGGTCGTCGAATAGGGCCAGACACCCTGGCCTGGGGCCGACCGTGGCGTTGACATCGCGCTTGGCATCGAAGCACACGGTCCCGCCGGCCCATTCGTGGCCCCCTCGCTCGCGGCCACACCACACAGCCACGATTTCGCCTGCCCCGGCAGGCCACGGGTGGGTGTGAACAGCATGTCGCCGTCATGGGGGATATTGGCATCATTGCGATAGGCCGGGTACTCCAGTAGTGGGTAGAGAGGCGCTCACCAGATCGGCTCCAGTTTTCTCAACGCATTCGCCTCAAGAAATCGAATTCTTACCCCACCTCGCCCCCATACCGCACCGCATTGGTTGGGGCTCGGGAGGCCCCTGCTAGAATCCCAGCTCTAAACGATCCCCTACATCTGGAACACCGCTCGGGCCGCACGGCCCGACCCACAGGACGCGGCGCGGCCGCGCGGAGCCAAGGCATGAGCTGGTTGCACGAACTGCTGCAGAACGACCCCGATCCCACCGAGACCCGCGAGTGGGTCGAGTCGCTGAAGGCGGTCATCGACGCCGACGGCGCCGAGCGCGCGCACCAACTGCTGCAGGGCATGGTCGAACTGACCCGCCGTGCCGGTGCGCATCTGCCGTTCACCCCCACCACCGAATACGTCAACACCATTCCGGCGCATCTCGAAGCCCGCATGACCGGCGACCAGCACATGGAATGGCGGATCCGTTCGATCATCCGCTGGAACGCCATGGCCATGGTGGTCCGCGCCAACCGCAAGCCCGGCGACCTCGGCGGCCATATCGCCAGCTTCGCAAGCTCGGCCACACTGTATGACGTCGGCTTCAATCATTTCTGGCGCGCGCCCAGCGCCGACCACCCCGGCGACCTGCTCTACACCCAGGGCCACAGCTCGCCCGGCATCTACGCCCGCGCCTTCCTCGAAGGCCGAATCAGCGAATCGCAGATCGACCACTTCCGCATGGAAGTCGACGGCCGCGGCGTCAGCAGCTACCCGCACCCGTGGCTGATGCCGGATTTCTGGCAGACCCCCACCGTCAGCATGGGCCTCGGCCCGATCGCCGCGATCTACCAGGCCCGCAACTGGAAATACCTCGAAGGCCGCGGCCTGATGCCGAAGACCGACCGCAAGGTGTGGTGCTTCCTCGGCGACGGCGAAACCGATGAACCCGAATCCCTCGGCGCGATCTCGGTCGCCGGCCGCGAGGGCCTCGACAACCTGGTGTTCGTCATCAACTGCAACCTGCAGCGGCTCGACGGCCCGGTGCGCGGCAACGGCAAGATCATCCAAGAGTTAGAAGGCCAGTTCCGCGGCGCCGGCTGGAACGTCATCAAGACCGTGTGGGGCAGCTACTGGGATCCGCTACTCGCGAAAGACAGCACCGGCCAGCTCAAGCGGCTGATGATGGACACCGTCGACGGCGAATACCAGAACTGCAAGGCCTTCGGCGGCGCCTACACCCGCGAACATTTCTTCGGCAAATACCCCGAAACCGCCGCGCTGGTCGCCAATCTGAGCGACGACGACATCTACCGCCTCAACCGCGGCGGACACGATCCGCACAAGGTCTATGCCGCCTATCAGAACGCCATCAACACCAAGGGCCAGCCCACGGTGATCCTCGCCAAGACCGTGAAGGGTTACGGCATGGGCGCGTCGGGCGAGGCGCTCAACCCCACCCACAACACCAAGAAACTCGACAACGATGCCGTGCGCGCGTTCCGCGACCGTTTCAAGATTCCGGTCAGCGACGATCAGCTGAAAGACGGCGCAGTGCCGTTCTATCACCCCGGCGAAACATCGCCGGAAGTCGAATACATGCTGGAGCGCCGCCGCGCGCTGGGCGGTTCGCTGCCGCAGCGTCGCCGCACCTCCACGCAGACGCTGGAAGCGCCCAAACTCGACATCTTCGAGCGCCTACTCAAGAGCAGCGGCGACCGCGAAATCAGCACCACCATGGCCTTCGTGCAGGCGCTGAACATGATCCTGCGCGACAAACAGGTTGGCCCGCGCTGCGTGCCGATCGTCGCCGACGAAGCCCGCACCTTCGGCATGGAAGGCCTGTTCCGCCAGCTTGGCATCTATGCGCCGCAGGGCCAGAAATACAAGCCGGTCGATCGCGATCAATTGATGTATTACCGAGAAGACGCCGCCGGCCAAGTCTTGGAAGAAGGCATCACCGAAGCCGGCGCGTTCTCATCGTGGATGGCTGCAGCCACCAGCTACAGCACCAACGATTTGCCGATGCTGCCGTTCTACATCTTCTATTCGATGTTCGGCTTCCAGCGCATCGGCGATAGCGCATGGCAGGCCGCGGACATGCGCGCGCGTGGCTTCCTGCTGGGCGCCACCGCCGGCCGCACCACCCTCAACGGCGAAGGCCTGCAGCACGAAGACGGGCACTCGCATCTGCTGGCGGGCGCCATTCCGAACTGCCGCGCATACGACCCGACGTTCGGCTTCGAAGTCGCGGTGATCCTGCAGCACGGCATGCAGCGCATGCTCACCGAACAACAGGACGAGTACTACTACCTCACCCTGATGAACGAAAACTACGCCCACCCGGACATGCCCGAAGGCGCCGCCGACGGCATCATCAAAGGCATGTACCTGCTAAAGGACGCCGGCAAACCGAAAAAAAGCGAACTGCGCGTGCAGCTGCTCGGCAGCGGCACCATCCTGCGCGAAGCCATCGCCGCAGCGGAGTTGTTGGACAAAGACTTCGGCGTCAGCAGCGACATCTGGAGCTGCCCCAGCTTCACCGAACTGCGCCGCGACGGGTTTGATGCCGAACGTTGGAACCGCTTGAACCCCGAAGCGAAGGCGCCGCGTAAGGCGTATGTGACCGAGCTATTGGAAACGCGCCAGGGGCCTGCGGTTGCCGCGACCGACTATGTCCGCGCGTTTGCAGACCAGATCCGGGCGTTCGTACCGATGCGGTACACGGTACTGGGCACGGATGGGTTTGGGCGTAGCGACACCCGCGCCAATTTGCGCCGGCATTTCGAGGTGGATCGGTATTACATCGCGCATGCGGCGGTGGATGCGCTTGCCAAGGAAGGGAAGATGACGGGCAAGGATGTGAGTCGGGCGATTAAGCTTTATAAGATTGATGTGGAGAAGGGGAATCCGGTGGGGGTTTGAGGGCAAATATTTGGCTTTAAGCCATTGATTCAGAAAAGGACTTGATTTTTTGAGATCAACTTGCTATTAATTTAGATCAAATTGATAGTAAATAGTGAATCCCTATGAAGCTTCCAGTGCCTGCGCCCCAAATCGCAGACTTGCTCACGGCCGGCGACTTACGGCTGGACAAGATTTTTGGTGGCGGTATAGGGCCCGAAATTAATGGCAAATATGAACATTGGGATCAATTGCGCCATCGCACTCCATCAAACGGCTTGACCCGCGAAGAATGGTGGCTGGCAGTCAAGGTTGCGCGTAGCGTTCTGGCTCGGCCCCTATCGCTGCGTGACAAGGAGGGGCAGCCATTCAAAATCAGTATCACCAGTACAATGCAGCGAAAGCTGCATTTTCTTGATCGCGAAGCCGCAGGCCTGATTTTAGGGGCTGATCAGGATGGCGATGAATCTATAAGACGCCGGCATCTGGTTCGGTCACTAATAGAAGAAGCGATGACGTCTTCGCAACTCGAAGGTGCATCCACCACAAGGCGTATCGCAAAAGAAATGCTCAGCACTGGCCGCGCACCTCGGGACCGGAGTGAACGCATGATCTGGAATAACTATGAGGCGATGCGATCACTGAGTGAATTGCGGGACATGCCATTAACCGTGGACATGATCATGCAAATACATCGAAGACTGATGGATGATGCCATCGACAGCCCAGAAGACGCTGGACGACTGAGGACAGCAAAGGACAATATTGTCATCGAAGATCGCGGAGATCCCACCATCGTCCTACACATACCACCACCGGCGGAAGAACTTCCAAAGCGACTTAAAGCACTCTGTGAGTTCGCGAATGCACGCGACGAAGACGACTTTCTCCATCCGATCATCCGTGCGATTGCCATCCATTTTCAGATTGGATATGACCATCCATTCTGTGATGGCAATGGACGTACTGCACGAGCCTTATTCTACTGGGCGATGCTTCGTTCCGGCTACTGGCTGAGTGAATATGTTTCGATATCTAGCATCCTAAAGAAGTCACAAAGCGCGTATGTCCAAGCCTACTTGGATACCGAAAGCGATGGTGCAGACATGAGCTATTTCATAGCGCATCAGTTGGGCGTCATCATGCAGGCGGTTAACGCATTGCGCGATTATTTGGCCCGCAAACGCAAGGAGAGAAGACAGGCTGAAACATTGCTTCGGCCCAATTCCAAGCTAGGCGAAAAGCTAAATCATCGCCAGCGCGCTCTACTAATCGATGCGTTGCGGCAACCGGATTCTGCGTACACGATCGCAGGTCACCAGACCGCACATCGAGTCACTTACGCGACAGCGCGCGCCGATCTAATGGATCTCGTCAGATTGAAATTATTGGAGAAATCCAAAAATGGAAAAGCATTTTTATTCGAGCCAGTCGATAATCTCACGAAGCTACTCGAACGTTAACCCGTAAGGCGGGTTAAAACCCGCCCTACGAATCATCGCTCTTGTAAGGCGGGTCTTGACCCGCCACGAACGAAGCGAAAGATTGGACCGCACGCCGATGCAATGACCCAACCCGTAAGGCGGGTGAGAATCTCTCGTAGGGCGGGTCTTGTACCTAAGGTCACCCCACTTTTTCTGATTGCATATCAATGAGATAGGGTTTAGTGTCCGCAAAAACAGCGCGTGCATGACGCGGTTTTTTTCCTCGGGGTATCGAAGCCTGAGGACCACGCCAT
>JANMGT010000068.1:0-68799 GCA_031374725.1 Lysobacteraceae bacterium | reverse complement strand
GCCGCATGCTGTTGGAAAGCATGCTGTTGGACAGCATGCTTTTGGACAGCATGACCAGACCACCCGTCTGGCGCTGCGCGACGCTCGAACCTCAGCGTGTCGCGGCGACGCAACGCGGAGCATGGAGAGAGTCTAAACAGGTTCTTACAGACCTTGATCTTCATAGCGGTGAACGATTACGGTCTTTGCAGACCCATCGGGCGGCGGGCAGGACGCCCGCCGTTTTTCGATTCGCCACGGATGGCGAATCGAAAAATCCCGTTACCAATCAAACATTAGGTTTGCTTTGTCGGGGTGAGTGCTTTCTTTTGCCTACTTTTCTGTGCACGAGCACTGCGCCGCATCGCGGCGCGAACGGCGAAGCCGGCCCGAAGGGCGAGCGCCCAACGGGCGCGAGTAAAGAAAAGTAGGTCGCGTGTCAGCGCGGCTTTCAACAGCCGAAGGCTGGTCAAGCGTTTGATCTTGCCTTTGCACGAGACATGTGAACCGACGCAAAGGTAGAGCTAAAGCAAAAAATGCTCTAGCGACGTTCAGCATGGGCGGAGTTTCGCTCATGCTGGAGCGTGAATCTCGACAACGTGAATCTCGACAACGTGAGTCTCGACAACGTGAGTCTCGACGATGAAAAGACGGTGCGCCGATCGATCCGGCGCGCTACGTTATTTTTTCCAGCCACGCCCACGCCCAAGCGACTAGATTGCCCGATAGCACGCCGAAGATTCCGATTGCGGTGGAGCCCATCGCCCATGCGATCAGCATCAGAATGCCGTCGCGTTCGAGCAGCGCGAGCGCGTAGACCATCAACAATCCCGCGAATAGAAAATTGGTCAGCGGAATCGGCAGCGAGAGCAGGACGCCGAGCAACACCAACTGCAGACCGGTGAAGATCGTCGCCAGCCGATGATCGACCATGCTGAGTAAGCGCGGGCGGATCATCTTTTCCATGCGCCGCAGCCACGGTGAGAGCATTCGGTCGAAGCGGATCACGGTGCTGCGCAGTGGCCCGCGCCTGGCGATGAAGCCGGGCAGCCACGGATTGGGCAACAGGATCAGGATTTGCAGCCCAACCAGCACGACCAGTGGCCCGCTGAGCGCGCCGGCAAGCCCCGGGATCGGGATGAAGGCGGGCAGGGACGCGAGGAACAGCAATACGCCGAACGTGCTTCGTCCCAGGCCGTTGACGACGTCGCGCAGAGCGAGCGTATCGGTCGGATCGCCATACGCCAACGAATCGAGCACCGAACGCATTCCGGGCGCGGATGGCTTTCGATGCGGGCGATCGGGATCGACGTTCTCGCTGATCTTGTCGCCGCTGCCGGAGTCCTCGAGGTCTTCGCGATCGTTTTTTCCTTCCTGATCGCTGCCGCTCTTAGTCGTCATCCGCATCGTCCGTGCGCTTGATCGGGGAGATCAGCAGTTTGTCGACGCGCGGGCCATCCAGATCGACCACGTCGATTCGCCATCCAGCCCATTGGAAGTACTCGCCGGTGTTTGGAATCCGTCCAAAAAAGGCGATCACCATGCCTGCGGCGGTGTGGTAATCGTGCTCGTCCTCGTTGGGCAGGCGCTGGCCGATGAGCTCGCGCAGTTCGTCCGCCGGCAACGAGCCGTCGACCAGAATCGAACCGTCGTCGCGATGGATCACCAGCGCTTCGGAGTCTGGCCTTTCACCCGATTGCAGCCGCCCGACCACGGCGCCCATGAGATCGTTCACCGTGACCATGCCGGCGATATCGCCGTATTCGTCGACCACTAAAGCCAGCGATTGCTGCTCCTCGCGGAAGATTTCCAAGAGCTTCAGCGCATGGGTCGATTCTGAGACGAACAGCGCAGGACGCAGATTCTTGAACAGGTCGGGGGCAGGATCGTTCAAACGATCAAGCAGCGATTTGACTTCCAGCAGGCCGGCGACATCGGCATCGCTGCCGCGATACACCGGATAGCGCGAATAGGGCGTCGCGCGCATCTCGGCCATGTTGTCTTCGAAGCCAGCGGTGGTATCCAGCCAGACGATACGGGTGCGCGGGGTCATCATGCTTTCGACCGTGCGATCGCCCAGGCGCATCACCCGTTGCATCATGTTGCGTTCGTCGTCGTCGATCACGCCCTGCTCGTGGCTTTCGCTTACCAGCAGATGGATTTCTTCTTCGGTAATGGCGTTGCGGGCGTCGTCGCGGATGCCGAGGATGCGCAGCACCGCACGATTGATTGCGCCCAAGGCCGCTACCACCGGCTTCGCGCCGCGCGACAAGTAGTACAGCGGAATCGCCACGCGGCTAGCGATGACTTCGGCATTGGTCAGCGCCAGACGCTTGGGCACCAATTCGCCGAAAATCACCGAGCCGGCGGTGATCAAGGTCACAGCGGTGCCGATTCCGATCGTGGTCGCATATTGCTGGGCGGACGGAACGGTATCGCCCAGCCAGTTGGCGATGGCTAGACCGATCGCTTTGCCGCCGAAAAGGCCGTTGAGTACGCCGATCGTCGTGATGCCGACCTGGATCGTCGACAGCAGGTTGTCTGGATGTTCGGCCAGGGCGAGTGCCTTACGCGCCCCTCGGCTGTGCTCGCCCATTTGTTTGAGCTTGAGCTTCCGTGAGGTCATCAGCGCCATTTCCGATAGCGCGAAGAAACCGTTGACCAGGATAAGTACGATGACAACGGAGAGCTCAAGCACGGCGATGCGCTCCTGGTCGGCGTATTCGTCGGGTTGGAGCGGTCTGCGGTGTGGGGCGTCGCATGAGGGCGTGAGTCAAGGAGCGGACGGCAGTGAGGCGGGACCTGGATCATAACAGGCGCCTATGAACGCCCTATCCGCTCGCTGAAGAAACGACTGCCTGTTCGGTTTGACCCGGCGCGTTCGGTTTGACTCGGGGCGTCTATGCCCGTCGGCCCTTCGAGGCACCCTCTTACAACTGCAGGCATTACAGTTGCAGGTACTACAGCGTCAGGTACTACAGCCTCAGGTACTACAGCCTCACGTAATACAGCGGCAGGTATTACAGCAAATCCCCGCCCGCGGACAGCGCGCGTTCCAGCTGATCGCCCATGCCGCCGATTTCCAGAATCAAGCGATCCACTTCGGCCGGGTTGAGGCTGTCGTAGGGACGGTTTTCGCACAGTTGCAGATACGGCACGCCGTCGAGTTCGCCGATCGCCAAGTGGCCGATGCGGCTTTGCCAGTTGAAGGCGAGGGCGCGACGTGCATCGATGCCGGTGGTCGGGGCAATCACCGTGTTGACCCGCAAGTAATCGCGGCCGTCTTCGCCCTCCAGCTCGGACAAGAAAATCGCTTGATGACGACGGCCCTGATCGAGCGAAAGTTCGACGCAGACCACGTAGGGTTCTTGCATCGTGATCCGGAAGTCGCCGGAGGTGAGGTGGCTGCGGATTTGCTCGAAATTCTGCATGGCGCGGCGTTCGGACCGGTGGGACGGAGGCGCTATGCTACCCCAATGCCCGTACGCACATCCGCCGAACGCATCATCGCCGCCATCCGTGCGATTCCGCGCGGAGAGGTCGCCGGCTATGGTCTCGTCGCGCAGCGCGCTGGATTGCCGGGGCGGGCGCGGATGGTCGCGCGGCTGTTGTCGCAGAACGACGATCCCACGCTGGCTTGGCACCGCGTCCTCCGCAGCGATGGTCGGATCGCGTTTCCGGTCGGGTCCGATGCGTTCGTCGAGCAACGCACGCGCCTACGTGATGAAGGTGTCGCAGTGTCCGACGCAGGCCGGGTGTCCGTGCCGAAGCGCGCTCGCAGTCTCGACGAGGAGATTTGGCGGTAGAAGTAGCGCCCTCAACCGAGCAGGCCGCATTCGCGCGACGGGCTTCGATAGACCTGATGCCTTGCTCAGCCCAGATCGCCGACACGACGCCGAAACCAGCCCGCAATGCTGTGGCGCTCGCGGTGCGCGGTCAGTACTTCGTGTTCGATTTCGCTCAGAAAACACACGCTGCCGCCGGTCGGCGATCGATCGACAACAGTATCGACTCCGCTATCGCTTGGCAGATACAGCCGCAATGCGCCGCCATCGGCGCTTTGCCATTCGGGGTTGAGGTAGCTTACCCACGACACCGCGCGCGCATCGCTATCGCGGAACCGGTCGCGATGGCGGGCATAGCCGGCGCCGGGTGGGTAGGAGGCGTAGTGCGCTTCGACGCCGGTGAGGCCAAGGAACAACTGGCGATTGATCGTGACCCGCAGTTGGTCGAGCTCGGCAAGGAATTCGGCAGCAGCCGGTCCGCAGCGTGGATCGTCGAGCCAGCAAGTGCTATCGCCGCGCACATCGCTACGCTGCTGCCGGCGTGCGTGCTGGCCCACCGATGCCTCATTGAACGCCGAATCCGATTGCAATCGCAGTAAATCACTACGCAAACGGCCCGCCAGTTCCGGCGGCGGCCAGTGCGCGATCCAGCAGGCTCCGGTTTGGGTTAGGTCCATTGAAATGCGTTCGCCGTGGGCTGCGAGAGAATTCTGCTGGCCAGCGGCGAAGGGCGATTCCGCTGCCTGTGCGACGGCATCGGGGGTCGGTTGAGTGGGCATACCGGTATCATAGGCGGCAGAGGGCTTGGTTTCTGCGCGATCAATGCCCTCCGCCCCAGTTCAGCGCTTGCTCGCACACCTTCATTGGCCGTGCCGGCCGGCGTCGCATGTCACTCCCAAGGATTTCGGATGTTGTCCAGGCTCCCCCCGGCCACGCGTTACCTGCTGATCGCGAATATCGTGCTGTCCCTGATCGGGATGGTCGTCCCGCTCGCATGGTATTTGCCCTTCGGCTTATGGCCCTGGCTGCCCGAGGGAGCACCGGCGACGTCCATCTCCTTCATGCCCTGGCAATTGGCGACGCACGCCTTTTTGCATGCCGATCCGGTGCATTTGATGCTGAATATGCTTGGCTTGGTCATGTTCGGCGCGGTGCTCGAACACGAATGGGGCACGCGCCGTTTCCTGATCTTCTACACGGTGTGCGTGCTGGGCGCGGCGCTGTGCCAGCTCGGCGTGGCCACATGGATGGCATTCGAGCGCCATCAGATCCAGTATGCCGTCGGCGCATCCGGCGGCATTTTCGGCCTGCTGGTTGCGTTCGGAATGTTGTTTCCGAATCAGCGCTTGGGCTTGTTCTTTCTGCCGATCACATTCAAGGCGCGTCATTTCGTGATTGTGTTGATCGCACTGCAAGTGGCACTGGCGTTTTTCGGCGGTAGCACCGGCGAATCGCACGCTGCGCATCTGGGCGGCGCGTTCTTCGGTTGGGCGCTGATTCGCTATTGGCGCCGCGACCGGACCCAACCCCCGCGCGGGCCGAAACCGCCTCGGCGCGCCTCGCATTTGCGTGTGGTGCGCTGAGATGGCGGCGGTCTCACGTCCCAGCGGCTGTGGTATGTTCCTGCCGATTGGGGCTTCCCCGAACGAAACGGATCGTCGCCAATGACCTGGGATGCGTTCACAATCTTCGAGCAGTTTCTGATCTTCATCACGATCGGCAGCCAGCTCTACATCGCCATCCGCGTCATTGCCTTGTCCTATGGCGCGGAACAGTATGTCCGCATGATGTCGTTTTGCACCGGTTTCTTGATGTTTTTGATCAGCCGCGCGCTCGGGGTGAGTTTCGCCGACATGATGCTCATCGCGAACACCTATCAGAGCAATATCCTGATGATCGTCGTCGGCGGGGTGTTTCCGTTCGTTGTCGGTGTCTTCGTATCCGAGTTGACGATCATCGCGCTGTACATCGGTAAGCCCGTACCGATCCGCATGGTGCTGATGGTGGCTGCTTTCACCATTTCGCAGGCGGCCTACACCAATTTCGTGGCGTGGACCGCGCAGGTGACTTCGCTCGATAAGGCGTTCATTCCGAACCTCTGCTACGCGATCGCGGTCGGGTTATGGTTGACCTTCCGCTTCCGCGAAATCAAGCCGGGTGCACTGTCCGGAAAGCCCGATTGATCACAGCTCCCGAGTGATCACCGGTCCCGCCTGATCACCGGTACGCGAAACACGTTCACCGAGATACCGCGACCGTAGCCGCAAGGCTGGCGCCCTATTGATCCGGCCAAGAGAAGTTTGAACTCTGCATGCGTTCGTAGGAGGGCCTTCAGGCCCGATTTTTTTACATTACCTCCCTATAAACAACCTGCTCGGGGCTGAAGCCCCTCCTACGTGAGCAGAGCCATCGAATTCAAACATATTCGAGCCGGATCAATATCGACCTTTCAGCTTCGGCCGGTTGAGCATTGGCCGGTGTCGGCGGATATCGCGAATTAGATCGTCTCGCGTGGTCCGCAATCCGTCGTTGCGTGCATAGCGCCAATCGGCGAACCGTGCGCTCAGCGCGATTAAATCCTCGTCCTGTGTCCTTGCGTTAGCGCCCACATCCGCTGCGATTTCGCGCGCTTGCGAAACCCGCTGCGCCCAGCGTTGCGCAGGCTCGTGGCGCTCGCGACCCAGACCAATACGGCGATAGTGCTGCTCAAGGCCGCGCCAGGCACGCAGCAGCGGGTCGCGCTCGCGTTCGTTGCGCGTGGTCAGCCACCACATGCCGCTCAGGGCGAGGATGGTGGCGATGATGAAGATCTGGATCAGACGCGAGGATTCCAGCTCTGGCACGCCTAAGGCGCTGAACAGGCGCCGCTGTCGGTTGGCATTGAAGCCCAGCACCAAATCGTTCCAACCGCGCCGCATCCAGTCGCTGACATCGAATACCGGGCCCAGACCGGCAAAGCCGGAGAAAGCATCGGGCGTGCGGTCGTCGATGGTGTCGTAAATGCGCTCCGGCGCGACCGCTGCCGTCGGGTCGAAACGGGTCCAGCCGCGTCCTTCCAGCCAGATTTCGCTCCAGGCATGGGCATCGGAGCGACGCACTAACCAATAGTCGCCGATCGGATTGCGATAGCCGCCGACATAGCCGGTGACCACCCGCGCCGGCACGCCGGCCGCGCGCATCAGCACGACGAAGGAAGAGCTGAAGTGCTCGCAGAAACCGGCTTTGGTGCCGAACAGGAATTCATCGACACTGTCGCGGCCGAGCGGGTCGGCGTCGAGGGTGTAGACGAAGTCATTGCGCACCCACGCCAACATCCGGTTTGCGATCGCGGCATCGGCGGACGCTCGGTCGGAATTGCGCGCATCGGCCTCGCGCCGCCATCGCTGCGCAAGTGCGTGGGTCTTGGGATTGAAGCCTTCCGGCAGGCGCAAGGCGCGTTCGCGCAGCCAGGGTTCGAGTTCAGCCTCGAAGCGCACCGGCGCCGCCGATTGCATGCGCCAGCGCGTCAGCGCGGCCATGGGCTGGGCCGCGCGCAGGCTGTAATCGTGATCGAGGACGGTGTCGTCGGGGGCGGCGAGCGGTAGGTCGAGCGCGACCATCTGTCGGCGGTCGGTCGGCTCCAGCTCCATTTCGTAGTCGTAGCGCTTCTCGCCCGCTGTCGCGTCGGCGCTGCGCTCGGCCTGCAGGCCGCCCCAGCGCAGTGAGCTCCAGCTACGGCCGTCGAAATTCCAGAACACCGGGCCGCGCCAGTACATCTCGGACACCTCCGGCTGCGCGCCGGAGAAGGTCGCGCGCAGCGCTGGGCTGTCGTCGCCGATCAGATCGACCCAATCCCCAGGCGACATCCGGTCGGACAGCCCCGGCTTGGTCACTGCGCGGTTGGGAACGCCCCACAGCGGCGATACCAACCGCGGAAACAGCCAGAACACGACCAAAGCAAGCGGCAGGCCGATCAGCGCCATCCGACCGACACTGCGCAGTCGCTGCCAAGGCGCTTCGCTCATCGCATCGCTTTCGCCGGATTCGGACTCCGACAGCTTCGACATCGCCATCAGTGCGACCGCGAGGCTAACCAGACCGAAGAGCAGCGAGACCGGGCCCTGATCGAGCAAGAACGTCGCGAACGGCGAGAACAATCCGAAACCGAGCATGCTGCGCGCATCGCGCCGATGGCGCAGCTCGACTGGCTTCAGCGCCAGCATCGTCGCTAGCAGCGCGCAGCCGGTGTCGCGTCCGAACGAAAAGCGATAGAACAGCATCACCGTCGCCAGCAGCGCTAGCGCAAGCACCAGACGTAACCAAATCGAGGTGCTGCCGTTGCGCGCGAGGATCGGTGTGCATAGCGCGACTGCCGCGACGCCGAGCGCCAGCGTGCCTGGCAATTGCAGCAGCAGCGGCAATAAACACACCGCGCCCGCACACAGCGTCCACAAGCGGTCTTTGCGGTCGAGATCGGCGGTGGTCATACCGTCCGCATGGCGCGTGTCGAAGCGGTGGTCACGCGGTTACTCTTTTTTCTCTTTGGCTTTCGGCATGTCAAGATCGAGCAACACGAAATCACCGTCGCGACCCCATTTCACGGCTTTGTTGTCGAGTTTGACGCAGGGCCGGCCGGCGCAGTTGGCGATATGCACGCTGCGATAGGCTTCGGCGACTTCGGCGTCGATGGCCGCTGCTTCGGCGCGTTGTTTTGCGGCTTTATAGGCCTGAGTCTGGTAGAAAATCAGCAAGATGCCGCCGCAGAGCAATGCCAGCAACGATCCAATCGCCAGCATCTGCAGCTTCCAGACCAGTTTGTTCAGCTTGGCCGACACTGTGGCCTCGCTTTTCTGCAAGGTGTCGCCGCTCTGCTTTAGCTGCGCCGATATTGCTTTGACTGCAGCATCGAATTGCTGAGTCCCCGGCTCGAAGGTTTGTGCGATCGCCTCTTGCATCAGTTGCCGCAGTTGGTCTCCGGAACGATTGACGGCCATCTGCATCAGTTCGTTAGTGCGTTCGACCGTTTGCTGCAGGTACTGCGCGGACTGCGTTTGCTGCTGGATCGACGCGCTGGAGTTGCGCTCGAGGGTTTCGGCCAACAGCGCGAACTGCTTGGTCGATTGGACCATCGAGGCGAAGGTATTCTCGTCCATCGGATTGCTCTTATCGGGCTGCGCTTGAGTGCGTGCATGTTACCCCCGGCCGATCCTCTTTTGGCGTGCGTTTCGCGCGCGGCGGCGGATCGACAATCCGATCGAATTAAAGACGCGATGTCCTACGACGCCCAGAAAGGCACCTTCACCGTCACGCTCTACGAAGAAAAAGCCGGCAAGCCCGAAAAGGTGCAGGTCGAAGTTACGCAGGCCGAGATCGAAGAGAACATCAAGCGCAGTGGTGGCAGCACGCTAGGCAACAGCGGAAAGAAGACGCCGGTATGGCCAGCCGTGATGGAAGCGGCGTTCGCCAAGATGCACGACAGCAATCATGCCGATGGGTTGAAAGAAGGCTACGATTGCGATCGCGGGTGGCTGGTCGCGGCAAGCGATGTACGCGTTGACCGGCGAGAATGGCACCGATATCCGCCTTGCAGAAGCCAAAACCATCGGCACTGACCAGGTCTTCGAGCGCGTGCGCGATGCGATCGCCGAAGGCCGGGCGGTCACGTTGTCCACCGATCCCGCGCCCGGTATCAAACAAGACGGTTTGAACGACGACCACGTCTACATGGTCGAGCGTATCTACAAGAGCCTGTTCAACGTCTCCGCATGCGTCGCAACGCGCCAGACGGGCCGTCTGGTCAAGCGACGCGCGGGCGCTGTCGGGACACTGCGCCGTGCGCCCACAGGCTCAGCGCGGTGCATGCGGAGACGTTGAACGCGCTCTAAGGACAAATCCGGCGAGGTCATGGTCGAACTGCGAAACCCGTATGCGCGCAACGATGACGTGGGCGAGGGCCTCGACACCACGTCGCCGACGGTGACCGTTAAGCCGGGCTCGGTGCGCCGAACGGCTGATCGCACCGCGTTCGGCTGGCCCTCCAGTCCTCATTCCGAGGGCAGCAGCGCCAACGCTTTCAAGCATGCGTGCCGATGCGGATCGCCCTGTGCCGGGCCAAGCGGCGCTTGCCCAGGCAGCCGCAGCCGATAGCGGCGGCCATCGCGTTCGGCATCGTCCACCCAGCAGGCCAAGCGGCGGATGCGCGCTTCGTAGGGCAGTGCGCTGAGATCGTCCCAGTTCAGATCGATATCCGCACCTAGCGGCTGCTCGTACTCACGCACCATCAGTTCGTCGCGGCGCGCCGACGCTTTCCAGGCGATCGCGCGGCGCGCATCGCCGCGGCGGTAGCTGCGCAGATGATGCAGATCGTCGCCAGCCGGGTGCAGCCGTGCCTGCGCTTGATGGCCGGCGCCTTCCGGCAGCGGCGGGCCTTGCGTTTCCGGCGTTGGGTAGACCAGTAGCGCGTTATCGGGCCAGACGTAGCTCCAAGCCACTGCCAAGCCGAGGGGCCGCGTGGTCGAGATGCGCAAGCGTTCCGGCCGCAGCCAGCCGCGACGTTGAGTCGGTAGCGGCAGCACCGCTTCGCCATTACCCTCATCGAGCGACAGCGTCGCCTGCGCATCGCCGCAGCGCACGCGCAGACCGCGGCGCATGCGGCCGGGTTCGGCGCGTGCGTAGACGCGCACGGCCAGCGGCTTGCCGGCTGCCACCGGATCGGCGGCGACCGTGGCGATAGTCAGGCCCGATAACTGTAAATGCGCTGAAAACAGGCTGGTTAGCCCCGCGCCCCCGATCAGCAGGCCGAGCAGCATCGCTGGGTTATTGTTGTAATTGAGTGCGCCGATCAGCATCGCCATCAGCAGCGCGGAGAAGAACCAACCGAAGCCGGTCGGCAATACGTAGATGCGGCGACGGTCGAACCGCACCGGCAGCGATTCCGCGGCGCGCGGCGGAATCCAACGATCGATGCGATTGCGCAGTGTGCGAACGATACCGCGCATGGCGTTAGCGCAGCCCCCGCGTTTTTGCCGCGAGCGCGGGCGACACTAATAGAAACAGCATTCCGAATGCCATCAGCCCGCCTTGGCGTGGGTCGTACTCCGCAGCGATGTTGGCGAAGGCAATGCCTTGGCTAAAGCCGAGCGCGAGTTCGAAGCCGAGCATCAACACCACCCAGAACAGGCCGACGCGCAGATGCTGAGCGAGACCTTGAGTTCCCAGCCAGCGAATGCCCGCCCAAGCGACCGCAAAGATCAGTGCGCAGGCAATGGCGACGCCGATCTGATGCGCACGCAATGGCCCGACCACCGGCAACAACCACAGCGCACGGGCGATGCCATGCAGCGATTCGGTCACGGCGATCGCCAACCACAGTGCGAAGGCGCGTCGCCAATGGCGTGCGCTCATCCGCTGTGCATTCGTGCCGAGCACAGGCATGTCAGTCGACCGCCACCGCCTGCAGGATCGACTTGGCGAGCGTCGCCGCATCGCCGCTCTCGGCCTCGACGACCAGACGATGCGCGGCCACCGCGACGAACAGCGCCTGCACGTCCTCGGGCAGCACGTGCGCGCGTCCGAGCATCAGCGCATGCGCGCGTGCGGCGCGCAGCAGCGCGAGGCCCGCGCGCGGCGACAGCCCGACGCGTACGCCCGGGTGATGTCGGCTGCGCGCCATCAAGTTCTGCACGTATTCGATCAGCGCTTCGCTGGCGTGCACCTCGCTGACCGCGCTGCGCAGGGCGCGCACGCTATCGGCATCGAGCATCGCCGAGGTTTTGGCGATCAGATCGCGGCGATCGCTGCCCGCGAGCAGGGCGCGTTCGGCCTCATCCGATGGGTAGCCCAAATGCAGGCGCAGCAAAAAGCGGTCCAACTGCGAATCGGGCAGTGGATAGGTGCCAGCGAGATCGACCGGATTTTGGGTCGCGATCACGAAGAACGGGTCGGGTAGGGCATGGGTCTTGCCGTCCACCGTGACTTGGTGCTCGGCCATCGCTTCCAGCAGGGCACTCTGCGTGCGCGGCGGTGCGCGGTTGATTTCGTCGGCCAGCAGCACCTGCGCGAACACCGGGCCGGCGTGGAATTGAAAGCTCCGCGCCTGCGCATCGAACACCGAAACGCCGACGATGTCCGAGGGCAGCAGGTCGGAGGTGAATTGCACGCGCTGGAAGCCCAAGCCGAGGCTCGCCGCCAGCGCATGCGCCAACGTGGTTTTGCCTAGGCCCGGCAGATCTTCGATCAGCACATGGCCATCGGACAGCAGCGCGACGAAGGCCAGCCGGACTTCGAGCGCTTTGCCCAGCACTAGGCCGTTGACTTGGGATTGCGCGTTTTCGAGGGCATTCTTCAGCGCGTCGTTTAGCATGTGCGGTGCCCGGGGGATGACGTCACGGAGTTGTCCTATACGCATTAATGGTTTGCCGTTCAGTGTACGAGACTACGACGTGATGCATCAGATGGATTCGGCGAAGCGGGTGTTCATCGCGCTGTGGGCGGTGGCGACGCTGTGCAAATGCGCGCTTGCCGCACACCTGCCACTGTTCGTGGACGAAGCCTTCTATTGGCAAGAAGGCCAGCATCCGGCCTGGGCCTATTCGGATTTGCCAGCGCTCACCGCTTGGCTCGCGCGGTTGGGCGTAGACATCGGCGGTCAGAGCGTATTCGGCCTGCGCTGGCCGTTTTTGTTGATCGGCGCGCTGCTGCCGTGGTGGATCGTGGCGATCGCGCGGCGTGCGGCACCGTCTGCTGATGCAGTGCCCGCATATCCCTGGATCGCTGGCTCGCTCGCAGTCTTGCTGCCTTTGCTCGGCACCTTGGGCGTGCTGGCGTTACCCGACGTGCCCTTGGCGCTGGCGACGGTGCTCTGCCTCGATGCAGGCACGCGGTTGCTGCGTGGCCCCAACTGGATGGCGGTGGGCCTACTCGCCGCAGGGCTCGCGATCGGTGGCCTCACCCATTACCGTTTTGTGGCTGTAATCGGCGTGGGATTCGTGGCGCTGCTCGCCTTGGCCGACGGTCGCCGTGCGCTGCGCGATGTGCGGGTCTGGGTAGCGGTCGCCATCGGTGCGCTGGCGTGGCTGCCGCTGCTGCTGTGGAATCTCGATAACGCCGATGCGGGCCTGCGCTTCCAACTGGTCGATCGCCATCCCTGGGCCTTCCATCTCAGCGGTGCGCTGTTCATCGCCGTGCAGGCGGCGATGGTCACGCCGCTGCTGTTGATCGCGCTGCTGCGGGCCTGTTTCGCGCAGCGCGCGCGCGCTGCGACGTTCGCTGTCGGCCCCAGTGCTCGCTATCTCGCTATCTCGGGTGGTCTAGTTTTGCTCGGATTTTTCGCGCTTGGCTTCTTCGCCGACAGCGAACGCGTGAGCTTTCATTGGCCGCTGCCGGCGTATCTCGCCTTGCTGCCGCTGGCGCCTGCGGTGCTGATGCGCTGGCCGGCGTTTTGGCGGCGTGCGACCTGGGCGATTGCGGCGATGGGACTGATCGCCGGACTGGGCTATTACGCCGCAGTATCATCGCCGCACGTGCGCGAACGCGCGGCAGAGACGAAATGGTATCCAGCGAATTTCGCGGGCTGGGATGAACTTGCGGCTGAAGTCGCGGCAACCCGCGCGGCAATGCCAGCGAACACGCGCTTGCTGGCCGATAATTTCAAAATCGGCGCGGAACTGGGCTTCGCGCTGAACGATCCGCGCATCGCGGTGCTCGATCACCCGCTCAACCACCATCACGGTCGCGCGCCGCAGTTACGGCTCTGGGGCCTACAGCCTGCGCATCGACGCGAACTGGGCGATGCGCCGGTGCTGTTGGTCGTCGGCGCCAGCGATGTCGAGTACAAACGCCTGCTGCAGCGCTATCACGACCTTTGCGCGATGGTCGGGCCGCTGCCGGCGCCGAAGGTGCTGAATATCGATCGCGGCCGCCAGCGATTTTTACTGTTCGTATTGCCTGCGACGCCTGCCGAAGGCCCTTGCATCGCGCCTGCGATGGCGTGGATCGATACGCCGGAAGCCGACGACGCGGTCGCATCGCGCGTCGTGCTGGAAGGCTGGGCGTTCAAAGACGGCGTGGGTTTGCGGCAGGTCGAGGTGCTGCTCGACGGCGTGCCGATCGCCGATGCGCGTTATGGTCTGTCGCGCCCAGAAGTGGTCGGATTCTGGGCGAAATGGCGCGATGGCGGCTCGACCGATCCGCAGCAGCCGAACGTGGGTTTTCGCGCGGAGATCGATCTGCGCGACCGCAGCCCGGGGACGTACCGCCTGGGCTTGCGCCTGTATGGCAACGATGGCGCCGTCGAGGATTGGCCAGAGCGCCTCATTCGCGTCGAATGACGATATCCGTATTGCCCGGATGCGGTATGACCCGGATGCGGTATGACCCAGATGCGGATGCATCAAGCGCAGGAGTGGCGCTCGAACGACTCACGGCACCGCAAACCCAGCGTCCCGCAGCAGCCGCACGGTCGCGATCATCGGCAGACCGATCAAGGCCGTCGGGTCGCTGTTGTCGACCGCCTCGAACAGCGCGATGCCCAGACCTTCGGATTTGAAGCTGCCGGCGCAGTCCAGCGGCTGTTCCTTGGCGACATAGCGCGCGATCTCATCGTCGGCGAGCGCGCGGAAGCGCACCGTGGTGATGTCCAGGGCTTCGAACCGGCGACCGTCGCTGCCCGCCAGGCATAGCGCGGTGAAAAATCGCACGGATCGTCCCGACATCAAGGTCAATTGCGCGATCGCGTTCTCCGCCGTGCCCGGCTTGCCCAATGGCCGTCCGTCGAGCTCCGCAACTTGGTCGGAGCCGATCGACCAAACGTTGGCGGGCGTCTGAGCGCGGTCCAACACCGCTTCGGCCTTCGCTCGCGCCAGCCGCACGGCCAGCATTCGTGGCGATTCGCCGCTGAGAGGCGTTTCATCGACCTCAGGCCGCGCGGTTGCGAAAGCAAGACCTAGGCGGCCCAGCAGCTCGCGTCGGTAGGGTGAGGTCGAGGCGAGCATCAGCCGCAGCGTTTCTAAAGACGAGGTCGTCATTCTCCGGGCCGTTCAGGGTGTCGGAATGCGGGCGCGTTCGATCAGCACTAACTGCTGGTCGATCCGCTGCCGGGCGGCTTCCATCGAGGCGCGCAACTCATCGAGTTGGCGCGAAGATGCATCCGCGCCGTGCTGCCGTAGCCACAGCCGCTGGCGCAGCATTTCCTGCAGCGCGGTCCGCACGCTCGCGTCTTCCTCACCGGTCAAGGCCTCGATCTGGCTGCGTGCCGCGCGCAGCCGGGACTCGAATACATCGGCGGCGTCGAGCAGTTGGGTGAGTGAGCGGCGATGCCGCGCCCCGCGCATCAGCACCCATACGCCCGCTGCCAGGGCAACGACGACCACTGCGAGAAAGAAAAGCGTGAGAAAGGTCACGTTGGCGTATCGTATCGGGGCGGACAGTCTGCCCCGCGCAGGGATCGGCGGCAATGTCTTGCATCACGCCGTGCAATCGACAGCTTGCCCATTGCCACCCATCCCGCCCGCGCCCTTCTCGCGCCCGTCGGCGCGATGACGTCCCGCATGTCGGCATGCCGTTACGTTTGACACGTCCGCCGCCGGCCTCTAACATTCCGCGCTTATGTCCGCTCAAGTACCCGAAAGTCTGGATGCTTGGCGTATGGTGGCAACGCGGCGCAGTTTCCACGGCCGTCTGCCCCTGGCTGCAATGGCCCGCCTCCGCGATCTGCTCTCCGACGACCAGGGCGAAGTCCGCTTTTCGCTGGATTTCGGCCAGGATGCGTTTCAGGTGCCGTTTGTGGAGCTTCGAATCGATGCCGAGCTGCCGTTGATCTGTCAGCGCAGCTTGCAACGGTTCTTGTTACCGGTGGCGATGGTGCAGCGGCTCGGTTTGATTCGCGAATCCAGCGAGACGGTCGAAGCCGACGAGGCTGGGCTGCCGTTGGGCTACGAAGCGCTGGAGATCGCCGATGATGGCGAAATCCGGCCTGCCGATTTGGTTGAGGACGAGTTAATACTGGCGGTGCCGCTGATACCGGTGAAGCCTGGCAGCGAATCGGTCGAGCGAGATTGGCCGGCGCAGTCCGAAGAGCTAGAGCGCGTCAATCCGTTCGCGGCGTTGGCGGGGCTGAAGAAAGACTAGGTGAGGCATCTTTTGGAGCGCGCTTGTTAAGCGCAATCGGCTGCGAAGAATCCAAAAGTTAGCGACTCGAATTGAGGCGCTTAAGCAGAAATACTGAAAGCGGCGCCGAAATATCGGCATCGAAATAGCAGCATCGAAATAGCAGCATCGAAACAAGCAACACCAGATAGCAACACCAGATAGCAACACCAGAATTGAAGTCTCGCAAGTTGAACCGGCGAGACGCCGATGATCCGCAGAGCGCGGATCGCGGTACAGGCCCAACGCACGGCGACGTGCGCGAATGCCGAGAATCGAGTTCAGACACATTCCGAAGCGTTGAAGCTGGAGCAATTCCCATGGCTGTGCAGAAATCCCGAGTCACTCCTTCCCGTCGCGGTCAGCGTCGTTCGCACGATGCGTTAACTGCGAAGCAATTGGCCACCGATCCGACCTCCGGCGAAATCCATCTGCGCCACCACATCACCAAAGATGGCTACTACCGTGGCCGTCAGGTGATCGTGCCAAAGACCAAGGTCGTCGACCAAGAGTGATGGCCGTTAGGCGCTTAGCGCCTCGACAATTCCCGTAAGGATGCGGCCTCGCGTCGAGGTTTTTCGGGCCATTCCTGGCGTAATCGCCTACACCTATGACCGATGCGGCCGTGATGGCCGCGTCGTCGTTTCCATCGATGGTCGCTTCAAGGGGTAACGGCGGGCATGAGCAATCAGGTTTACGCGCGGGTCGCGGGCACCGGCAGCTACTTGCCCGATAAAGTACTGACCAATGACGATCTGTCCAAAATCGTCGACACCAGCGATGAATGGATTTCGTCGCGCAGTGGCATCCGTCAGCGTCATATCGCCGCAGAAGGACAAACCACGTCGGATCTGGGCTACCACGCGGCCGTGCGCGCAATGGAGGCAGCAGGCGTTGTCGCCTCCGAACTGGATCTGATCATCGTCGGCACCACCACGCCCGACCTGATTTTTCCGTCGACCGCATGCCTGATTCAACATCGGCTCGGTGCCGAAGGCTGCGCCGCGTTCGACGTCAACGCGGCGTGTTCTGGCTTTATCTACGCGCTGACCGTTGCCGATAAGTTCATCCGCTCTGGCGCGTCCAAAACGGTGCTGGTCATCGGCGCCGAAACACTGACGCGAATGATCGACTGGACCGATCGCACCACCTGCGTGTTGTTCGGCGATGGTGCCGGCGCGGTGGTGCTTAAAACCGATGAACAGACCGGTATCCTCAGCACGCATATGCACGCTGATGGCAGCAAGAAAGAGCTGCTCTGGAACCCGGTCGGCGTCTCGGCAGGCTTCAAGCCGGACGAACCCAACGCCGGTGTGCGAATTAAAATGGCTGGCAGCGAAGTGTTCAAACACGCGGTTAAGGCCATGGATTCGGCGGTTGAGGAAGCGCTCGAAGCGAATGGTTTGGATCGTCATGCGATCGATTGGCTGATTCCGCATCAGGCGAACCTGCGCATCATCGAAGCCACGGCGAAACGCCTGGATATGCCGATGGAGCGGGTGATCGTCACTGTCGACAAACACGGCAATACCTCATCGGCCTCGGTGCCGCTGGCATTGGACGAGGCGGTGCGTTCGGGCAAAGTACAGCGAGGCCACTTGCTGTTGGTCGAAGCCTTCGGCGGCGGTTTTACCTGGGGCTCGGCGCTGATGCGTTACTAGTCCGGCGCAAGTCTGCAAATAAGAGGTTCGCCAGTAGACAACATGAGCCTCCGGAAAGCGATGCGCTCATCAGCACCCAGCCAACGAAAACCCGCTGAGAAGCGGGTTTTTTGTGCGCCGATATCGAGACCGTCGCGCAGCGTTTTTTCGATTGAAGCAAGGCTGAAAACTCGGTTTTTTCCGCAGCCAAAGCAAGTGCCGATCGTTGCATGGGCTCGAGCAGGGCCTGTTCGCCGATTTCTCGATGCGCGCGGGTACGCTATTCCGATAGAGCGGGCAATTGCCTTGGATTTTTCGCCTCCACGTTTCCGACACCGTTGCCGACGTTGTTCGCATTTCCCGATACCCGGCTTCTGGACATACGCCCTCGTACAGACAGACCGGTGCCTTCGCACGTATCATTTGCCTCCGATTCCGCCCAGGGCGACCGTGTGACTTCGACCAATGCGACCGATCCGACGCTCGCCTTCGCCTTCCCGGGCCAGGGCTCGCAGTCGATAGGAATGCTTGCGGAATTAGCCGAATCCTACGGGTCGATTCGCGAAGACTTCGCGGAAGCCTCCGAAGGCGCAGGTGTCGATCTCTGGGCACTGTCGCAGTATGGCACCGAAGAACAGCTCAATCGCACCGAATACACCCAGCCTGCGCTGCTTGCGGCCGGCATCGCGGTGTGGCGTTTGTGGCAGGCGCAGGGCGGCCCGACGCCCGCAGTGCTGGCCGGCCATAGTCTTGGCGAATACAGCGCGCTTGTCGCGGCTGGCGCGCTCTCGCTGCGCGAAGCCGCGCATCTGGTGCGTATCCGCGGCCAGTTGATGCAGGCGGCCTTGCCCGATGGTAGCGGTGCGATGGCTGCGGTGATCGGCGTCGATGACGTCATCGTGCGCGACACCTGCGCCGAAGTGTCCGGCACCGAGATCGTAGTCGCCGCAAATTTCAACTCTCCTGGGCAGATCGTGATCGGCGGTCACGCCGCTGCGGTCGATCGCGCTTCGGAACTGCTCACCCAGCGCGGCGCGCGCATGGTTGCGCGGCTTGCAGTCGGCGTGCCCTCGCACACCCCGCTGATGCGCGATGCCGCGAACCGCCTCGCTGAAGCGATGCGCGGCCTCGATTGGCGCGAACCCGCGATCCCAGTGATCCAGAATGTCGATGCGGACGTGCATATCGGCGCTCAGGCCATTCGCGATGCGCTGGCGCGCCAGCTGTATTTGCCGGTGCAATGGACCGCTTGCGTTCGGGCGCTCGCTGCGCGCGGTATCGTGCGCATCGCCGAATGCGGCCCTGGCAAAGTGCTGTGCGGTTTGAATAAACGCATCGATAAGTCGATCGAGAACCGTGCGCTGGGCAGCGTCGGCGAGTTCGCGGCGGCGCTCGATGTATGGAATGCATAATTCGAAACGAACCGATGATATGACGACAGATAACGCCCCCTCACACCTGCCGCTCAAAGGCGAAATCGCGCTTGTCACCGGCGCCAGCCGCGGCATCGGCGCTGCGATCGCCGACACCCTCGCTGCGCAGGGCGCGACCGTCATCGGCACCGCGACCAGCGATGCTGGCGCGGCAGCCATCGGTGCGCGTCTGGCGCCGCTCGGCGGCCATGGACGCACGCTTGATGTCGTCGATGGCGCGGCGGTCGAGGCGCTGCTCAATTCGATCGCCAAAGAATTCGGTGCGGTCGGCATTTTGATCAACAACGCCGGCATCACCCGCGACAATTTGCTGATGCGGATGAAGGACGACGATTGGCAAGCGATTCTCGATACCAATCTCACCAGCGTCTACCGCACCAGTAAAGCGGTGATGCGCGGCATGATGAAGGCGCGCAAAGGCCGCATCATCAATATCGCTTCGGTTGTCGGCGTGACCGGTAACGCTGGACAGACTAACTATGCCGCGGCCAAGGCGGGCATCATCGCTTTCAGCAAATCGCTGGCAAAAGAGATCGGTTCGCGCGGCATCACCGTCAATGTCGTTGCTCCCGGTTTCATCGACACCGATATGACCCGCGAATTGCCTGAAGCCGCGCGCACCGCTCTGCTCGATCAGATCGCGCTGGGTCATCTTGGCGATGTGTCCGATATCGCCAACGCCGTGGCCTTCCTCGCTGGGCCTGGGGCGGGCTACATCACCGGCGAAACCCTGCACGTCAACGGCGGGATGTACATGCCGTGAAAGCGCATGCCATGAAAGCGCATGCCGTGAAAGCGCATGCCTGCAAAGGGCTGGCGGTGCCGCATGCGCCGGTCCTGGCGGGCTCACAACCCGCTTTTGAGCCCGTTTCAGGCGCCCAGGCACCCGCCGAGACAACGTTTTCATAGTAAGTCGTTGAATTGAAAAGATACTTCTAGGCCTGTCGCTGGCCCAGCTTTCCCTTACACTATTCCCTTAGATTTCATCCGGAGCACACCACACATGAGCAGCATCGAAGAACGCGTCAAGAAAATCGTCATTGAACAACTTGGCGTCAAGGAAGACGAAGTCACCAACAGCGCATCCTTCGTCGACGATCTCGGCGCCGACTCTCTCGATACCGTCGAGCTAGTGATGGCCCTCGAAGAAGAATTCGAGTGCGAGATTCCGGACGAAGAAGCCGAGAAAATCACCTCGGTGCAGCAAGCGATCGACTACATCAAGAATCACGTCAAGGACTGATGTGTGTCACCGGCGCGTTCGGCTTTCGCCGAGCGCCGCCGATCATCCTTGTCGTGTCGTGGCAACGAATGTGCGATCTTCTGGCATACGCTGGTTGCCGCAGTGTCGTACCCGTACCGATGCGACAGATACATCATCACGGGGCTGCTTGCGGCCCCGTGCGCATAATCGGCCGCCATGCGGCTTGTCCACGATATATCGCCATTGCGTATATCGCCATTGCGGCCGTGTATCGGCGCCGATAGCGCACATCGCGCGATGCGGCCGCCGCGTGTTCGGAGCTGGAGTGCACCATGTCCCACCGTCGTGTCGTCGTCACTGGTCTGGGCATCGTTTCGCCTTTGGGCAACGATCTTGCTAGCAACTGGGACGCTATCGTCAATGGCCGCTCGGGCATCGCTGCGGTCGCGAATTTCGATGTATCCGCGTTTTCAACGCGGATCGCGGGCGAGGTCAAGAATTTCGACCCGGGCGTTTGGATCGCGCCCAAAGAGCTTAAGAAAATGGATCCGTTCATCCACTACGGTGTCGCCGCGAGTTTGATGGCGATACAGGATTCGGGTCTCGTCATCGACGACAGCAATGCCGAGCGCATCGGTGCGATCATGGGCTCCGGCATCGGCGGTATCCTCGGAATCGAGGAACAGACCATCCGTTATCACGAAGGCGGGCCGCGCAAAATCTCGCCGTTCTACGTGCCGAGCACCATCATCAATATGCTGCCCGGCCAAATCACACTGATGACCGGAATCAAAGGGCCGAATTTCTCGGCAGTGTCCGCATGCGCCTCGTCGAATCATTCGATCGGTATGGCGATGCGCATGATTCAATACGGCGATGCCGATGTGATGTTGGCCGGCGGCGCCGAACGCGGCTCCACACCGACGGCAATGGGCGGCTTTTGTTCGATGAAAGCGATGTCCACTCGCAACGACGATCCAGCGCGCGCTTCGCGGCCTTGGGACAAGGATCGCGACGGTTTCGTGTTGGGCGACGGCGCGGGCATCATCGTGCTGGAGGAGTACGAGTTCGCTAAGTCGCGCGGCGCGCGAATCTATTGCGAATTGATCGGTTTCGGCGCCAGCTCCGATGCGTTTCACATGACCGCGCCGAGCGAGAACGGCGATGGTCCGGCGCGGTGCATGATTGCAGCGCTGAAAGATGCGCGGATCAACCCCGATCAAGTCGGCTATCTCAATGCGCACGGCACTTCGACAGCGCTCGGCGACTTGGCCGAAACCCTTGCGATGAAAACCGCGTTCGGCGACCACGTGCACAAGCTCATGGTGTCCTCGACCAAATCGATGACCGGGCATTTGCTCGGTGCCGCTGGCGGCATCGAAGCGGTGTATTCGGTGAAAGCGCTGGAAACCGGGATCGTTCCGCCGACGATCAATCTCGACGAACCGGGCGAAGGCTGCGATCTCGACTATGTGCCGAACGTCGCCCGCGATGCCGCGATCGATATCGCCGTGTCCAACGGCTTCGGCTTCGGCGGCACCAACGCCACGCTCGTCTTCCGCCGTATTTGATCCTGCCGTACTGCTCTAGTGCGGCACACTAGTATCCCGCGATGATCGTCACGCGCGCCTTGCCAGCCGATTGCGATCTGCTGCGTCTGCATCGTCTTGCGCCGCAGCGATATCCGCTGCTGCTGCAATCCACGTCGTCGTCGTTGACGGCCGGGCACACGCTCGGACGTTGGGACATGCTCTTGGTCGCCGATGGTGAAGCGCTACGGCTCGAACGCGATGGAATGTTGTACTCGCGCGATCGCATGGGTATCGAACATCGGATCGATGGCGGCGCCGATGGCAATGACTTCCTGAGCGCACTCGATAGCCGTTGGCGTGCACTGCGCACGCCGCGCGAGGAGCCGCGCTGGCCGTTTCGCGGCGGTTGGGCGCTGTTTCTGGGCTATGAATTGGCAGCGCAGGTCGAGCCAGTGCTGCGTTTGCCCGACACCGAAAGCGGATTGCCGGTCGCGTTGGCGCTGCGTTGCCCGGCGGCGATTTTGCGCGACCATGCGACCGGCGAATGCGTCGCGATCGTTGAGAGCGATGTCGCGAGCGATGTCGGGAGCAGCGCCAAAAGCAGGATCCAAACGCGTGTCGGAGGCGATGCCGATGCGGCCGATGGGCTGTTGCGCCGTATCGCCGACGACGAGCGCGCCGCACGCGACTTACCGTCGGTTGATGGGTGCGCACCGTCGTCGATCGAGGAAGATGCGCCGCAGGACTTCGTCCGCGGTGTCGAACGTATTCTCGAATACCTCGCCGCAGGCGATGTCTTTCAGGTCAATCTCTCGCGCGCATGGCGAGCCCATTTCGCATCCGAGAACGGGCAGGGCATCGATCCGGCTGCGATCTACGCACGCCTACGCGACGTCAGTCCCGCGCCGTTCGCGGGCATGTTTGCAGGCGATGACTGGGCGGTCGTGAGTTCCTCGCCCGAACGCTTGGTATCGGTGCGTGGCGATTCGATCGAAACGCGTCCGATCGCGGGTACGCGTCCGCGCTTCCCCGGGGATGACGATGCCGCCCGCATCCGCGAACTCGTCGGCCATCCGAAAGAGCGCGCCGAACACGTCATGTTGATCGATCTGGAACGCAACGATCTAGGGCGCGTGTGTACGCCCGGTAGTGTCGAAGTGGATGAATTGATGACAGTCGAAAGCTATTCGCACGTGCATCATATCGTCAGCAATGTGCGCGGCCGTCTGCGCGCCGACATCGCGCCGGGAGAAGCGATCCGCGCTGTGTTTCCTGGCGGAACGATCACCGGCTGCCCGAAAGTGCGCTGCATGCAAATCATCGCCGAGTTGGAAGGCGTGGGCCGCGGCGCCTACACCGGCGCGATGGGTTGGTTGAACCGCGATGGCGATCTGGACCTGAATATTTTGATCCGCAGCGCCGAAGTCGAAGGTGTGTCGATGCGATTCCGCACCGGCGCCGGCATCGTCGCCGACTCCGATCCGCAGCGCGAACTTGAGGAAACACGGGCGAAAGCGCGCGGCTTGCTCAAAGCGCTCGGTGCGGCGGAGTGACGGTAGGCGCCGCGATGCGAGACGCTGACGCGCCGTCATCGAACGCTCGCCGCATCTTCGTCGGCGACGATGCCGTCGCCGAAAGCCGAATCGGCGATGTACTCGCGGACAGTCGCGGTCTCGCTTATGGCGATGGCGTGTTCGAAACGATGCGCGCGCATCGCGGCGCGATCAGCTGGTGGTCGGCGCATTGGGCGCGACTCGCGCATGGTGCGAAAGTGCTCGGTATTCGCTTGCCGTCGCAGGCGCTGGTCGAAGCCGAGCGCGACGCCTTGCTGCGCAACGCGCCGGACGCAGTGATCAAACTCATGCTGATCCGTGGCAGCGGCGGACGCGGCTATGCGCCCGATCCCGATGCTGCGCCGCTGTGGTGGCTGTCGGCCCATCCGCTGCCTTCGCCGTCGTCGCCAGCCGTTCGATTGCGCTGGTGCGAGACGCGGCTGTCTGCGCAGCCGCGACTGGCCGGGCTCAAACACTGCAACCGTCTCGAACAAGTGCTGGCCCACGCCGAACGGGATGCGTTGGCAGGCTTGAGCGATACGGATTCGGGCGGAGCCAATGTGGCGGCCTGCGACGATGGGCTAATGCGCGACGAGTCGGGCGCAGTCATTGCCGCGACCGCGGCCAATCTCTTCATCTATCGCGACGAGCGCAAAAATAGCAGCGATGATCGTCTCGCGAGCGGCTGGTCCACGCCGCGCCTGGACCGCTGCGGCATCGCCGGTATCTGCCGCGGCTGGGCGTTGACGGCGCTGAACGCCCGCGAGGCCACGCTGAATCCGGTGGACGTGGAATCCGCCGATGCGGTTTTCCTCTGCAATGCCGTGCGCGGTATCCTGCCGGTCGCGCAGCTCGGCGCGCGTCGCTGGTCGCGGCATCCGGCGCTGACCGAGGCTCAGTCTCGCTTGGCCGCAGCGCATCCGGCCTTTGCCGACATCGCCATCGTCGATTTTTCCGAGGTCCATCCGTGAGCCCCACCCGCAAACGTTCCAAGTCAAAATCCGGCGCGTCCAAATTCGGTGCGTCCAAATTCGGTGTGGTCGCGCTGGTGCTGCTGACGATCGCCGTGCTCGCTGCCGGCGCGGTGCTGTTCGGCTATCAGCGCTATACGCGCTTTGCCGATGCGCCGATCGCCGGTATCGAGGCGGGCGAGAGCGTGACCGTGGAATCGGGCGATTCGCTGCCGATCGTGGTGCGCAAGCTGCGCGCGCTGGGTGCGAACGGTAGCGATCTGGAATGGCGCGCATTGGGCCGCGAGCTCGGCGCCGCCGGCAAACTGCAGGTCGGCGAATACGCGCTGGAACCTGGGATGAGCCCGCGCACGCTGCTGCAGCGGATGCGCGACGGCAAAGTGGTGAGCTATCGCTTCACGATCGTCGAAGGCTGGAATATTCGCGACTTACGCGCCGCGCTGGCGAAAGCCAGGCCGCTGCTGCAGAAAGGCGCGGACTTAGATAGCGCTGCGCTGATGCGCGCGATCGGTCGCGGCGGCCAGCATCCCGAAGGCCGTTTCTTGCCGGAAACCTATCATTACCGCCGCGGCGACAGCGATCTGGACTTGCTTAAGCGCGCGGCGGACGATCTCGACGCCGCGCTGCTAAAAGCATGGGAGACGCGCGATAAAGACTTGCCGCTGAACACGCCCTACGAATTGTTGACCCTGGCGTCGATCGTCGAAAAAGAAACCGGCGTCGCCGATGAGCGCCCGCAGATCGCGGGCGTGTTCGTGCGTCGTTTGAAGACGCCGATGCGGCTCGAAACCGACCCGACCGTGATCTACGGTATGGGCAGCGCCTACACCGGCAACATCCGCAAAACCGATCTGCGAACCGATACGCCTTACAACACCTATACCCGCGACGGATTGCCGCCGACCCCGATTGCGATGGCCGGCGTCGATGCGATTCGTGCGACCGCGCATCCCGCGCCGGGCGAGGCCGTGTTTTTCGTCGCCGTTGGCGACGGCAGCGGCCGGCATGTCTTCACCAAGACCTACGCCGAGCATCAATCCGCAGTCGCCCAGTATCTCAAGCGTTACCGCGAACGACGGACGCAGACGCAATGAGTCCTGAGCCCGGCCCTGCTTCGA
Source organism: Lysobacteraceae bacterium (assembly GCA_031374725.1). GTDB lineage: Bacteria > Pseudomonadota > Gammaproteobacteria > Xanthomonadales > Xanthomonadaceae > Lysobacter_I. The sequence goes on along the minus strand of JANMGT010000068.1, from coordinate 43,461 downwards.
CGATCGCTTCGAATGCCGCTATCGAGACTGCGGCGCAGGCATCGACGCACACTGAACTGCGGCAGCATCCGCGTTTCGTCACGCTTGAGGGCGGTGAGGGCGCGGGCAAGACCACGGTGCTTGGCGCGCTGCGCGAGGCGCTGCAGCACACCGGCGCCGAAGTGCTGTCTACGCGTGAACCCGGCGGCACGCCATTAGCGGAGCGCATCCGCGAATTGCTGCTCACGCCGGATCACGAAAAGCCCGCAGCGGAAACCGAATTGCTGCTGATGTTCGCCGCCCGCGCGCAGCACGTGCGCGAAACCATCTTGCCGGCACTGGAGCGCGGCGCTTGGGTGCTCAGCGATCGTTTCACCGACTCCAGCTACGCCTATCAGGGCGGCGGTCGCGGCCTCGATCCTGCGTTCATCGCCGAACTCGAACGCCGCGTGGTCGGGCTGAAGCCGGGCTTGACCCTGTTGCTCGATCTGGGCGTCGCCCAAGGCCGCGAACGCACCAGAGGCCGCGATTTGGTGTTCGGGCAGTACACGCCGGACCGGATCGAACGCGAACGCGACGAATTCTTCGAGCGCGTGCGCGGTGTATTTTTGGCCCGCGCTCGCGCCGAGCCCGGGCGTCTGCGCGTGATCGACGCCACCCAAAGCGCGGCTGAAGTCGCCGCCGATGCAGTCGCGATCCTGCGCATGTTTATTGAGCGCGGCGGGTTTCCGTAATGACCACCGCGACGACAGCGACCACGACGACAGCCACCATGACCGCGTCCGCCGCGAACGCCAACACCGGCTTCGCCCCCTGGCAGCAGCGCGTCTATGCGCAGACGACCGCTGCGCTTGATAGCGGCCGCCTCGGCCACGGTCTGTTGTTCTGCGGCCCTGCACAGTTGGGCAAGCGCGCGCTGGCCGAGCGTTTGGCGAAACGCATCTTATGTACTGCACGCGATTCGGATGGCGAACCCTGCGGCCGCTGCCGTAGCTGCCAGCTCTTTGTCGCCGGCACCCATCCCGATTACGCGGCGGTGACGCTGGAGATGAATAAGGAAGGCACGAAGCTGCGCACCGAGATCGTGATCGAACAGATTCGGCACCTGTCGGAGCGGATGTCGCTGACCCCGCAATACGGCGGCGCGCAGATCGTGATTCTCGACCCCGCCGATGCGATCAATCACGCTGCCTGCAATGCGCTGCTCAAAACCTTGGAAGAACCGCATCCGGGCCGCTATCTGTGGTTGATCGCCTCGCGCCCAGGACGATTGCCGGCGACCATCCGCAGCCGCTGTCAGCGGGTGGAGTTTCGATTGCCGCCGGTGCAGGAATCGCTGCAATGGCTGCAGGGCCGGGGGCATGCCGCCGCTGCGGCCGCCGAAGCGCTGGACGGCGCCCGCGGCCATCCTGGCCTTGCCGATCACTGGCTGCGCGAGGGTGGCCTGAATCTGCGCCGTGAAGTCGCGGACGATCTCGCAGCACTGGCCCGCGGCGCTCGCAGCCCGGCCGAAACCGCGCAGCGTTGGGCGGGTGCCGAGAATCTCGACGCCCGTTTGCGCCACGCCGCCGACCTCGCGGTCGCCGAAGCCACGCGGCTGGGTGGCCCTGAATTCTTCACCCAAGCCGGCGGTGGCTTGACCAATGCGCGCAGAATCCGCACCCTCGCCACTTGGTTCGACGCCGCGAACCGGACCCGCGACCTGCTGCGGACCACGGTTCGCGCCGATCTCGCCGTCACCGAGCTGCTCGCGCAATGGCGCGCCGCTCCCGCGGCTCCACCCCAGAATGCACCCACTGGACATCCCCCAAGAGGCAAAGCATGAATGCCAAAGCAGCATTAGCGGGCGCCCGGCAGGGCATTCTTTCGCTCGCGGTGAAGGACAAACAGGCGCTGTTTCAGGCGTATATGCCTTATATCAAGGGCGGCGCCGTCTTCGTGCCGACCACCAAGCGTTATTTTCTCGGCGACGAGGTCTTCCTGCTGCTCACCCTGCCCGAATCGACCGAGCGCTTCCCGGTGGCCGGCAAGGTGGTCTGGGTGACGCCGGCTGGCGCGCAGGGCAACCGGACTGCAGGCATCGGCGTGCAGTTGGCGGAGACGCCCGAAGGCGATGCGATCAGAGGCAAGATCGAGGCCATCTTGGCCGGTATCCTGACGTCGGACAAGCCGACGCATACGATGTAGCTCGCGCACGATGTAGGTCAGAGATAGGCCGGACACCGACCGATCTTCGCGAAGCACGATGCGAACGCGAGCTGCATCGCTGAAGTCGGGACGTTTTCGGCCCAGATCCGGCCTCAAATCGCGATGGTGTTTTTTTTATGCGCGTCGGGCATCGCTTCGGCATGGCTGAATTTCAGAGGCATCGTTCTGATGCCGCGCCGCGCGTTCTGCGACGCAACGTGGAGCATACCAAGGCGACAAACAGGCTCTAAAGATTGCGCAATGCGCGATTGTCCCAGCCGGGGCGCGGAGCGAAACGTGCCCCGTACTTCGCTTCCAACGCCGCGAGTTTCGCCAATAGCGGCTCAACCCCGGTATCGCGGATGTATTGGATCGGGCCGCCGCGAAACGGCGCGAAGCCGGTGCCGAAAATCACACCCGCATCCAACAGATCGGCGTCGGCGACCACGCCTTCGTGCAGCGCCGCGACCGCTTCGTTGAGCAAAGGCAGGATCAGCCGGTCTGCTAAATCCTCCGGCGCTTTGTACTCCGTCGGAATCTGCGGCTTCTGCGCGCGTCCGTTTTCCCAACGATAGAGTCCCTGGCCGTCTTTTTTACCGCGCTTTCCGGGCTCGGGCGGCGCGGCGAGTGCGGGCGGGATCGGTAGGCCGAGGAACGGCGCGAGTTCGGCGCCGACGCCTGCGGCGACGTCCAGGCCCACGGTGTCGATCAATTCGATCGGCCCCATCGGCATGCCGAATTTCACTGCGGCTTTGTCGATGATCGGCCCGGGGATGCCTTCGGAAAAGGCGGTGGCCGCTTCTAGCATGTACGGAAACAGCAGGCGGTTCACCAAGAAACCCGGCGTGCCCGCGACCGGCACCGGCAATTTGTCGATCGCTTTGCAGAACACGGCGAGGCGCTTTTCGGTCGCCGGGTCCATGCCGTCGTGATGGATGATTTCCACCAGCGGCATCATCGCCACCGGGTTGAAATAGTGCAAACCTGCGAATTGCGCCGGACGCGCGATGTGTTCGCGCAGTTCGGTGAGCGGGATCGACGAGGTATTGGTGGTCAGCAGCGCATCGGCCTTCATCCGCGGTTCGACCGAGGTGTAGAGATCGCGCTTGGCGTCGGCTTTCTCGATGATCGCCTCGATCAGCACATCAGCCTGAGCGACCCCCTCGCCGTTCAAATCCGACACCAGTCGCGCGGCGACTTCGGAACGCTTGCTCGGGTCCTTCACGCGCTTGGCGAATAGGTCTTCTGCGCGTTTCATCGCGCTATCGATGAAACGCTGTTCGCGATCTTGCAGTGTCACCTGAAAGCCTTTGTAAGCCGCCCAGGCCGCGATATCGCCGCCCATCACGCCGGCGCCGACGACATGCACGTGTTTGATCGGCAGCAACGCAGCGTCGGCGTCTTTGCCACCGAGATTCTTCAGCCGCTCCATCAAAAAATAAATGCGGGTGAGATTGCGCGCGGTCGGCGTGCTGGCGAGCTTCACCACCGAGCGGCGTTCGGCGTCGAGTAAACGGCCGATGTTGCCGCTGCTGCGGCGCCACGTTTCGATCAGCGCGAACGGGGCAGGGTAGTGCTCCTTGCGCGCCTTGCGTGCGGTCATCTGCACCAGCTTCGGCGCGATGATTTGCCGCGCCAGCCAGGTATTGGTCGCCCACGCTGTCGCGCGCTGCTTGAAAGGACGCACCGTGCCTTTGAAGCCGAGCGCGATCGCGGCATCGAGCAAGGCCGCAGGTTCGACGACTTTGTCCACTAAGCCCATCGCACACGCCGCCGAGGCCGAGACGTTGCGCTGGGTGAGCATCATCTCCATCGCCGCAGGCGCGCCGATCAGGCGCGGCAAACGCACGCTGCCGCCCCAGCCGGGATAGATGCCGAGTTTGATTTCGGGCAGGCCGATCTTGGTCGAAGGGTCGTTCGAGGCCACGCGATAGCGGCAGGCGAGCGCGAGTTCGGTGCCGCCGCCCATGCAGAAGCCGTGGATCGCTGCGACGGTCGGTACTCGCAGTTCGGCCAGACGTTGGAACACGCGCTGGCCGCGGCGGATCGCATCGCCGGTGGTGCCTTTGGCGTCGAACCGCTCGAACTCTTCGATATCGGCGCCAGCGACGAAGCCTTTTTCCTTCGCCGAGCGCACGATCAGCGCTTTCGGCGGCTCCAGCGCGATGCGCTCCAGCATCGTGTCCAATTCGATCAACACGTCTTGAGAGATGCTGTTGACCGATTTGCCGTCGCGATCGAACGACAGCACCATCGCCCCGTCGGGGCGGGTGTCGACGCGCCAGTGACGCAGTTGCAAGCCATCAAAACCGGAACTCATAAGTGAAGACTCAATAGTTGTGGAAGCGGAAGTTGTGGAAGCGGGTCCAGGGGGCGCTTGCGTCGGCCGCCATACGCCTTGGCATGTTGACCCGTCATCGTAGCTGAGGCGAACGGCCCATGGGCCATCGATCTGCCGCCTTTGTGCCACCGATGTGCCGTTGCGAAGCGATTGTGAGAGTCTAAACAGGCTCTTAGCAGGCTGCTGAAATACATGCGGCAGCAGGTGTTCAGCAGCCTGGTCATGCAGTCATGGTATTGCCGTCGTGGCACGCAGCCATGGATGGCTGCGCCGGCGAAACAAGGGGCGAAACAAGCGCGTCAGCGATTGATTTGCCGTGAGCACGTCCGGACATGTGCCGGATGTGCGAACTGGAATAGCTCCTGGATGGAGGTCTCAGCAACCTGTTAGGGCTCAGTGAGCGCATCGATCATGGCTTGTGGCCCTGGCCGACCAGCCCCAGATAGACCACAGTGACGAATCGACGTACTGCGACGGCAAGAATTCAGTCGCCGAACGGCCCGGGAACTTTCTCTCGGGGTGTATTGTCCGAATGCCCGGCCATCGCGTTGGCCCGGGGACGCCGCCCACGGCGTGCCTGGACCGCAAGGTCTGGCGGAATCCACCACAGGAGTGCCGGCCCGATGGCCGATGTGAAGACATCGCAAGACTTGGACCTGGAGTTGGTCCGACGCGTGCAGCGCGGCGACAGCGCGGCTTTCGATCTTCTGGTGCGTAAGCACCAGCACCGGGTCGTGGCGCTGATCGGTCGCTATGTCCACGATTGGAGCGAGTGCCAGGATATTGCCCAGGACACGTTCATGCGCGCGTATCGCGCGATCGGGAACTTCCGCGGCGATGCGCAGTTCTCAACGTGGCTGCACCGAATCGCAGTGAACACCGCCAAGAACCATCTCGTCGCCCACAAGCGTCGGCCGCCCGGCGAAGACATCGATATCGACGATGCCGAGCAGTTCGATTCCGCCATACGCTTGCGCGATAACGACACACCGGAACGCGAACTCATGCGTCAGGAAATGGAACAAACCGTCATGCGCGCGGTCGAAGCTTTACCCGAAGAGCTGCGGGCCGCGATCACGCTACGCGAAGTGGACGGTTTGAGTTACGAAGAGATTGCAGAGCGAATGGCGTGCCCCATCGGTACGGTGCGCTCGCGCATCTTCCGAGCTCGCGACGCGATCGATGTGCAATTGCGCCCGTTGCTCGATGCGCCTAATCCGCGCGAGCGTGCGATTCGTTGAAGATCGTTTTCGTTTTTTTCTGAAAATTCTTTTCGAGAGAATAGTTTTTCGCATCGATTGTTTGAGTACAACGCACTGCTGTATTCAACCCATCGGCCCACTGTCTTAATGCTCTTATCGTCGAAGCCCCATGACCGACAAACACACATCAAACTCTGTTTCGGCATCGTCCCCTGCAGCGATCGGGCATGCCGATCTGCATCAGCGCGAGGCCTATCGCGAACAGCTCTCTGCAATGATGGACGGCACGCTTTCGGCCGACGAGAGTCGTTTCTTGTTGCGACGCATGCAGCACGACGCCGAGCTGGCGGGATGTTGGGAGCGATGGCAGTTATTCGGCGATGCCATGCGCGGTCAAACCGGCAATGCCTTGCCTGCGGATTTCAGCCGCCGCGTGGCGCGCGCCATCGCGGCGGATGTAGCTGCGCAGTCTTCCTTGTCCGAATCCGCCTTGTCCGAGCCTGCCTTGTCCGAGCCCGCGCTCGTCGCGAACGATGTCGCTGCAGTGGCGTGGCGCCAACGTCTGCGTTGGGGCGGTGGCGCAGCGCTCGCGGCCTCGGTCGCGATCGCGGCCTTGATCTCGACGCGCAGTCTCACGCTTGATTCAACCCCGTTGCAATCTGCGGGCGCCGCGATGACAGCCGCGCAGTTGCCAGCGACAGCACCGACTGCGACGGTCGCTGCCGCTTCCACCTTGCCGCCCGCCACCACCTCTGCAGTCGATCGAACCGCATCGCTTGCCGCCGAATCGCAAGCTGTTGAATCGCGAGCTGTTGAGTCGCTAGCTGTTGAATCGCTACCGGCAGAAATCACACCGAATCACGTGCCGAAGAAGATGGCGAGCATCGCGCTGGTGTCGATGGACACTGCCGCATCTGCGACGATCGCGACGGCCGCGGGCACGACTGCCGCGGTCGCGACGGCATCGGCCGGGAGCGCCCGTCGCAATGCGCGCCCGTCGCTGCAATCGTCCAACGCGCGTAGCGGTTCTCGGCCCGCTGCATTCGCCGCAGCCGCAGTACGCAACGATGCTGTATCGATGACGGTCGATCCTTTCGGCCGTCATCCGCTCGATATCACCGCCAAACCCTGGCCGCGCGCCTTGCTGTCGGAATCGGCGGCAGTCGGTGGCGTGACCGTCGATTACAGCATCGGCAGCCCTGGTGTGCATCCTTCGTTCCAGCCGCGGGTCGATGCGCTGCGGGTCGATGCAAAGCTCTCGCCGGCTACGAGCTCGCCCGCTACCAGCGATCTCGCCCCGGCTGCCAGCCAAGCGCCCGCACCCTGATCCGCCGCCGCGCCGCCTACGCTGTCTGAACTCATGTTCGGTGTATGCGATGGCGATGCCACGTTCGCTTCGTCTTTCCAGAGCTGCATAAACCCTTCCACTCACGTCCCTACTGTCGAGGATCCCTCCCCGATGAACGCTTCTTTCCGCACCCTCGCTCTTGTCTCCGCAACCGCAGTCGTCACCGCTGCGGCGACGACTATTCTGCCGATCACGGCCCGCGATACTGGCGCGCAAAGCGCGAATGCCGCGACCGCGCTGGCAGCTGAGCCGCGCGCCGAACTGTTGGTCACCGGCTTGCCCGATTTCACGCGTTTGGTCGACCATGTCGGCCCAGCGGTGGTCAATATCGAAGCCGCGATCAAACCCGAAGCGCGCATGCGCGGTCGCGGCGGTGCGACGCCGAACGACGAAGAGATTCCTGAATTTTTCAAGCGTTTCTTCGGCCCGGATACGCCGTTTCCTGGCGGCCCGCAGCAGGAGATTCCTCAACTGCCCGAAGGCGGCCCTCGCGGCATCTCGCAGGGCAGCGGTTTTCTGATTTCCGCCGACGGCTACGTGCTGACGAACCATCACGTCGTCGATGGCGCCGATGAGGTCACGGTCAAGCTCACGGACCGTCGCAGCTTCAAGGCCAAAGTGATCGGTAGCGATGAACAGTCGGATGTCGCGGTATTGAAAATCGCGTCCACCGGCCTGCCGTACCTGCGCGTGGGCGACTCAAAATCACTGAAACCGGGCCAATGGGTGGTCGCGATCGGTTCGCCGTTCGGGCTGGATCACTCGGTCACGGCTGGTATCGTCAGCGCAGTTGGTCGCGCAAATCCATACGCCGATCAGCGCTATGTGCCGTTCATCCAGACCGACGTGGCGATCAATCGCGGCAACTCCGGCGGCCCGCTGCTCAATACCAGCGGCGAAGTGGTCGGCATCAATTCGCAAATCTTCAGTAATTCCGGCGGCTATATGGGCGTCAGCTTCGCCATCCCGATGGACGTTGCGATGAATGTCGGCGATCAATTGCGCAGCACCGGCAAAGTGGCGCGCGGGCAGATCGGTGTGGTCGTTAACGCAGTGACGCCTGATGTGGCGGCGGCATTCAAGTTGCCGGATACGCGCGGTGCTCTGGTGAACGATGTCCGCAGCGGCGGTCCGGCCGAGAAAGCAGGGCTCGAACCGGGCGACGTCATCCGCGCGGTCAACGGCACGCCGATCGAAGATTCGGGCGACCTGCCGCCGCTAATCGGTGCGATGGCGCCGGGTAGCACTGTCGAGCTCGATATCCTCCGCAACGGCAAGCCGATCGAACGCACGCTCAAACTCACCCAGCTTGATGCATCCGCAGTCGCAGCCGCCACGCCGCGCCGCGGCGGCGATCGCGAGGAGATGCCGGCGCCCGCCAAATCCGCCAACCGTCTTGGCCTGTCCGGCCAGGATCTGGATGCGAAAGACCGCGCTCGGCTGGGCCTGCGCTCAGACGAAGGCGTGGGTTTGTCGCGGGTGGAAGGGGCGGCCGCGCGTAGTGCTGGCCTACGCCCGGGCGACGTGGTGCTGCGCGTCGGCACCACGCCGATCGGTAGCGTCGATGCGCTCGACCGCGAGCTGTCGAAACTGCGCGAGAGCGATACGGTGATGCTGCTGGTACGTCGCGGCGGCGCCAATCAGTTCGTCGCGATCACTCCGATCGCGGATCGCGGCTAGCGCTGAACCACAACACACGTCCCGGACCGGCGCAGCCTGTTTCCGCTCCTGCAGCAAACGATAAGAAACCACGGGCCGCCTTACCGGGCGGCCCGCTCGCATGTTCTGGGGCCTGGAATCGTCGCGCTGTGCGATAATCTCTGGTTTGATCATCCAAGGCCACGACGGCCCACGCCGCCGCTTCTCTTATGTCCGATTCAATGCGGTCCATCCGCAACTTCTCCATCATCGCCCACGTCGATCACGGCAAATCCACGCTTGCCGACCGCATCATTCAGTTGTGCGGCGGGCTGGAGGCGCGCGAAATGGAGGCGCAGGTGCTCGACTCCAATCCGATCGAGCGCGAGCGCGGCATCACCATCAAAGCGCAGTCGGTGTCCCTGCCGTACAAGGCGAAGGACGGGCAGATCTACCAGCTCAACTTCATCGATACCCCCGGCCATGTCGACTTCAGTTATGAAGTCAGCCGCTCGCTGGCCGCCTGCGAAGGCGCGCTGCTGGTGGTGGACGCCGCCCAGGGCGTGGAAGCGCAGTCGGTCGCCAACTGCTACACCGCCGTCGAGCAGGGCCTGGAAGTGGTGCCGGTGATCAATAAGATCGACCTGCCGACCGCCGATATCGAAAAGGTCAAGGCCGAAATCGAAGCGGTGATCGGCATCGACGCCGAGGACGCGGTGGCGATCAGCGCCAAGACCGGGCTGAACGTGGTCGATGTACTGGAAGCCATCGTGCTGCGTATTCCGCCGCCGAAGCCGCGCGACACCGACAAGCTGCAGGCCTTGATCATCGACTCGTGGTTCGACAACTACCTCGGCGTGGTCTCGCTGGTGCGGGTGATGCAGGGCGAGATCGTGCCCGGCACCAAGATTCTGGTGATGTCCACCGGCCGCACCCATCTGGTCGACAAGGTCGGCGTGTTCACGCCCAAGCGCAAAGAGCTGAAAAAGCTCGGCGCGGGCGAAGTGGGTTGGATCAACGCCAGCATCAAGGATGTCCACGGTGCGCCGGTGGGCGACACCCTGACGCTGGCCAGCGATCCGGCCAGCAAACCGCTGCCGGGTTTCCAGGAAATGCAGCCGCGCGTATTCGCCGGTATGTTCCCGGTCGATGCCGAGGACTATCCAGACCTGCGCGAAGCGCTCGATAAATTGCAGCTCAACGATGCCGCGCTGCGCTTCGAGCCGGAAAGCTCCGAAGCGATGGGCTTCGGTTTCCGCTGCGGCTTCCTCGGCATGCTGCATATGGAAATCGTGCAAGAGCGGCTAGAGCGCGAGTACGACCTTAATCTGATCAGCACCGCGCCCACCGTTGTCTACGAAGTGCTGAAGACCGACGGCACGGTGATACCGCTGGACAATCCGGCGAAGTTGCCGCCCACGAATCACATCGAAGAAGTCCGCGAGCCGATCATCCGCGCGAACATCCTCACGCCGCCGGATTACGTCGGTAACGTGATTACGCTGTGCGAAGAGAAGCGCGGCGCGCAGATCGGCATCAATTATCTCGGTGGCCAAGTGCAGATCAGCTACGAACTGCCGATGGCCGAAGTGGTATTGGATTTCTTCGACAAGCTGAAGTCGGTATCGCGCGGGTACGCTTCGCTGGACTACCACTTCCTGCGTTTCGAGGCCGGCCCGTTCGTGCGTGTGGACACGCTGATCAATGGCGACAAGGTCGATGCGCTTTCGATCATCGTGCATCGCAATTACGCCGACCGTCGCGGCCGCGACCTGTGCGAGAAGATGAAAGAGCTGATTCCAAGGCAGATGTTCGATGTCGCGATTCAAGCTGCGGTCGGTTCGCAGATCATCGCGCGCAGTACGGTGAAGGCGATGCGCAAGAACGTGCTGGCGAAATGCTACGGCGGCGACATCAGCCGTAAGAAGAAGCTGCTGGAGAAACAGAAAGAAGGCAAGAAGCGGATGAAGCAGGTCGGGCGGGTGGAAATTCCGCAAGAGGCCTTCCTTGCCGTGTTGCAGATGGACAGTAAGTAAGAGGACGGCAATGCGCGATCGACGATCGAAAACACTCGCTCGCCCGCAGCATTCCGCAGCTACGACCCCGCTCACGACCCCGCTCACGACCCCGTCCACCGATGTCCTAATTTCGTTCCAAAGGAACATGCATGCGCTGGTTTGAAATCGCCCTAGTCTCGCTGACCTTCCTTACCGGCATCACTTGGATGCTGGATCGCCTGTTCTTCGCTAAGCGCCGTCGCAGCGCCGACGGTCTGCTCGACGAGAACAAAGAGCCGGTCGTGGTCGATTACGCCCGCGCGTTCTTCCCGGTACTGGCATTCGTGCTCGTGCTGCGCAGCTTTATCGCCGAGCCGTTCAAAATACCCTCTAGTTCGATGATGCCCACGCTGCTGATCGGCGACTTCATCTTGGTCAATAAATTCGCCTACGGCCTGCGCCTGCCGGTCAGCAACGAGAAGTTCGTGACCATCGGCGAGCCAGCGCGCGGCGACGTGGTGGTGTTTCGTTACCCCGGTCGCGACGACAGCGATGTGAACAAGGGCGTGGACTACATCAAGCGCGTGATCGGCCTGCCCGGCGACAGCGTGATCTACCGCGACAACCAAGTGACCGTGAACGGTGCGCCTTACGCCTATGAAACCCTTGGCGAATTCGTCGGTATCGGCCCGGGTGTGGAGATGAATGGCGCGACAGAACTGGTCGAGAAAATGCCCGGCCGCCCGCATCCTGTGCTGGAGATCACAAATATCCCGCACATCGACCAGGGTGAGGGCGAGTGGACTGTGCCCCAAGGGCAGTATTTAGTGATGGGCGATAACCGCGACCGCAGCGATGATGGTAGATACTGGGGGTTCTTGCCGGAGGAGCAGCTTCGCGGCAAGGCGTTCCTGATCTGGCTGAACTGTAAGGGTTGGGGCTGCCGCGACAGTTTCGAGCCGTCGCGGATTGGTACCAGCATCCAGTAAGCTGGTGGCCCAGCGCGATGACCGCGTGGGAAACGACAGCACATAACTTTTTTGGGGATCGCATATGCGACGCAATCAATCCGGTATGACCCTCGTCAGCTTCGTCGTCGTGATGGGCGTCGTGGGTTTCTTCCTCTACATCGGCATGAAGCTGTTCCCGATGTACAGCGAGTACTACTCGGTGCGCAGCGCGCTCAAGGCTTTGGCCGCCGAACCCGGCGTCGCTAGCCAAGATCCGGCGCAAATCAAGACCACCCTGATCGATAAACGCTTGTACGTGAATTATGCGACCAGCGTGAAGTCCGACAACATCATTGTCGAGCAGGTCAACGGCGGTGTGCAGGTGCGGATCGAATACGAAGTACGTAAACCGCTGATTTACAACCTCGATATCGTCGGCAGGTTCTCGGCGACGCAGATGCTCGGCACTAGCGCTGGCGTTGCTGAGTGAGTTCGGCGGTTTGACTGTTTCGGATCGGCAGTTGCCGGCGAAGGCCGAGATCGGTGGTCATGCGTTCGCCGATCCCGGTTTGCTGGCCCAAGCCCTCACCCATCGCAGTGCTAACGCGCTGCATAACGAGCGCTTTGAATTCCTCGGCGATGCGCTGGTCGGGCTGCTGATTGCAGATGCGCTGTTCCAACGCTGGCCGAAAGCGCCCGAAGGCGAATTGACCCGCGCGCGCGCCGAGCTGGTGCGCGAATCGTCTTTGGCCGCCTTGGCCCGCACGCTCGAGCTGGGCAGTCGCATCCAGTTAGGCCCCGGCGAAATGAAGTCCGGCGGGCACCGCCGCGAATCGATCCTCGCCGATGCGCTCGAAGCGGTGGTCGGCGCGATCTATCTCGATGCTGGCTACGAGGCCTGTCGCAATATCGTGCTGCCCTGGTTCAGCGATGCGATCGCGGCCTTGCCGCCGCTGAACAAGCTCGGCAAAGACGCCAAGACCCGCCTGCAAGAATGGCTGCAGGCACGGCAATATCCGCTGCCGATCTACGCATTATTGGCCGAAAGCGGCGAAGACCATGCGAAATCGTTTCGCATCGGCTGTGCGCTGACCGAACCGGCCATTGCGGGCGAAGGGGAAGGCGCATCGCGCCGCGCTGCCGAGCAAGTGGCTGCAGAAGCGGTGCTTGCCATATTGGAAAATAGGCCAGCGAGTGACTAAGGCACGCGCCTGCCTGCGGCGATACCCTTCGCCGCAGGCATAACCGGATACCGCTACATACTTGCTTGCTTGCGCATATTCGCGCGATCGCCATTGCTACGATGTCAGACGCAGTCGCGTTGTCGCAGCGTCGCTCGCCGCATTCCGGGCGCGTACAATCCACAAATGACCGAATCCACCTATCGCGCAGGCCACGTCGCCGTTATCGGCCGGCCCAACGTCGGCAAGTCCACCCTGATCAACGCCCTCGTCGGCATGAAGGTCAGCATTGTCTCACCGCGCCCGCAGACCACGCGGCATCGCTTGCTCGGCATCGCCACCTTTCCCGAAGGGCAGTTGGTGCTGGTCGATACACCCGGCATCCACAGCGATAAAGGCAAGGCCACGGCCTCGGCAATGCATCGAATGATGAACCGCGCGGCGCGCGGTGCGCTGGAAGGGGTCGATGCTGCGGTGCTGGTGGTACGCGCCGGGCAGTGGAGCGACGAGGACACGCTGGCTTATAAAGCGCTCAAAGACGCCAGCGTTCCGGTGCTGTTGGCAGTGAATCAGGTGGACAGGTTTCCAGACAAGACCGAGCTGTTCCCCTACTTGCAAACTGCGGCGGAAGGGCGCGAATTCGCCAGCATCCACCCGATTTCCGCACTCAAACGCAATGGTTTGCAGCCGCTGATCAAGGCGCTGCTGGCCCTGCTGCCCGAGCAGGAGGCGCTGTACGGCGAAGACGAAATTACCGACCGCAGCCAGCGTTTCCTCGCTGGCGAGCTGATCCGCGAACAACTGATGCGCCAGCTCGGCGCTGAATTGCCGTACGCGACGACGGTCGAGATCGAACGCTTCGATGAAGAGCGTTCGCAGAAGCGACATGGCCCCGCCGAGCCGATGTACCGCATCGGCGCGGTGATCTGGGTCGAACGCGATGGCCAAAAAGCGATCGTGATCGGCAAGGCCGGCGCGCGCCTGCGCGAGATCGGCACCAAAGCCCGCCAGCAGATGGAGCGCATGTTCGGCTGCAAAGTGTTCCTCGAAACCTGGGTCCGCGTGCGCGACGGTTGGTCCGACGACGAAGCGGCGTTGAAAGCGTTCGGATATTCCGAATGACATGTCCACACAACTGACGAACAGGACGAAAACGTATGTTCGGTATTCTCTTGGCGACACTGATGTTCTCGACCCAGCCGCTGCAGCCTGTGCCGCAAACGCCGGCGGTGCCTGAGCGAAATTGCGCGATGCAGCGGCAGAAGGTGGCGAAGTCGACGAAGCCGCTCGTCAATCCGAGAGCGACGTCCGAATCGCAGCAAGATACCGATCCGGCGACGGTCGAAATGTGGGTGATCGCAAGTTTGCCGGAATCGGAGATGCGGGTTTCGGACGATGGCCAAGTGATTTATCTATCGGACGCGGTCTTCGTCGCGCCAGCGGGCGAAACGCCCAACAAGCGCGTCGCCGAGTTAATCGCACAGGCGATCGATTACCGGCTGGCGCTTGAATACGGGCCAGGCTGTCCGGCGTTGGAAGTGCCATAAAACGCGCTTCCACCATGCGAATCGGGCTGCCTCTACGATCCAAAACACGCTCTATACCGCGCCGACGACGCGATCGCGATTGAATGCGTTACGTCGCCGAACCCGCCTTCGTTTTGCATGCGCGCGCTTGGCGCGAAACCAGTTTGTTGGTCGAAGTGTTGAGCCGCGAACACGGCCGCGTGGGCTTGGTTGCGCGCGGTGTGCAAGGGCCGAAGAAACAGCCGCTTCGCGCCGCCTTGCAGCCGCTGCAGCACATTCGCTTCGATGGCGTGCAGCGCGGCGAACTGGCGCAGCTCAGCGCCGCCGAAGCCATCGATGAAGCGCCGCGGCTGCAGGGCGATACGATGCTGGCCGGCTTTTATCTCAACGAACTAATGCTGCGGCTGGCGCCGCGTCACGATGAGCAGGGCGGCTTGTATTCGATTTACGGCGAAACCCGCGCGCGCCTTGGGCTGGTCGATCTGCCGCTCGCTTGGACGCTGCGTCGCTTCGAGCGCGATCTGTTCGAGGCGCTCGGCGTCGGCTTCGCCTGGCACGTTGATGGCGACGGCGATGCGATCGATCCCGCCGCGCGCTATCGCTTGGACCCCGAACACGGTCCGCGTCGCGTACTGGGCGAAACCTTGAACGGCGGCCGCGAGGGCAGGGCCGACACCGCGACCGGCCGCTCTTTGCTCGATCTTGCCGTCGATCGCGAACCCTGCGCCGAGGACATGCCGGGCCTGCGTCGTGCGATACGGGTATTGCTGCTGCATCATCTTGGCGGACGCGGACTGAAATCGTGGGAGTTGATCGCGGCGCTGCCGCGCGCTGCGGTGCAGGCTGCTGCAGTCGATGCAGCGGCGGTTGAAGTGACGGCGACACAGCCGCCGCCGCTTCAGTCGGATGACGATGGGTCTTGATCGCGAAACGAGTCGAGCGTGTCGCGCAACGTCCCATCGAAGTGAAACCGCGCATGTTCCGAATCGGGCCGCGCTTGTAAATCACGCGCGGTTCCCGCCAAACGTGAAGCGCCGACGAAGCCCGCGCTCGCCAGTAATCTATGCAGCTCCGAACGCAATGCAGCGCTGTCGCTATCGCGCAGCGCTGCCGCGATGCGCTCCGCCTGTTGCGGCAATTCGGCGCGAAAAAGCTGCCGCATGAGCGCGACATGCGCATGGTTGCCATTGAGCGCGCGCAAAGCGATATCGTCGTCCCAGAGCGGTAATTTTCCGCATGTTGGGCGTTCGATCGCATCGCCAGCATCCGCATCTGAACGATGCAGCGCTACCGCTCGCGCGCCCGGACGCGTTTCAACGCGTGTATCGGTGAATCGTCGGATCGCGTCATGCAGTGCCGCGACGCTCAGCGGCTTGATCAACACATCCTCGAAACCGGCATCGATCAGCGCGTCCAGCACCGTTTTCGATGTTTCGGCGGTATGCGCAAGCGCTGGCGTGTCTAGCCCCTGTGCATACAGCCGCGCTAACAGTTCGGTGCCGTGCCCATCGGGCAAATGCGCATCGATCAACCACAGATCGAAGCCTTGTGTCGCGACGATCCGCACCGCCTCGGCGAGGGTGGCCGCAGTGACAACCTCCGCCGGCAATGCGGCGATGGCTTCGCTCAAAAACGCAGCGCTGACCGCATCGTCTTCGACCAATAGCACGCGAAGATGCCGCGCATGGTCCTCGCCGCTGCCGAGGACGTCGTCTCTGCCGTCATTTCCCTTGCCTTGGTTCATCGCCGCTCCGTTATCCTGGCTGCTATGACGCGCTGGCGCTTTTATCCGATCTTAGGCAACTGTGGAGGCAGCCGTCTAGATGGCTGCGTCGGCGGATCGACACGCGCAAGCGGAACACGCTGCCGCTTGCTCGCGATGGTGCTCGGCATCTTCACCCTGCTGTGTTTGGGCCAAGCGCAGGCGCGAACGCTCGAAGCGAAGATCGCGCGGCTCTCTACCGGCGTGGCGACGTTGCAGCAGGTTCGCGTCTCGCTGGATTGGCCGGCGACCGCCGTGCAGGGCAGGTTGCGCGTGCGCGCGGCGCAGATCGATATGCCCGATCTTGGTTATCGCTGGCGCGACGTGACTTGGGAGTGTCCGCTGCGCCGCGACGGGGATGGTGGCTGGCGCTGCGACGGCACGGTGCGCAGCGGACGGGCGGCGCCGATGCGGCTCGCGCTGGATCTCGGCGCGGCCTTCACCGACATGCGCTTGCAGCAGGGCCAGGCATGGATCGATTTGCATCGCGTCGCCGCCGCGCCGGACGACACCCGCATCGATCTGGTGCGGGTGCCGGCAATCTGGGCGCAGGCCCTGTTGCGGCAAGCGTGGTCCGACGGGCGTTTTAAGTCGGGCGTGCTCGATAGCCAGTTGCGCATTCGCGCGCCGCAGAACGCAGCGCTTACCATCGACGGGCCACTGAAGGTGTCCGCGCTTGCGCTGGATACGCCGGACGCCACCGTCGCCGCCGAAAATATCGGTGCGCAATTCAATCTCGGCATGAGTTTCGGCGCCAGCGAACGCCGGGTTCAGGTGTCCGGCGCACTCAACGGCGGCGAACTATTGATCGGCAGCGCCTACATCGCGCTGCCGCCGACGCCGGTCGCGCTCGCGATCGAAGCGGTCGGCGATGCCGCGGGTTGGCGCTTGCCGACGTTGATCTGGCGTGATGGCGACACCCTGCAAGCGCAGGGCAGCGCCGCGTTCGCGGCCGACGGCGGCTTGCGCGCGCTCGATCTGCAGCTCGATAGCCGCGCCGCCGCGCCGCTGACCACGCGCTATTTGTCCGGCTGGCTGAGCACATACGGCATGAGCGATCTGAGTCTCGACGGCGGCCTTCAGGCGCGGTTGCGGCTCGATAGCCGCGGTTTGCGCGGTTTCGATGCGCGCTTCAATAGGTTCGACGTGCGCGATGGCGGCGACGTGTTCCGCTTCGATGATCTCGACGGCGACCTGCGCTTCTCCAGCGAGCCGGCTGCGGCCGATCCGCCGCACGAGAGCGAGCTGCGCTGGGCCAGTGGGCGTTTGTACGGCTTGGAGTTCGGTGCCGCCGTTCTGCCATTGCGCAGCGCCGACGGCGCGATTGCGTTTCGCGAGGCGGTGAGTTTTCCCGCTGTCGGCGGGCAACTGCGTTTCGATCGTTTTGAGTTGCGCCCGCGCGACGGCGAACGCGGCCTGCAGAGTAAGTTCGGGCTGACCCTCGACGACATGGACATCGGCAAGTTGGCCCAGGCGCTCGGTTGGCCGGCGTTCCGCGGCACGCTGAGCGGGCGTATTCCCGATGCGCGTTATGTCGATGATCGCCTCACGTTCGAGGGCGGGCTGGAGATGGACGTGTTCGACGGGCGCGTGCGGATCTCCTCGCTCGCGATGGAGCGCCCGTTCGGGGTCGCGCCGACCCTGTCCGCCGATTTGGCGATGGATGATCTCGATCTGCGCAGCGTCACCGAAGTCTTCGATTTCGGCAGCATTACCGGCCGCCTCGACGGCAGCATTCGCGGCGTGCGTTTGGTCGATTGGTCCGCGACCGCCTTCGACGCCGACCTGCACACCGATCGCGATGCGGCGAAGCAGCGACGCGAACGCCAGCGCATCAGCCAGCGCGCGGTGCAGAACATTTCCAGCGTCGGCGATGCGTCGTTCGTCACCACCTTGCAGGGAAAATTGATCGGGATGTTCGACGATTTCGGCTATCGCCGCATCGGCATCACCTGTCGCTTGCGCAACCTAGTGTGCGCAATGGGCGGTGTGGAGAGCCTCGATACCTTCGCCAATATGAAGGAGGAGACAGCTTCGCAGGCGTCGGCGAGCGGCGGTTCAGATAGCGATGGATTTACTATTGTCGAAGGTGCCGGCCTGCCGCGGTTACGCGTGGTGGGCTTCAAGCGCCGGGTGGATTGGCCGACCTTGGTCGAGCGGCTGGAAGCCGTCGGCAAGGGCGACCTGAAACCCGTCGTGGAGTGAGTTCGTTGCGTTCCACCGGGCTCGTCACCGTTGCCTTCGAGTAAGCTGTCCCGACCCTTTCTGGAGAACACCCATGCGCCGCTGGTTCGCCGTTCCCGTCGCCGCATCGCTGCTGCTCAGCGCCTGCGTCACCATCAACGTTTACTTTCCCGCAGCCGAGGCCAAGGAAGCGGCCAAGGAGTTCGTTGAGAAGGTCATCAACGACAACATTCCCAACGAGAACATTCCCAACGACAGCATGCCTGCGCAGCCTCCGGGCGGCGGAATGGCGCTGCAGACGTCGTCGTCATCGACACGCGTCGCATCGCGTTTCGCGTTCGAGCTGCCGGCCTTCGACCCACTGATGCTGCTCGGCATCGCGCCGGCATACGCGCAGGGGCAGCCGGATTTCAGTATCCAGACCCCAGCGATCCAGGCGATCCAATCGCGCATGGAAGGACGTTTTGCCAGCCAACTGCGCTCGCATTTCGATTCCGGCGCTCTGGGCTTCACCGAAGATGGTTTGGTCGTGGTGCGCGACGCCGCAGCGATCGCTCTGAAGGATCGCGTGCCGGTCAACAGCGCTGTCGCCGACGAAAATCGCGATCGCAAAGCGGTCTACCGCGAAATCGCCGTCGCCAACAATCACCCCGAGTGGGAAGGCCAGATCCGCACCGTGTTCGCTAAACAATGGGTGGACAGCGCGAAGTCGGGCTGGTGGTATCAGCGCGGCGGGGCGTGGAAGCAGAAGTAAACCGAGCAAAGCCTAGAATCTCGGGGCGTCGCGCATAGCGGCGCCCCGTTTCTTTTTGGCCTGTCGCGATAATCGCGGTCGGCTGCGACAATACCCGGCTCGCCTTCGCATCGAACCCACCCGTGGCCCGCATCGACCAAACCCCGTTCGAACTCGAGATTCTGTCCCTTGGCCATGACGGTCGCGGCGTCGCCCGTCGCGGTGGCGATGATAGCCACGCAGGCAAAGCGATCTTTGTGTCCGGTGCGCTGCCCGGCGAGCGGGTGATGGCCAAACAGACCGCGCGTTCGCGGCATTTCGACGAAGCAACGACAGTGGAAGTGCTTTCTGCGTCGCCAGATCGTGTGCAGGCGCGCTGCCCGCATTTCGGCACCTGCGGCGGCTGTGTGCTGCAGCACTTGGCCGAAGATAAACAGATTCTGTCGAAGCAACAGGTGTTGCTCGATAACCTGCAGCGCATCGGCCATGTTCAAGCGAAAACACTCCTGCCGCCGCTGACCGATATCGCGTGGGGGTATCGCCGCAAGGGCCGGCTGTCGGTGCGTCGCGTCGAAAAGAAAGAAAAGACGCTCGTCGGCTTCCGCGAAACCGATCCGCGGTTCGTCGCTGAGTTATCGGTGTGCTACACGGTGATCCCCGAAATCGGCGAAAAACTCGGCGAAATCGCGGCGTTGGTCGACGGCATGGACGGGCGTCGCGATATTCCGCAGATCGAATTCATCGCTGGCGATGCCACCGCCGACTTCTGCGGCGTCGCGCTCGTATTCCGCCATTTGCAGCCGCTGAGCGATCGCGATCGCGAATCTTTGATCGCGTTCGCGCAAGCGCATGCGTTCGCGATTTTTCTGCAGCCGGGCGGTATCGATTCGGTGCAGGCGCTGTGGCCGGCGTCGCCGGAACTCGCGTTTCGGTTGCCAGAGTGGGACGTCGAATTCGGCTTCCGGCCGCTGGATTTCATCCAAGTCAACGCCGGTTTGAACCGGAAGATGATCGCGCGCACGCTCGATCTACTCGACGTGCAGCCGGAGGATCGCGTGCTCGATTTGTTCTGTGGACTCGGTAATTTCACGCTGCCGATCGCGCGCGTCGCGCGCGAAGTCGTCGGCGTGGAAGGCGAGGCGGGATTGGTCGCGCGCGCGCGCGAAAATGCGACTCGCAATGCGCTGACGAACGCGCAGTTCTACGCGGCCGATTTGGCGCAAGACCTCGCGGGTCATGCCTGGATGCGCGCCGGTTTCGACAAACTGCTGCTCGATCCGCCGCGTTCGGGCGCCGATGTTGTGCTGAAGCAATTGCCGCTAAAAGGCTTGAAGCGGATCGTGTACGTGAGCTGCCATCCAGCATCGCTCGCGCGCGATGCCGGCTACTTAGTCAACGATCGCGGTTGGACGCTGAAAGCGGCGGGCGTGATGGATATGTTTCCGCACACCGCGCACGTCGAGTCGATCGCGGTGTTTGAACCGCCGAAAAAATAAGCGTGTCGGTAATGAGACACGTCGTCGATGTGAGCGACGGGGTTGTGACGGCGCTGTCTGTTCGCGTTGGTCTAGCCGCGTTAGCGATGCGAGTGGAAACGAAAGCGAGTCGCTTCACGACGCGTCAGCGGTCATCAATCGCATCGACTGAGCGGACGTCCGACCGCTCAGTCGCGCATCAAAGCGACCTTGTGACCTGACCGCCAGGCTGATCGGTGGCCGGTGCCGACGCGGTGAGCCCTGGAGCGTTGACCACTGGCGCCAGCGTGGCTTGCTGCGAATTATTCACGGCAGCGGTGAGATTGGTTTGTAAGGTCTGCTGCGATTGCGCTTGGACCTCGACGATATTCGTTTGCGCGACGCGGGCATTCGGTGAATTGGGATCGCTGGTGACATAAAGCGTCGTGTTGTTCGCGCCATTGCCCATCGCTGCCTGCATGTTCGGCGATCCGCGGCCATTGGGATCGACGATTTGCTGCTGAATCATATTCGTCGCCACGGCCGTGCTGAGTTTGCGTTGACTTTCGGAATCCTGCGGCAATCCGCTGATTCCGGTTATGACTTCGCTGGCGCGAATCACGGCACCGTTGCCCGGCTGATTGCTCGCTGGCGTCACCACGCCGCGGCTGTCCTGCGCGGGCAGCGGCATAGCTGGGATGATCGGCACAGAGGAGGTCGGTGTTTGCTGCTGCGATGTTGTCGGAATCACCGGGGTTGGTTGCACCGGTGCGGAAGGCTGATAACTGGTGCCGCCGCTGGTGCTGCTGGATGTCGTTCCGGTGCCAGTTGCGGAGGTATTGCTGCCGGAATTCGCGGCGTTGCCGGAATTCGCAGTATTGCCGGAATTCGCAGTATTGCTGGAATTCGCAGTATTGCCCGGTGGGATGACAGACGGCGTCGCGCTTGTGTTGCTCGGCTGCGTCGTAGCGGTGATGGGCGGCGTCGCGCTCGTATTACCCGGTTGCGGCGTAGTGGTCACAGGTGGCGTGTTTGGGTTGCCGGTCTGCGCGGTGTTTGGAGCTGTGGGTGCGTTGGCGTTGCCACCACGATTCACAGCTGCATTTGGGTCTGCGCCTGGCTGAACTGTCGCCTGGGCTACTGCGGGCTTAGCGGCTTGTGCATTCGGGTCTGTGGCGGCCTGCGCGGGCCGTCCGGCTTGCGCGCTGGGGTCTGTAACGACTTGCGCGGGCCGACCGGCTTGCACATTCGGGTCTGCTGCTGCTTGTACAGGCTTAGCAGTGGCTTGAGTTGCGGGATCTGTCGCCGAAGTGGCTGGCCTTGCGGCTTGCGCTGCTTGCTCGGGGGCTTTGTTTGCTTGTGCTGCGGCTGTTTCCGTCGGCTTGGCTGCAGGCGTATCGGATGGCTTTGCAGCAGCAGGTGCATCGGCGGGCTTGCTCGCCTGCGCTGCAGGTGACTCGCTGGGTTTGCTCGCCTGCGCTGCAGGTGACTCGCTGGGTTTGCTTACCTGCGCCGCTGCGGCATCCGCAGGCTTGGCGGCTTGAGCGACGGGTACGTCGGGAGATTTGCTTGCCTGAGCGGCAGGGGCTTCGGCCGGCTTGGCCGCTTGCGCTGCAGGGGTATCGGCAGGTTTGCTTGCCTGGGCGACAGATGCTTCTGTCGGTTTGCTTGCCTGTGTTGTCGGGGTGTCCGCAGGCTTCGCCGCCTGGGCGGCGGCGTCCGCCGGTTTCGTTGGTTGTGGGGTAGGGGCGTCGGCGGCTTTGCTGGTGGTCGCAGGCGTAGCGCTGCTGCTGGTCGTGTCTTTACCGCCAGCGGTAATGGGGGCGGCGCTCGAAGCATTCGCTGAGTTAGGGTCGCGTTTTTCGATCTTGGTACCGCCACCGGTGCTGCTGGAACTGGATTCGCCTTCCGTTGTGCTGTTCTTTTCCATTTTGGCGCCACCACCAGTGCTGCTGGAGCTTGCATTGGCGGCGCTTGTATTGCTGGACGCTGCGCTGCTGGAACTGGCATTGCCGTTTGCGTTGGCCGAGGAAGTAGCGTCAGTGGCGCCGTTCTTGCCGGAGGTCGGCGTGTTCTGGTTGCCAGCGGCAGTTGTTTCGGCGCCTCTCTCGATGCGCACGCCGCCGCCGGTGCTGCCGGAGCTTGCGTTGCCGGAGTTTGCGTTACTTGAGCTTGCATTACTTCCGCTGGCGGCGCTCGATGCCGCAGTGGCGGGACTCGCGCTCGGATTCGCTGACGAGGTGGTGTCGGTGGTGGCGTTTTTTGCGGACGCCGTAGCATTTTGATTGCCGGTTGCGATGGCATCGGCGGTTTTTTCGATACGAATACCGCCACCGGTGCTGCCGCTTGTACCGCTGCTGGAGCTTGCGCTGCCCGAAGTGCCGCCGCTCGTGGTGCCGGTTGCCGATGCGTTGGCGTCGGACGTGCCGCTGTTGTTCGCGTTCGCGGTGTTCTGGCTCGCGTTAGCATCGACCAGCGTGCGTTCGATCCGTGTGCCGCCGCCAGTGCTTGCGCTGTTACTGCTTGCGCTGTTACCGCTTGCGCTGTTACCGCTGGCGCCATTACTGCTGCTTGCATTGCTGCTGGATGACGAAGCAGACGCATCGGTGCTGGCATTGCCGTCGGTCTTGCTACCTACAGCGCTACCCACGGCGGTGTTCTGCTGATTGGCGACACTCGGGTCCAGAGCTGCGCGCTCAATTCGCGCGCCTGCGCCTGTTCCGCTCGACGCACTCGCATTCGATGAAGATTCTGATGCGCTGCCGGATTCGATCCGCAGTTCAGCGAATTGGTTCGTACTGTTGGTGGCGCTTGGGTCGAAACCCGTTGGCCTGTCTGCCGCGCGCTCAGGGGCGCGCAGGTCTAAGCCATTGCGTTCGGAAGCGTATTTCGCGAACGTGCCGCCGTCGCTGGTGCTGCTGTCGTTCTGGGTGTCTGCGTAGTTCGCTTGGCGAGATTGGGACGATGTCGCTTCGGACGGTGTCGCTGCGCTGTGCCCGTTGCGTCCTATCGGATCGGCTTGCGTGGACGAGACCTGCGCGGTTTGCCGCAGTCTAACTTGGGTTTCTTCTGGCGATTCGTCGTCGAGACCGTCGTTGCCACGCCGGCGTGATGCGATGATCCGCTGACGATCGGCATGGGAGAGCTTGCGCTCGGCTGCCGTCAGGACAATGCCTTGGCCGGTCATATCGAGCCCCTGATCGGGATCGCCATAGTCCAGGCCGGACGTGTCGTAATTTTCGAACATGGTCTCAAGCGCGCTGGCTTCGCGTTCTTTCTTTTCGGCGCTCGATTCGGTGATATCGAGTGAAGGCGCGATGGGTGCTTTGCCTTCGGGATGTTGTCCGCTGCTCATGGCGATGGTCCTGTGGTCGATACTTACACGCGTTGCGAACCAGTTGGTCCGATGCGAGGCGGCACGTTCGTCGGGGGATTTGTTACGGCATCGTTAAGTGTCAAGTACAACGCTTCAATCGTAGCATGCAAGCCGGTACTGGCCTGAACGGTGGGGATATAGACGTGGCATACAGAATTCAACCGGCGGCTCTCGCGGTCGCGGGCTACAATGCGCGGCCCTGGCTGGCACCAAACATCGATGGGCATCGAAATCGAACGTAAATTTCTCGTCGCCGACGATGCCTGGCGCACAGGCGTGCGTGAGGTCGTGGCGATGGCGCAGGGCTATATCAACGATCAGGCGTCCATGGACCTCGATGCGTACGGTGTTAGCGCGCAGCGTGCCTCGGTGCGGGTGCGGATCGAGGGCGATCAGGCCCGGCTGAATATTAAATCGCGCGAACTCGGCCGCACACGAAAAGAATTCGAGTACCCCGTGCCGGTTGAGGACGCCCGCGAATTGCTTGACCTATGCGTTGGCGGCTTGATCGACAAACGGCGTCATCTGCTCGAACACTGCGGCCATCTTTGGGAAATTGACGAATTCCTCGGCGATAACGCCGGCCTGATCGTCGCCGAGATCGAGCTGTCCTCCAGCAATGAATGGTTCGAGCGCCCCTCCTGGCTGGGCGTGGAAGTCACCGATAGTTCCCGTTACTACAATCTCGCTTTGGCATCGCGCCCGTATTCGCAATGGAGCGAAGCCGAACGCTCTGCGCAGGATCTGGAGTCCACACCATGCTTGTGATCGGCGTCGCTGGTACCGAACTCACCGCCCAGGAACGCGACTGGCTGCAGCACGATGGCTGCGGCGGCGTGATCCTGTTCAAACGCAATTTCGCGTCCAAGGCGCAGGTCGCCGAATTGTCGGCCGCGATCCGCGATGCCGCGCTGCGGCCGCAGCTGATCTGTGTCGATCAAGAGGGTGGTCGGGTGCAGCGCTTTCGCGAGGGCTATAGCGATCTGCCGCCGCTGGAGGGCTTCGGCCGGCTGTACGCTGCGGACCCGGTGCGTGCGCTTGGGCTCGCCGAGGAACACGCATGGCTGATGGCGAGTGAAGTGCGCGCGACCGGCGTCGATCTGAGCTTCGCACCGGTGGTCGATCTGGGCCGTGGCAATTTGGCGATCGGCAATCGCGCGTTCTCCGAAGACCCGCAGATCGTCGCGGAATTCACCCGCGCCTATGTCCGCGGCATGCACAGCGCCGGCATGGCGGCGACGCTCAAACATTTCCCGGGCCACGGCTCGGTGCGCGAAGACACCCATTTCGACGATGCGGTGGACGATCGTCCGCTGCAGGCGATTCGCGAACTCGATTTGGTGCCCTTCGTCGCCGGCATCGAGGCCAAGGCCGATGCGGTGATGCTGGCGCATGTGGTGTATCCGCAGGTCGCGCCGGAACCCGCCGGCTATTCGCCGCTGTGGATCGAGACGATTCTGCGCAAGGAGATGGGCTTTCGCGGCGTGGTCTTCTCCGACGACATCGGCATGGCGGCGGCGTTCTCGGCCGGCGGCATCAAACAGCGGATCGACGCGCATTTGGATGCCGGCTGCGACGTGGTGCTGGTCTGCCATCCGGAATTGGTCGAAGAATCCCTGGCGGCGGTCGATGGCCGCGTGCTCAATGCCACTGCACTTGCCGGTCTAATGGGTCGCGGCGAGGTGGATTGGGACGCCCTGATTGCCGATGCACGTTACGATCAGGCGCAAACCCGCCTCGCCGTCGATCTTCCCGCCGCCCCTGGAGTCACCGCATGAGCGCACCGCGTCTTGCCGAAGTGTTGCCCACATCCGATCTGATTTTCGATCGCGACGCATTGGATGCCGCGATCGCGCGGATCGCCGATAAGATTCGCAGCGAATATTCCGACCCCGCGATGGGCGATCATGGCGCGATCGATGCGCCGCCGCTGTTCGTTACGATCATGCACGGTGGCATGCCGTTCGCCACGCAACTGGCGTTTGCGCTCGGCGAGCGCGGCTTGGATCTGGAATTCGATTATCTGCACGCCACGCGCTATCGCGGCAGCACGTCCGGCTCAGGCTTGGCGTGGCTGCACCGCCCGGCAACGCCGATGCGCGGCCGCCGCGTGCTGTTGACGGACGACATCCTCGACGAAGGCCATACCCTGCTGGCGGTGAAGCGTTGGTGCGAAGACCAAGGCGCGGCCGACGTGCGCGTCGCTGTACTCGCACGCAAAGCCCACGACCGCCGCGTGGACGACATCGAGGCCGATTTCATCGGTGTCGAAGTGCCGGATCGCTATGTGTTCGGCTACGGCATGGACTACCACCTGCAGGGGCGCAATCTGCCCGCGATTTACGCGCTGAGGGACTGAGTCGTGCACGACGACCACACTGCAGATGACGGCATCGTTCATAACGGCATCGCTCACGACGGCATCGCTCACGACGGCATCGTACTCGCCATCATCGGCGGTACCGGTCTATACAAACTGGCTGCGTTGGAAAACATCGAAACCCATCAGCCGCTCACGCGCTACGGTTCGCCGTCCGGGCCGTTGCGCGTGGGCATGTTGGCCGGGCGACGCGTCGCCTTTCTGGCGCGCCACGGCGAAAGCCATTCGGTGCCGCCGCACAAGATCAACTACCGCGCGAACCTCGCCGCGCTGAAGGCCTTGGGTGCGACCCGCGTACTGGCGTTGAACACGGTCGGTGGCATCGGCGAGCGCTTCGGCCCGCGGGTGTTGGCCTGTCCTGATCAACTGATCGACTACACCTGGGGCCGCATCTCCACGCTGTGCGAAGAAGAGGGCACCGATGTGCTGCACGTGGATTTCGGCGACCCGTATACACGAACGCTGCGGAGCGACATTCTGCGCGCTGCGCGGGCGGCGAACGTGGCCGTTGTCGACGGCGGTTGCTACGGCGCCACCCAAGGCCCGCGCCTGGAAACCAAGGCTGAAATCGCGCGCATGCGTCGCGACGGCTGCGACGTTGTGGGCATGACCGGCATGCCCGAGGCCGGGCTCGCGCGCGAACTGGGCTTGGACTATGCGTGCTTGGCCATCGTTGCCAACTGGGCGGCCGGCGCCGGCCCCGACCCGGACGAACAGATCACGCTGGCTGAAGTGCTGGCGAACGTCGATGCTGCCAACGCTGGCCTCGCGCCGCTGCTGAGTTCGATGCTGAGCGACTGACCTGCGCTGGGTCGTTGCGTGGCGATTCGATAACGCTTACCGAACTTGTCTAGCAGGTTGCTGAAATACCTCCATCCAGGCGGTCTCAGTTCGCACGTCCGGCACATGTCTGGTACATGACTCTAGATGTGCTCACGGCAAATCAATCGCTTATGCGCTTGCTTCGCCGAGGCAGCCATCCATGGCTGCATGACCAAGCTGCTGAACACCTGCGGCCCCAGGTATTCAGCAGCCTGCTAGCCCTATTGCAAGGCCAGTCTGCTCAGGCATACTCGCGCTGTACGCTGGGATGCGAGGCCCCGCGCGTGCGTCGGCGCGATGTTGAGGGCATGCTGCAGTCGAGTAAGCCACACGAGGTCAAGCCACACTTTAGTCAAGCCGCGCATGCCAATACCAGACGAGGTCAACAGGAATATGCCGTACGGAACAGTGAAATGGTTCAACGATGCAAAAGGATTTGGATTCATTGCCCCTGAAGACGGAAGCCCAGACGTGTTCGCGCACTTCTCTGCGATCAGTGCGAAAGGCTTTCGCAGTTTGCAGGAAGGTCAGCGCGTCAGTTATGAGGTCACCACTGGACCGAAAGGTGCCCAAGCGGCCAATATCGTTCCTGTGGCCTGACGTTAGCG
The DNA here is from genome assembly GCA_031374725.1 of Lysobacteraceae bacterium. Classification (GTDB taxonomy): domain Bacteria; phylum Pseudomonadota; class Gammaproteobacteria; order Xanthomonadales; family Xanthomonadaceae; genus Lysobacter_I. The sequence goes on along the minus strand of JANMGT010000068.1, from coordinate 15,793 downwards.
CCGACGCTAACGCAAGACACAAGATCGGACCTGTCGAATATGTTGAAAGCCCCGCTTCGGCGGGGCTTTTTTGTGATTAGCGCAATCGGGAAAAAGCAATGGCGTCATCTGTATCTGCATCCGTGCCGTCATTCGCGTCGGCATCCGCAAAACGCATCGCCATCGTCGGTTACGGCAGCGCAGGGCAAGCGCTCGCGCTGTTGCTCAGCGCCGACGGCCATCGCGTCGAGGTGTTCGAGCGCGCGCCCGCGCCGGGGCCGGTCGGCGCCGGTTTCTTGCTGCAGCCCACCGGATTGCGCGTGCTGTGGGAATTGGGGCTGATGGCGGACGCATGCGCGCACGGCGTGGCGATCGGCCGGCTATACGGCGAGACCGGCGCGGGTCGCCCGGTGATGGACATGCGCTATCGCGAACTGCATCCGGCGCTGTTCGGACTGGGCCTGCAGCGCGGTGCGCTGTTCGAGTTGATGGATGCGGCGTGGCGCGAAGGTCGGACGCTGCACGTCGGTCGCGAGATCGTGGCGATAGACGCCGAGCGCGGGGTGTTGCGCGATGCGATGGGCGATGAACACGGCGCGTTCGATGTCGTCGCGGTGGCCGATGGTGCGGCCTCGGCGCTGCGCGCGCAGATCGGCGAGATCGCGTTGGACAAGCCCTATCCCTGGGGCGCGCAATGGTGTTTGGTCGAGGCCGGCGATTGGCCGTGGCCGGCCGAACTGCGCCAACGCTATCGACGCGCGCGGCAGATGGTCGGGATGCTGCCGGTCGGCTCGCGCCCTGGCGACCCGGTGCGACGACTGAGTTTTTTTTGGAGTTTGCCGGCGGCGGCGCTCGATGCGATCAACGCGAATGCGGGCGGCTACGATACGACACGCTGGCGTGCCGAGGTCAGTGCACTGTGGCCGGATGCCGCCGCGCGGCTGCAGAACACCGCTGTGCCCGATGGCTTGGCGAAGGCACGCTACCGCGACAGCGTGGTGCGGCGCTGGCATCGCGGCCGTGCGGTATTGGTCGGTGATGCCGCGCATGCAATGAGCCCGCAATTGGGGCAGGGCGTGAATATGGCTTTGGTCGATGCACTCGCGCTGCGCGATGCACTGCGCACGGCGCACACAACTGGCGGCGATCTCGCGTCCGCCTTCGATGCCTACCAGCATGCGCGCCGCAGCCACCTTCGCACGTATCACTATCTCAGCCGCTGGCTGACACCGCTGTTTCAGTCCGAGTACGACACTGCGGCGGTGCTGCGCGATCTGAGCTTCTATCCGATGTCGCGCGTTCCCGGTGGTCGCGGACACATGCTGCGGATGTTGACCGGCACGCGCCAGGGTTGGTTCGGTCGCTGGCTGCTGCCGGAAACGTTCGTAGCGGCGCTTGCGGAATACAGCGGCGATGCATCGCGATGGACATCGTCGAGCTGATAAAGCGATGAAGCCGATGTCAGATATTGTTGTCGCAGCCACCTCCGGCTTGGATCGCAGTCCGTGCTGCAGATTGGTCAGACAAGGATCATCAGGGCAGCAAATAGCCCCATACACAGGGCACGGCGATTCAATCGCGCGCGATGCGCGCCTCGCTCACCACGCCCTGCGCAGGGATCGCCCAACAAGGGCGATCTCGCCGCGACACATTCTGTTTGACCCCTTTTCACACCCTGTTTCACCCTCTGTTTCACAACTTGTTTCACAACCTATTTCACACCCTTTCCACATCCTGCTTCACGACCTCGCCGGTCCACCGGCGAGGTCGTGGGCACAAGCGCCGATCAATGCACCTGGTTGATGGGTTGGTCGAGAATCTGGCTGAACACCGCCGTCGTCGTGCACGAAGTGGAGAGCAAATTGGCCAAATCGGTACGGCGACGCTGCAAATCGCCGAAGGTGCGGATGGTCGTCGGTACCACCGGGTCGGGAATGTTCACCGTCGTCGGCATGCCGGGTGTGCCCAGACCTTCCAGGAAATGCGAGATCCTGCTCATGTCACCGCGCTCGCGCGGTTCGATATGCAGAAACGGCGTGTCGGTCTCGGAGCCGTGGCAACCGTTGCAGGTCTCCAGCCCGAACTTGTGCCGGACGAGATTGGAGCTGACGTTGGCCGCCCGCCAAGCGCCGGTGGGCCGAAAGTCGGGATGGGCCGCGGACGCGCCCATGAATGGCTGACCGTTATGCGCGCCGACCACCAAATGCGTGCCGTTGAGAATCGACGTCGCATTCCTGTTCATGTAATCCGCCAGCAACGCCGTGCCGTTCATCGTGATGTGCGGAGTTTGCGCCGGCATGAACGTGCGCAGGCGGATGTTGTTGTTGAGATCGCCCTGCTGTTTGTATTCCCTGAACTCCCACAGGTCGTTCAGCGCGTTCTCGTTGGTGCGCACTTGATTGAGCGCATTGGTGTTGATGCCCAGCGGGTCCGCGCCTACGCGGGCGAAACGGTTGGTCAACGCCGCAAGCGCGGTATTGAACTCGGGTGTGCCCATCGGAATGTTGCCGAGGTTGGCCCATTGGTTGGCGTAGCTCAGGGTCGCACTGCAACCTTGGATCGGCACCCGGAACTCGAAGATGATCGTGAACGGCAGGGCCTCGCAGCGTCCGTTGGAGCGGTCGAGCACGCCGAAGACGAAACGTCCCTCGCCGGCTTCGCCCAGGCTGCCCAACATGTCCGAACGCGGGCCGCGCAGATCCAGGCGATTGACGATGGCCAGCAGCCGCATCGGTGCGCGGTCGAGGTCCAGTTGGCCGTTGCTCAGACGCGGCCAGCCTGCCAGCACCTTGGTCGCGATGTTCGGCCGCGCCGGAGCCGGGAAGAAACCGTTCGTCATCTGATCGGTCTTCCAGGTGTTCATCCATTCTTCGGTGTATAGCGCGGCATTGACGCCCGTCATCGGCGTGTTGACGATGTTCTTCATCAACCGCCCGAACGTCCACACGCCGTTCTTGGTGCCGACATTGGCGCAGGCATCGAACGTCCGCAGCGGGTCCTCGACGACGGCGGTGTCCAGAATCATCAGCTCGCGCGTGGGATCGATGGCGTTGGGGTCGACCGCCGCGATCGTCGCTTGGCTGATGGTGATCGGCGTCGAATGCTTGCGCGCGGCGCGCAGCGCCTGCGGATCGACGAAATCCACCGGCTGGCTGCCGACGACTTCGCGCCCGCGGAAGCGCGGCGTGGCGGCAATCCTGCGCGAGGTCGCCTCATCCCGCCGGCTTTGCTGCTGCCTAGCGAATTCGTCGAAGTCGAAATGCAGCATGCCGGTATGGCGGGAGGGATCCTTCGGGTCGCGGCGCAGGACGATGACGCGCTCATCGATGCGGTATTCCACGACATCCGGCGCCCGGCTATCGGCGGCGAAACGCACGCTCAACAGCGCGTTGCCGTCGCTGCGGCCCGCGAACTCCATCGGCGTGATGGTCAAGGCATCGGCGCGCGGCCTGCTGCCCGCAGCCTGGCCGGACGCGCGCAACGTCGTCGCGACAGGATCTGACTGCGCCGGTGCCGCCGTCGCACCGAGTTCGGCGGCGAGGGCCCGGGTTTGCATCGTGTCTTGCTGCGACGCCGCCGAGGCGGACGCGCTCCGCGCTTGGCTGCCGACGGGCGGATCGCAGGCGGTAAGCCCGCCGATCAGCAGCAGCGAGGCGAGCAGGCGAAGTAACGCCTGTGGACGCGGGACGGGTGGATGTGTTTTTTCCATTAGTTTCGACTCCTGAGTGAAATCCGGCAGCGGCGCCTGACGGCCGCGCAAAACACGCGCTCGCGACGCAAGTCCGGCGGACGTTGCGTTACGCGAGAGACGGACAGCGCGAGTTTCGATGGCAACGATTGTGCGCAGCTACGGGAAGGTGGATTGGCGACGTTCGTATCCCCGACACGAACACGACATATATCCCACACGCTGCGCAACCGCGATACCGCAACAGCGCCAAGTCTTCACGGCGCGACCGGGTCTGTTTAGATGCCATTAAGAGCCTGTTTAGAATCTCTCCATACTCCGCGTTGCGTCGCCACGACACGCTGAGGTTCGAGCGTCGCGCAGCGCCAGACTGGTGGTCTGGTCATACTGTCCAACCGCATGCGGCGCGCGGGCCTCAGCGTGTCGCGGCGGCACAACCCGAAGGGCTGAGCCACAGAACGCGCGGCACGGCGTCCTCGCTCGGTCATGGATGGACATCCATTCCCTCGCTCCTCCTTGTTCCGCGCGTTCTGTGGCTCAGCGCGAAGCATGGAGAGAGTCTAAACAGGCTCTAAGAAGCGGTGCCGTTCGCGCTTATGCGCAAGATGCATCGTCCCAGATATGCGTTCTGGCCGAGAAAAAACCGAGGTCGCGCCGTCGCATCGCCCGTCTCACCGCTCGATCGCGACGCATTTTGATTGCGACGCATGACCGGCGCTGGTGCGGTAAAGGCCGTTCGCGCAAGCAGGTTGCGGCCGGCTTTCGATCAGGATCGCGAGCCATCGTGCGTTCGGTCGCTGATGCTGTGCGCGCTTTGCGCTTGCTCCGGCAACTCGCCTAGCCTCACGCGGATGCGCGACGCGCATGATCCACTCGTCGGGTGGCGGTGAGTGCAGCGAACTCCACCTGAGCGAAGCGTCGTTGCATCCGACATGCCGCAACACAGCGCACCGATATTCGCACTGCTTCCGGCATCATCCACGCTGCGGGTTGCTGGCAAGGGCCGCCGCAGGGTGGATAAGCCGGGGACGGCATGCGTCATCCTGCGGCCAGAATGTCGGATAGTTCCACCGAAGCGCACGACGCTTCGCTTATGCGCCCTACAACAAGCTATGCGCTTTCCGCTGCACAAGTGCGCGCCGAAACGCAGCGAATCGATGCCGGCCATGTCGATCCGCGTTCGCCCGATCATCAACTGCTCGATCATCAGTTGCTCGATCACCAGCCGATCGATCACCAGCCGCCCGAACTCGCGCCGCGCGATCTGTGGGCCGGCGATGCCGCGTTACGCTGCCCGGATACTGGCGCAACTGGACCGACGGCTGCATCGCGTTGACTAATCGCGACATCGAAGACGTGTGGCGATTGGTGCCGGTGGGCACGCCAATCGTGATCGAACCATGATTCGGATATCGGTAGACCGTCTTCGACCCGCTACGTTTCGCCGCGTTCTGAAGACAGCGGGTTGATGACCCGCTCTACACGGACGTTCGTCACTATGGATGCGCTTTTTGGGAGCGACGCAAGTCGCGAACGAATAGTGCGATAACACCCGGTCGCGACTCGCGTCGCTGCCACTACAACCTGAAACACACAGTCAAAAAACGCGCGGGTCCGATCGCGAAATGCTGCGCTGCACGATGCCCCAAGGTCCAGTAGCGGTCGCGTTCTAGAGGGACTAGGGTGCGCTACCTTCATCGGACAAGGAGCGGGCGTATGAAATGTGGAATGAAATATAGAATGAAATATGGATCTATCGCTACGATGACAATCGCTGCGATGACAATGCTGTTATTCGCGATTGGCGGCCAAGCGCAGGCCGCGTGTGTCGATAACGTCGTACTAGTGCACGGTAATGCCGGAAAACCTGCGGATTTCGACAATACCTACGCTGAGCTGCAGCGGCGCGGTTACAACGCTGCACAAATTTTCCGGCCGAATTGGGGCAGTAAAACCTGCGCCGCCTGCAACGATCACAACGGCAGCGAAGAAACGCCGGTGGAGAATGCGATCATCGATGCGATCGCGACCTCATGCACCGGTAAGATCGATGTCGTTGGCCATTCCATGGGCGTCACGCTCTCGGCGCGCGTGATCGATCGGACCGCCGCGCGCACGTACATCGATGCCTTCGTCGGCATCGCTGGCGCTAACCGCGGGCTTTGGTCGTGCGGAAGCTATCCCTTCAATGTTTCCACCAGCACCTGCGGTTATTGGGGTCTGTCCGTGGGCAGCCCGCTGTTGAATGGGCTGGCCGGCAAGTCGTTCGGCACGCGGATGTATTCGCTGAAATCGTGGACCGATCAAATCGTCTGCTCGACCGGCATCTGCACCGTCGGCGGCGTGCACAGTTCACAGATTGCGGGAGAAGCCGCGACCTATAGCTTCGTCACCGGCCACTTTGGCTTGTTGACCGGAACCGCTGCATTTCAGGCCGATTTGATCCGTTGATGCGATCGAGCGGAGAGCCTCGCCGCAGCAATCGCGCGGCGAGGCTTGCGCTTGCACCGGTATTTCGTGCTTAATCAGAATCTTGTTCAAGAACGGTCTTGAATCGGCCATCGCCGATCAGGGCGCGGTATGGAATATCGCGTGCGACCGCAATCGGCTTTCGAAGGTACGAAAGTCATCAAAGGTTTCAGGAGAATGCATGTACGGCGTTATTTTCGATATGTTGCGCAGCTATGTGATCGAGCGTCATGGCGGACGCCCCACGTGGGACGCGCTGCTGGACCAAGCCGGTATCGGCTACAAAGTCTATTTCCCGGTCGCGCAATATCCCGACGAGGAGATGGTCACCCTTGCGACCACCGCGTCGAAAATGCTGAACTTGCCGCTCACTGCGGTACTGGAAGATTTCGGCACGTTCGTCGGCCCTTCGCTGGTCACGTACTACGACATGTTCGTGCGCCCCGAGTGGCGCACCTTCGAGGTGCTGGAGAACGCCAGCGCCAAGATTCACGACGCGATCCATCGCCATAATCCACGGCGCAACCCGCCGGAACTGCGCACCACGCGGGTGGATGCGAATCGGATGAAACTCACCTATCAGTCGGAACGCAAACTGTGTTTTGTCGCGAAAGGCATCATCCTGGGGTTGGCGCGCAAGTACGGCGAGCGCATTGAGGTGCGGGAAACCCAGTGCATGCACTCGGGCGCTGAGCGATGTCACTTCGACATCACCCACCGCGGCGATACCGAGATGGCGCCACCGCGGCGCGACGAATTCTGGGCTTGAAGTCTCGATCGGCCTGCGCTCGATCGGTCGGAGCGTGATCGGTCGGAGCGTGATCGGTCAGCACTCGACAGTTCAGCGCTCGACTTTCGCAACGATCGAGGGGCCTCATCCTGGGCTCTGAACTCGGCAGCGAGGGGGACGATGCGGTAAGGTAGCGGGCTGTCCTTTTCATGCTGATTCCGCCCGTGTCCGCTGAGCCTGCCCGTCCCTACGACCCTCAATCCGTCGAAACCGCCGCCCAATCGTTCTGGCGCGATACCCGTGCGTTCGAGGTCAACGAAACCTCCGACAAGCCAAAATACTTCTGCTTGTCGATGCTGCCGTACCCGTCGGGCGCGCTGCACATGGGCCACGTGCGCAACTACACCATCGGCGATGTGATCAGCCGCTACAAGCGGATGACCGGCCATAACGTGCTGCAGCCGATGGGCTGGGACGCCTTCGGCCTGCCGGCCGAAAACGCCGCGATCAAGAACAAAACCGCGCCGGCGAAGTGGACCTACGCCAACATCGACCACATGCGCAGCCAGTTGCAGTCGCTGGGGTATGCGATTGACTGGTCGCGCGAATTCGCGACCTGCCGGCCCGACTACTACGTGCACGAGCAGCGCATGTTCGTGCGCTTGATGAAACAAGGTTTGGTCTACCGCAAGAATTCGGTGGTGAATTGGGACCCGGTGGATCAAACCGTGCTCGCGAACGAGCAGGTGATCGACGGCCGCGGCTGGCGCTCCGGTGCGGTGGTCGAAAAGCGCGAAATCCCGCAGTGGTTTCTGAAGATCACCGCCTATGCGCAGGAGTTGCTCGACGGCTTGGACACGCTGCCGGGCTGGCCGGATTCGGTCAAAACCATGCAGCGCAACTGGATCGGCCGCAGCGAGGGCTTGGAGTTCGCGTTCGATGTTGCGACGGACGTCGTAGGAGGGGCTTCAGCCCCGACCGAATCCACGGACGACGCGATCGGGGCTAAAGCCCCTCCTACGGGGGATGGTTCCGCTCAACTGCGCGTCTACACCACCCGCCCCGATACGATCATGGGCGTCACCTTCGTCAGCATCGCCGCTGAGCATCCGCTCGCCGCGCGCGCAGCCGAAACCAATCCCGAGTTGGCCGCCTTCATCGCCGACTTGCGCAAGGGCGGCGTGTCCGAAGCCGAGTTGGAGACGCAGGAAAAGCGCGGCATGGCCACCGGCCTGTTCGCGGTGCATCCGATCAGCGGCGAACACGTGCCGATCTGGGTCGCCAACTTCGTGCTGATGGGTTACGGCACCGGCGCGGTGATGGCGGTGCCGGGGCACGACGAGCGCGACTTCGAATTCGCGACGAAATATGCGCTGCCGATCCAACAGGTCGTCGGCATACGCTCGCCGTTGCCGCCGCATTTGCTGCCGGAAGAACTGCGATACGACGCGACGTGCTGGAAAGACTGGTACGGCGACAAGACCAACCCGGCAGCGGTCTGCGTTAACTCTGGCGAAGGGCTGGATGGCAAGAATTATCAGCAGGCCTTCGACCATCTGGCCGCGACGTTCGAGGCCGAAGGCCGCGGCGCGCGCAAGGTCAATTTCCGCATTCGCGACTGGGGCGTTAGCCGTCAGCGCTACTGGGGCTGCCCGATCCCGGTGATCTATTGCCCGACCTGCGACGCAGTGCCGGTGCCGGAAGATCAACTGCCTGTCGTGCTGCCGGAAGATGTCGAAGACGCCTTCGCCGCTGGCGTGGTGCTGTCGCCGATCAAGGCCGATCCGAACTGGCGCAAGACCACCTGCCCGCAGTGCGGCGGCGCGGCCGAGCGCGAAACCGACACCTTCGATACCTTTATGGAATCGAGCTGGTACTACGCCCGCTACACCTCGCCGGGCGCCAGCGATATGGTGGACGAACGCGCGAAATACTGGACTCCGGTGGACCAGTACATCGGCGGCATCGAACACGCGATTCTGCATCTGCTGTATTTCCGCTTCTATCACAAGCTGCTGCGCGATATTGGTTTGATGACCAGCGACGAGCCGGCGACGAACCTGCTGTGCCAGGGCATGGTGATCGCAGACACCTATTACCGCGAGAATGCCAACGGCTCGAAGGATTGGATCAACCCGGCCGATGTCGAGGTCGAGCGAGACGAGAAAGGCCGCATTTTTGGCGCTACATCGAAAGCCGACGGCCAGCCGGTGCAGATCGGCGGCATCGAAAAAATGGCGAAGTCGAAAAATAACGGCGTCGATCCGCAGACGATGGTCGATAAGTTCGGCGCCGATACCGTGCGCTTGTTCTCGATGTTTGCCGCGCCGCCGGAACAATCGCTGGAGTGGAACGAAGCCGGCGTCGAAGGCATGTCGCGCTTCCTGCGTCGCTTCTGGCGCGAAGTGACCACGCACGCTGCGCAGCCGGATCATGCTGACATCGCCGCGTTGCTGCGCAGCGGCGCGCAGCTCGACGCCGTGCAAAAGACGTTACGCCGCCAACTGCACGAGGCGATCCAGAAAATCGGCGACGACTACGGCCGCCGCTACAGCTTCAACACTGCGATCGCGGCGCTGATGGAGTTGCTCAACAACGTCTCGAAGTTCGACGACATGAGCGAGCAAGGCCGCGCGGTGCGCCACGACGTGCTGCAGACCATGGTGCTGTTGCTCAATCCGGTGACGCCGCACATCAGCCATCATCTCTGGCAGGTGCTGGGCAACCCCGAAACCTTGCTCGAAGACCTGCCGTTCCCGCAGGCCGATCCGGCCGCGCTGGTGCGCGATTCGCTGACATTGGCGGTGCAGATCAACGGCAAGTTACGCGGCACCATTGAGGTCGGCGCGCAAACCTCGCGCGAAGACATCGAAGCCGCAGCGCTGGCCGAATCCAATGTCGCTAAATTCTTGGAAGGTATGTCGGTGAAGAAAGTCATCGTTGTGCCCAGCAAGATCGTCAATATCGTGGCGGCGTGACCATTCGCGCCCGCCACCACCGCTGGCCGCTGCCGACTGTCTTCGCCTGCCTCCGCTTGCTCCCGCCGGCCCGCTCCCCCAGACTTCGCCCATGAAGACGCCCCGCATCGCCCTCGCTGTCCTATTCGCCGTTGCCCTCAGCGCCTGCGGCTTCCAATTGCGCAATGCCGCGAAACTGCCGACCGATCTCGGCCCAGTGGCGGTGGTCGCGCCCGACCCCTACAGCCCGCTGGCCGATGCCATCGCCCGTGCGCTTGAGCGCAGCGGCGCCCAGCCGGCGGCGGCCGATGCCATCGACCAAGCGACCAAGCTGGAAATCCTTTCGGAAAAATGGGCCGATCTGCCGATCTCGGTGGACACCCAGGGCCGCGCGCAGGAGTACAGCCTGCGCTATGCGGTGGTGTTTCGGTTGCGCAAACCCGACGGCGAATTCCTGGTGCCGCAGCAAGCGGTGGAACTGGCGCGCGAATACGTGGCGCCGGCGTCCGATGCGATCGGCAACACCAGCGAACGCGATCTGCTGTTGAACGAAATGCGCCGCGACATGACCGCTGCGATCCTACGCCGGATCAACGTCGCGCTGCACGCCACCACGCCGGCAGCGGGAAGCTGACCTAGGCCGAGGACAGAGACCCGGCACCGTGGAACTCAGCCCCGAACGTCTGATCGCGCAGCTTGGCAGCGAGCCGCTACGCCCGGTCTATTTGATCGCTGGTCCCGAGACCTTGCGCGTGCTGGAAACCGCCGATGCGGTGCGTGCGCAGGCCCGCGCCGATGGCATCGGCGAGCGCGAGGTGTTCGACGCCGATGGCCGCGATTTCGACTGGAATCTGCTCGCGCAGAGCGTCAGTGCGATGAGTTTGTTCGCGTCGCGGCGCCTGATCGAAGTGCGCCTGCCATCGGCCAAACCCGGCAAGGACGGCAGCGAGGCGATACTTGAGTTCTGCGCGCAACCGCCGCCAGATGTGGTGCTGCTGATCACCGGCAACGACTGGAGCCGCCAACACGGCGGCAAGTGGAGCGAAGCGATCGCGCAGGTCGGGCATCACGTCATCGCCTGGGCGATGAAACCGCACGAATTGCCCGACTGGGTCGAGCGCCGCTTGCGCACCCGTGGTCTGCGCGCCGATCGCGACGCGGTGCAGCGCTTGGTCGAACGCATCGAGGGCAATTTGCTGGCCGCTGCGCAGGAGATTGATAAGTTGGCGCTGTTGTGTGCAGCGCCAGCGCAGCCCATGCCATCGTCTCTGGCCTCCAGCCGCGACCTGCGCGAACACGACCCCGGCCAAGCCGGGGCGCGTGTTCCCGGCGATGGCGCTAGGCCATCGCCGGTTCGGACATCCATGTCCGAAAGCGAAATGATCACGCTGGAAATGATGGAGTCCTACGTCGCCGATGCCGCGCGTTTCGATGTCTTCCGCTTGCTCGACGCCACCCTCAACGGCCAGTCCGCGCTGGCGCTGCGCATGCTGCACGGCCTGCGCGCGGAAGGCGAGGCGGTGCCGGCGCTGATGGGCATGGTGGTGATGGAGTTGCAGCGCGCCGCACTCTTGGCGCGGGCCCAGGCCAAGGGCGCCAACATGGCCGCCGAGTTCAAGGCGCAGCGAGTGTGGGACGCCAAACAAGCGGTCTATCGCCGCGCCCTGCAGCGTCACGACGCCGCGCGCTGGGAGAAGTTCATCGTCGAAGCCGGCAGGGTCGATCGCATCGCCAAAGGCCGGCCGCGCATAGGTGAAGAGCCCGCCGATGCGTGGCTGGCGCTAGAACGCTTGCTGCTCGCCGTGGCCGAGGCGCGCGGCGGCATGTTTCTGGCGAACGCGCCCCTGACCAAACGCGCAGCGTACTGAACGGCCCATGGTCCTGCGCGTCTTCTACGGCGGCACCTTCGACCCGGTGCACAACGGCCATCTCGCGATCGCGCGCGCGGCCCGCGAGGCTCTGAGCAGCACCGTTTGGCTGATGCCTGCCGCCGACCCGCCGCACCGCGCGGCCCCGGGCGCGAATGCCGAACAGCGCGCGGCGATGCTCGATCTCGCCATCGAAGGCCAGTTTGGCCTGCGCGTGGATCGGCGCGAACTCGATCGCGCCACGAAGTCCGGCGACACACCCAGCTACACCATCGACACCCTGCACGAGCTGCGCGCTAAGTTCGGCGACCAGGCGCCGCTGGTGTTTTTGATCGGCGCCGACAGCCTGCATGATTTCGCGAGCTGGAAGGAACCCGAAGCCCTGCTGCGCGGCGCGCACTGGGCGGTGGCCGAGCGCCCCGGCAGCGCGTTGGACGAACATCTGCCGCCGGCGGCTGCGCGTCTTGTCGGCGGGCGCTGGACCCTCGATCCCGCCGCCTTGCACGACAGCCCGGGCGGCAAGCTGCTGCGCCTGCGCCAGCCGCTGCACGCTGAATCCGCAACCCAAATCCGCCGCCGGATCGCCGCTGGCGAAACCTGGCACCACATGCTGCCGCTGCCGGTGGCGAACTACATCGTCGAGCACGGCCTCTACGGTGCCGTCGCCGCGGTCCCGATCCGGCCGAACGCGTCGTCGGGGCTATAATCCACCGATTCCATGCGAGGACCGCACTTGTCCACTTCTAGTAATGCACACGTCATCAAGACCGTGATGCCCACCCCGCCGCCGTCCGCCCAGGCCATGCTCAAACAGGTCCACGCTGCGGTCGAAAACCTCAAAGCCAAGGATGTCGTCGAAATCGATGTCCGCGGCAAAACCAGCGTCTGCGACTACATCGTCATCGCCTCCGGCACATCGACCCGCCACGTCAAGTCGATCGCCGACGAAGTGGTGCGGATGATCAAAGATCTCGGCATCATGCCGCTGGGTGTCGAAGGCGAGCGCGAAGCCGAATGGGTGCTCGCCGATCTGGGCGACATCGTCGTCCACGTCATGCTGCCCCGGGTGCGCGAGTACTACGCGCTGGAGCGGCTGTGGACGGTGGGCGATCAGCCGCCGGATGCGGACGCATAGCAAGACTCAGGAATCGCGATATGCAGCGCCAGTACGTCACCACTGCGTTCGAACTGCCCGGCCAGACTGTGCTGAAGAATCTCGGCATCGTGCGCGGGTTGACCGTGCGCTCGCGCTCGGTTGTCGGTAATTTTTTCGCCGGTATCCAATCGCTGTTCGGCGGCGATATCAGTCTGTTTCGCGAACTCTGCGAACAGGCGCGTCGCGACGCGTTCGACCAGATGTGCCGCGAAGCGGACAGACTGGGCGCTAACGCCATCATCGGTGTGCGTTACGACGCGACCGAAGTGATGGCCGGTATCACCGAAGTGCTGTGCTACGGCACTGCGGTGCGGGTGAGCGAGCCGGTGGAGCGGGCCATTTGATTTGAAATCGCGTTGGAATCGCATTGAAATCGCATTGAAATCGCATCGAACTTGCGATCGAGCGCAATTGCTGCCGGGTGTTCGCATTGAAAGCACTTTGAACAGGCTCTTACTTAATGCAGGACCATCGGCGCCAGCCATTCGCTGACCGCCGTGATCGACACGATGCTGATCAAGTTGAGCCATATGCCGACCCGAATCATGTGTTGGATGCGTACCGCGCCGGTGCCGTAGGCGATCGCGTTCGGCGCGGTGCCTGCGGGCATCATGAAGGCCAGACTCGCGGCCATCGATGCGTTAAAGGCCAACACCAGCGGCGGCAATCCGGTTGCGAGCGAGATCGCGCCGATCACCGGCAGAAATGCGGCTAGGGTCGCCACATTGGACATGAATTCCGAGGCGAACACAGTCAGTGCCGCCAGGATCAGCAGCACCGCCAGCGGATGCAGGTCGCTCATGCCCGACATCGCGGTGCCCAACCAGACGCTGACGCCGTGCGCTTCCATCGCGGCGGCCACGCTCAAGCCGCCGCCGAACAGTAGGGCCACGCCCCAGGGGATGCGCTCGGCGGTTTCCCAGTCGAGCAAGCGTTCACGCGGCGACTGCGCATCGCCAGATGGCAGCGCGAATAGCAGCAATGCGCCGATGATGGCGATCGCGGTGTCGTTGAGCCCACTGAGGCCCTCGATCTTCTTCAGCAGCGGCGCGAACATCCACGCCAGCGCGACTAACACGAACACCGCGAGTACGCGCCGTTCCGGCCGCGTCATCGGCCCCAGCGCGCGACGGCGCTCGGCAAGAATGCGCGCAACCTCAGGGTTTTCGCCGTGGCCGCGCAAGGGCCACGCGAGGATTAACCAGGTCGCCGCCAGCATCGCCACCATCAGCGGCACCGCGATCATCATCCACTGCGCGAAACTCAGTTCCAGGCCTTCTTTTTCCAGATAACTCATCGCGATCAAATTCGTCGGCGAGCCCACCGGCGTGCCGATGCCGCCGATCGACGCGCCATAGGCCACCATCAGCACCAGCGCGGCGGTAAGCGGCGCCTGCGCAGCCGCAGCGCGTTCAGGCCCTGACATCGCGCGCGCGGTTTCGCCGTGCGCGACCGCATGCGCCACGCCGAGCGCGGTCGGCATCAGCATCAGCGTGGTCGCGGTGTTGGAGATCCACATCGACAGCAGGCATGAAGCCAGCGCAAAACTGCCGAGTAGCGCGATCGGCCGCGTACCGACCGCCGCGATCATCGACAGCGCGATGCGCTGATGCAATTGCCAGCGTTCGATCGCGATGGCGATGATGAAGCCGCCCACGAACAGAAAGATGATCGGGTCTGCGTACGCGCTGGTGGCGTCTTTCGCATTCGCGATACCGGCCAGTGGTAAACAAACGATTGGCAGCAGCGAGGTCGCCGCGATCGGCACCGGCTCGCAGACCCACCACACCACCATCCACGCCAGCAGCGCCAGCGTTTGCCAGCCCGCCGCGCTCAGTCCCTCTGGCGCGCCCAGCCACAGCATCAGCAGCGCAATCGCTGGCCCCAGCCATGCGCCGATCCGCGCGACTCGCCCGCTTGCGCTGCTGGTGTCGTGCGCTGAAATCGTCGTGACGCGCTCATCGGGCATCGGCATTGCTCTGTATTCGTGGCGAGGGTGGATCACGCTTCGCGCATGGTACAGCTCAGCCGCAGCCGCAGTTGCTTGATCTGCTGTGTCGAAATCCGCTGTGTCGAAATCCACGATGTCGAAATCCGCGATGTCGAAATCCGCGATGCCGCAACTCAGCGCGATGCGCGCACATCACGCGGGCAGCAGAGCGGCTACCATCTGCCGATGAAATCGCGACTGATCGCCGTCGGAGAACGCGCACCCGCCTGGGTGGCGCAAGGCTTCGCCGAATACCAGAAGCGGCTGTCGTTTTGGCTGCCGCTGGAACTCATCGAAATCGAACCCGGCCTGCGTGGCAAGGGCCGCGACGCCGCGCGCGCGACGGCCGACGAGGGCGCGCGCGTGCTGGCGGCGTTGCCGAAATCCATCCACATCGTCGCGCTGGATGGCCGCGGCAAGATGCACAGTTCTGAAGCGCTTGCCCAGCGCCTCGAACAGTGGCGCGGCGGAGGCCGCGATCTCGCGTTTTTGATCGGCGGGCCGGAAGGCCATGCGCCCGAGGTGTTGGCGCGCGCCGACGAGCGCTGGTCGCTCGGGCCGCTGACGTTGCCGCATATGCTGGTGCGTCTGCTGTTGGCGGAACAGTTGTATCGCGCCGCGGCCCTGCTTGCGAATCATCCTTACCATCGCGCCTGAGCCAGCATCTGCAACAACAGCATGCCGCTGAACAGCATGCCCGCTGAACATCAGGCCCACTGAACATCAGGCCGACTGAACATCGGCGCGCATGCATGTCTTCACATCATGGTGTTCAAACGGCATGCGCGCCATGCGATTGAAGCGATGATCGCTTTCTTAGAGGGTGTTTACAAAATTAGGTTGTCAGCCGTCGAAGCAGCATTCTGGCTTCAGTGAGCCACACCCAGGCTTCCGACACGGCGGACAATCGGTCGTGATGCATGATCAGCCTGCGCGCACGCTCGTTCCAGGCGTGT